>NZ_WOTD01000008.1 GCF_011516885.1 Acetobacter lambici | reverse complement strand
TGTTGTGACCCTTGTGGTGGATTTTGATAATACGATTACGTGGAACGGGCAGCCGGTCGGCAGCGAGGACGAGTTGCAGGCCCACCTGCGCGAGATTGCGTCCGCGCAGCCCAAGCCTGAGTTCCACATCCAGCCCAACCGGCTGGCAGACTACAAGACTGTCGTCCATGTCATGGCCGACGCGCAGCGCCTTGGTGTGACACAGATGGGCATCGTCGGGCAGGAACAGTTCGTCGATCAGTAAGGGCTGCTAAATCCCAGATAAAAAACGGGCTCGCCATAAGGCTGGCCCGTTTTTTTTATGTCCGCTTCGCTGGCCCCCGCTGCCATTGTGACTCCTAAAAATCATGAAAACGACATCCTTGCGAAAATGTTCGCAGTGTAGGGTGCAATGCAGGGAACTCGCGGTCCTGCCCGGCGTATGGCACGAGTAGGGCAGAGTTGCATAAAGGGAGCGGAACATCATGCGCCGGATGGGGGGAGTGCTGGCGGTGGCTGTGTTGCTGTGGGGGCATGCAGGATACGCACAGGCCTACCAGCGCACTGTTCATTTTCGTACGCAAGGGGATGAGGCAACCGTTGCGGGCACGGTCGAGGGGGACGAGGTCGTGCAGTACAAGGTGCCAGCCAAGGTCGGGCAGTTTTTGCTTGTTGGGGGGCATGCAAAAAGTGCGCGCGTCAGCTTCTGGGTCCGTGATCCAGCCGGGGCGGAGGTTTATAACAGCAAGGTGCAGAATGCCGCCTATGTTGGCAGGCCCGAGCAGGATGGGACTTACGTTGTGGGGGTGTTTTTGCGCAAGGCCGATGCAGCACGCGGGCAGGCTGCTTTTTTTCGGCTACGGTTCCTGCTTAAGCTTCTGCCTGAGGGTTAAGTGCTGGGCTGTTTGGTGCGCGCAGGGTTGTAGGCACATATCTGCCTGATGCAGGGCAACCGTGCTGCCCGCTGTGATTGGCGGACAAGGTGGTTGGAGTATGTTACAGCGCACGCGGCAATGCCGGCTGCTCATGTTTGCGCGGCGTAACGGAAGAAGAGACCCCATGAGAAAACCCGAAGTAATTGCTAAGTCCCTTATTGCGCGGATTAATGTGGCCGTTGCAGTAAAAATGACCATGCTGTTTGGCAGCATCTGGTGCGTTTATGCGTTTTTTGTTTTTTCTCTGGTTCCGGTTCTTGTGCCGCAGTGGCAGAATACACTGCTGTATATCAGCAACTGTATTCAGTTGGTCGCATTGCCTGCCCTTATGGTGGGGAGTGCCGTGCTCAGCCAGGGGGCGGACCAGCGCGCCTCCGAAGATCATGCCGCCTTGCTGGAAATTCTGTCCGATGTGCGCGAGGAACTGGCGGATCTGAAGGATAAAACAGCAGGGATTGCGCGGGATACAACAGAGGCCCTGCAACGCCCGGCAGTTACGGACGTGTCCATTTCCGACCAGACCATCGTGCTGGGGGATAAATCCGACGTGGATGAAAACTAAATCTGCTTCATGCGCTATACTCCTACATGCGCAGGTGTAAGCATGTAGGGGAGGTGTGCGCTGGACAAGGGCTATAAAGGGTATCTGATCTTGCGGGGCGTGTGGGCGCGTTATGGGGTATCCGCCGTTTTGGGGAGCGTAATGGCCAGCTCCGCACTGGCGGACAAACCCTTGCGGGCAGGCAAGGCGCAGATTGTTACCGTGCATGCCAACCCGGCACATCTGCCTGCGGGTGGGGGGCTGATCCGCCCTGTGTCCGACCCACAAGCCCAGAGCATGGTCAATGCCGACTACATTGCCCGCCAGACCCCTTCCGCTACGGCGTTTGACCTTGTTGCCCAGTTGCCGGGGGCTACGGTCAGCGGTTCGGACCCGTTCGGGTTTTCCCCACAAACCAATATCACGGTGCGTGGGATGAACGGGGATGCCATTGGTTATGTGCTTGAAGGCATGCCCCTGAATGACATTGCCTATTACACAGGCTACCCCAGCCAGTTCGCCGATAGTGAGAATTACGAAACCATAAGCCTGCAACAAGGTGCGCCAGATCTGGATAGCCCGGTCCTGAATGCGGCTGGCGGGTTGATGAAGCTGCGGTTCCAGACCCCGGCGGACAAGGCCGGAGGAATGTTTGATACGTCTTATGGTTCGTATAATACCAACCGCCAGTTCCTGCGGCTTGAAAGTGGTGAAATAGCCCATACCGGCCTGCGGGGTTTTGTCTCCTACTCTCATGGCGCGACGGACAACTGGCGTGGACCGGGGCGGGATGAGCGGCAGCATGTGGACTTTAAACTGCTCAAAACATGGGGGCAGAATAGTAATGCCGCCCTGCTCGGGTCATGGAATCAGGCGATAGACAGCTATTACCCGCAGGTTACAAAAGATGCATGGCTGGCCGATGGCATACATGGCGGCAATAACCTTGCTGCCCATTATAATGCGGGGAACGCAGTAGGCGGCACGGATTACTGGCGCCTTGCCCGCCAGCCGGAGCGCACCCTGTATATGGCAGCGCCGCTAAACCTTAATCTGGCCAACGGGCTGGACCTTAGGGTCACGCCCTATGCACAGGGGGCGTATGGCAACGCGCCGGGGGGGATGCAATTGCCAACCACGGGGCTGTTCAATGGCACGGAGCCTGTGCAGCTAGACCCGACCCTGGCCAATACTCCGGGCGGGTATATGTCCGTTCGGGCGGATTATACGCAGCGTAGCTATCGATCAGGCTTTACGGCCGCACTGGACTGGAAGCGTGGCCCCAATGATCTGATACTGGGCTACTGGTACGATTATGGGGATGACACGGAAAAACAGACGTTTTCCATGCTGGATGCCTCGGGTTCTGGCGGGTCTATATGGGGAGGTCGCCCCTTGCGCACGGCGGACGGGCAGGCACTATGGGGGGCGAATAACCACACTATTTCCCAGACCAACGCCCTTTTTATAGGCGACCGGCTGACGTTGCTGCATGACCGGCTGTTACTGAGTGCGGGGTTTAAGGAGGTTATGTTCTCCCGCATGGGTACAAACGCCATGCCGGGGAGTACCTACCACATGGGCACAAATACAGCCGTGCCGCTGCCCCGTCTTGGGGCCAGATTCCAGATAACAGCACATCATCAGGTCTTTTTTAACGCCACGACCAACTTTCGCACCCCGGCGGAAACAGCGTTGTATGATGTGTACGACCCGACCAGTGGTGCGGTGGAGCAAAAAGGCACCGGTAGCCTGAAGAATGAATACTCCATTGCCGAGGAACTGGGTTACCGCTACGCCGATGACCTTGTTGTGGGTGCGCTAACCCTGTTCAACTACAATTTTACAAACCGGCAGGTTTCTACCCTTGTCATGCTCAATGGGGCACCGGTGCAGTCCACCATCAATGCGGGCGGGCAGACCACACGGGGGGTGGATGTGGAGGTCGGGCTAAGACCGTGGCACCATATAAGCCCCTATCTTTCGGGCGAATATCTGCACTCCACGATTGATAATGACCTGTATTCTGGCACGGAGGTCCTGCCAACGCGGGGTAAACGCTCGGTCCGCACTCCCACTTTGCAGGCCGCGGCAGGGCTGACATATGACGACGGGCATTTTTTTGGTGTGATGACGGTCAAATACACCGGGCACCAGTATGCGACTTTCATGAATGATGAGCGCATGCCTTCCCACGTAACGGGCAATCTGGCTCTTGGTTACCGTATGAAGGACGTTTCCGTACTGCATGCGCCGCAGTTCCGCATGAACTTTATTAACATTACCAACCAGCATTACCTGTCTGGTGTGGCCGACCCAACACTTGCCGCGCACGATACGGTGGGGCGGCATGGGAGTGTGGTTTCCGGTGAGGCACCCGATTATTACATCGGGGGTGGTTTTGCCGCCCTGTTTACTGCCTCCACCGGTTTTTAGGGCACGCGTGCGCGGGCTTTGGCCCAAGTGGGGGGCGCATGGCATGGTGTGGGGTAGGGTGTTACCTGAACAGTCCTCCCCACGTTCCTGTGCCCGAAAAGCAGGGTGGCGGGGAGGTTCCGCTATCAGGTGGGTCAGGAAAAAATAATGGTGCGGTGGCCGTTTAGCATAACCCGGTGTTCGGTATGCAGTTTGACCGCCCGCGCGAGTACCTGCGATTCCACACCCCGCCCCGTGGCAATATAATCATCGGGGGAGAGATTGTGGCTGACCCGTGCTGTTTCCTGCTCAATAATCGGGCCTTCATCCAGATCGGCGGTGACGTAATGCGCGGTTGCTCCGATCAGCTTAACACCACGGGCATAGGCCTGATGGTAAGGGCGCGCTCCTTTGAAGGAGGGCAGGAAGGAGTGGTGGATGTTAATAATCCGCCCGCTGAACTGCGCGCTCAGACTATCGGAGAGGACCTGCATGTAACGGGCCAGCACGATCAGGTCCGCCTGTGTGGTTTGCACAAGGTCGCGTAGTCTGTCTTCCTGCTCGGTTTTGTTCTGTGGGTTTACCGGCCAGTAGTAGTAGGGCACCCCGGCTTGGCGGGCCGTGGCCTCGCTGTCGGAGTGGTTGGAGACAATGGCCACAATTTCGGCCCGCAACCAGCCCACACGGACCTGGTACAGCAGGTTGAGCAAGGCGTGGTCAAAGCGCGAGACCATAATAATCATACGTGGCAGCACGGCTGCGTCATGCAGGCGCATGTTCATGCCAAACTCTTCGGCCACAGGGGCAAGGCAGGCTTTTATGTTCGCCATACCGTTGGCTGCGGGAGTAAAAAAAGCCAGCCGCATGAACAGTTGGCCCGTACTGCGGTCACTGAACTGGTGGGTCTCTGTAATATCGGCTCCCTGCCGGGCCAGTGCCGAGGTCACGCCGGCCACAATGCCAGCCTTGTCCGGGCAGGAAAAAGTAAGAATGAACTGCATGAGGCTTTGTAAGCTCCTCGGGCCTGAAAAGAGATTGCGCCGTAGTGTGCCAGCCGTTTGGGTCTATGCGCAATCGGGTGCGGGGCATGGCGGCATGGTTTTGGTGCCCGATTACTGCTTTGCCGGGCTGTGGATGAATTGCAACACACCGACTCGTTGTTGCGGTAAGGGGTCAAGAGGGTTTGGTGTCATAAAAGCTTAAAAAAGCTACGAACCGCAGGAAACAGACATTTTTTATACTATTCTGGCAATGCCACAGGTAAGCTTATCCACAATGGAAGGGGACGGATTGCGGGAAAACCCTGTGGATAGTTTTGTGGAAGGCAGGCAGGCGCACATGTTTCATCGTCTTTCTGCATTTGTTCCTTATTCCGCCGGTTTGTTCGCCTGCCCGCGGGGGTGGGTTCGCATTTTATAAAAAACCATGGCAGTTAGGCGGCGTTTAGGGTTGGCCTCGCCAGTCCCGGCCTGGATTGACCCCGTGCCACTTCCATAACCCGCTGGAGCAGATTTTTTTGTTATGCGTCTGACTTTGTACACCGACTACGCGCTACGCACCTTGCTTTATCTGGCCGTGAATACGGACAGGCGTGTTTCCATACGTGAGGTAGCCCAGACTTATGGCATTTCCGAAAATCATCTGGTCAAGATCATTCACCATCTGGGGCGTGGCGGGTTTGTGCAGACACAAAGGGGGCGCGGCGGCGGGCTGACACTGGGCCGCCCTGCGGAGGAAATTTGTGTGGGAGACGTGGTGCGCCACACCGAGGAGGATATGGCGCTGGTTGGCTGCATGGCCCGTAATGGGGATGAGGCCACACCCTGCCTGCTCTCTGGCGGGTGTAGCCTGCGCGGCGTGCTGGGGAGTGCGCTGGATGCGTTTATGGGGGTGCTGGACAAGGCCACATTGGCGGATCTGCTGCAACCCTATGAACGCCGGACACTGGCGCAGGCGGCGGCACCAAAGCCGCAGTCCTGAGCACCAGCCCACTACTGCGTGGTCTGCCACGCCAGCCCGTTCCGTCATGCGTTTGTGTGCGGGTAAAAGCTGAGCATGGTGTTGGTTCTGCCAGCACACTGGCATAGGCTGTTGGTGGAATTCTGGCTGGGATGGAGACAGATCAATGGCACAAAAATTCAAGGTTGCGCTGGTTACCGGGGCTACGGCCGGGTTTGGGCATGCCATAGCCCTACGGCTTGTGCGGGAGGGATACCGGGTTATTGCAACGGGCCGCAGGCAGGAGCGGCTGGAGGCTCTGGCAGGGCAGGTGGAGGCTGGGCGTATTCTGCCCTTCCGGCTGGATATGACCGACCTGTCCGCCATACGCGCCCTGCCACAGAGTCTGCCGCAGGACTGGCAGGCGGTCGATGTGCTGGTCAATAACGCAGGGTTGGCTCTGGGGCTGGAAAAAGCATGGCAGACCACGCCGCAGGACTGGGAGACCATGATCGCTACCAACGTGACCGGGCTTGTGGAAATTACACGTGCCCTGTTGCCCGGCATGGTTGCCCGTAATGCTGGGCATGTTGTGTCCTTGGGGAGTACGGCTGGCACCTACCCCTACCCCGGAGCCAATGTGTACGGGGCTACAAAAGCATTTGTGGACCAGTTCATGCGCAACCTGCGCAGCGACCTACTGGGCAGGCAGGTCAGAGCCACCACCATTGCGCCGGGACTATGCGGGGGGAGTGAGTTCAGTCAGGTCCGTCTGGGCGATCAGGGCAAGGCAGATGCCGTGTACAAGGGCACAGCCCCCCTGCTACCTGATGATATAGCCGAAACCGTGGCGTGGGTGCTTGGCTTGCCAGCACATGTGAACATCAACCATGTGGAAATGATGCCAACCTGCCAGGCATCCGCCGGTCTGGCGGTGGACCGCACCATGCTGGGCTAATGTGTGAGGAGGCTGTTTTAATGCGCTGGACCAGACAGTTCCCAACCTCACGGGGTTATGGAACTGTCTGGTCAGGCCTAGCTTTGTCCCTGCTCCTAAAAACGGAAGTTGGTGTTCTTGTGGAGCAGGGTGTGCGGGCCGATCGGGTGGGTTACGCAGGCACTTTACAGGCAATGCACAGCTTGTTGCCGTCCGGGTCGCGCAGGTAGGCAAGGTAGAGGGGGCCAACGGGGGTCTGGCGCACGCCGGGCGGGTTTTCAATGGCTTTGCCACCGTTTTCCACACCGGCCTTGTGCCATGCGTCGGCCATGGCGGGCGTTTCGGCCTGAAAGCTGATTGTTGCCGCCATTGGCCGGAGTAGCAGGCTTGCCATCCAGCGGAGGGGTTACAATAAACCGGACCTCATGCTTGCCATAGGAAATGCGGCCCGTGGCGCTGATTTCTGCCGGAGGGATGTTCAGGGCAGCAAAAACGGCATCGTAGAATTTTTTAGAGCGGGCAATATCGTTAGTACCCACCATGATGTGCGTGAACATGGTCTGTCTGTTCTCCAGCGGTTGGAACGAACAGAGGATGACCCGCCTGTCCGCCCGCTGCAAGCCCCGCTCAGCTTATGTCCGCAATGCGTGCAAACCGTTGCTGCCGCCGGATGAACAGTTTTTCCGAAATACGGAACGCCACGGACTGCAACCAGCTATGGGTAGGCAGGCCAATGATCTTGAACACCATGGTTGTTACCCGGCGCAGGTGCTGGGGCCGGTAGGTGCGCATGGCCCGCACCATATAGGCAGCAATGCAGCGTGTATGGTCATAAGGCTGGTCTGGCGGGATGTTGGTTGTGTAGTAGGCGGACGCCAGTTCATCATCCTCGGTTTCCGTCACACGGCCCAGTGCAATACGGATACGCTGCCAAAGCCCAATGTTCTCGCGGCGCAGGTAACGGTGCATATGGTCATAAAACAGCTTGAAATGCCGGAACTCATCAGCGGCAATCTGTTTGCACAGGGCCTTGAGCACGGGTTCGTCCGTGGTGTCCGCCAGTGCGGAATAAAAAGACGATGTGCCGGTTTCCACCATGCAGCGTGCGATCAGTTCCCCGGTCTGGGACCCGCGCACGGACTGGTCAACATCGAGCGGAATTTTGTAAAAATCGCGGTAACGCTGGAAGGCGGCTGTGTAATCCCAGCTCGGGTCGGCCAGCATGGCCCAGCGGCCCAGCGCATCCCCGTGCTGGATTTCTTCTTCCGCCCAATGGTTGGCAGCCGTGCAGAAGTCCGGGTCGTTGCGAAAGACGTTGTTGAGGTAGAGTGCGTAGTCCACGCTGTTGCGTTCCACAACGGCGGCAGCCTTAATGGCAGGGATCAGCTCCGGGTCAACCTTGGTGGGATCAAACCGATCCCATGGCAGTTGATCAATCTGCCAGTGCTTCATGTGCCGACCTCCCTGTTACGCCAAACCCACTACCCACCCCGCATGGATTGGTCCGCCCGGAAGACGGGAGGACGATGCGCAGGGAAGCTGGCGGGTTTTTCAAACCATATGACGTGCTGGCAAAGCGGTGCGTGACAAAAAAATACACCGGTTTACCCAAGAGCCGCACATCTTGCCCAAGTCTGTTCCAAACGCAAGATCAGCGGCTCCAGCTTTTATATGGCACGGGGAGGCCGTGTGCTGGAACAGGGAAAGTAAGGGCAGGTCGCAGTTGCTGCGCTGGCGCGCCACCTTTGGGCGTGCTGGTCAGGCTTTTTCGCAGTTGGCGGCGGGGAGTGTGTCTTCAAACGGGGGGAGGGCGCGGGGGCGGCGTTTGTCGTCCAGTGCGACAAAAATGAACTCCCCTTCCGTCACCTTGGAGGTAATGTGGGTGTGGCGCGCCCTGCGCCATGTTTCCACATGAATGGTCAGGGACGTGCGGCCTGCGCGGATGATTTTGGTATAGATACTCACCTCATCGCCCACCACAACGGGTTCGAGAAAAACAAGGCTGTTGATCGCAACCGTCACGCACCGGCCATTGGCACGGAAAGCAGCGGTTGTGCCCGCGGCAAGATCCATCTGCGAGACAATCCACCCACCAAACACATCCCCTGCGGGATTGGTGTCGGTCGGCATGGCCACAACGCGGATTGTGGGCACGCCCGGCGGCAGATCGGAGCTGGATGAACGTGGCATCGCAAGTATGTCCTTAACTCTTTTCGGGGCCGTATGGGGCGGCGTAAGCAGGGGTATAAGATAAGCAGAATTACACCGAGGATACCTCCTCAGTTTTGTGTGATCTGTATGCCGCCGTCACACACCAGCTACGAGTAATAGACACGCAGCGGTGAAAACGGAATGCCTAGTTGCGGATCAGGATATAATTCACCGTTACGTCGAAGTTGATATATTTGTCCTTCATGTCCGGTGGCACGGGGGGCAACTGCGCGCCTTGGAACATGCCAATGGTCGATGCATCCAGCGCCTCGGTCGAGGACCCGGTTTCGAACACTTTGAACACATGGCCCGAGCGGTCCAGAATAACATGGACCGACGTGCTGCCTTCCTCCCCCCGTTCTGCGGCGTCGGGTGGGTAGTACAGGTGGCGCTGGATCCATGCGTCAATTTCCGCACCGTAGTCACTGCTCACACCATGCACGCTGGTGCGTGAGGCATAGTGGGCATTCAACTGCCCGTTTTCCACCATGGGGCCAATGGACAGGTCCAGCGGCGCGGACGACCCGCCGGGGCGGCCCCGGTTGGTGCGGCGTGGGGCCGGAGCCTCGTTAAACGAATAGTCCATCGGGTGCTGGAGCAGGGACTGAAGGCTTTTGGGCGACATCTGCGTAGGGTGCGGGCGTGGCGTTGCGCGGCTGGGCTGCTTTGCCGTGGGCTTGTGCTGGGTTGGCGGCGTTTTTTGGGGCGTGGTCTTGGGTTTGGGCAGACCATCATCGGACTGGGTCAGGGGCGGGACGTCTGGTGCCGCTTCACTTGGTTCGGGTGGGGCTGCCTGTGTATCTGGCTGCTGTTCCGCCGGAGGGGGAGGAGCCGCCTGTGGCGCCGCATTGCCTCCACCTGCATCGGGCGAGTGGGGGCCAACCATGCCGGTGGATGGTGTGGGCTGGGAAAAAACCATTTCCACCGAGGAAGACTGGCTGGACTGGGGCGAACCCGTCTGCCCGTGGTGGGTCGCCTGATAAAGAAGTGCGGCCAGCAAAAGGAAGTGCGCAAGGGCGGAGGCGGTAAAGACCGGGCCCAGTGTGGGGTCGGCGTACACATCCTTGCGGATCAGCGGTGTGGAGGAGCCCCGCATAGGGCTGCCCGGTGGCTTGGGCACGGGCATGAACGGGAAGAGCCGTGGCCTTTGCCCGGCAGCGTTCTCCGTGCTGGTCGGGGGGGAGGAGGCAGAATGTGCGGGGTGCAGGCGTGGCTCCTGCCTGCCGGGCAGGGGGGCGTTCTGGCCTGTGGAGGAACTGCGCTTATCGACCATGGACTGCCCGAGTTCTCCCTTGCCCCGCATGAGTATGGTGTGCGTGGGTATAGCCCACTTGCCCGCTATTTTGCCATTGCTCAAGCCCCCGTGCCACAGAGAACTTCAAACACGGGCCTGTTGTATGCAATGGGGCGGATTATAAAAAACCGCCATGGCAATGGCCCGGTGTGTAAGGCAGTCCGTGCCGCCGGGCCAGTGGATTCTACCAGATTTTAACACGCTGCTGTGGGGGCAGGTACAGTTTGTCCTGCGGCTGTACGCTCCATGCGTCGTACCATGCGTCAATATTGTGCATGGGCAGGTTCACGCGGGCTTCTGGCGGGGAGTGGGGGTCTGTGACCACAAGCCTGCGAATGGTTTCCTCCCGCAGTTTTTCGCGCCAGACCTGCGCCCAGCCTAAAAAGACGCGTTGCTCACCGCTCAGCCCGTCCACCACGGGTGCGGGTTTGCCATCGAGCGAGGCATGGTAGGCATCCAGTGCCAGTGTCAGCCCACCCAGATCGGCAATGTTTTCGCCCATGGTCAGCTTGCCGTTGACATGCACGCCCGGCAGCACCTCAAACGCATCATACTGCGCACCCAAACGGTCAGCCAGCTTCTGGAACCGTTCCGCGTCGTCCTTGGTCCACCAGTCCCGCAGGCGACCGTGTTCGTCAAACTGGCGGCCTTCATCATCGAAGGAGTGGGTCATTTCATGGCCGATCACGCCCCCAATGGCCCCGTAGTTCACGGCCGCATCGGCCTTGATGTTGAAGAACGGCGGCTGAAGAATGGCGGCAGGGAATACAACCTGATCAAATAGCGGGTTGTTGTAGGCGTTGACCGTTTGCGGGGTCATGTCCCACTCGTTCCGGTCCACCGGCTTGTCCAGTCGGTCCAGCCAGTAGTGCCATTCAAAGGCCACGCCGTTGCGGGCGTTGCCGTAGACATCGCCTTTTTTAACCACAAGACCTGCGTAATCGCGCCACCTGTTGGGGTAGCCGACCTGAATTTCAAAGTTTTCCAGCTTGCGGAGTGCTGCTTCCTTGGTGGCGGCACTCATCCAGCTATTGTTCTGCAACCGGACCCTGAAGGCGTTCTTCAGATCGGTGGTCAGTTTTTGCATAACCACCCGGTTTTCGGGCGGGAAGTAGCGCTGCACGTAGACCTTGCCCAGTGCCATGCCCATGGCGGCACTGGTGGCCTGTACGCCGCGCTTCCAGCGTGCGGTCAGGGTTGGCTGGCCCGTCAGGGCTTTGGTGAACACAAAGCGGGCCTGCTCAAAGCTGTCTGGCAGGTAGGTGGTGGCGTTTTCCACCAGATGGAAGGCAAGCCATGCGCGCAGGGTGTCCATGTCCGTTGCGGCCAGCAGCCGGGCCTCACCCGTAATGGCGGAAGGCTCGCCTACAATCAGGCTCCGTTTGTCCATGTCCTGCGCTGGCAGGCCAGACGCGCTGAGCCATGCGGTCCAGTCAAAACCCGGTGCTTTGGTGCTCAGTTCCGCCAGTGTCATGGGGTTGTAGGTTTTTTGCGGGTCACGCAGGTCTGCGCGGGGCCAGTGGACTTCGGCCAGCTTGCTCTCAAAAATAACAATGGCGGCGGCGGCCTTGGCGGGTTCGGGCCAGCCTGCCAGCGTGAGCGCTTTTTCAATATACGTCTGGTAGGCTGCTTTTTTGGCGGCAAAAACGGGCTTTAGGTAGTAGTCCCGGTCCGGTAGCCCCAGCCCGGCCTGATCAAGCGTTAACGCATAGCGTGTGGGGTCCTTGGCGTCCGGGTTGATCCCAAGGGAGAAGGGGCCGAACTGGAACGAGCCCACGGCCGTGCCGCTCAGGGCGGCAAAACCCGCCATGTCCTTTATGGCCCGGATGGCGTCCATATCCTGCGCAAGGGGCTGTGTGCCAAGGCGTTCCACCTCGGCTGCGTCCATGTAGGAGGCGTAGAAGGTGCCCAGTTTTTCTTCCGTGGTGCGGGCCGATGCCACCGGGTGGGCGGACAGGTCGTTCAGAATATCCTGCACCCGTGTGCGGGAGAGTTCGGCCAGTGCGTTGAACGGACCATAGCTGGTCATGTCCGAAGGAATTTTAAGGTGGTCCAGATATATGCCATTGGCGTAGCGGAAAAAATTGTTCCCCGGAACCACCGCCAGATCACGCCCGGCAAGGTCCACGCCCCACTGGCCAAAGTTGCTCTGCGCTGTTTGCGGGGTGGTTGGTGTTGTGGCATGGGCCTGCCCGGCCAGACTGCCCACGCCCACAATGGCGGACAGCATGAGGGCATGGCGGAAAATGGCACGCAAGGACAAGTCTGGCACAGGGGAACTCCGGTTCTTTATTATAGTTGCTGACGCTACGGATTGCTGGCCGTGTTTTTAATACAAAACACTAAGGTGAGCACTCACCTTAGCCAGCTTGGCGTAGCCTGCCTACCCTCTTGTGGGCAGAGGTTTTCTTAAAAAAAACCTTATACAGAGGGGCGGACCTTTTAGGTCGGAACGTGCATGAATGGTCCGGTCAATGGTTAAAAATAAGATGGATTTGGGCGAACAGCCTTGCACATGGGGGGCTGTTTCCGTCATGAGAGAGCCAGCCCTGCCGGGGGAGCATGGCTTGCGCGGCTCAATGGCGGCGTATTGGTGGTGGAGGAGCGGACTATTTTCGGGCAGCAAGCATACGGCCTTCCTCTGGTCGCGCAGACCAGAAGATGTGGCCCTGAACGCTGGCAGCTTATGCTGTGCTGTGTCAGCCTGATCCCGCTCAGCCTGTTTGCCGCGCCCTTTGCGCTGGCGCAGAATACAGCACCAGCACCAGCACCAGCCAAACAGGGCACGTTACCCGCCAGCCCCGCTACCTCTGCCAAGGGTGCGCGGGCAAAGCCCCCTGTTGCCGCGCACGCCATAACTCATGTGGATGTGGGGGCGCACCGATCCGATTTTGCCTTTCCCTCCGCCCAGCATGAACCCGATGCCACAACGCATCTGAGCGCTGAGTTGTTGCGTAACAGGGATGTCACCACCCTGCGGGGGCTGGAGCGTGTGGCGCCCAACCTGACCATGCAGAGCATCAACGGTACGGCATCGACCAATTTTTACCTGCGTGGCGCCGGCTTTAATGATTTTACGCAGAACAATATGCCCCCCGTTCTGACGTATATGGATGATGTGGCCTACGCCTACCCCGCCATGAGCAACGGGCTGATGTTTGATCTGGCAGATGCGGCAGTGGACCCGGGGCCAGTGGGCACCAGACACGGCCAGTCCACCACGGGGGGGGAAGTGCGCCTGCGCACAAACGACCCGACCACCACATGGCATTACGGTGGCATGGAGGATATTGCGTCCTACGCCCGCAGCCGGAGCGAGGCCTATGTGTCCGGGCCGCTGGCCAAGGGCTGGAGTTTCCGGCTTGCAGGGCAGACGCGCCAAGGTGGGGGGTGGCAGTACAACCCGACCAATGGCGCGCATCTGGGGGATGCGGACCTGTGGGCTTTACGGGGCAAGCTGCGCTGGCAACCCAATGACCGCACCACCATCCAGCTTGGTGGCCATTTTGTGCAAGATGATAGTGAGGTTGTAACCGCGGTGCCCGTTCACAGGCTGATCGGTTCACAGGCTCTACCGGGTTTTGGGCTGGGGCGGCAGGCTGAATGGTCCATGCGACCAGAGTTTGCCAAGCTTGTAGGGCGTGGTGCCGGGCTAAAACCCAGTGAGCACAACCAGTACTGGGGGGTGGACCTGCGACTGATCCATGATTTTGGGCCTGCCACGTTTACCGCCATCAGTGCGTTTGAGACCGAACGTCAGGGTGAATATACGGATCAGGATGGAACCGCCCTTTCTCAGGCGGATACGTACCGCACCATAGACGCCAATGTGTTTACGCAAGAAGCCCGGCTGAACGGGGCCGCCCTGCATGGCCGCCTGAACTGGGTTGTGGGTGCCTACTACCAGCGCAGCCGCATGAACCAGCGGTTTTTCTTTGACTACACGGACTACACTGCCCGTGGATACATGATGGCCACAAGCTTTGGCATGGATCAGGAGAGTGTTTCCGAGTTCGGGAATGTCAGCTACCGCCTGCCGCATAATGTAACAATCTGGGCAGGGCTTTTACATGAACTGGATGACCGGGGCATAACCGGCCTGACTTCCCAGATATTTGGTGGCACGACCAGAAGTTTTAGCCCCGAGAGCACGGCAGCCAATCAGTTCGCGGGGCAGGCCGGGGTTTCGTGGCAGTTTGTACCGCAGGCGATGCTGTATTACAAAATGAGCAAGGGCTTTAAGCCCGGCGGGTTTAGCGCCAACAACACACAGGTGCAGGCTCAGTTGGACCCGTTTAAGCCGGAAACGGTTCTGACCTATGAACTGGGTCTTAAATCAGACCCCGTTCCGGGGCGGTTGCGCCTGAATGGGGCGGCATTTTACAACGATTTTCATAACCAGCAGGTCATAGGCACTGTCCTGATCCCCAATTATGGACCGTTGAGCGAAATTACCAATGCGCCCAAGTCTCAGAGTTGGGGGTTTGAGGCTACTCTGGAAGCCCATCCCTTTGGCCATCTTTTTTTAATGCAGAACATTGGCTGGCAGCGGGGGGATTTTCAGAACTTTCCCAATGTGGACCGCGCCGCGACCAATGCGTACTATGCAGCACATAACCAGTGGAAAGCCATAGAGCGCAACTTTAGGGGGGTGGATAACGGTTCCCCCAAACTAACGCTGAATGGTGATGCCACATGGCGGCAGCCATTGCCCACGGGTTACAGGCTGGATTTTGGGCCGGACTGGCAATACAGGGGCAGTCAGGCCATTACCGTGGGGGGGACGGGCTTTTACCGCCTGCCGCCTTATTTTCTGCTCGGGGCGCATGCAACCCTGCATTCTCCCTCCCAGTTGTGGGACATTACGGTCTATGGCCGTAATCTTTTGGACCGGCGTTATGCGGAAAGTGGGGGCATGGCCACCACAACCTACTTTTATATTCCCGGAGAGCCACGTTTTATTGGTGGCCGCATTGCCTGCCATTTTTAGCGGCTAAAATGATCACGCCTGCAATCTGGCCGCATGGATGCAAAACGGGCATGATGGCACCATGATAAAACAGGATGTTCAGACACAGACCTTCCAGCTCCGGTTGGGGGCGCAGGCTGTGCATGTCCGCCAGACTGGCGGCGGGTCTGGCCTGCCACTGCTTCTGGTGCATGGCTTTGGTGGCAGTGTGACCAACTGGCAGCTTACCCAGCAGGTGCAGGCTACAAACCGGCGGGTTATTGCGTTTGATCTGCCCGGTCATGGCCAGTCTTCCGCCTTGGCTCAGGCCCCAACACTGGAACATCTGGCGCAGGTCACCCGCCTTGTGCTGGAGGGGTTGGGGGTTAGCAAGGCGCATGTGCTGGGGCACTCCCTTGGGGGAGGTATTGCGCTGTCCTTGCTCCAGAGTGCGCCAGCACAGGTTGCCAGCCTGTCCCTGCTGGCCCCGGCAGGGCTTGGACGGGCGGTGAGCATGGCGTTCATTACCGGTTTTGTGGAGGCCAATACCGTGGCGGACATGGCAGCCGCCATGGCCATGGCTGTGTATGACCCAAAGCTGATCGGGCGCAAGGTTGCGGAGTTTCTGGTCGAGGCCCGTGCCGCCCCCGGCGCGCGGGCGGCATTGCGTGCCATTGCACAGAACTGTTTCCCCAATGGTGAGCAGGCCAATGATCTGCGCCCGGCTCTGCAAAACCCACCCAGCCCCGTGCAGATCATATGGGGGGAGCTGGACCGGGTTCTGCCAGCCGCACAGGCGCAGGGGCTACCCACGCACGTAACCCGGCACTTTTTGCCGCAGACCGGTCATCTGCCCCATATTGAGCAGGCCAATATGGTGAATATGATGGTAAGGGATTTTTTGTGTAAGTGCGAAAAACCCCTCTAGACTCAGAGGGGTTTAGTAAATGTGGTTGCCCCCTCCGGTCAAAGTTGGCGGAGGGGGCAAGAATTTAGTCCATACGTACGGGGGGGCGTACAAATCCGTCCAGCCAGTCCGTAAAGCAGGCAATGGCGCCACGGATGGGGCCGTGCAGTTCAAACTGGTGCTGCCGGTAAAGGGCTATGTGGCCAAGGCGCGCACTGAGGCCATTTAAAAAACCACCGCCAAAGGTTTTGCCATCGGCAAAAGCACCCCAGCCGTTATAGTCCCCAAGAGCGACAATTGCCCCCCGGTTACGGAAGCGGAAGTCCGGCACAGGCTTGTTGTTAAAAATGAAGCCCGGAAGGTAGCGGGCCAGATGGTGCGCTTGCTGGCGCGCCACCTGTGCTGTGGGAGCAACTGGCGCATCCTTGATAAAGGAGCAGTCACCCAGTGCAAAAATATGCTCATCCACCGTGCTTTGCAGGCTGGGGCGCACGGTAAGCTGGCCACCACGCTGGTATTCCAGCCCGTCCATGTCCCGCGTTACATCCGGTGCCTTAACGCCTGCCGCCCAGACCCGGAACTGCGCATTAACGCGGCTGCCATCCTTGAGAATAAACCCATCTTCGTCCGCGCCACTCACCATGGTGTTGGTGCGGACCACAATGTTCAGGTCTTCAAGCTGCTTCTGTGCCGCGTCCGAGACATTCTGCGGGAAGGCGGGCAGAATGCGTGGTCCTGCCTCTAACAGGGTTACGCGCATTTCCGGGGTGACCGGGGTAAAGTTGTACAGTGCGCCAATATCAAGCGCTTTGTGCAGTTCGGCCGCCAGTTGCACGCCGGTAGCCCCGCCGCCAACAATGGCAATATCCACCGGGGTGCCGCGACCATAGGCCTGAATAATAGCATGGCGGAAGCGTTCGTTAAAATTGTTGGCTTCCACCACGTTGTCGAGGAACATGCAGTGTTCCACAACGCCGGGGGTGCCAAAGTCATTGGCGCGGCTGCCAATGGCAAACACCACGGCATCGTAATCCAGATGCCGCTCCTCCAGCAGGAGCTGGTTGTTTTCTTCCATCAGCGGGGCAAGGGTAATGCGCTTGTTGGCTCGGTCCAGATGCGCGATCTCGCCGTAGCAGAAGCGAAAACCATGAGCCGCGGCGTGGGAGACAAACGTAATCCGGTCATTTTCGTTCCGGGCGGTTCCTGCGGCAAAGCAGTGGAGCATGGGTTTCCAGACATGGCTGAAACCTTTGTCCACAAGCGTGATTTCCAGTTTGCCGGAGCGGCCAAGTGTGTTGCCAAGGCGGGTCGCCAGGGCCAGACCGGCAACGCCTCCACCAATAATCACGAGCCGGAACCTGTTCGTCATATCATTCCTGTCCTTTGTCTCCCCCTTTTGGCCTGAGGGGGAGGCTGTTTTTGCGGTATGCGGTTAGTTTCCGCCATGGTCCGGCGGGGACCATGGCGGGGGGTAGGTTGCTCAGGTGGCGCTGGCCAGATCCAGAAGCCCGATCACCCCGTCCTGCGTGCCAAAGCCCAGCGTGCAGCCATCCGGGCTGTAAGCCAGCGCGGTAACCGCGCCAGCCTGCCCCAATGATACAGGAAGAACGCGCTGGGTCGTGGGCTCCATCATCACAACAGTGCCATTGGCAAAGCCTGCGGCCACAACTTCCTGCGAGGGATGGAAGGCAACGCGGGTGCATAGCGCGCCGCCCGCGCCGGGCAGTTCCGCCGGTGGCTTGCCCATGGGGCCACCACCAAAGAACGGCCACATGACCACCACATCCGCGCCACTGGTGGCCAGCCATTTGCCATTGCTGGAAAAAGACATGGAGCGCACTTTGGTCGGGTAGCCACTCATGCGGATATTGTGTCCGTCCGCCAGTCGCCAGCCGTGCAGATCATTCTCCTGCATGGCGGTAATGACGGCTTCTCCACCGGGGTGCATGGCAACGCCCAAGTGGCTGCCTTTCCATTCCAGCAGGCGCGCGCTGCCATCCTTGGACTGGGTGAACCAGAGCGACACACCATTATAATGCGATGCGGCAAGGCGCTTGCCCTTGGGGTCGAATGCAATGCCGCCCACTGTGGTCGGGTGCTCAAACGTGCGGACAACCGTGCGGCCCGTGGCGTCGCGCAGTTCCACATTCTTGCCAGAAGCCGCAGCGATCAGGGCGGCTTTATCGCTTACAAAAGTGGCAATATGTTCCACCCAGCGCCGTGTTTTGGCCAGTTCCTCAATTTCGCCCGTCGGGTCAAGGCGGCACAGGCGGCCGTCGTCCCCTCCGGTCAAAAAGCTGTCGGCCAATGTGTCGGGCGAGAGGGCGAGCACCGGCCCGTCATGCACCGCGTAAGTGGCCCATGCGCCGGGGGCGCTCAGGTCTTGCCGGTGGGCAATAATGACATCCCCCTCGCCGGTGGTGAAGGCAAAGCGGCTGGAATCGCGCGAGGCGACACAGCCCGTAATTTCGCCCTCAACCTGCTTGTGGGCACCACGCTTTTCAATCAGCCCGCGCAGAAGGGGTTCTTTTACCGCGCTCATGCCGCAATGCAGCTTTCAAGCCCACGGCGGAGCTGTGGTCTGTTCAGGTTGCGGCCAATAAATACCAGACGGCTCTCATGCGGTTCACCATCCTTCCATGGGCCAATGGCGTTGCCATCCGCCATCATGTGCACGGCCTGAAAAGCAAAGCGCTCGGGCTGGCCCGCAAAATCCAGAATACCTTTGGTGCGCAGCATATCCCCGCCTTTTTCCTGCAACAGCGCACTGATCCATGCCTGAAAGCGGCCAGCATCCAGCGGCTGCTTGATGGTAAGGGACACGCTGGCAATGTCTTCCTCATGGTGGTGTTCGGTGTGTTCAAGGAATTCGGGCATGCTCTCCAGCACACGGGCCAGATCAAACCCGCCACGGTCCATGACATCGGTCAGGCGGACATTGCCTTTTTTGGCGTGGTGAATGGGAGCAACCGCGTTAATTTTGCGAATGGCATCCTCAATCCGGGTAATCTGGGTGGGGTCCACCAGATCGGTCTTGTTGAGGATGATCACATCGGCAAAGGCCACCTGCTCGCGCGCTTCGGGGCTTTCGGCCAGTGTGGTCAGGAAGTTGAAGGCGTCCACCACCGTGACCACGGCGTCCAGTCGGGCTTTTTCGCGCACATCTTCATCGGCAAAAAAGGTCTGGGCTACGGGAGCGGGGTCGGCAAGGCCGGTGGTTTCCACAATGACGCCGTCAAACTTGCCGCGCCGCTTCATCAACCCGTTCAGAATACGGATCAGGTCGCCCCGCACGGTGCAGCAGATGCAGCCATTGTTCATTTCGAACACTTCTTCATCCGCATCCACCACCAGATCGTTGTCCACGCCCAGTTCGCCAAATTCATTAATGACCACGGCGTATTTGCGCCCGTGTTCAGCGGTCAGGATATGGTTGAGCAGGGTGGTTTTGCCCGCGCCCAGAAAGCCGGTCAGCACCGTAACGGGCACGCGGGTATCGGGTGCGCCTGTGGCAGCATTTTCCGGCGCGAGGGATGCGTCAGACATAGGGTAAGCCTCCAATTCAACAATCGTGCTTCTCATATAGGACGCCAGATTATGAGAAACCAGAGAGGTGCGGTCCTGTCAGGCCACAAAGGCGGGCCTGAAGGGGGTGCAAAATGCTCAGTTTCTGAGTGTGTCGGTGGCTGTTGCCAGCCGTTGGGTTTTTTGCCTGGGAGCCGCTGAGCGCAGGAACCGCACGGCAAGCGCGCCATATAGTGCGTGGCTGCACAGGGCGCGGGACACCCCGAAGGCGAGGAACGCACTGGCCAGCAGGGCCAGCGTAATCTGCTGGTTATCGCACATTTCCATAACAATAACGGTGGCGGTCAGGGGGGACTGGGTGACAGCGGCAAAGTAGGCCACCGTGCCCAGTAGCACCACGGCCCCCGGTGTTGTGTGGGGCAGAAAATGCGCAATCCACCCGCCCATGCCAGCCCCAACGGAGAGGGATGGCGCAAACAGCCCGCCGGGAATGCCCGAACAGTAGGAAATAAGGGTGGCCAGCAGTTTGAACAGAAAAAACGAAACCGGATACTGGTCCGAGCCCATAATAATGTCGCGCGCCTGTGTGTAGCCCGTGCCATACGTCATCCCGCCCGAAAGCAGGCCGATAATGGCCAGAACCAGCCCGCAAAGTGCGGCAAACAGAATGGGCCGCTGGCTGACAAACCGCCCGAACGCGCCCGGAATCCCGCGTGAAATACGCACCAGCAGGGCCGAAAAAGTACCCCCACTGACCCCGCCCAGCACCCCGCAGACCACCACGGCCAGCCAACTGGCCCCCACCGGCACGGCGGAATAGGTATGGCCAAAATAAGTGTAGTTCCCCACAAGGGCGATGGCCGTCACGCCGGAAATAACAACACAGGTCAGCATGGTGCCACTTGTGCGTTGCTCAAACGAGTGGGCCAGTTCCTCAATCCCGAACACAATGCCTGCAAGTGGGGTATTAAAGGCGGCCGCCACACCGGCTGCCCCCCCGGCTTTGATTAAGGCACGCTGCTTGGTTACGTCGGTCAGGCCCGCAAGGCGGCCCACCGTATGCATGATGGACGCACCCACCTGCACGGTTGGCCCTTCCCGCCCGATGGAGGCCCCCGAGAGCAGGCCAAGGCAGGTCAGGCAGATTTTGGCCAGTGCAATGCGCAGGGCCAGAACCTTGTCCACAATGGTCATGTCATGCAGGTGCATGCAGGCAATGGCTTGGGGAATACCGCTCCCCTGCGCTCCACGGAACCACGTACGCGTCAGCCATGTGGACAAGGCCAGCCCAAGTGGGGTGACCAGCAGCATAAGCCAGGGGTTGATGTTCATAAGGGCGGTGCGCACATGGGCCGCCTTATCCGCAAGCCCGGCAAAGGCCACGGCCACCATGCCCACCATGGCTGCCCCCGACCAGTACATGAGCTTACGGCGCCAACTGACCGTACCAGCCTTGGCGTGTTCACGCAGATGGCGCAGGGACTCTGCTGTGGGGATCACGCTCGCGGGGGGCATGAGGCATCTCTTGCATAAAAGAAAAAGGATGCGGCACAGTTTAACATTTCATGCGGCAGAAGAAAGACATTACCGCCTTTTATTACGATTTTCTGTTTATTTTTCTGCTGAAGAAGCAGAACTGGCGGGCAATGCGCCTGCTGGCGGTATGATCAGGGCGGTACCGTCGAGCTTGGCGCAGGTTTCTGGCTCTATGTGAATATGCACAAGCGTGCTGCCCATGTGCGCGCGCAGGGCATGCTCAATACGGTCGCATATGTCATGGGCGTTCTTGACGCTCATGCTGCCGGGGACGACCAGATGGAATTCAAGGAATGTCATGGCTCCCACAATACGGGTGCGGATGTCATGCGCCTGAATGGCCCCATACCCGTTGGTGCTGATGATCTGGCGGATCTCGCCCAGCGTCTGGGTGTCCGGGGCTTCGTCCATCAGTCCGGCAATGGAGTCCCGCATGACCTCCCAGCCTACCCGCAGCACGTTTATGGCCACCAGTCCGGCCAGCACCGCATCCAGTTGCGGCCAGCCCAGCAGGGGAATGAGCGCTACACCGGCCACAAGGGCCACACCCGTCCACACATCGGACAGGACATGCTGCCCGCCCGCGATCAGGGCGGGGGAGTGGCGGGCCTGCCCCGCGCGGAGCATGACCAGCCCCCAGCCCAGATTAACGCAGGTTGCAGCCCCGTTCAGGAGCAGGCCACCCCATGGGGCCAGTGTGGGGTGGGGGTGCAGCCAGCCTTCCACGGCCTCGCGGCCAATGACAAACGCGGTAATGACCACCAGCGTGCCCTCTGCCACGGCAGACAGGTACTCGGCCTTGTAGTGGCCATATGTATGGTTGTGGTCCGCCGGGCGCTCGGCAACACTTAAGGCCCATAACCCGCCAGCGGCGGCTACGACGTTGATAATGGTTTCTATGGCATCCGCATGTAGGGCAACGCTGCCGCTTACGGCAAAGGCTGCGTATTTGAGCGCGAGAGCGACAAGGCTGACAAACAGGCTGACAACGGCAATGCCCTTGTTACTTCTGGGGAGCGGGAGTTCGGGCATGGTCTCTTGTCATCTGGGGTTAGACGGTGTGCGGGTCGGACAGGTGGCAGGTCGGGCCGTAGTCCAGTGTTTCCATCTGCACGGTGGGGTGGGCAATGCCAAAGCGTTTGCGCAGGGTTGTAACAAGTGTGTCCAGCAACCGGGTATCGCTCTCCCCATCAGTCGGGCTGGCGCTGCGGACCAGATGCACCGTCAGGGCGGTTTCGGTCGTGCTTATGGGCCAGATGTGCAGGTCATGCAGGTCGGCAACACCGGGGGTGCCGCGTAAAAAGCTTTCCACCGCACCGGGGTCCACCTCACGCGGGACGGCATCAAGCGCCATATCCAGCGAATCCCGTAGCAGGGACCATGTGCTCAGCACCACAATAACGGAAATGGCAAGGCTTATGGCGGGGTCTATCCAGGCCACATGGGTCAGCAGCACCAGCCCCCCCGCTACAACCACGGCAAGGGATGTCAGGGCATCGGCCATAAGGTGCAAAAAGGCCCCGCGAATGTTCAGGTCGCCCTTCTGCCCGGCAGCAAACAGCATGGCGGAGGCACCGTTGACCACAATACCAACCCCTGCGACCACCATCATGGTCATACCCGCAACCGGGGTGGGGTTCATCAGGCGGTGGATGGCCTCCCACGCAACGCCGCCCGTAACCAGCATAAGAATGATGGCATTGGCCAGTGCTGCCAGAATGGAGGAGCGGCGCAACCCGTAGGTAAAGCGCGCGGTCGGGCTTTTGCGCGAGAGATGTTCGGCCAGCCACGCCGCAGCCAGCGCCAGCACGTCTGACAGATTATGCCCCGCATCGGCAATGAGCGAGAGCGAATGGGCGTAAACACCCCAGATCGCCTCGGCCGCCAGATAGAGTGTGTTGACCGCAATGCCTATGGCAAAGGCCGTGCCAAAAGAGGCCGGTGTATGCACATGGTGGTGGCCAAAACCGTGCTTGTGCGCGCAGGCCGCCCCGCTACCTTCATGCTCATGCTCATGCTCATGCTCATGCGCGCAGGGCGTGGCGTGCTGTGCATGGGTGGTGCACCCCGAATGGTCTGCATGCTCATGCGTGTGCGTGTCTGGGACTGGCATGGAGCTGGCTGCTTTCATGAACAAAAGGGTCGTATGAGCATGGCCCCCATTTTGGGGCTTTGTTCTTATGTAAGGTGGGTGTGGGCGGAATAGAAGTGGAATATTCACTCATGGATCATGCGGCAGACGTTGCACGCCCAAGGGGTTCCAGAATAGGGAAGGAGGCAGAAGGCCTTTTGCCTCTTTTGCAATCATACTGGATGAACACGCCCCATGCTCCGTCTGACTGAATTGCGGCTACCGCTGGACCACCCGCCCGAAGCACTGCGGCAGGCGATCTGCGAGCGGTTGGGCATTGCTGCGGAAGCACTTGAACACTTCACTGTGTTCAAGCGTGGGCATGATGCGCGCCGCCGGTCCGCCATCTGGCTTGTATATACCCTCGACTGCGCCGTACGGGACGAAGCAGGGGTGCTGGCCCGGTACCGCCACGCGCACCCCGGTAACACCCATGTGCAGATCGCACCAGACATGGCCTGGCACCCACCCATTACCAATGGTGCGGCCCTTGCCGCAGCGGAGGGGTACAAACGCCCCATTGTTATCGGCGCTGGCCCTTGCGGGTTTATGGCGGCTCTCCTGCTTGCGCGTATGGGTTTGCGCCCACTTTTGCTGGAGCGCGGCAAGGTCGTGCGTGAACGCACGGTGGACACGTTCGCCCTGTGGCGTCGCTCGGTGCTGACCCCGGAGAGCAACGTGCAATTTGGGGAAGGGGGAGCTGGCACTTTTTCGGACGGCAAGCTGTACAGTCAGGTGCGGGACCCGCGCTTTCTGGGCCGCAAGGTGCTGGAGGAGTTTGTAAAGGCTGGTGCGCCGGAGGATATTCTGTATCTGGCGCACCCGCATATTGGGACGTTCCGGCTGGTCTCCATGGTCGAACACATCCGTCAGGAGGTGGAGCAGGCCGGAGGGGAATACCGTTTTGGCGCACGGGTGGACGATCTTCTGCTCAACCCCGCCACCCGCAAGGTGGAGGGTGTGCGCTTGGCTACGGGGGAGGTGATCGCGGCGGATCACGTTGTGCTGGCCGTGGGCCACAGTGCGCGCGACACTTTTGGCATGTTGCAAAAACAGGGTGTGAGCATGCAGGCCAAGCCCTTTTCCATGGGGGTACGGATCGAACACCCGCAATCGGTTATTGATACGGCCCAGTTTGGCCCCAGTGCGAGTAATGAACAGTTGGGTGCAGCCGAATACCGGCTGGTGCACCATGCGGCCAACGGGCGGGGTGTTTATTCCTTTTGCATGTGCCCCGGTGGCACGGTTGTGGCCGCAACTTCGGAAGAAGGGCAGGTGGTGACCAATGGCATGAGCCAGTATTCCCGCGCCGAGCGTAACGCCAACTCGGGTATGGTGGTGGAACTGCGGCCGGGCGAGGATTACCCAGATGACCCGCTGGCAGGCATTGCCTACCAGCGCCACTGGGAGCGGCAGGCATTTTTGGCCGGTGGTGGGGATTATCGCGCCCCTGCCCAGCGTGTGGGGGATTTTCTGGCCGGGCGGCCTTCCACGGCATTGGGTGATGTGGTGCCCTCCTACAAGCCGGGGGTCACACCGGCTGACCTGTCCACCTGCCTGCCGGACTTTGTGGTGGAAGCCCTGCGTGAGGCCCTGCCAAGGTTTGACCGCAAGCTGCGCGGTTTTGCCATGGATGATGCGGTCATGACCGGGGTGGAAACCCGCACATCCTCCCCCATCCGTGTGCCCCGGGGGGAGAATGGTCAGTCGGTTAACACGCCGGGCCTGTACCCAGCGGGGGAAGGGGCGGGGTATGCCGGGGGTATTCTGTCCGCCGCCATGGATGGCATTCGCATGGCCGAGGCTGTTGCGCAGAATATGGCGGGCCTGCCGGTCACACTGGCGTAAGGGAACACCATGTGCGGGCTTTGTGGCCCGCCTTCTGGCATTTTTGCCCCGTGCCCCGTGCCCCGTGCCCCGTGCCCAGTGGGCAGGAGAGCAGGGGAGCGGGCTGCTGGACGTGGCTCCTACCTGTTTTTAGGCTACGGGTTGAGTAGGTGTTCAGGGAATGCCAGCCAGAAATTCTTCCACCAGTTCGGTAAAGCGGCGTGGGGCATCGGCATGCACCCAGTGGCCCGCGCCACGAATGCTTTCCAGTCTGTGGTTGGGGAAAAGTGCTTGCATGGTCGGGTAGTTGTCCGGGCTGATATAGGGTGATGTCTCGCCCCGGATAAACAGGGTTGGCCCTTCATACCGCAGGCCCGGAGCAAGCTGGGGCCAGCCCATAATGTCGGGCATGGCGGCCAGAATCTCCTTCAGGCCAATGGCCCAGCCGGGGTTGTCTCCCTGCCTTATGTTCTGCGCCATAAGCTGGCGGACTGCATCGCTGGCAATATAGGGGCGCAGCAGGTCGTTGGTCGTGCGCAGGTCCAGATGAGGGGGGAATTGCAGCCTGTCCAGATTGTCCGGCAGATCCAGCCGGTCAAATCCGCCTTGGGCTGGGGCAATATCCACCACAATAAGCGCGCGCACGGCGTTGGGGTGGGTCAGGGCGAGTGTCATGGCTGTTTTGCCACCCATGGAATGGCCCAGCACAATGGCGGGGTTGGCGTGGTTTTGCTCCATTGTGTCCAGCACGTCCCCCGCCATGGCGGGGTAGCTCATGGGGCCGTGGGGGCTGTCGCCGTGGTTGCGCAGGTCCATGGCCAGTGTGCGCCGGGTTGTGGCCAGTTTGCGCTGCACAAAGCCCAGATTGCGTGCCCGGCCAAACAGGCCATGCAGCAGCACAACAGGCAGGGCCGGTGCTGGCGTTGGGTGCTCGGGGCCGCGCTCGCTCACGTTTAGCAACACTGTTCTGCTCTTTCCTTTACTGTCGCGCGCAAGGGCGCGCGTGCTGGAGTTTTGCCCAGCTTTGCCGCTGAATGCGAGGGGTGGGGGGCTGTTTTTTCTTCACCTTCCAGAGAGAGGGCATGTGTGCCACAGTCTGCTCCGTGTTTATTGGAAGCAGGGAGGGTTGGCGCATGCAGCGGTGCCTTGTTATTCTCAGCCAGTTGGACCAGACCGAGGTTTTGCTGGGTATGGCGGCGCAGGCTCTCTCCCGCATTCGGGGGATGCGGCGGATTGATGTGCTGGCCGCGCGTGAACCTCCTGACCAGATATTAGGGCGGATGGGCTTTTCAGATGAACAGGCCCAGACCCTGCGGACCAACCAGATGGAATGGGCCGATGCCCTGCATACGCGTTTCCAGCATTGGCTGGCGCAGGAATATGGTCCCCCAGCCGACCGATTGGGCAAGGTGGAGGTCAACTGGCTGGACCCCGAAATTACGGTGGACCGGATTATTGCGGGCTACGGCAAGGATGCCGATCTGCTGATTATGGGTTTTCCCGATAGTCGAGATAGTGCGCAAAAACATGTGGCGACCCGCGCCGCTATTTTTGAATCCGGGCGGCCCGTTCTGTTCGTCCCCCCATTTTGGGACCAGACCAGCGGGGACAGGGTTTTTCTGGCCTGGAAAGATACTCCCGCCTGCCGTCGTGCCTTTTTTGCGGCCCGTTCCATTGTGGGGGCCGCAAAAGCCGTGGAGGTGGCTGTTTCTGCTACCGACCCGTTGCCGCTGGATATTCTGCCCGGTGTAACACTTGTGCAGCAGCCTCTGGCGGATAACAGCAATGCCGGGCAGGCTCTGCTGGATATGGCCGCAACATTCCATGCCGATCTGCTGGTTATTGGGGGCTACCAGCACAATATGCTCTACAGCCGGCTTGTGGGCAGCGTAACAGACTATATTCTGTCCAACCCCCGTGTGCCGGTGCTTTTGCAGCATTAACGGCATTTAGGGGAAGCCATAAGCAGACTGTGTTTTACGGTTTAATGGCTCTGGAGCGTTCTGCGCGCAAAAGTCCAGCATAGAGCGGCAAAGGCCAGTGCCCCCAGAACACTGGCCACCCCCGAAGGCACAAAAGCCGCGAGGGAAAAAACATTGTCACGCCCCGTAGCACCAGACAGAACAGCCAGCAGCACGCCTGTCAGGCTTTCGCCCACGATAAAGCCAGAGGCCAGCATGGTGCCGGTGGAGCCACCGTCCTCACTGGCCTGTTCCGCCGTGGCACTTTGCTGGTGGCGTTTGTGGCGGACCCGTTTGAGCACCCACCCGAGTATGGCGCCACCGGCAAGGGTCAGGCTGACGGAGGCAGGCAGGTACAGCCCCACGGCAACGCCAAGGGGGGGCAGGGCCTGCCCCCGGCGGCGCAGGGCAAGGTCCAGCCCGACCAGCCCCATCCCCAGCACCATGCCAACACTGAGCATGCTCCAGTCCAGCGAATGGGTAAAAATTCCCTTGGCGATCAGTGTAATCAGGGCTGGTT
This sequence comes from Acetobacter lambici, assembly GCF_011516885.1. Taxonomy (GTDB): domain Bacteria; phylum Pseudomonadota; class Alphaproteobacteria; order Acetobacterales; family Acetobacteraceae; genus Acetobacter; species Acetobacter lambici. The sequence goes on along the minus strand of NZ_WOTD01000008.1, from coordinate 82,761 downwards.
GCGGGGCAGACAGTGCGTGGCCCGGGTCCATGCCGGGACGGGGCATGGCACCCGTAAACCCGTAGGCCTGATAAAGCAGGTTGAGAACAGGCGGAATAACCGCAGCCCCTACAAGGCAGCCTGCTATCAGTGCCACTTCCTGCTTCCACGGGGTGGCCCCCACAAGCTGGCCGGTCTTGAGGTCTTGCAGATTGTCGTTGGAAATGGCGACAGTGGCCGTAATGGCCGAGAGCAGAAGGATGGTAAACGCCGTTGCCAGTTTTTGGCCGTCTGCTGCCATGGCGTCTGGTGTCAGGCCCAGTGCTTCCAGCCCCAGAATCATCAGGGCGCACAGCACGGCGCCAATAATGATAATGCCGGAAATGGGGGAGGAGGATGACCCCACAATACCGGCCATGTACCCGCAGGCTGCGGCCATAATAAAACCGAACACAATGCAGAACAGCACGGCGGCTCCAACAACAGGCCAGAACCCATGTGCCACAGGAGCCAGAAACGCGGCAAAAAAACCAGCCAGCAACAGCATGGACAGGCCAAGCAGCCACCCCATGGTGCGGGCCGAAAGATCACGCTCCGTAGTGGTGGTCAGCCCCGATGTACGTTGCAGCATGGTGCGTATGCCGCGCAGCACGGGGGGCATAAGCTCGATCAGGGTCCATAGGGAGGCAACGGCAATGGCGCCAGCCCCCACAAAGCGAACCCTGTGCAGCCATATGTCCTGTGCAAACTGTGCTGGGGGCAGGTGCAGCGGGTTGGGCAATGTGCCGGTCAGCCACGGCACACCCACACCCCATGCCAGAATGCAGCCGGTAAGCATGGCCATGCCCCCGCTCAGCCCGACCAGATACCCGGCGCCGATCAGGGCGGGGGAAAAAGCAGCACTGAGTTGAAAGACAGCACTGCCTGCGCTGGCGGTCAGGCTCAGCCCATCGCCCAGCAGCCGCAAACCGCCACTAAAAAAGGAAAAGAGGGAGGCCAGCATCCCGCCTCTGATCAGGGCTTGCAGGCCGCGCTGGTTGCCCTTATCCGCTCCTGCGCGCAAAATTTCGGCTGCGGCAACACCTTCGGGGTACGGCAGATTGCTCTGCGTGACCAGCGCACGCCTGAGTGGAATGGTAAACAGCACTCCCAGCACCCCACCGGCAAAGGACAGACCCGCAGTCTGCCAGAAGGGAAAGTGCGTCCAGAACCCTGCAATAATCAGCCCCGGAAAGGTCGCAAACACGCACGACAGGGTGCCCGCAGCGGAAGCCTGACTTTGCACCATGTTGTTCTCGAGCAGAGTGCCCCCACCCATAAGGCGCAGCACAGCCATGGAAATAACAGCCGCAGGTATGGAGGAGGCAAATGTAAGCCCGATCCGCAGACCCAGATAAACGTTGGACGCGGTAAAAACGACGGTAATAAGCGCGCCAAGCACAAGGCCACGGAGTGTCAGTTCCCGTTGGGGGTTTGCGCTGGCCATGCGTCCTGTCTCTCCCGGAGGGTCATGGAGGTTACGCCACGGATCATGGGAGTGGTCAGGCGTTCCCTCTTGAGCGGTCAAGGGCGGAGGGTACGTGGGCTGGCCACGTTCCTCCGCTCCTTTGTGCACATACGATGCTCACGGGTATTTGTCTGCACCAAAGCGGGTCAGAAGGTCAGTTCAATGTTGCTTTGCACAAAGGCGCCAGAAGAGGCTCCGGCGTCTATCATGCTGCGCGAGGCAAAAATATATTCTCCGTCAATGCCAAGCGTAATGTGGCGTGTGGCCCGCCATGTAAAGCTGGCCTGCGGCATGGTGGCCGTGTAGGCCCCGTGTGGGCGGTAGGCGTAAAAGGCGGTGCCACTGGCGTAAATGGCGTCCTGTCGGCTGTTGCGCCATACGGCTGGCACCTTGAGCAGCAGGGTGGTGTTGGGGGTCGGTGCAATGGTGGCAATGGGGCCGACGTCAATCAGGTTGGACTGGCCAAGATAGGTGCTCATATCCAGGTAGTAGGCGCTGGGCACGAAGGGGGAGAGAAAGCTGCCCCACGAACTGTTCTGATTCTTGTTCATGTTCCCGCCAGACACATCGTCCACCTGTATGCCAATGGCCGGGTGGCCGGGCCACTTTGCAAACCGCCAGGAGAGTGTTGCGTCAATGGCATAGGCGGAAACAGGGCGTGATGGTCCGTTTTTGGCCGCGCGGAATTCGCCCCCCTGCCACATGGCCCCAACCGAAAATTCAAGTGGGCCGGCATTGCCCCATATGCGCGTGCCCGGTGTGTCGCGGTGGGTGGAGCCAGCAATGGAACCTCCCGCCAGAGTGGGCAGGCTGCTCTTGGAGAGAATGGTCCCCAGATAGAACGTATCCACAAAAATCTGGCTGTTGCGGCCCATGAACTTGAAGCTGGGCACGGCATAGGACGTATAGGCCCCGAACAGGCGCGAACTCCAGCCAACCTGATCGTGGAACATGGCGGCAGGCGCGTTGTTGGTCAGGGTCAGGTAAAACCCGTCTATGCGGAAGTTTTTCCAGAACGCATATCCACGCAGGCCATTCCACGAATACGGCAGGGAGGGGTACACGCTGCCTGCGGTAAAGTAGGGTGGCGCGTCCAGAAAGGTCATGCGCCCCGCCATACCACCTACGGTTGCATCCAGCACCTTGCCGCGCACTTCCACAAACGCCTGCTGCGCGTCCAGCCTGCTGCGCCAGCGGCCCCCGGCATAGCCATAATAGTTCACACCCGCAGCCTGACCGCTCATCAGTTCCCCATACAGGCGCACATGTTCACCCAGATGCAGGTCTCCCCCCACATTCCAGCGGAAGTTGTTGCGGTAGGCGGGGTCTTTTTTGGTCGCGCCAAAGCCTGCGCGCTGGTCATAAAAATTGTGCTGGCGGAAGTTGCCACTTAACGTCAGGTAAATATCGCCATCCGTGTTGAACGGAATGTATTTGAGCGCATCCATGGCATCCAGCCGGTTGCGCTTGTCGCGTAGGCTGGACCAGTCCTCCGCCCAGCGGGACACGGCATAATACCCCACGGTGCCAAACCCGGCGGCTGCCCCCGTATTGGCGTTGAACACCCCCCATGGCCCCTGATGCAGGAGTGCTGTGGGCAGTGGTTTGAGCTCAAGCGACTGTGGCTGGCCATAGGCTTCGGGGCGGCTGGTCAGGGGGGGCAGCAGGCGGGTGTTATCCCAAAAGCCGGGCTGGGGGGCTGCGGGTACAGGCGGGGGTGTTACCGTAATAATACGCGCCCCTCCTGTAACCTGCACAGCGGCAGGCGTGGTGGCAGGTGTGGCCTGCTGTGTGGTGGGTGGCGTATGCGGCATATGCAGGTATGCGGCATTTGGTGCGGTTTCGGCCCATGCGGGGGCTGCCCACAGGCAGAGCACGACCGAGCCCGAGGCCAGCAGGCGTGCGCGCGTGGCTGTGGCGGGGCCGTAACAGCGCAGACCGGGCAGGGGCGTGTGCGTGGCGCGGGCCAGTTCTGCGGGGGAGTATTCGGTGATTACGGTCATGGGCCGAGGTCACTTCTTGTTATTTTTATAGGATCGACAATTCATTCAATTAATGAATGACTTATATTACTATTATTGCTATAACTGCGATTATGTCATATCGCATTTGCGTGTGGTGCATTCCTTTATACGGGATACACCACACGTATTCGATAAAAAAATTGGGAAATTTTGTTTATTGAACGGTATTTTTTCTAAATATTGTTAGAAAAAATACAACTCAGGCAGAGCGTGCCCTGTTGTGGAGCGTATGCAGGCAGGTTTGTGTGCGTGTTGCCAGCCGGATGTCGTGCACCGTGGTAACAGCCTGTTCTGCTTGCCTGCGCCATGTGGCGGACATGCCCGTGGGGGAGCAGATGTTTCTGGTGCTGCCAGCAGCCTGTGTGTTGGGTTCGGTTGCACTCAGCACCGTTGCAGGCTGGCGGGGGAGAAGGCGTTGCATTGTGTGTTCGAGCGTTCTGGTCGTGCTGGCATCGGTCTTGGGTAGAAGAGTTGCCAGAATACGCGCAGCTTCGGGCTTGCCCTGTGCGAGTGCGTGCATCACATCGTCCCACCCATGCGGGCGGGAGAGTGCTGTTGCGGTCTGGGCCACGCCATCATGCGTTGCCATGTAAAGCACATGGTCTGTTCTGCTGCTCTGCATGCTTGGGGGGAGGGGTTTGTCCTGGGTTGCCATAACGCACAACCCTGCGGACAGGCAGACAAGCAGGGCAGACAGGAGTGGGCGCAGTAGTCGCACGATGTGGGTTTCTCCCTTGGTGAGAGAGACAGTTGCATGGTGGAAAATGGCGCGGACATGGCAAGGGCGTGGCATGGGTGCGAAAGGTTGCCCCCCAAGAGCGGGATGGCCTATAGGGGGCGGAACAGATCGGAAGGCGCGCACGCCGGGTTTACGGTCGCCTGCGGTTGTTGGGGCGGTCGGGTATTCTCCGTGCGCCGTTTTTCCTGATGCGTGATTTGGCTCGACTAAGGAATGAATGACATGAGCGCTTCTCTCTCTGCTTCAGAGATCACCCGCCTCCAGAGCGCGCTGCGCCGCCTGCTGGGTTCGCCTGAACTGACCGTCAACCCGGCCCCGCGTGCGGGCATGTCGGTTGAACTGGCCGTAAAGGGTGAAGTGATCGGCACCATCCACCGTGATGATGAGGATGGTGACGTCAGCTACGCCGTGAACATGGTGGTGCTGGAAGAAGACCTCCCCCGCGCCTGAGGTTGCGGTTCTAACAAAAAAGCCAGTCTTCCGGGGTGGAAGGCTGGCTTTTTTTTATAGGTGTATGTGGTGGTGTGTCAGGCGTTCGAGGGGGTGGCCGACGCCTGCATCATGGGTTCCCGCCGCATGGGGAATTCCACGTTGGTAATTTTCCACCCCCAGCCCTGAATGCGCAGTTCAACACGCAGTGGTGTTTCCCGCTCATGGCCGGGCAGGGGCAGTTCCATAACAAACTGGTCCAGCCGGTTGAAGTGGACAGACGCCCGCGTGGCCAGCGATGCGAATGACGGTGTGGCAGGCTGTGCTGCGGGGGCCGAAGCCGGCAGGGCCTCATCCATCAGTGTGCCAAGGTTGGCCTGCGTGACCGTGGTATCCACCGCGTTGGACACGGCAGAGGACGCAAAGGACGAGCCAAAATCTGGCAGTTCGTCGGCTGCGGGCTGAATGTTCAGGTGCAGGCCAGCCAGTGTCTGCCGCTTGAGGGAGGCATCCAGTGCCCCCCAGTTGATCATGCGCCCAAGTGCTGTGGCATCGTGGTGTTGCAAATCGGATGCGACAGACCACAACGTAACAAAGGGGGAGGCCAGATATAGGCCAAACGACGCGGCTGCCGTGGCAACACACACCCGGCGCGCGGTCTGGTGGCGGGGCAGACTGGCTGGCCGGACTGTGGGTCCGGGTTGGGTGGAGGTTGTCATGTTACACATTCCTCGTATGCGTTCGTTGCAATTCTTATATACCAGATACCTTCTTCTAACCAGATAATAATGTGTACGGTTCCATACGTTATTACAAAAATATGACCTTTGTTACACGGCGTTAGGTCGCCCATAACGTGCATGGCCACCATATGGCCGTTCAGATGTTCAGTAGCGGGTAAAAGAGACCAATGAAGCTTGACCTCAGCGAAAACGAAATCCAGCGCTATTCTCGCCACATTTTGTTGCCCGAGGTCGGCGGCACGGGTCAGGTCGCGTTAAAGAACGCATCCGTGCTTGTTGTGGGGGCTGGTGGGCTGGGTGCGCCGGTGGCGTTGTACCTTGCCGCGGCAGGTGTGGGCCGAATCGGTCTGGTGGATGACGATGTGGTCGAACTGTCCAACCTCCAGCGGCAGGTGCTGCACACCACGCGCGCCGTGGGGCGCAAAAAGGTGGACTCCGCGCACGAACAGCTTGCGGCCCTGAATCCTGAAATCAAGGTGGAGGCATGGGATGTGCGGCTAGATGCCCAAAATGCCGATGGCCTTGTGGGCCGGTATGACCTTGTGTGTGATGGATGCGATAACTTTGCCACCCGCTACGTGGTCAATGCCGCGTGTGTGCGGGCGGGCAAAGTGCTGGTTTCTGCCGCAGTGCAGCGGTTTGAGGGGCAATTGGCCACATTCAGCCCCGAACGGGGTGGGGGGTGCTACAACTGCCTGTACCCCGCAACCGATGGTCAGGCATCTGGCCTGAGTTGTGGGGAGGCCGGGGTATTTGGCGCGGTCACGGGGGTTATGGGCACCTTGCAGGCCACTCAGGCGTTAAAGGAAATACTTGGCCTTGGTCACTCCGGTGTGGGGCAATTGCTGATGTGGGACGCCCTACGCATGAAGTTTACAACCATGACCCTGAGTGCCGACCCGGCCTGTAAGGTTTGCGGCGGAGGGCACGCTCATGGCTGAGACCTCTCCCCCCCCCTGTGATCTGGCGTTGCTGATTGTGGAGGCCCGATACGAGCGGATTCACGCGGCTTACATGCTGGCGGCTACGGCTGCGGCCATGGGGCAGACAGTTCTGCTGTTTGGCATGGGGGCAGGAGTCTGTGCCTTTTGCCGGGACTGGAACGGGTTGGAGCAGGCCGAGGGCGCGCAAATGCGCGACCGTGCGGGGGTGGCCGGGCTGGATGTGCTGCGTGATGCGGTGGTGGATATGGGCTGCGTGTTCATGGTGTGCGACTCCGGCGTAAAAACCATGGGTCTGGTCGCGCAGGACCTGCTGGTGGAGGTTGAAACCGCAGGCCTGCCGAGTTTTTTTGACCGGGCGGGCTCCGCCAGACAACTGGTGTTTTAAGGGGTGCGGAATTACGCAAAGGCAGGTTTGAACAGGGTTGTGGCGCATGCCTGTTCTGGCGTGCCGCGCAAACCAGCGCATGAAGTGCGCGCAGCCTCTTGCCCCGGCGGCGCTCTCTTGGCAGGGATGCAGCCATGATGTGCACTCGCTCCTCTTTCCGGTTTCGTCTGCTTGCCTGCGTGGCGGGCTGTGTGGCAGCTTTTTCTGGCATCACGGCGTCTGCCGGTGTTGCGGCCGATGGTGTGGCACCTCCGCTCCATAAGCACCACAAACATGCTCTGGTGGCCCCACAGGCCACAACGGCGCACAAGGCCGGTAGCAGCAAGGCTACGGCCAAAAGTGGTGCCTCAGCTACGGCGGCTGGTAAAAAAAACAAACATCATAAAAAACACGATCAGGCCACAGCACAGGCCAGCACAGCCCACCATGCGGCTGTGCACCACCATGTTGCTGCTGTTGCAACCGGTGCCGCGGTAACGGCTGCGGCGGCGGGTGCGGCAGGTGCTGCTGCCGCACCGCCCGATATGGGCGCCCCCGATGCCGGTATGCAGAACGACCCCGCAAAGGGCAGTGTGACCGGTCTGCCGCTCCCGCGCTATGCCGCGCTGCGCTCGGACGAGGTGAACATGCGCGCAGGGCCGGGGCAGCGTTTTCCCATTCTGTGGGTGTATCATCGTCGGGGTATGCCGGTTCGGGTGGAACGGGAGTTTGATGTCTGGCGTCTGGTGGAAGACCAGACCGGGCAAAAAGGATGGATGCAGCAGGCAACACTGGCGGGTGGTCGCGATTTTCTGATCCCCGGTGAACCACCGGGGGATGAGACCCCCATTCCCACACAGGCCGGTAAGGATGGTGAAAAAGCCTTGCCCTCGGGCCATATGGATGCTCGGGTCATAGCCAGTGCGGGCACGGTGCAGGAGGCCGCAAAAATGCCAGGCGTTGTGTTCATGCGCGCCAATGCGAGCGAGGATGCCGCCATTGTGGCCGTGCTGCGACCGGGCACAGTCGGTTCGGTCAGGGAGTGTGCGGCAGGCTCGGCCTGGTGCAAGGTCTCGGTCAAGCAATATAACGGATGGGTGCCCCGCCGGGCCATCTGGGGTGTGGATGCGGAAGACGTGATCAACCCGTCCTGATCTTTCCGGCGGACTGTTAAGGAGAAGTGGGTTTATGTCTCTTGTCACAACGCCGGATTACAAAAAAACAGACGCAGCGGCCTGCCGCACCAAGATTGTTGCAACACTTGGCCCTGCTTCTTCCGATTATGCGACCATCCGCGACCTCGCTCTGGCGGGGGCGGATGTGTTTCGCTTCAATTTCTCCCACGGGACCCATGCCGACCATGCCAGCCGCCATGCGCTTGTAAGGCAGATTGAGGGCGAACTGGGCCGCCCGATTGGCATTCTGGCCGACATGCAGGGGCCAAAGCTGCGTGTCGGGCATTTTAAGGACGGCAAGGTGGTGCTGGTAGCAGGCGCATCTTTCCGGTTTGATTTGTCTGATGAGCCAGGGGACACCACGCGGGTGCAACTCCCCCACCCCGAAATTATCAAGGTGGCAACACCGGGCAGCCGCTTGCTGATGGATGATGGCAAGCTGGCCGTGGTGGTGGAGCATACCGGCCCGGACTGGCTGGAAACACGGGTGGAAATCGGTGGCCCGCTCTCCGACCATAAGGGTGTGAACGTGCCTGACGTGGCTCTGCCCATTCCCGCCCTGACGGAAAAGGACAAGGTCGATCTGGCCTACGCACTGGAACTGGGGGTGGATTATATTGCCCTTTCCTTTGTGCAAAGGCCGGAGGATCTGGTGCAGGCGCGTGCGCTTGTGGGCGAACGCGCGGCACTGCTGGCCAAGTTGGAAAAACCGCAGGCTGTGGAAAATCTGGCCGCCATTCTGGCGCTGAGCGATGCGGTCATGGTCGCGCGGGGTGATCTGGGTGTGGAACTGCCGCCAGAGAGTGTGCCCCTTATTCAAAAACGCATCATCCGCGAGGCGCGCAGGCTGGGCAAGCCGGTGGTCGTGGCAACCCAGATGCTCGAAAGCATGATAGCCGCCCCAACCCCCACGCGGGCGGAGGCGTCGGATGTGGCCGCGGCGGTGTTCGATGGGGCGGATGCGGTCATGCTTTCGGCGGAATCGGCTGCGGGGCAATACCCGCGAGAGGCTGTGCGGATCATGAACCGTATTTTGTGGCGGGTGGAGCAGGATGCAGGCTGGCAGGCCCACATGGCCGCAGCCCGGCTGGCCCCGGAGGATTATGTGGCCGACGCCATAGCCAGTGCTGCCCAGCAGGTTGCGGCTACACTCCATGCACCCGCCATTGTAGCCTATACGCATAGGGGGGCCACAGCCCTGCGTATTGCGCGTGAACGCCCGACATGCCCGGTGCTGGGGGTAACCCCCACAGCACAGGCCGCACGGCGGCTGGCCCTTGTGTGGGGGGTGCGGGCGTTTGTCAGCCCACCCCATACGGTGTCCACCACGGTTGAGCGGATGGTGGAGGAGGCGCTGGACGTTGTAGCCCGTGCGCAGGTCGGGGTGGCGGGGGATTCGGTGGTTATTGCCGCAGGCGTGCCCTTTGGCGTAAGCGGCTCCACCAACCTGCTCAGGGTTGCCAGAATTCCCTGAGCGGTATGCGCAGCACTGGTGCCTGCCGGTGGTGACAGGCCCCCTGCGGCAGGGTATGTGCGGGGGTCGGAACCGGGCGAGGGCCGTATTGTCGGCCCGTTGGCATGGTAAGGCGCAAGGGACTTAAATGGTAACCTCATTACGGAACGGCTTGGTCAGGCGGAATGTGCTTAAAGGGTTGTCCGGCCTGTCTGCCGGGCTGCTGCTGCCACCCGTTAGGGCACAGGCTTCCGCCGCGAATGCAGGTGCCGCCAGCACGGCTGTCCCACCAGATGTGACCACCCAACCTCCCCGGCAATGGGGGGCGGATGCTCCCCCCTCCTACGCGCCTGATCCCGACGTTGTGGTGATCGACCGTTCATTCCGTGATCTGGTGAGTGGTAACGCCACCATCCATCGTGTGTGGAATGCGGGGACATGGATAGAAGGTCCGGCATGGTCAGCCGAGGGACGCTACCTGCTATTCAGCGACACGGTCACAAGCCGCCAGTACCGTTACCTGTGGGAGACGGGCGAGGTCACGGTTTTTCGCCCCGAATCCTATCATTCCAACGGCAATACGTTTGATTATGTGGGCCGCCAGATTTCCTGCGAGCATTTTTTACGTCGCGTTGTGCGCTGGGAGCATGACGGGTCGGTGCATGTTATGGCTGACCATTTTGAGGGCAGGCCCCTTAACTCCCCCAACGATGTCATTGCCCACCCTGATGGCAGCATCTGGTTTACGGACCCGGGTTATGGGGACAGTGTGGCCGAAGGGCATGCCGACGCCGCAGGGGGGGAGGCCAACCCCGATGGCCGTATCCGCTGGCGGGTGGGGGAGGAACTGATCGGGGCCGTGGGGGGCATGCATAAGCAGTCCGACCATACCTTTAGGGTGGACCCTTCCGGCCGGATTGATGTTGTGCTGACGCAGGAGCAACTGCCCAACCCTAACGGGCTCTGCTTTTCGCCTGATTTTTCGCACCTGTATGTTATTTCCACAGGGCGACAGAGTGGTGCTGGCGGGCACGATGGAGACCTGTCCGTGCATGAATTTGACCTGCACAAGCAAGAACTCCCCCTCTCCAACCCGCGTCTGTTTACCAACATGCGCTTTGAGGGGGTGCAGATGATCCCCGATGGGCTGAAGGCCGATATTTACGGCAATCTCTGGTGTGGGGTCGGTGGGCCGCTGGGCCTGTGTGGGGTGTTTGTTTTCAACCCCGAGGGGCATCTGATCGGGCGCATCCGCCTGCCTCATGGTGTGTCCAACCTTGCCTTTGGTGGTCCCAAGCGGGACTGGCTGTTCATGTGCGCGGGGGAATCGCTTTACCGGTTGCAGGTCAATACCCAAGGGGCTGGCCCGGCCTGAGGATGTTGGACGGGAGTGTTCCCACATTCAGCCACAGCGTAGCCCTATGCGGGCGGCCCTGTCTGGCGGGTGGAGGGGTTACACGCGTTTTTTCAGAACCAGTGGCAGCAGGGCGAACAGACCGCACAGTGTTGCGGCAAAAAGTGCCAGACCATGCGGGCTGGCCTGCATGGCCGCAGCACTTATGGCCGGGCCGGTAAAGCTGCCCACACCCCATGCCAGCGAGCACAGCGCGTAAATGGCAATCAGGTCTCCATCGCGGTAGCGGTTACCGGCTGCGGCCATGGCTACGGAATACAGGCTGGCAAATGCGCCATCCCATACAAAGAGCAGCGGGTAGGCAAAAGCTGGGTGGCGCATGGCCATGGGCCACAGCAATGCGCCACCACAGGCCAGCAGGGCCAGAATAATAAGCAGATGACGGCGGTTGGTGCGGTCGCCCACCCAGCCAATGGGCACCTGCATGACCGTTGCCCCCAGCAGCATGATGCTGAGCAGCAGTGTGGCGGCCCGTTCGCTCCAGCCCGACTGAATGGCGTAGAGTGCCAAAAAGGATGTGGCCGCGCCGTCCAGCATGGCGATCAGCAATGTGGCGGTAATGGCAATGGGGGCCAGCCACAGGTAACGCCAGAGCCGGTGCCGCGTGGGGGCCGCTGGAGGTGGGGCCACCATCCATGGCGCCAGTGTGATTGTGGCGGCAACCAGCAGAATGGCGGCAGTGCCAAAAAAGGGCAGGTTGCCCTGCCGCCCGGTTATGCTGAGCAGGGCCGGACCACTGGCAATGCCAACAGAAAGCAGCGTGCTGTACAAGCCCATAACGCGGCCACGGGCATGGTTGTCCGTTATCTGGTTTAGCCAGCTTTCGGACAGGACCAGAATCACCTCACAAAACGCGCCCAGCAATACGCGCAGCGGGAACCATGGCCAGACAGAACTGCTGAGCGGAAAAAGCAGAAGTGTGAAGCCGCCTCCCACCAGAGCCAGAAAAATGGCCCGTCTTGGTCCAAGGCGTCTGGCCAGACGGGGCATAAAAGGGGCAATGGCCAGCGCACCGACTGCATGCATCATGCTGTTGGCGGCCACCATGCCCGCACCATAACCCCGGTCGGTCAGGTCGAGCGTAAAAAGGGGAGCCCCCAGACCCATGACCAGCCCAAAAACAAGGCCCAGAAAAGTAAGGGTGGCCGTGGGCAAAAAATGGATGCGTGGATCTGGATTGGTTGCGTGGCCCGGCATGCGGTCCTTTGGGGTGTTTGGCGTTGTAAGGTGCTGGGCAACCTTAAAAACTGTGGTGCTTCAGCCTGTTGGCGGGGCGCTTGGCTACGGGCGGGCAACGGGTTGCCGTGGGGGGCGGGATAAAAAAATAAGCGGAGTCGATGGGTAAAAGCACCCCCTTGGGTGGGGCTTGGGTCTTTGTGGTAGTGCTCTGGTTCTGACGCACGCATGGCTCAGGTCAACCCCCATGTGGGGTGGACATAAGAATTTTACGTGCATTCTGGTGCCGGGAGGGCTATCTGTCGGCCACGCAAACACCACAGCGATCGCTGACCGCCCTTTCAAGCATGAGGGGGCGGTATGGCGCGCAGGAGCAATCAGGCCGACTTCATGGATATCCGCAATATCGCCATCATTGCACACGTCGATCATGGCAAGACCACTCTCGTTGACGAACTGCTGAAACAGTCTGGCTCTTTCCACGAGCATCAGCACGTTGCTGAACGCGCCATGGACAGCAATGATCTGGAACGTGAGCGTGGTATTACCATTCTGGCGAAATGCACTTCTGTTGTGTGGAAAAATACCCGCATCAACATTATCGACACGCCCGGACACGCCGACTTTGGCGGGGAAGTGGAACGTATTCTTAGCATGGTGGACGGCGCGGTTGTGCTGGTCGACTCCGCTGAGGGCGCTCTGCCCCAGACCAAGTTCGTTGTGGGTAAGGCTCTGGCCCGTGGGCTCAAGCCGATCGTGGTTGTGAACAAGATCGACCGTGGCGACGCCCGCCCCGACGAAGTTCATAACGAAGTGTTCGATCTGTTCGCAGCTCTGGGTGCGAATGACGAACAGCTCGATTTCCCCATGCTGTACGCCTCTGGCCGTCAGGGCTGGGCCGATCTGGAACTGGAAGGGGCCCGCAAGGACCTTGCTCCCATGTTCGACCTGATCCTTAAGCATGTGCCGGCTCCCATTCTGGACAAGGAAAAGCCGTTCGCCATGACGGCCACAATCCTTGAAAACGACAACTTCCTTGGTCGCGTGCTGACCGGTCGTGTCGAACAGGGCCGTGCCCGCATGAACATGCCGGTCAAGGTGCTGCGCGCGGACGGGTCCGTGGTCGAAACAGGCCGTCTGACCAAGCTGCTCTCCTTCCGTGGTCTTGACCGCGTGGCGGTTGAAGAAGTGGAAGCAGGGGACATCGTGGCCGTGGCCGGTCTGTCCGAAGCGACTATCCCGGATACGATTGCCGCACCCGAAGTTGCCGAACCGCTGCACGCTATTCCGGTTGACCCGCCGACCCTGTCCATGACCTTCCGTCTGAACGACGGCCCTCTGGGTGGTCGTGAAGGCAAGAAGGTGACGTCGCGCCAGATTCGTGACCGTCTGTTCAAGGAAACCGAAAGCAACATTGCTATTCGTGTGACCGACAGCCCCGAAAGCGAAGCGTTTGAAGTGGCAGGCCGTGGTGAACTTCAGCTTGGCGTGCTGATCGAAACCATGCGTCGTGAAGGGTTTGAACTGACCATCGGTCGTCCGCGCGTGCTGTTCCGCACGAACGAGGAAACCGGTGAGCGTGAAGAACCGTACGAAGAAGTCACCATTGACGTGGACGAACCCTATTCCGGCGTGGTCGTGGAGAAAATGTCTCTGCGTAAGGGCCAGATGCAGGATATGCGTCCCTCCGGTGGGGACAAGGTCCGTCTGACCTTCATCATCCCCTCACGCGGGCTGATCGGCTACCACGGCGAATTCCTGACTGACACGCGCGGTACGGGGATCATGAACCGTCTGTTCTTTGGGTATCAGCCTTATGCTGGCACCATTGAAGGGCGTCGCAACGGGTCGCTGATCTCGGCTGAAGATGGTAACACCACAACGTACTCCCTGTTCTCTCTGCAAGAACGTGGCACGCTGTTTGTGGATGCGGGCGAAAAAGTTTACGTCGGCATGATCATTGGTGAGCATTCGCGTGAAAACGATCTGGAAGTGAACCCGGTTCGTGAAAAGAAGCTGACCAACATGCGCGCCTCCGGCAAGGACGAAGCACTTATGCTGACCCCGCCGCGCCGTATGTCCTTGGAACAGGCCATTGCTTACATTGAGGATGATGAACTGGTTGAGGTGACCCCCTCTGCCATTCGTCTGCGTAAGCGTTACCTTGATCCGAATGAACGCAAAAAGCGCTCCAAAAGCCGCGAAGGCTGATTGGGATAAGGGCCACGCGCAAGCGTGGCCCTTGTTTTTTCGGACGTTAAGGGAACTAAGGTTACTCTGTGGCACGGATCACTTTTTTTCCGTGCATTACAGACATGAAAACTAGGCTGCCCGATTCAGAACCAAGGAAAACCGCCCTTTCAGGGTGGTTTTTTGGTTGTGCCCTCCTGGAATATGGCAAAAATATGGCATGAGTGCGTTAAACTCATAATAAGTGTAAATATTGCGCAAATTTTAAACGCAGACGGCCTGTTTATCCCGTGATATGCCTGAAGTCAGAAACCGGCTTAAGGTTTTACGCACGGGATGGTGCAGTAAAACCCTAGGAATTCTAGCCGGTTGTATTGGAGATTTAAGGAATGATTTCTCGTCGTCTGCTCGCAGCTCTTTCCACTGTCGCTCTGATGGGCGCTGCTGTTCCTTCTTTTGCTCAGGAAGCTGCTGCTCCTGCCGCACCGGCTGTTGCCGCACCTGCTGCTCCTGAAGCCGCTGCACCTGCTGCTGCCGAAGAAGGCAAGAAAGCTGAAAAGCATGCTGGCAAGCACGCTGGTAAGCACGGTGGCAAGCATCACGGTAAAAAAGGCGCCAAGAAGGGTGCCGAAGGTGAAGCCGCTCCGGCAGCTGAATCCGCTCAGTAATTCTTCCACACCGATGGGTGGAGCGGCGTAGCCAGCCCACCCGCATTGTGGAGGCATGAGTGCCTGACGCAAAAGGGCCAGAGAGAACACTCTCTGGCCCTTTTGCTATGTATATGGGCAGCTAAGGATTAGCCGTAGCGGCTCAGGGCCAGATCTAGGGCTGGTATGTCGGTCTTGCGGCCATCAATCATGTCTGCAATCAGGCGGCCAGAGCCACAGGCCATGGTCCAGCCCAGTGTGCCGTGGCCTGTGTTGAGCCACAGATTGCCAAATGGCGTAGCCGGGCCAATAACTGGCGTGCCATCCGGTGTGCAGGGGCGCAGGCCGGTCCAGTACGTCGCAGCACTCAGGTCCCCCCCGCCGTACAGTTCGGAAAAAGACAATTCCAGCGTTTCCCGCCTGTCCGGGCTGAGTTTGAGGTTATAGCCGGTCAGCTCCGCCGTGCCGCCAACCCTTATTCTGTTGCCCAGCCGTGTGATGGAGACCTTGTAGGCGGCATCATTGACTGTAGCGACCGGGGCGTGGCTCTCATCCGTTAAGGGGAGGGTCAGGGAGTAGCCTTTAACGGGGTATACCGGCAGGTGCAGGCCAAGAGGGCGGAGCAGACGCGCGCTGTAGCTGGCCAGCGCCATAACGTAGGCATCCGCGCTCAGGTGACCGGCACTGGTCCGGACGGAAACAACCGTGTCCGCCGTGGCGTCCAGCCCCTGAACAGTGGTGTTGTAAAGAAAACGCACCCCTCTGGCTTCCGCCATGCGGGCAAGCCGCAGGGTAAAGACCTGAGCATCCCCCGACTGGTCGTTGGGCAGGAAAAGACCGCCCTTGAGCAGATGTGCCGCATGGCGCAGCCCCGGTTCGTGGTCCAGGATGTCGTCAACACCTAAAAGCTGGTGGGGAATGCCGCTTTCGGCCAGCAGGCGCATATCGCGCTGGCTTTTGCTGATCTGCCTGTCGGTGCGGAAAAGCTGGATCAGTCCCTGCTGGCGGTCATCATAGGTTATGCCGGTTTCTTCTCGCAGGGCGTCAAGGCAGTCGCGGCTGTATTCGGCCACACGCAGCATGCGGGCTTTGTTGAGCGCATAGGACTGGGCATTGCAGTTTGAGAGTAACTGCCGGATCCAGCGCATCATGGCCAGATCCAGCCGTTTACGAATGACCAGTGGGCTATGGCGTGGGTGCAGCATCCATGTCATGGCCTGCCAGGGCAGCCCCGGCGCGGCCCACGGAGAAGAATAGCCGGGGGAGACCTGCCCCGCATTGGCAAAGGATGTCTCCTGTGCCGGTGCGGGCTGGCGGTCAATAACGGTCACGTCATGCCCCAGAGCGTTCAGGTACCAAGCAGACGTAACGCCCACAACACCAGCGCCAAGGATAATGATTTTCACGGCTTCATCCTTATAAGAGGATGGGAGAAATTTCTCCCGCCAGTATGGAAGCGGGGCCTGTGGGCTCCCTGCCTTTGATCACCTACCCTGCAAAGGGGGTGGTATTATGGCAGTCCACCCCGCAGGCAGGGGGGAGTGGATTACGCGGCGGGTACGCCTTTGCTGGTCGAATATTCAAAGTGCAAAGCCTGCTCAGGGTAAATAATGGGGTGGATGGCGTGGGCCGCCATGGCGGCTTCGCTAAAGCCTTGCAGGATGAGCTTGAGCTTGCCCGGATAGGTGGCCACATCCCCAATGGCAAAAATGCCAGCAAGGCTCGTCTCGCAATTGGAGGGGGTTACGGGAATGGTGGACCGCTGTGTGTCCATTCCCCAACGGGCGACGGGGCCAAGGTCGGTTGCCAGACCAAAGAAGGGGAGCAGCACATCCGCTTCGAGCATGCGGGTTGCGCCGTCCATGTCGGCTACTTCCACACCGCTGAGAGCGCCATTGGCCCCATGCAGGCCGTGGAGCTGGTAGGGTACCACTTTTTCAATCTGTCCGGCGGCCACGGCCTCGTCGAGCTGGCGCAGGCTTTCGGGCGCGCCACGGAAGCGGTCGCGCCGGTGGACCAGATACAGCTTGGCGGCTGTGTCCTTGAGCGAGAGCGCCCAGTCCAGAGCCGAATCCCCGCCACCGGCAATAACAATACGCTTGTTCTGGAAGTCCGCCTTGCGCCGCACATAGTATTGCACGGCGCCACTTTCCTCATACGCGCCCAGGCCATCCAGCGGCGGGCGGTTGGGGCCAAAAGCGCCAGCACCTGCTGCAATAATAACGGCTTTGGCGTGCAGGTGGGTGCCTTTGTCGGTGGTAAGGGTAAAGTCGCCACGCTGCCCGGTCAGACCTTCCACGCGGTGTTTGAGCAGGCGGGGGATGTCGAACGGCGCAATCTGGCGTTCCAGATTGGCAATCAGTTCGGCCCCTTCCACGGCGGGGCAGGCGGGAATGTCGTAGATCGGTTTTTCGGGGTAGAGGGCCGCGCACTGGCCGCCGACTTCGGGCAGCACGTCAATCAGCACGCAACGCAGGCGCAGCATGGCGCATTGGAAAGCGGCAAACAGCCCGGCCGGGCCTGCCCCTATAATGGCAACGTCTGTTTCTGCGGGGATGACTGACATGCGCAGGGTCCTGCTCTTAAGGTTATGCTAAGATTCAAAGCCCTGTTTTGCGTCAGCGCCGGTCTGGACGCAATGGCAAATGGCGTGTTCTGGAGCATATTTGGCAGGGGTCGCGCAGCTTGCGCATATGGGCGGCAAAGGCAGGCCCGGAGCATCCGGGCCTGCGGGTAAGGGATCAGGCTTTGGCCAGTTCCTTTTTGAGCCGTTCGTCCAGCACGTCCAGGAAGGGCTGGGTATCCAGCCACTGGGCGTTTTTGCCAACGAGCAGGGCAAGGTCCTTGGTCATCTGCCCGCCTTCCACCGTATCGATGCACACTTTTTCCAGCGTGTTGGCAAAGTGTACCACGTCCGGCGTGTTATCAAACCGGCCGCGGTAAGCCAGCCCACGAGTCCATGCAAAAATGGAGGCAATGGGGTTGGTGCTGGTGGGTTTGCCCTTCTGGTGTTCGCGGTAGTGGCGCGTCACTGTGCCGTGGGCGGCCTCGGCCTCCACCACATCGCCAGAGGGGCTGAGCAGGACGGATGTCATCAGCCCAAGGCTGCCAAAGCCCTGTGCCACAATGTCGCTCTCCACGTCGCCATCGTAGTTTTTGCAGGCCCATACGTAGCCGCCGGGCCATTTGAGCGCGCAGGCCACCATGTCATCAATCAGGCGGTGTTCGTAGGTCAGGCCCAGTTTTTCAAACTCGGCTTTGAACTCTTTTTCGTACACCTGTGCAAACACATCCTTGAACATGCCGTCATAGGCTTTGAGAATGGTGTTTTTGGTGGACAGGTAGACTGGCAGCCTGCGGTCCCGCCCGTAGGAGAGGGAGGCACGGGCAAATCCTTCAATGGAAGCGCGGGTGTTGTGCATACCCAACGTAACGCCGGGGCCTTTGAAGTCATGCACATCCAGCGTAATGGGTTCGCCCCCATCATCTGGCACATAGTTCAGGGTGACCTTGCCGGGGCCGGGAATTTTTGTTTCCGCCGCACGGTAGATATCCCCATAGGCATGGCGGCCAATGACGATCGGCTTGGTCCAGTGGGGAACCAGACGCGGCACGTTGGAGCAGATGATCGGCTCGCGGAAAATGGTGCCGTCCAGAATGTTGCGGATGGTGCCATTGGGCGAGCGGTACATTTTTTTCAGACCGAATTCCGTCACGCGGGCTTCGTCCGGTGTGATGGTGGCGCATTTGACCGCAACGCCGTAGCGTTTTGTGGCTTCGGCGGCGTCAACCGTGACCTGATCGTTTGTGGCGTCGCGGTGTTCGATGCCCAGATCGTAATATTTGAGGTCAATATCCAGATAAGGCAGAATCAGCCGCTCGCGGATGAAGTGCCAGATAATGCGGGTCATTTCATCCCCGTCCATTTCCACAACCGGGTTTTTGACCTTGATTTTAGCCATGATTACCAATCCATTTCCGACATGGTTTTTTTGTTGTTCTCACAAATGCTGCGCAATATGTATGAGCGTCATGCACTGTATGGATTGAACAGCTTGCCGCAGCCGTAAACAGCCCGGCAGTTCACATTCGGGACAGGAATGGTCGGTTTTGTGTGGATATCTGGCGGAAACAGGCCAGTTTATGCAGGCCGTGCCCTGCCCATCACATTCCGGTCAGGTGGGGCAAAGGGAGTATGGTGGGCTGGAGGTCGCGCCTTACACCCTTATGGAGTTGCGTGCGCTAACGTGTGGGGGGCACCGACTGTAAAATAGGGTCCATGGGTGCGGTCATCTGTGCTTTTTTTTGCACAAGAGCCGAGTTCTCCTGCTCCTGAATCAGCCCGATCTCGCTCCCGAACTGGTCGGGGGTATACAGCCCTTCGCGCAGGTGCTGGGCGGCTTCCACCCCCTTGGAAGCACCTTCCATATAAATGGGGGCATAGGGGCCATAAGCCTGCCGTCCATATTTTTGCGTGGCTCTGGCAAGGCAGCTCATCAGCTTGCTCATATTATCTTCCGCCACCTCTCCAGGGCGGGTCTGGTAGGTGTCCAGACAGGCCTGTTTGGCATGGTATAATGCGGATTCCGCCGGTGGTGTGTTGGGTAGCGGCGCAGTGGCTGCACAGGCGGGGAGCAGGACCAGCGCGAGCAGGCTTATGGGGGGCAACGGGCTTTGCATTATATGGTCTTATGCCATTGCCGCCGTGTTGGAAAACACATCATGGAGGGATTCTGGCCTGAGCCAGCGCGTTAGCTGTGCTTTTTTGCCCAAGCGCCTGTGTTTGCGCAGGGCATTGCCGAGCCATTGAGGTGTAACTGGCCCACATGACGCAAAAAGACATCAGGTGATGCCTGAGTGCGTGAGTGGTTTAATTTTACTGGGAATATATGCTGGGGCGAACGACGGGACTTGAACCCGCGACCACCGGTACCACAAACCGGCGCTCTACCAGCTGAGCTACGTCCGCCGCACAGCAAGCGGACGTTTAGAGAAAAGAGTGTGGTCCGTCAATTGGATAATTGCGCAATGGGTGGAAAAAACCGTCTTACCGGGTTTTCCATGCTTCCAGCCGGTTCAGGGCTTCTATCAACACTTCGGGGCGTTTGCAAAAGGCAAAGCGGATCAGGTTGCGTGGCGGGTTGGTATCATAAAACGCGGAGGCGGGAATGGCTGTTACGCGGGCCTGTTCCGTAAGCAGGCGCGTAAACGCCACGTCGTCCAGCCCGTTAGCCAGAGGGGTAATGTCGGCCATAACAAAGTAGCTGCCCTGATAAGGCAGTACGTTAAAGCCCAGCCGTTGCAGGCCGGAGGCAAGGATGGTGCCCTGCGTGGCCATGCTTTGCGCAAGGGTGGCAAAATAGTCCGTATCCTTGTTCAGGCCAAAGGCTACGGCACGTTGCAGGTTGGGAGCGGTTGCAAACACAAGGTTCTGGTGGGCCTTGGCCACAACGCTAGCCAATGGGGCAGGGGCTGTGACGTACCCCACCTTCCAGCCGGTCAGGGAAAAGCTTTTGCCTGCGCTGCCAATACGCACGCAGCGTTCGCGCATGCCGGGCAGGGACATGAGGGAGATATGGGGCGTATTGAACACCAGATGCTCATAAACCTCATCGCAGATGGCGAATGTGTCGTGCTGCTGCACGAGTGAGGCGATAAAAGCCAGTTCGTCGGCTGTGAACACCTTGCCGGTCGGGTTCATGGGGGAGTTGAGGATGATCGCCTTGGTGCGGGCGGAAAAGGCATTGGCCAGTGCGTGCCTTGGTAATGCCCAGTCCGGCGCTTCCAGCCGCACAATGCGTGGAATGCCCCCCAACTGGCGGATAACGGGCAGATAGGTGTCGTATAGGGGTTCCATCAGCACGACCTCATCCCCCGGCTCGATCAGCGCCATAAGGGATGCGGCCAGTGCCTCGGTCGCGCCGGATGTGACGACGATTTCCGAATCGGCATCCACCGTAATGCCCTGAAAACGCAGATTGGCCTGTGCCACCGCCGTGCGCAGCTCGGGCAGTCCTGTTAGGGGCGCATACTGGTTCTGTCCGTCAAGCAGGGCATCGGCGGCAAGGCGAATCATGTCCTGCGGGCCTTCCTGGTCAGGAAAACCCTGCCCCAGATTAACAGCGTCGTGCTGGCGGGCCAGTGCGGACATAACCGTAAAAATTGTGACAGGGAGAGCGGCAAGTTGGCTGTTAAATGCTTTTGTCATTGCAAATTCCCTTGCCCGGCAGGCGGAAAAGAAGAAAGAAGGAGACGGAACCGAAACGGTCGGGGTGAAACCTGAGTTTAATGCTTTACCGATACAAATTCGCATCTACCCGATTGCCCGACGGGTCAAGCCGTGCAAGTGTGTTCGGGTCTGGTGCCTGAGGTTTGTAACGGGTCAGGCAAAAGAACAAGAGAGTACAGGCCCCCATGTGGGTCCAGCAACGGTGTGTTGACGACGCGAGATGAAAAAGATCGAGGCCATTATAAAGCCCTTCAAGCTTGATGAAGTGAAGGAAGCCCTTCACGAGCTCGGGTTGCAGGGTATTACCGTGATCGAAGCCAAGGGTTTCGGACGCCAGAAAGGCCATACAGAGCTTTATCGCGGCGCTGAATACATTGTTGACTTTCTTCCTAAGATGAAAATCGAGGTTGTCTGTCCCGCTTCCATGGTGGAGCGCGCTGTGGAAGCTATTTCCACGGCCGCGCGCACCGGACGGATCGGCGATGGCAAAATTTTCGTGATTCCGGTGGATGATGTAGTTCGAATCCGCACGGGTGAGCGAGGGGAAGACGCGATCTGATTTTTGCTGCATGCCAGCAGGATCGGGCAAGGCGGGCTCCACAATTCCACAGCATGTTTCCGCAGGGTGCGGAACACAACAGGCTTTTTAGGTGAAGAGAGCATGGTGAAGAAAACAGCTTCGGCGGGCGACAGCAAGGCTGCTGCAATTGCCAAGGTTTTTGACCTGATTCAGGAACATTCGGTCGAACTGGTTGACCTGCGGTTTACGGACACGCACGGCAAGTGGCAGCACACGTGCCAGCACGTCAGCACCATTGAGGAAGACAGCTTTACCGACGGCTTTATGTTCGACGGGTCTTCCATCGCAGGGTGGAAAGCCATTAACGAAAGCGACATGGTTCTGCTGCCCGACCCCACGTCGGCTGTTATGGACCCGTTTTCCGCCCGTCCGCAGCTTATCCTGTTCTGCGATATTATCGAGCCGTCCACCGGGCAGCCCTATAACCGCGACCCGCGCTCCACCGCCAAGCTGGCCGAGCAGTATCTGAAGTCCTCCGGTCTGGGTGACACGGCCTTTTTTGGCCCCGAAGCCGAGTTCTTCATTTTCGATAACGTCCAGTTCGGCACGGGCCCCAACTATGGCACCTACCAGCTTGACAGTATTGAAGGCCCCGACGCGTCCCTGAAGGACTACCCCGAAGGCAACATGGGCCACCGTCCGGGTGTTAAGGGTGGTTACTTCCCCGTGGCGCCAGTTGACAGCGAAAGCGACCTGCGCGCTGAAATGCTGGCAACAATGGGCGAAATGGGCCTGGCCATTGAAAAGCACCACCATGAAGTGGCGCAGTCCCAGCATGAACTTGGCACCAAGTTTGAAACGCTGGTCCGCTCCGCTGACTTCATGCAGATCTACAAATACTGTGTGCACAACGTGGCGCACTCCTATGGCAAGACCGCCACGTTTATGCCGAAGCCGATTTTTGGCGATAACGGCTCGGGCATGCATGTCCATCAGTCCATCTGGAAAGACGGCAAGTCCACCTTTGCTGGCAATGGTTATGCGGACCTGTCCGATACGGCGCTGTATTACATCGGCGGGATCATCAAGCACGCCAAGGCTCTGAACGCCTTTACCAACCCGTCCACCAACTCCTACAAGCGTCTGATTCCGGGCTTTGAAGCACCCGTGCTGCTGGCTTATTCCGCCCGCAACCGTTCTGCTTCGTGCCGTATTCCGTACGCAACCAGCCCGAAGGCAAAGCGCGTTGAAGTGCGCTTCCCCGACCCCACGGCAAACCCCTATCTGGCATTCTCCGCAATGCTGATGGCGGGTCTGGACGGTATCAAGAACAAGATCCACCCTGGCGATGCCATGGACAAGGATCTGTACGACCTGCCGCCCGAAGAACTGAAGCAGATCCCGACAGTTGCTGGCTCCCTGCGTGAAGCGCTGGAAGCTCTGACTGCTGATCACGAGTTCCTGCTTGCTGGTGGCGTGTTCACCAAAGACCAGATTGAAAGCTACATCACCCTTAAATGGAATGATGTGTACCGCTTTGAACACACGCCGCACCCGGTTGAGTTCGAAATGTACTACTCCGTCTAATACCCCGCCCCTAGGGGCTGAGTATGTGGATGATAAAGGCGCGGCCCTCTTCTAGGGGCCGCGTTTTTTTATGAGATATTCTGAAATGAAAACTTATTCATTTTTCGATTATAATATGGTATATTTGTTCGTAAATAACATTGATTAACTCTCGAATGACCGTTCCCAAACAATAGAATGGCTTTCTGCAACATAAGGAGAGTGCCGGTCATGCAAGGGGGCCGTTCCCATAGTCTGTCAAAAATCACGGCATTGATCTGTATCGTGCTTGGCTTTGTTCTGGCTGGAGGAGGGGGCTGGCTGGCCGTACTGGGTGGCTCCGTTTTTTATGTTGTGTGCGGTCTGGGCCTTATGGGCACGGGTCTGCTGCTCTGGGCGCAGCGGCGCGAAGCTTTGTGGCTTTACGCGGTTGTGGCTGCGGGCACGCTGGTCTGGTCCGTGGCCGAGGCAGGGTTTGACTTCTGGGCGCTGGCTCCCCGGGGGGATGTGGTGCTGCCTCTGGGCCTGTGGCTGCTGCTACCTTTTGTTTCTGGTGCGTTAAGGCCCGTATCCTTTTGGAATCGTACACCCCTTGCTGCGGTTATTCTGGCCGGGGTGGGGCTGTATGGCTACGCGCTTACACAGGACCCGCAGGATGTAGCGGGTGTGCTGCCCCGTGCGCAGGCTGTTTATGCGGGAATGCAACTCCCCGGAGATGCCGCCGCTGTGCCCGCGCAGGACTGGCCCGCATATGGGCGCACACAGGCAGGGGATCGTTATTCCCCCCTAAACCAGATTACGACAGGGAATGTGGATAGGCTCAAAGTGGCCTGGACATTCAGAACCCACGATCTGCATGGTCCCGATGATCCGGCGGAAACCACGGATGAGGCAACACCGATCAAAATTGGCAACACGCTGTATGTGTGTTCGCCCCATCAGATCGTCTTTGCGCTGGATGCGGCAACAGGCAGGCAGATCTGGCGCTTTGACCCCAAACTGGTGGTTAATCCGACTTTCCAGCACCTGACCTGCCGTGGTGTATCTTACGCAGCGACCCCCGCGCTTGTGGCGGAGGCCGCCGCCGGGGAGCCCGCCACTGCCACGCCTACGGCTGTGCCTGCGGCATGCGCGGAACGCATCTTTTTGCCGACCAATGATGGACGGCTGGTAGCGCTGGATGCCAAAACTGGTCTGACCTGTCCGGCTTTTGGCAACAAGGGCGTTGTGGACCTGACCGATGGCATGCCCATGCGCACTTTGGGTTTTTACGAGCCAACATCGCCCCCGGTGGTCACGGGCAGGCTGGTGATTATCTCTGGCGCGGTGACGGATAACTACTCCACGCATGAGCCATCAGGCGTTACGCGGGCATATGACCTGTATAGCGGCAAACTGGTCTGGGCGTTTGATCCGGGGAACCCGGACCCTAACGAGTTGCCGTCCGAGACGCACCAGTACACACCCAATTCGCCCAACTCATGGATTGTCTCGTCCTATGACGCCAAGCTGGGTCTGATCTACATTCCCACAGGTGTGGCAACGCCAGATATCTGGGGTGGCAAGCGCACGGATATACAGGAACGCTACGCATCGGGCATTCTGGCGCTGGATGCGAACACGGGGCATAAAGTCTGGTTTTACCAGACCGTACACCATGACCTGTGGGACATGGATGTGCCAGCCCAGCCCAGCCTGATCGACTTCCGGCAGGAGGATGGCACGGTTGTGCCCGCGTTGTACGCGCCAGCCAAAACAGGCAATATTTTTGTGCTCGACCGCCGGAACGGTCAGCTTCTGGTGCCCGCTCCCGAGCAGGCTGTGCCGCAGGGTGCTGCGGTGGGTGACCATGTTTCCCCCACCCAGCCGTTTTCGCAGCTGACTTTCCGGCCCAAGAACAATCTGACGGATCGGGATATGTGGGGCGCCACCATGTTGGACCAGCTTGTGTGCCGGATCATGTTTAAAAAACTGCGTTACGAAGGGCCGTTTACCCCGCCCTCCGTGCAGGGCACGCTGGTGTTCCCTGGTAATCTGGGCATGTTTGAATGGGGCGGTCTGGCCGTGGACCCCGTGCGGCAGGTGGCGTTTGCTAACCCTATTGCCATTCCGTTTGTCTCCCGCCTTGTGCCGCGCCCGACCGAGAATCAGGTGGTGCCGCCAAACACGCATGACCCCGCCGCTGCGGGGGGGGAGAACGGGTTGCAGCCCCAGTATGGCACGCCATTCGGGGTGGAGCTTAATCCGTTCCTCTCCCCTCTTGGTATTCCCTGCAAACAGCCGGGTTGGGGGTATGTGGCTGGGGTGGATCTGAAGACCAACAGCATTATCTGGCAGCACCGCAACGGTACAACGCGGGACAGTTCCCCCCTGCCATTTGGCTTCAAGGTTGGTATTCCCTCCCTTGGCGGGCCAATTATTACAGCGGGTGGCGTGGCGTTCCTGACCTCCACAGCCGATTATTACATCCGTGCGTATGACGTAACGACCGGCAAGGTACTATGGGAGGACCGCCTGCCCGCAGGTGGCCAGTCCACCCCCATGACGTATGAGGCCAATGGCCGCCAGTATGTTGTTACGGTGGATGGGGGGCATGACTCCTTTGGTACCAAGGAGGGGGATTACATTGTGGCTTACGCCCTGCCCGAAGCCACCCATTGATAACGGGTGGGCGCTACGGGAGTAAGTCTTGCAGTTCCATGCGGGATCGGTGATCCTGCTTGGAATGTGGAAAGAACCTTATCTGGAGACATGCTGCCGCTCCGCCCTGCACAGGCTCTACCTCGCAGGGCCGGGCGGGCGCCCTGGTGGCCTGAAGGATGACCCCTGCCTTGAGCGGCTCGAACGCATGGGACTGGCAGGGCGCAATACTCAGGAACGTTTTGTGGCAACAGACGTAGGACTCGCCCGCCACACGCATGAAGTGTTGAAGCAGACGAGTGAACCCGCGTCGGTCCTTCCTCCTCATCCTTCGCGGTCATGATCCCGCAGGCACATATGGTCTGGCATACGCTGGACGGCCTTGCGCGCGAGCGGGGGTTTACCCCCTCGGCTCTTGCGCGGGCGGCAGGGTTGGATGCCACCGCCCTTAATCCTTCGCGCAGAGTGGGGCCAAGTGGGGCCATGCGCTGGCCCTCCCTGCCAACCCTATTGCGCGTGCTGGATGTTCTGCAGGTGCCACTGGCGGTTTTTGCCGGGTATGTTGGGGGGGAGGGCATAAGCCACGCGCCATTGCGTGCGGGGGCGGGCATGCTGCGTGCTCTCCCATATTCCATGCTGGAGCAGGACGGGGTGTTTGATCCGCAGGGTCTGCCCTGCGGCCCGCTGTGGGAGAGGGAAGCCTCTCCCGGCCTGTGGGGGGCTGAACCCGACGCCTACATTGTGCGGGTAGATACCGATGGCATGGAGCCGGTTGCGCGTGATGGCGGGTCGGTTGTTGTGGTGCCCTCGCTCCCCCTGCGTGTGGGGGACAGGGTTTTGATGCATGGCTCCGGGCGGGAACCCGTTATGGGCCTGATGCTGGATACGGAGGCCGGGCAGGCCATCTGCTCTTTTCGGGGGGCGGAAGTACATGCAGTTCCCACGCAGGAAGGGGTTGCGTGGCTACACAGGATTGTCATGATGACGGTGTGAGAAAAATCATTTTCAAAAGGCGGAAATAGAGTGTTTGATTTTTAAAAAGAATGTTCTGAATAATGTTGCATACTATCGTGTTTGTTACGGCGCGTTTTTGGTTGGTTTTGGATTTATTGAAGTAGATTTTTAAAATGTATCTTGTTTTCAATATATTGAACAATGGGGCGCGCGTCAGATGATGGTTGTACGGTGCATTCTTGGCCAGCATGACCTCGGGCTGGTCTGTGTGGCCGCTTTGCTGTGCTTCTGTGGTTCAGCGGTTACCGCGTCTTTGTTCCGGCATGCCCTGCGTGCCAAAAACAACCAATGGTATGCGTGGCTTTTTTTGACCGCCCTCTCCAGCGGCGTTGCAATCTGGTGCACCCATTTTGTGGCCATGCTGGGGTACGCGGGGGATACATCCGCACGGTTTGACCCATTGCTGACCAGCATATCCCTCCTGATTGCGGTGTTTGGCAGCACAATCGGGTTTATGCTGGCAACGTGTCGTTTTGCCCGTTTTCTGCCCGAGACGGGGGGCGTTATTGTCGGGCTGTCTATTGTGGCCATGCATTATACGGGCATGCTGGCCTACCGGGTGCAGGGGCATACGACATGGAATGTGCCCTGTCTTGTCATTTCGGTTC
Source organism: Acetobacter lambici (assembly GCF_011516885.1). Lineage (GTDB taxonomy): Bacteria > Pseudomonadota > Alphaproteobacteria > Acetobacterales > Acetobacteraceae > Acetobacter > Acetobacter lambici. The sequence continues at coordinate 55,400 of NZ_WOTD01000008.1, read as the reverse complement.
TGGCGGCGATTGTTCTGTGTGTGCTGGCCGTGCGTGCCGGGGTTCGGCCGGGGCGGCGTGCAAGTGCGTGTATGGCCGGTGTGCTAGCACTTGCCGTTCTGTCCGTTCATTTTATTGGCATGGCGGCATACCATGTTCAGGCGACGCCACTGGTTGCGGGTGCTGTGTCTGGCCCCAATGATTCTCTGGTACTGGCCTTGGCCATTGCCATTATGTCCTTCCTTATTCTTGGAGGGGGGCTGGTCAGCGGCATGATTGATGACAGTTCGCGCGCAGAGTCGGTTGAAAAGCTGCGCCGCATGGCCCTGAACGACACACTGACAGGCCTGCCCAACCGCCTGAACTTCCACCAGCGTTTTGACCTTGAACTGGACTGGGCGCGCGAGAATAAGGGCAGGCTGGCGCTTATCGGGATCGATCTGAACAGGTTTAAGGAAATTAACGACCTGCGTGGTCACAGGGCGGGGGACGAAGTTCTGCGCATTCTGGGGCGGCGGTTGCGTGGACTTTTGCAAGATAACAGTGGCGAATTTATTGCCCGCACCGGTGGGGACGAGTTTCTGGCCCTGTGCCGCGTTGCCTCGCGCGAGCAGATCAAGGGGTTTTTGCTCAGGCTGGAGGAGGTTCTGTTCAAGCCCATCCGTTTTGAAGAGTCAGAGGTTTTGCCCGGTGCCAGTCTGGGTGTTGCCATATGGCCGGATCATGCGGCGGACAAGGAAACCCTGATCAACAATGCCGATCTGGCCATGTATCGCGCCAAAGCCGACCCGGGCAGGCATCCGTGTTTTTATGAGCCCTCAATGGACGAAAAAGTGCGCACCCGGCGTAAGCTTGCCGCAGACCTGCGGCAGGCCGTCAAGGCAGGGCAACTGACCATCTGCTACCAAGTGCAAAGGGTGATCGCCACGGGGGAAATCCGGGGCTACGAGGCACTGGTGCGCTGGCAGCACCCCACGCGTGGCACCATTATGCCAGATGACTTTATTCCGTTGGCTGAAGAGAGCGACCTTATTCTGCAAATTGGGGAATGGGTGCTCCGCTCCGTATGTGCCGAGGCCGTGCAGTGGCGTCAGCCTTACAAGGTTGCGGTCAACCTGTCGGGTATGCAGTTTGTCCATACGGACATTGCGCGCATTGTGGCCAATGTGCTGGAGGAAACGGGGCTACCGCCCCAGCGGCTGGAACTGGAACTGACAGAAGCGACTATTATTGCCGATCAGGCCCGGGCCTTGCAGGTGCTCCACCAGATCAAGGACATGGGGGTCAGTCTGGCGCTGGATGATTTTGGCACGGGTTATTCCTCGCTGGACACGCTGCGCCGTTTTCCCTTTGACCGCATAAAAATCGATCGCTCCTTTTTTGGCGCAAGCCAGACCAGCGAGCACACGCAGGCGGTTGTGCGTGCCGTGCTCGCACTGGGCAAGGCGTTCGATATTCCCGTTATGGCGGAAGGGATCGAGACCACGGACCAGTTGAGCATGCTCAATGCCGCCGGGTGTGATGAGGCACAGGGGTTTTTGCTCGGTCGGCCTGCGTCGCTGGCGGATATTGTTAAAAATGGCCAGATCACCATCAATTGCGTTCTCTAGAGCGCGCGATTTTCCCCACCTGTTTGCTGGGGTGTTGGCAGGGCAATGCACCCGTGCATTAAAAAATTGCGCGAAAGTGGTGCCCGGAGCAGAGGAACAGGCTGACTTTTCTCTTTATTTACCGTAAAGGGGCAGCATGACCGACGTACCCCTTTCGCTCATCCGCAATTTTTCCATCATCGCACATATCGATCATGGAAAGTCCACTCTGGCCGACCGCCTGATTCAGGCGTGTGGAGCCCTGACTGCCCGCGAGATGACCAATCAGGTTCTTGATAATATGGATCTGGAGCGGGAGCGTGGCATTACCATTAAAGCGCAGACCGTCCGGCTTACCTATCCTGCCAAGGATGGCAAGACCTACGTCCTTAATCTCATGGACACGCCCGGACATGTTGACTTTGCCTACGAAGTCAGCCGCTCCCTGGCCGCGTGCGAAGGCTCGCTGCTGGTGGTGGACGCGTCCCAGGGGGTGGAAGCCCAGACTCTGGCCAACGTCTATCAGGCCATAGATGCCAACCACGATATTGTGCCCGTGCTCAATAAGGTGGATCTGCCCGCGGCGGAGCCCGAGCGGGTGAAGGCGCAGATTGAGGAAGTCATAGGCATTCCAGCCGATGACGCGGTTGAGATTTCGGCCAAGACCGGGCTGAACATCGAAGGTGTTCTTGAGGCCGTGGTCACCCGTCTGCCGCCGCCCAAGGGGGATGCGGAAAAACCGTTGCAGGCCATGCTGGTCGATAGCTGGTACGACCCCTATCTGGGCGTGATCGTGCTGGTGCGTATTAAGGAAGGTCGCCTTAAGCGGGGTATGAAGGTCCGCATGATGTCCTCTGGTGCAGTGCATCAGGTGGATCAGGTTGGTGTGTTCTCCCCGCGTATGACGGCGGTGGAAAGCCTTGGTCCGGGTGAGATGGGCTTTATTAACGCCGCGATCAAAACCGTGGCGGACTGCAATGTGGGTGACACGATTACCGATGACCGTCGCCCTGCCGCAACGCCGTTGCCCGGCTTTAAGCCCTCCATCCCGGTCGTGTGGTGTGGTCTTTACCCCATTGTCTCGGATGATTTTGAAAAGCTGCGCGACAGCCTTGCCAAGCTGCGCCTGAATGATGCGTCTTTCCATTACGAGGCAGAAACATCGGCAGCCCTTGGCTTTGGGTTCCGCTGCGGCTTCCTTGGTCTGCTGCATCTGGAAATCATTCAGGAACGTCTCTCCCGCGAGTTCGATCTGGACCTGATCGCAACGGCACCGTCCGTTGTGTACAAAGTCTATCGCACCAATGGGGAGATGGAAGAACTCCATAATCCGGCCGACATGCCCGATGGCTCTCTGATTGAAAAAATCGAGGAACCATGGATCAAGGCCAACATTATGGTGCCGGACGAATATCTGGGCGCGGTGCTGACCCTGTGCACGGAGCGGCGCGGTATTCAGGTGGACCTGACTTATGTGGGCAACCGGGCCATGGCCGTCTACCGCCTCCCACTGAACGAGGTGGTGTTCGACTTCTACGACCGGCTCAAGTCGCTCACACGCGGTTACGCAAGCTTTGATTACCAGATGGATGGGTATGAGGAGAGTGACCTTGTGCGTATCTCCATTCTGGTCAATCAGGAGCCGGTGGATGCGCTGTGTTTTATTGCGCACCGCTCCGCAGCCGAAACACGGGGGCGCTCCATCTGCGCGCGTCTGAAAGACCTGATCCCTCGCCAGTTGTTCAAGATTGCCATTCAGGCCGCTATTGGCAGCCGTGTTATCGCGCGTGAGACTATTGGTGCCCTGTCGAAGGATGTGACGGCCAAATGTTATGGTGGTGACATCTCACGTAAGCGCAAACTGCTGGAAAAGCAGAAAGAGGGCAAAAAGCGCATGCGCCAGTTTGGTAAGGTGGAAATTCCACAAAGCGCCTTCCTTGCTGCGCTCAAGATGGAACACTAGGTATTCAACACCGGCTTCTGCCTGAACGTGGCCGGAAAAACCCCCGGTCTGGCAATGCTGGTGTAACCGGGGCCGATACTGTTTTTTACCCGGCCTGTCCGGGGTGGAGAATGCAGCGGGTTTATGAACAGCACAACGCCCCTTACCGTTGGTGATCACCCGCACGCCAGTTTTCCCGAAGGGGTGGAACTGGACTGCGGGGTAACACTGGCGCCTGTTGATATTGCGTATTGTACGTATGGTCAGCTCTCGCCCCAAAAAGACAATGCCATTCTGATCTGCCACGCCTTTACGGGTGACCAGTATGTGGCGGAAAAACACCCGCTTACAGGCAAACCGGGTTGGTGGGAGCGTATGGTCGGCCCGGGCAAGCCGATTGATACCAACCGTTTTTTTGTGATCTGCTCCAACGTTCTGGGCGGTTGCATGGGCAGCACCGGGCCGCGCTCCCCACGGACCGATGGGCAGGGCGCGCCGGGCGAGTTATGGGGCACCGCATTCCCCCCCATTACCATCCGCGATATGGTCCGTGCCCAGCACAAGCTGGTGCACAGTCTGGGTATTGAGCGCCTGTTTGCTGTGGTGGGTGGCTCCATGGGGGGCATGCAGGTGCTCGAATGGGCCGTGACCTACCCGCAGATGATGCTTGCGGTCATGCCCATTGCTACGGCTCCCTTCCACTCTGCCCAGAACATTGCGTTTAACGAGGTCGGGCGTCAGGCCATTATAGCCGACCCGGACTGGCGTGGCGGACGATACTGGGAGGCCGATGTTGTGCCCGCGCGCGGGCTGGCCGTTGCCCGTATGATGGCGCATATTACCTACCTGTCGGAGGAGGCGCTGACCCGCAAATTCGGGCGGCGCATGCGCCGTGGACCTGCGAGCGGGCAGGGGCCGGAAGGCCCGGTTTCCACCTTTGGCGATATTTTTGAGGTGGAATCCTACCTGCGCTATCAGGGGTCCAGTTTTGTCCGGCGGTTTGATGCCAACTCCTATCTGAGTATCACACGGGCTATGGACTGGTTCGATATTGCCGCCGACCATGATGGCGAGCTGACGCCAGCCTTTGCTGGCACGGCGGTGCGGTTCTGTGTTGTGTCTTTTTCCTCGGACTGGCTCTTCCCCACATCGGCGGCGCGCACCCTGGCACGCGCACTTAACAGAGCTGCGGCCAACGTCTCGTTCGTTGAAATTGAAACAGATAAGGGGCATGACGCCTTTTTGCTGGACGAACCGGATTTTGACCGGACGGTGCGTGGCTTTTTGTGTGGTGTTGCCGAACATGCGGGATTGTCCTGATGCGTCTTGACCAACGCCTGATCGCGGACATGATCGAACCCCGCACCCGTGTGCTCGATATTGGGAGTGGGGATGGCACACTGATCGGCCATTTATACCGCGAGCGTGGGTGCGATGCCCGCGGTATTGAACTGAACATGGAACTGGTAACCCGCTCCGTAGCCCACGGTCTGCCCGTTGTGCATGGGGATGCGGACCACGATCTGGCCTATTACCCCGATCATTCGTTTGATTACGTTGTGCTCCAGCGGACCTTGCAGGCGGTTGAACGCCCAAGGGAGGTTTTGCGGCAGATGTTACGGATAGGTCGGTACGCCATCGTCTCGTTTCCGAATTTCGGGCATTGGCAACTCCGGTTGCGGCTCCTGCTGGGCGGGTGCATGCCCATGACCGCCGTATGGCATACACCTTGGTATGAGACGCCGAATATTCACCCCTGCACGATTCGGGATTTTCTCGAACTTTGTCGCAAGGATGGATATATCGTGGAAAAATGGCTGGCAGTGGATGAAGACGGCGAGCGTGCTCCATGGCGGCGCTCCATAAGATTGGCCAATCTGTTTGGGGAGCAGGCCCTGTTTTTGTTGCGCAGGCGCTAGGGTGGTGCCCGGTAACAGGTGTTGCGCAAATGTCTGGATTTATGGGCGATTATTAACGGCGGACTAAAAAATAAGTTAGAATTCAAGCCGTTTTCAAGCGCTCTGGATTGCGTGTTGCATGGAGCGCATGTGCAAAAATATATTAAAAATACTAGTTATATGATAAAAAACCTGTATATATCGGGTGTCTGATGATCGTGATTTGCAGATGTTGTAACAGTTCTGCGGGCTGCTTATTTTCGGACCAATATGGTACGGAACCCTTGCGGGGCGCTCAGACTGCTTTTATATAATTCTTCCAAGACAGTATGCGCGGGATGCATGATTCCGAAAATTTCTTATTCTGTCTGTAATGTAATAAAATTCATGCTGACCTGTCCGTCCGGTCTGGCTTAGAGACGGTTCTGCTCTGTCATCAATTTTGGTTTGGTAGTGCGTGACTGAAAATAAGGTGGATGTGACTCGTTTTCAGGTGCATGGAGAGGTTGCCCCTAAATGACTACTTTTTCGGATCTGAAACTAGCTGCACCCCTGTTGCAGGCGCTGACGGATCAAGGGTACGAAATACCTACTCCCATTCAGGCGGGTTCCATTCCGCATCTGCTCGAAGGGCGTGATCTGTTAGGTCTTGCGCAGACAGGAACAGGCAAGACCGCATCTTTTGCGCTGCCGATCTTGCAACATCTGCATAACAACCCCAAGGCTACGGCTCCCAAGCAGCCACGCGCTCTGGTGCTGGCTCCCACGCGTGAACTGGTCGCCCAGATCAGTGACAGCTTCAAAGCTTATGCGAAGTACATGAAGTTTTCACAGGCCGTTGTGTTCGGTGGTGTGGGGCAGGGCAGGCAGGTCGAGGCCATGCGCCGCGGCGTGGATGTGCTTGTGGCCGCGCCAGGCCGCCTGCTGGACCTGATCGGTCAGGGTTATATTGACCTTTCCGGGCTGGAAATCCTTGTGCTCGACGAAGCCGACCGTATGCTTGATATGGGGTTTGTGCGCGATATCCGCCGGATTATGAGCTTTGTTCCCGCGCAGCGGCAGACCCTGCTGTTCTCGGCTACAATGCCCAAAAGCATTGAGGACCTTGCCGCATCCTTGCTGAACAACCCTGCTCGGGTGGAAGTTGCTCCACCTTCAAGCACGGTTGACCGCATTCAGCAGGCCATCATGTTCGTGAATGGCACCAGCGACAAGCGCGATGCGCTGCTGACGATGGTGGAATCTGACAAGGTTGCTCGCGCCGTGGTGTTCACGCTGATGAAGCATGAAGCCAATAAGGTTGCCGAGTTCCTTAACAAGAACAGCGTTACAGCCGAGGCCATTCACGGCAACAAGTCTCAGGGTGCGCGTGAGCGGGCCATGAAGGGCTTTCGTGCCGGTTCGGTCAAGGTTCTGGTGGCAACTGATATTGCTGCCCGTGGGATTGACGTGGATGAAGTCAGCCACGTGTTCAACTACGATCTGCCAAATGTGCCAGAAAGCTATGTGCACCGTATTGGCCGTACCGCTCGTGCCGGGCGTGATGGCTGGGCCGTTTCCTTCTGCGATGCGGAACAGCGCGCATGGCTGAAAGATATTGAAAAAACAATCGGGAAGTCCATTCCCGTTGTGCGCGATCATCCGTGGCATTCGGAAGAAGCCGAGTTCTCCACGCAGCGCCCGCCTGTTCTGGGTGGTGGCGGTGGTGGCGGCCGTGGCCGTGGTGGTCCGCCGCGTAATGGTGGTGGCGGCGGCGGCGGCCGTGGTGGTCCGCCACGTCGCTCTGGTGGGCGCCCGGGTTCTTCGCACAGGTCTGGTGCTCACGCCTGATCGGGCCATAAGTTACAAAAAGGGTTGCTACGGAAACGTAGCGACCCTTTTTTATGGTGTTTTTTGTTGCGGTATTTTCAGGGTAACAGAAACGGGGCAGTGGTCGCTGAGTGTTCTGCCTGTGTCTTGTGGAATGGTCATAACCCGTAGCGAGCCCGGTTCTTCCCACTGGATAGCGGATCCGCCGAGTAGAATATGATCAATAAACGCACTGCCGTTCAGGCATGGATTGGCATAACCTGCGGTTACAAGGTCAAGTGGTGCTATCTGATTAAGGGCTATGAACAGTGGGTCCGTGCGCGTCATGCGGCGGTTAAAATCCCCTATAATGGCAAAGGATTCTCCGTTATTGACCCTTTGGGTCAGCCATTCCTGCAAAGCGCGAAACTGCTGGAACAGAATGGGGCAGGCATGGTGTTTTTCGGATAAAGGGTTATCCCAGCAGCCAGTTTTGAAATGAACAACCAGAATCCGTAAGTCCGCTCCCCCCGTAAGGATGGTCACATCCAACCCACTGCGTAAGCGATGCTGTGTTACTGCCGGGGCTGAGTGCCAGAGCGGCTACATCCGGGTTGCGCCGTATGCGCAGCCCCTGCCGCACGGCAAGGGCTGTATGCTGTGCAATATCATCGCCAGACAAAAAAAGCTGATAGTCCTGCGCGTTAAACAGGCGTGCAAGGGTTGTTGTATCGCCCACTTCCTGCAAGCCGATCAGGTCGGGGTGCAGGCGTTGGGCATATGTGGCTAAGGCGGCAAAATCGGGCGCTGTTCTGTGGGGAATATCAGGTGGTAACTGGGGAGCGTTCTGTGTCTGGGGAGCCAGAAGCCAGTCCATATTCCATGTGCTGATTTTTAGTGTCTGCACTGGTGCTGCAAAGCTGGCGCTGGCCCAAAAAAAACCGGCGCCCACCAAAGCCATAAAGCCAAGGTGCAGCGCCGGTGTGCAGAAGCCAGACGTGTTATGCAGTTTCCTGCTCGGTCTGTTCTTGCAGTTTTTGAATAACACCACTGATCGGAACACTCGTGCGGGTTTGTTCATCCAGCACCGAAATTTCACCAGTGCCAATGTCGTAGAACCAACCTTGCAGGAAGAGTGTGTTCCGCGCCAGACCGGCAGCCACGGCAGGGTGGGTGCGTAGGTGGGCAAGCTGGAGCAGCACGTTCTGTTCAGCAAGGCAGCGTACGGTGGCTGGCCCTGCATCATCCGAGCGCAGTGTGTTTACTGTTGCTGCCCGTGCGGCTTCGGCATTGCGCAACCAGCTCTGGACCGTGGGCATTTTATCCAGCCCGTTTTTTTCGGGCTCGAGCAATGCTTTCATGGCGCCGCAGTCGGAGTGGCCGCATACAATAATGGAGGACACACCAAGCCCGAGCACTGCATATTCAATGGCGGAGGAAACACCTCCCAGCATTTCCCCATAGGCGGGAACCAGATTGCCAATGTTACGCAGAATAAACAGATCTCCCGGTTCGGTCTGGGTGATCAGGTTGGGGTTGATGCGGCTATCGGCGCAGGCAATGAACAGCGCGCCGGGAGCCTGCCCTTTGGCCAGACTGGCAAACAGGGCTTCCTTCGCGGGGAAAATTTCGGTGTTGAAGTGTTCAACACCACGCAGCAGAGAAAGCAGTTTGCTTCTGGCTTCGGAACATGTTGGCATCAGTTAACTCCAGAAAACCTTGACGTTTGGCCTTTGGCAGGCACTTGGCCCGGAATGGGGTGGTGTCAGACCAAACGTGTGAGGAACAGATACGTTCTAGGGCATAGAGCAAAATTCTGTTTTGTAATATTTCGCTCAGCTTAGCGGATCGTCCTCGGGTTCACTCATCTGGTCGGCCGGATGGCGGACTGGTGCAAGATTGTTGGCGCGCGGACGGTTGGGTTCTGTCTGGCGGCGGGTAAAGTTGGCGCCAAGGGACGCCAGTTCCAGGAACTGGTCGGCCTGCCTGCGCAGGTCATCGCCAATAAGCGGCGGGGAGGAGCGCATGGAGGAGACAACAGATACGCGCGTACCCTGCCTTTGCACGGCTTCCACCACCCGGCGGAAGTCAGAATCCCCGCTGAACAGAATGGCGTGGTCTATGTGTGGGGCCATTTCCATCATGTCCACCGCGATTTCGATGTCCATATTGCCTTTTACGCGGCGTTTGCCGGTCGAATCCGTAAATTCGCGCGCAGGCTTGGTCACCAGAAAATAACCGTTATAGGACAGCCAGTCAGTCAGTGGCTTAAGGGGGGAGTAATCCTCCGTGTCCAGAATGGCGGCGTAATAGTATGCGCGGATCACATGCGTTTTGGCTGCAAAAAATTCGAGCAGTTTTTTGTAATCAACGTCAAAGCCTAGGCTGCGGGACGTTGAATACAGGCTTGATCCATCAATGAAAAGACAGGTTTTTTCATCTTTTTTCAGGTTCATGAGCGTAGTCCTCTAAATAAATTTAAAGTTGTTTCTTTTGGGTTTTGATTATGTGGAAATGAAATTTTTATCATGCGGTTCGTAATAAGAGCCCCTCTGGCTGTTTGTTTGCAGGGTGCTCTTATAAAAGAGACCCCAATTGTGTTCAAAACAAGATATCCACTCAGGCATGAGGCGTTACATGGCGGAAGAGCAAAATCATACCAGATCGGTCCTGATAGCAATAGGTGCAAATCTTCCTCTGGGGGAGCAATCCGCACTGAAAAGTTGTGAGCAGGCCGTGCGCGCCCTGCGCGACGTGCCGGATCTGACCATACAGGCCGTCTCCCGCTGGTATGAAAGTGCGCCTGTGCCGCCATCGGGGCAGCCTTCTTACGTGAATGGGGTTGTGCGGGGTGTAACGAGTCTGCCTCCTCTGGTATTGCTGGATCATCTTCAGAGCATAGAAACGCATCAGGGCCGCGTGCGTTCCGTGCCCAACGCTGCGCGCACGCTTGATCTGGATATTATCGACATGGGCGCTCTGTGCCAGAATGAGGAGTGGCTGGTTCTGCCTCATCCGCGTGCGCATGAACGCGCTTTTGTGCTATATCCCCTAGCCGACGTGTGGCCCGACTGGGTGCACCCGCTCACGCACCAGCCCGTGGAGCAGTTGCTCAAAGCCGTGCAGGGGCAGGAAATCAGGGTGATCGGGTAATAAACCTTTCCTGCCGGGGGTGGATGCGGTAATATGTCCTTTCTGTCTTTTTTATCTTATTTCTGTGCTGAACTGTCTGGAGGCTCTTCGTAATGGCCCGCGTCACCGTCGAAGACTGCGTTGAAAAGGTTCCAAACCGCTTTGAACTGGTGGTGTACGCCGCGCAGCGCGCCCGCAACATCTCCCGTGGCGAGGAGCTGACCATTGACCGCGACAATGACAAGAATCCTGTCGTTGCCCTGCGTGAAATTGCGGATGAAACCGTGCAACTGCCCGCTCTGCGGAACGATCTGATCCGTTCTCAGGCCCGTGAGCCCGAGCCCGAGCCCGTGGAAGAAGAAGTGCAGGATCTGGTGCCGACCGAGCAGAATATTTTCGGTCTGCAGGAAGTTTCCGCTGAAGAAGAAGCCGCGGATGACGTGCGCGCCATCGAGGCGGCTCTGACCGGTCGCGCACGGCGGTAAAGAGCGCGTGGACCAACCGGGCGGCGATATTCCCGTTCACACTCCTTCCCCCATGCGGGAAGGGGGTGCCCCGGTTGAGGCGTCTGTTACGCCCGTTTCCTCCGCTGATCGTGTGGGGGAGATCGGCTGTGAGCGGCTGGTTGCCAAGGTGCTCAGTTATGCACCGCAGGCGGATGTCAATTCCATCCGTCGGGCGTTTGATGTGGCCAATAGGGCGCATCAGACCCAGATGCGTGATAATGGCGACCCCTACATAACCCACCCTTTGGCCGTCGCCATGATTCTGGCGCGCTTCAGGCTGGATGTGCAGTCCATCTGCACGGCCCTGCTCCATGATACGATTGAAGATACCGGTGTTACATATGACACCCTGAAAACCGATTTTGGCCCGGTTGTGGCTGATCTGGTGGATGGGGTCACCAAGCTGACACGGCTGGAACTCCAGTCCGATCGTACCAAACAGGCCGAAAATTTTCGTAAGCTTGTGCTGGCCATGTCCAAGGACATCCGTGTCCTTCTGGTCAAGCTGGCCGACCGTCTGCATAACATGCGTACCCTCCATTTTGTGGAGCGGCAGGATCGCAGGCATCGCATTGCGCGGGAAACGCTCGATATTTACGCGCCTCTTGCCGAGCGTATTGGTATGGACCGGGTCAAGACCGAGCTCCAGAACCTTTCCTTCGCGCAGCTTGAACCCGAAGCTGACACCACCATCCGCACACGCCTGAACTATCTGCGCGGGCAGGGGGCGGATGTTATTGAGGACGTGCGGCGCGAATTGCTGCGCCTGTGCCATGAGGCAGGGCTGAAAGACGCTCAGGTCTCGGGGCGGGAAAAATCGCCTTATTCCATCTGGGAAAAAATGCAGCGCCGGAACGTGGCGTTCGAACAGTTATCCGACATCATGGCTTTCCGCATGATCGTGGATACGCGGGAGGACTGCTACATGGCGCTGGGGGCCGTGCATGCGGCCTATCCCATGATCGCCGGACGGTTCAAGGACTATATCTCTACCCCCAAAGCCAACGGTTATCAGAGCCTGCATACGGGCGTAACCCTGCGCTCACCGCGTAACCAGAAGATCGAGGTACAGATCCGTACGCAGGCCATGCATGATGTGGCCGAAAACGGTGTTGCCGCGCACTGGGTTTACAAGGAAGGTGGCACCAGTTCCAATCCAGAAGAAGGCGGTTATGGCGGTGTACGTCGGCCGCGCTGGGTGCAGGACCTGCTGGAAATTCTGGAAGCCTCATCCGCGCCGGATGAGTTTTTGGAAAACACCAAGCTTGAGCTTTATCAGGATCAGGTTTTCTGCTTCTCGCCCAAAGGCCAGCTTATCTCGCTCCCCCGTGGGGCCACGCCGGTGGATTTTGCCTATGCGGTGCATAGTCAGATCGGGGATACCTGCGTTGGCGCCAAGGTAAACGGTCGCCTGATGCCGTTGCGCCACGAGCTGGAAAATGGCGATCAGGTCGAGATCATGACCGCCCGTGGTGGCGCGCCTTCACCCTCGTGGGAGCGGTTTGTCGTTACGGGCAAGGCGCGTGCGCGTATCCGCCGTTATGTGGCGCAGCAGCAGCGTCAGGTCTCGCTGGATAATGGACGGGCCGCTCTGGCCAAGGCCTTCCGGCAGGAAGGGGTTGATGGCTCCGAAAAAATTATGGAGACCACCCTCAAGGCGCTCAAGCAGAGTTCCTTGCAGGACCTGTATGTAGCCGTTGGCACCAGTAATCTGAATGCGCGTGATGTGGTGCATGCGGCCTACCCCGAATTGCGGCGTGTGCAACGTGTGCCGCGCATGCTGGCGGGTCTGCCCGGAGTGCTGGGGACCGCGGGGCCACGGCCAAGGGGAGCATCCACCATGCGCCGCCCCTCTGGGGGCGCTGTGCCGCTGGTCGGGCTTGGTGCTGGTGTTGCCGTACATTACGCAGCGTGCTGCCACCCCTTGCCGGGGGACCGCATTGTGGGGGTGGTGGCAACCGGCAAAGGTGTGACCGTACATACACGCAATTGCCAGACGCTGGAAAGCTTTGCCGCAACGCCCGAACGTTTTTTGGATGTGGACTGGGATTATGACGCCATGGCCCGGACAGGGGGCATGGGGCAGATGCGGGTTGGCCGTATTACCATTGTGGCGGAAAACGAAGGCTCGGTTCTGGCGGCCATTACCAATACGATTTCCAAATGTGATGCGGCCATGGTCAACCTCAAGATCGTGCATCGCCAGCTCGACTTTACGGAAATTCTGCTGGATGTGGAGGTGCGCGACCTGCGCCACCTATCCTCCGTTATTGCCGGGTTGCGCGCGGTCTCCGGTATTACGCAGGCGGATCGGGCCAAGTCATGACCCTGCTGGCAACAGGTGTGGACCTGTGCGACATGCGGCGGATTGAACGGGTTATGGAACGGTTTGGCGATCGTTTTCTTGACCGTGTGTTCACACCGTACGAGCGGGCCAAGGCGGAGCGCCGCGTTGGGGCAGCCAGAATAGGCACCTACGCCAAACGCTGGGCAGCCAAGGAGGCCTGCGCAAAAGCGCTGGGTACAGGTTTTGCCCAAGGGGTTGCGCAAAGTCAGATCGGGGTGGAAAACCTTGCATCGGGCCAGCCTGTGCTGGTGCTGACGGGGGCTGCCGCACAAAAGCTGGCCGAGCTTGTGCCTGCGGGCCATAAGCCAGAACTGATGCTGAGCATGACCGATGAGCCCCCTTATGCGTTTGCACAGGTGTTTATCTCGGTCAGTGCGGGTTGACATCACACCAAGCGCACGGCTTGATCCAGCGGATTTTACTTTTCTGGCATGATTATGGGAGCAGATGGGGCAGCGCATGAGTAAACCGGAGACTTCTCCAACTGGAGCGCAGCACGCTGTTACCGTCAGGCACGCTGTGGTGGAATACGTACGAACAATTCTGACGGTGGTGATCGTCGTTGTTTTTGTGCGCACCTTTCTGTTTGAATCCTTTGTGATCCCATCAGGTTCCATGATCCCGACCCTACAGGTGGGGGATTACATATGGGTGTCCAAATACAGCTATGGGTACTCGCGCTTTTCCCTGCCGTTCTCGCCAGATCTGTTCAATGGGCGGGTCTGGGGCGGCCAGCCGCACCGGGGCGATGTGGCCGTTTTCCGTTTTACCAAGGACACGTCCATAGACTACATCAAACGGGTTATTGGCCTGCCGGGGGACCATATTCAGGTTATTGGCGGGCAACTGTACCTCAATGGCACACGGGTTCCGTGCACGCAGCCGCACCCTTATGTGGCGCAGGACGAAACACGCATGCCCATGGAGGGGGAAACCTGCACCGAGGAACTGCCCCTGCGTGATGACAGGGGGACGGTCAACCACGCCATTCTCAAGCTGACCAATGACGGCCCGCAGAATGACACCCCCGAATATGTGGTGCCGCCGGGCTACTTTTTTGCCATGGGTGACAACCGTGATGACAGCGCGGACAGTCGTTTTATGGGCGATGGTCCCAAGGACCTCGGTTTTGTGCCCATGGAAAACCTTGTGGGCAGGGCGCAGCGCATTTTCTTCTCTGTCGAGGCGGCTCATCCCATATGGCAGGTCTGGTACTGGCCGACCGAAATCCGCTGGGCCCGTCTGCTTAAGGGCGTGATGTAATGAACGCAGGCCATCCCACGCCGCAATATCTGGCGTCCATGGCGTTGCAGGAGCGTTTGGACTACCGGTTTGCCAACCCGGCCCTGTTGCAGGAAGCGCTGACCCATCGTTCGGCCGCGCATCAGAAGGCGGGCGGGCGCAGACGTAACAAGACCAAGGGCGCAGGCTCCAACGAACGGCTGGAGTTTATTGGCGACCGTGTGCTGGGCCTGCTTATGGCGGAGTTGCTGCTGGAGCGGTATCCGGGGGAGCAGGAGGGGGCTTTGGGGTCGCGGCTTGCGCATCTCGTTTCACGTGCAACGCTGGCGGATATTGCGGAGCAACTGGGTATGGCGGAGGCTCTGTCTGTGGCCGAGCATGAGGCCCGCGCGGGTGTGCAGACCGCAGCCAACGTCGTGGCCGATGGGCTGGAAGCCGTGCTTGGCGCGGTTTTTCTGGATGGTGGACTGGCCCCGGCCCGCAAGATTGTGCGGGCATGCTGGAAGCGGATACTCGATGCACAGGCACTCCCCCCCAAGGACCCCAAAACGGCCTTGCAGGAATGGGTGCTGGGGCGCGGGCAGGGGCTACCGGTTTACGAAACAATAGGGGCTGATGGCCCATCTCACGCACCACTGTTTGTGGTGCGGGTGAGTGCGGGCGGTCATTCAGCGGAAGGATGCGCAGGGAGCAAGCGGGCAGCGGAAAGTTCTGCCGCGGCAACCCTGCTGGAAAAACTTGGAGGCAGCCATCAGGGCTGAAGCAATAGGCATGACACAAACAACACGTTGTGGCTTTGCTGCGCTGGTGGGTGCACCAAACGCAGGCAAGTCAACACTTCTTAACCGTATGGCGGGTGCCAAACTCTCCATTGTCTCCCCCAAGGCGCAGACAACGCGCTTTCGGGTTCTGGGCATTCTCATGCGCGGAACCAGTCAGATTCTGCTGGTGGATACGCCGGGAATTTTCAAACCGCGCCGCAAACTCGACCGCGCCATGGTCGCAGCCGCCTGGAATGGTTCGGATGATGCCGACATTACCCTTTTATTGGTGGATGCCCGTTCGGGCCTGACCGAAGCGGTGCAGGAGATTATAACCCGTCTGGCGCAGACCGGCCGCACCACATGGCTGGTGCTGAACAAGACGGATCTTGTGCCCGCATCGGCCCTGCTGCCGCTGACGGCCGCTATTACCGAAAAGCTGCCTGTCGAACATGTATTTATGGTTAGTGCACGCACGGGTGGCGGGGTAGAGGATCTGCTGGACAAACTGGCAGCCAGCCTGCCCGAAGGTCCTTACCTATATCCAGAGGACGACCTGACCGACCTGCCGGACCGCCTGCTGGCGGCCGAACTGGTGCGCGAGCAGATTTTTATGCAGACGCATGAGGAAGTGCCGTATGGCACCACGGCCGAGACAGAGAGCTTTCAGGAACGTCCCGATGGCTCGGTGCGGATCGAGGTCACCATTTACGTCGGGCGTACCGGCCACAAAGCCATTCTTATCGGGAATGGCGGGCAGAAGATCAAAATGATTGGCGAGCGTGCGCGTAAGCAGCTTGCCAGCCTGCTGGAGCGCCCGTGCCACCTGTTTTTGAACGTCAAGGAACGTTCGGGTTGGGATGAAGAACGGGCCCGCCTGCGCGCCATCGGGCTGGATGACGTGCCATAAAGCGTGGCTTGGCGCTTGTGGCCATGCGCCTTGGAGGATAAGAGAGAGCGATCTTACACGCTGCGCGCCTGCGTGGCGGAGGTCTGCTTTTTTCGGACTTTTGCATGATTGAGGGCCTATGACTGCTTCTGTCGCTGAAACGCCAAGGCGTAAACGTGTATTGCTCAAGGTGTCTGGTGAAGCCCTGATGGGCGAGGGTGCCTTTGGGGTGGAACAGAAGACGGTTGAGCGGATTGCCAAGGATGTTGCCGAGGTCGTTCGCGGCGGTACGGAAGTGTGCCTTGTTGTGGGCGGCGGTAACATTTTTCGTGGAGTGGCGGCTGCCGCCAAAGGCATGGACCGCGCACAGGGTGACTATGCCGGAATGCTGGCAACAGTGATCAACGCGCTGCTGCTCCAGAATGCGCTTGAACGTGAACTGATAACAACGCGGGTTATGTCCGCTATCCATATGTCGTCCGTGGCAGAGCCGTATATCCGGCGCCGGGCGGTGCGGCATATGGAAAAAGGCCGGGTGGTTATTTTTGCCGCCGGTACCGGCAACCCCTTCTTTACCACGGATACGGCTGCTGCCCTGCGGGCCGCGGAAATGGAATGCGACATCCTGCTCAAAGGTACGCAGGTCGATGGTGTCTATTCGGCCGACCCCAAGCAGGACGCCAGCGCCACCCGTTATGATGAGCTGACATACATGACGGTTCTGTCCAACCAGTTGAACGTCATGGACGCAGCCGCCATCAGCCTTGCGCGTGAGAACAAGCTGCCGATTATCGTGTTCAATATTGGCGAGGAAGGCTCTTTTGGTCGCGTTATGCGCGGCGAGGGTGCTTTTACGCGCATTATTGAAGCGGCCTGAACACCATGCAACCCGCTGCCCGTTAAGGCAGCACGCGGAATGAACTAGGTCGGAGGCATGACGACACATCGCCTCCGCGACAAAACGGGAGAAACCGCCGTGTCTGACTTGAATGATCTGCTTGATGACATCAAGCGCCGTATGGATAGCGCACTGGAAAGCCTGCGCCGCGATTTTTCGGGCTTGCGCTCCGGGCGCGCGAGTCCGGCGCTGCTCGAACCCGTGCGCGTGGAAGCCTATGGCGGCGAAGTGCCGCTGACGCAGGTTGCCTCCATTGCTGTGCCAGAAGCGCGTATGATCACCGTGCAGGTCTGGGACCGTGTTCTGGCCAGTGCGGTGGAACGCGCCATCCGTGATGCGGGTCTGGGGCTGAATCCCGCAGGCGAAGGCCAGACCATTCGTGTACCCATTCCGCAGTTGACCGAAGAACGGCGTAACGAGCTGGCAAAAGCTGCCGCACGTTATGCGGAAGGGGCCAAGATTGCAGTGCGCGGCGTGCGCCGGGATGGCATGGACAAGGCCAAAGGCTTTGAAAAGAAAGGGGATATCAGTCAGGATGACGTTAAGACATGGTCTGACGCCATTCAGAAAACAACTGATCAGTATGTCAAAAAAGTTGATGACATGCTTGCCGAAAAAGAGAAGGAAATCAAGCAGGTCTGACGGCCTGCCAGGGTGGGGTGCCTTGTATTCCCGCTAAACTGAAACGGTGGATTTTTTCCTGCTATGTCTTCCTTGCCAGCCGACAGAAAAGCGGTCGTTCCTTCGCATGTTGCCATTATCATGGACGGTAACGGGCGCTGGGCGTGTGAGCGGGGACTGCCCCGTCTGGCAGGGCACCGTGCCGGGGCGGATGCTGTGGCGCGGTGTATCAAGGCAGCTATTCAGCGCGGTGTGCCCTACCTGACGCTTTATGCCTTTTCATCCGAAAACTGGTCGCGTGGTCCCAAGGAAGTATCGGATCTGACAGGCCTTTTGCGCTATTATCTGCGGCATAAGGTCAAGGAACTGCATAGCGAGGGCGTATGCCTTCGGTTTATTGGCGATCTGAGCCGGTTTGACACATCCATGCGTGAGGAACTGGCCCGTGCCGAGGCCATGACCCGCAATAATGGCCGTCTGGTCCTTCTGCTCGCTCTGTCCTATGGCGGACGGGGGGATATTATGCAGGCGGTGCGGCGTGTTGCGCAGGAAGTGCGCGATGGCTGGCTAACTCCCGACCAGATTGATGAAAGTCTGTTTGCCAACCATCTGTGGACCGCAGGCGTGCCTGACCCGGATGTGGTGGTGCGCACAAGTGGGGAATATAGGCTTTCCAATTTCCTGCTCTGGCAGAGTGCATATGCCGAACTTGTTTTTCTGGATGTGTTCTGGCCTGATTTTAATGAAGGACATTTTGCAACGGTGCTGGATCTTTATGCCCGCAGAGAGCGGCGATTTGGTGCCCGACCGGCGGCATCGGCATGAGTGCTGCGGGGCAATCTTCCGCATGGCGTGACCTGAGGCCGCGTGTTCTGTCCGCCATGGTTATGGTGGTTGTGGCCGGGGGCTGCATTGGCTTGGGCGGTATGGCCTTTACGCTGATGGTGCTTCTGGCCATGGGCGGTATGGCGGCCGAGGCTGCCGGGCTCTTCAGGCTCCCGGTGCGGAGCTGGCGGGGTGGGCGTTATGTGCTCTGGGCGGTATGCGCCGGGCTGTCTGCTGCCAGTGGGCATTGGGGTTACTTCATTCTGTTCTGTATAAGCGCGTGCGTGTTTGGTGCGTCGCTCTGCGCGGTCATGAGCGTGATCATTATGGCTGGCACAGCCCTGCTGTGGCTGAGGCAGGAGAGCATCTGGCCTGTTCTGTTCGTTGTTGCCGTAGTGGTTGCGAGCGATACATCAGCCTACGTGGCAGGGCGTCTGATTGGTGGGCCAAAGCTTGCGCCGCGGATCTCGCCGGGCAAAACCCGCTCCGGTGCCGCGGGGGGCTTTGTGGGCGCGGTGCTTATGGGGGGGGCTATGGCCCTTCTGTCCGGGTTGGGTGGTGCTGGCATGGCGCTGGTCTGGGGTGGTGTGCTGGGTGTGTCCGCCCAGATTGGTGATCTGGCCGAAAGCGCGATGAAGCGGGCGCTGGGTGTTAAGGATTCTGGCACGCTCCTGCCCGGCCACGGCGGTTTGCTTGATCGGTTTGATGGTCTGGTTATTGCCGCGCCGGTAGCGGCCGCCATTTCTCTCGCAGTGCCCGGTGCGCCGTTCTGGAGTGCTGGTCTGCACGACCTTGTTCATAGTCTTGTTGCTGGAATGCCGGGTTAGTCCAGTTGTTGCCTTCTGGCCTGTGTGGTCGGGGGGTATGTTATTTTTCGGGTGTGGAAAGACAAAGCATGAGAACCGTAACCGTTCTGGGGACTACCGGCAGCATTGGCTGCTCCACCGTGGATCTGCTTGAGCAGGCGCGTGACCAGTTTCGGGTACGCGCGCTTGTGGGGGGCAAAAATGCCGCCAAGCTGGCCGAACAGGCCCGGAGCCTGAATGCGGAACTGGCTGTTCTGGCGGATGAGGGCGCATATGCCGAACTCAAGGAGCTTCTGGCCGGTAGCGGTGTGGAAGTGGCCTGTGGCCGCAAGGCGGTCATAGAGGCAGCCGGCCTGCCCGCCGACTGGACCATGGCGGCCATTACCGGCGCCGCTGGTCTGGAGCCCACCCTTGCCGCCGTTAAGAACGGCAACAGCATAGCTCTGGCTAACAAGGAGGCGCTGGTCTGCGCAGGGGATGTTATGCTCCGCGCGGTGCAGGATGCAGGGGCCACATTGCTGCCGGTCGATTCCGAGCATAATGCCGTCTTTCAGTCCATGGCGGACCGGCAGGCCGATCAGGTTGAAAAAATAATTCTTACCGCGTCAGGCGGTCCTTTCCGCAACGCATCGCTGGATGTCATGCGGGCGGCCACACCCGCGCAGGCGCTCAAACATCCGACATGGAGCATGGGCGCTAAAATCAGCATCGATTCCGCCACCATGTTTAACAAGGGGCTGGAAGTTATCGAAGCCGCCCGTATCTTTGGCCTGACCGAAGATCGGATTGACGTGCTGGTCCACCCCCAGTCCGTAGTGCATGGCATGGTGCAGTATACAGATGGCAGCCTGATCGCTCAGATGGGTTCGGCCGATATGCGTATTCCCATTGCGCATACACTGGCATGGCCGCGGCGTATGGCCACAACCTCCAGCCGTCTGGACCTTGCGGCATTTGGCACGCTGGAGTTTATTGCCCCGGACGAGGTTCGCTTTCCCGCCCTGCGTCTGGCGCGGCAGGCCCTGCGGGCTGGCAAGGCCGTTCCGGCTATTCTGTCTGCCGCCAACGAGATTGCGGTTGAGGCGTTCCTTAAAGAGCAGATTGGTTTTCTGGACATTGCACGCGTGGTTGAGGAAACCATGGGCGAACTCGGCGCGCCCCCGGCTGACACGCTGGACGCCGTGCTACATTGGGATGCACAGGCCCGGCGCGTTGCAACGCAGTTGATTTCCGCCGTGGTTGCTTGAGAAAACCGGCTTCAGTCCCGATATCGGAGGAATGATGATACACGAATATCTGCGCACCCTGATTTCCTTCGTTTTTGTGTTGGGCGTTCTGGTCACCTTTCACGAGCTTGGGCATTACCTTGCGGCCCGCTGGCGCGGTGTGCATGTGGAGGTCTTCTCGCTCGGGTTTGGTCCGGCCCTGTTTAAATGGCGCGACAAAAGTGGCACGGAATGGCGTATCTGCCCGATTCCCTTGGGCGGGTATGTGCGGCCGCACGGGTTTGATGACCCCGAGGACGCAACGGAAGAGCAGAAAGCCGCGTGGATTCCGGGCCGGACGTTCCATGATAAATCCGTCTGGTCGCGGGCTATCGTTATTCTGGCCGGACCGGTTTTCAATTTCATTCTGGCCTTTGTTCTGTTTGTGCTGCTGTTTGCCACGGCCGGGCAGCCGCAAGTGCGTAATGAGGTTGCCTCCGTTATGCCCGGTAGTGCGGCGCAGAACGCAGCCCTGCAAAAGGGCGATGTGATCCTGCGCATTGGCACGCATGACGTGGCGGGTGTTGCGGATGCACAGGCCACGGTGGCCCAGACCCCGGGGCAGAAGACAACGCTGCTGGTCCGGCGTGATGGCCAGCAGTTGGAAATTCCCCTGACCATAGGGTCCACGCAGGATTCGCACGGCGGGGCAGCGCACGGCCTGCTGGGTGTGGTCTTTGCGGTTGAGCCGGGCAAGGCGCTGCCTTTGCCACAAGCTATTGCAGCAGGTGCTCAGGCAACGTGGAGGACCACTGTGCAGACGCTCAATGGCGTGTGGCAGATCTTTAGCGGGCAGCATACAGCGCGGGATTTGGGCGGTCCGCTCAAGATCGCGCAGCTTTCCGGGCAGGTCGCGCAATATGGGTTTGCCAGCCTGCTGTCCTTCATGGCGCTGTTGTCTGTTAATCTGGGTCTTATCAATCTCTTTCCCGTTCCACTTCTTGATGGTGGACGTCTGGTTTTTTATGCCATAGAGGCAATAAGAGGGCGCCCGGTTTCCAAGCGGGTGCAAGAGGTTAGTTTCCAGACCGGGTTTGCCTTGCTGGCGGGTCTGTTTCTGTTTTCGACGTTCAATGATCTGTCCAGCTTCGGGTTGTTCAGGTGGGTTGCAACGCTCGCGGGTTGATAGTGAACTGGACGGAAAGGGAAGGCTTGCGTGACAAGGGTAAATTCGGATACGTCCCTTGCGGGCGAGACAAGAACGGAGGATGGGCTTCCGTGCTAAACCGACCCGGATGGAGGGAGGCAGATCTTGACGGGTAAACGTTCAGCCCTGTTCGTTTCTGTCTGCATGTTGCCTTTTTTCCTGATCGAGGGACGGGGGGCTATGGCCGCCCAGAACCCGGATGCAGAGGCACCAGCAGCTGTTGTTGCATCGCCCGAGGGCGATTCCGAAACCCCTCCCGCGCCACTGCCGGATGCTCAGCCAGCGCCCGTGGGGGTGATTGATGAGATCCGTGTCTCAGGCAACACCCGTATCGAGACCAATACGGTCTTGTCCTACATGGTTGTCCGCCCGGGTGATCCGTTTACGCAGGACGATCTCGATCGTTCCCTCAAAACCCTGTATGCTACGGGGCTGTTCAAGGATGTCACGCTCCGGCGCGAGGGCAGCACGCTGCTCGTCAAGCTGAAGGAAAACCCGATCGTCAACCGGATCGTGTTCGAGGGCAACCACGCCGCCAAGGATGAGGACCTGCGTAAGGTTCTCTCCCTGCGTCCGCGTGCGGTCTTCTCGGCGGAAACGACGGCCGATGACCGGCAGCGTATTCTGGAAGTCTATGCCCAGAAGTCCCGCTTTGCTGCGGTTGTTACGCCCCAGATCGTGCGTCTGGCGCACAATCGTGTGGACGTGATTTTTCAGGTGAACGAAGGCCCGAATACCAAAATCCGCAAGATCGCGTTTGTGGGCAATAAAGCTTACAACGAGGCTGAGCTTGCCGGTGCGATTTCCTCCAAGGAAACGGCCTGGTACCACTTTTTGGGTTCGTCGGACGAATATAACCCTGAACGCGTGAAGTACGACGGCGAACTGCTGCGGCGTTTTTATCTGCACAACGGCTATGTCGATTTCCAGATCAAGGACATAAAGGGCGAACTCTCGCCTGACCGCAAATCCTTCTACATTACCATTACCATGGATGAGGGGATACGTTACCGCTTGGGTAAGGTGGATATCCGCTCCAGCCTGCGGCACGTGCCCGCCAAGTCCTTGCGTAAGTATGTCGAGTTGTTCCCGCACCAGTGGTACGATGGCAAGGCCGTGCAGGATAATGCGACCGATATGGAGGAAGTACTCCAGTCGGAAGGGCATCCTTTTGCCGTGGTGCGCCCGACCATTGCCCGCAATCCTGAAAAGCGGATTGTTAATCTACTCTTTGACGTGAGCGAAGGTCCGCGGCGTTATATCGAGCGGATTGATATTAACGGCAACACCATTACGCAGGATAACGTGATCCGTCGGCAGCTTCCGTTTGCCGAAGGGGACCCCTACACGTCCAGTTACAAAAAATACGCCAAGGAAGGGGTCCAGGATCTGGGCTACTTCAAAACGGTTGATGTTAAGGACGCGCCTGGTTCCTCCCCGGATCGTGCGAACGTGTCTGTCAATGTTGTGGAAAAACCAACGGGCGAATTCTCGCTTGGTGGTGGTTACTCAACCGACGTGGGTATTATTGGTAACGTTGGGCTCAAGCAGCATAACCTGCTGGGCACAGGCGTGGATGCCGGGTTCTCGGGCACTGTTTCGTACTACCAGAAGCAGGCCGATCTTTCTGTTACGGACCCGGTCTTCCTTGGGCGTAATCTGGTCGTTGGTGCAGATATCTTCTTCATCGAAAATAATTACCAGACGTATCAGAACTACTCGGAAGGACGGTACGGTATTACCCTGCGTATGGGGTATTCCTATAACCGCTACCTGTCCCAGTCTTGGAACTACAGTCTGATCCGCCGTTGGGTTGGGGATATGTGGAGTGAATCCTCTCCATATGTTCAGGACCAGAAGGGCAAGTCGCTGCTCTCCCAGATCAGCACAACGATCATGTATGACCGGCGCGATAACCGCATGCAGCCGCATAGTGGTTACTTTGTGTCTGTCGGTGGAGACTTTGCCGGGATTGGCGGGGACGAAGATTACGTTCGTGGCAAAATCAACGGTGGTTATTACATCCCGCTTGATGACCTGACCAACAGCCATAACTGGACAGTCGCCTTCCGTGGTGGCGCTGGTTACCTTGCAGACTGGGGCAGCAACGGTCGCCACGATATTATCGATAACTTCTATCTGGGTGGTAACAACCTGCGCGGCTTCCTTGATGGTGGTGCTGGTCCACGAAGTGTTGGTAACGCGACCCATCAGTCCGAAGATCTGATTGGTGGCCGGTTTATGTACAATGCATCGGCCCAGTTGAACTTCCCGATCCCCTTCCTGACGGAAATGGGTGTGGGTGGTCGTGCCTTTGTGGATATGGGGACCGTGGCGGGCCTGCGTGTCAAACACCTGTACACCAACCCCGCAACCGCTGGCGCGAACTATACGGCTGTGTCGGGTGATATGTTGAGCCCACGTGTAAGTGCCGGTGCAGGCTTTTCGTGGAAAAGTCCGTTTGGTCTGTTGAATATTGACCTTGGTGTGCCGGTCAGACGCAGTTATAATGACCGCACACAGCTCCTTCGCTTCGGCTTCGGCCAGCAATTCTGAGGTAATGATGCGTTTCAGTTCAAAAGCTGCCCTTCTGGGGGCTGTTTGCCTTTCTTTTTCCGCAGCCCTCATGCCAGCCGCTCAGGCGGAAGGTGGCAATGGCTGGTTTGTGCCCAAAACCCAGCCCGCCGCTCAGGCTCCGCATCCTGCTGCGCATAATGCTGCTCCGGCGCCTGTTGCTCTGCCCGCTCCCGCTGCTGATAGTCAGGAAGCAGCGGATCAGGCTCCCCCGGTTCTGCCTCTCCCCCCCATTCCCAGCGCACCTGACGTTGCCAAGGAAGCACCGCCTCCCACCACCATTATTGGCGTGATCAGCGTATCTGGCGTCATGCGCCAGACTTCTGCTGCAATGCAGGTGGAGCGGGTTCTGGGTGGTCGCCGTGATGCGCTGGCGCAGGATCTTCAGCGTGAGCAGGCCGGCTGGCGCGATGAGCAGCAGACGTTGCAGGCTCAGGCCAAATCCCTGACATCCGACCAGATCCAGACGCGTGAGCGCAGCCTGCAGGCCAAGGTTATGAAGGCGCAGCGCGACTTCCGTAACCGTAACCGCATTATTCAGGAAGCCGCGCAGGTTTCTCTGGGGCAGATTGAACGTGAACTGGTGCAGGTCATCCAGAAAGTCGCCTCCGCTCATGGCATGAATCTGGTGCTGCATAGCGAGCAGGTCGCCCTGCACGTGGATGGTCAGGACATTACCAATGAAGTGGCCGCAAACCTGAACAAGGTTCTGCCCAGCGTCTTTATTCCCGAAGCGAATGTAGACCCTGAAGAACTGGCAAAATCAGGCAAAATGCCGACTACGGCTGATGGAGACCCGCAGATGGCCGCTTCCGGGCCTGCTCCTGCGGCACCTGCGGCTCCCGCCGGGAAAAAATAAGAATGGTGGATTGCAGGGCTTCTTCCGGCCCGGCTGATCCGCGTTTTTTTACGCGTGTCGGACCATTTGATGCGTCGGCACTGGCAGAAGCTGCCGGTGCCGACCTGAGACCTCCCCGGCAGGGGAGTTTTCCGCGTGATGGTTATACTGGTATAGCGCCTTTGCAGGTGGCCCGTGCGCGGGATGTTAGTTTTCTGGATAATCGGCGGTATGCCCATCTGCTGGAACATACCGAGGCTGGGCTGGTTATTGTTGCCCCCGCCTTTGCGGATAAGGTGCCTGCACACTCTGCGGCACTGGTGACTGCAACGCCCTATCTGGCCTGGTCACGTATTGCGCGACTGTTCCACCCGCGCTCACTCAGCAAGGCTGGTGTCCACCCTTGTGCGGTGGTAGATCCGTCCGCTGTTATTGACCCTACTGCCGAAGTGGGGCCTTTTGTGGTCGTGGGTGCAGCCGCGCAGGTTGGTCCGGGCTGCATTATTGGTTCCCATTCCGTTGTGGGGCAGGGCGTGCAGCTTGGGGCGGAGTGTCGTATTGGTCCCATGGTCACGTTGTCCCATGCTCTTGTGGGGGATCGGGTGACCATTCTGACCGGTGCGCGTATCGGGCAGGATGGTTTTGGGTTTGCAGTTGGCCCGGACGGGTTTGAGAGTGTTCCCCAGCTTGGTCGTGTGATTATTGAGCACGATGTGGAGATTGGCGCCAACAGCACCATTGATCGTGGTTCGGTCAATGATACGGTTATTGGCGCGGGCTCCCGGCTCGATAATCTGGTGCAGATCGGGCATAACGCGCAGTTGGGGCGTTGTTGCATTGTTGTGTCGCAGGCTGGTATTTCCGGCTCAACGGTGCTGGAAGACTATGTAACGGTTGCAGCGCAGGCCGGGCTTATCGGCCATATCCGTATTGGCGCCAAGGCGCGCATTGGCGCGCAATGTGGTGTTATGTCGGATGTTGAGCGTGGCGCAGATGTCATAGGCAGTCCGGCCATGCCGTTCCGGGAGTTCTTCCGTAACGTGGCGGTGCTGCGCAAGTTGGCAAAAAAAGCGTCTGGGTCGGCCAAGGGCGATTCAGACAAGGCATAACTTATCCCGGATTATGGTCCGGTACAGAGGGTGGTTTAGGGGACGTGGAGACACAACTAGAATCCCAGCAGGACGGCAAGACAATCGCGCGGATTGATGTCAACCGTATCATGCAGGCGATTCCTCACAGGTATCCTTTCCTTCTGATCGACAGGATGGAAGATATTGTCCTGGGGGAAGAGGCAACCGGTATCAAGAATGTCTCGGTCAACGAACCGTTTTTTCCGGGGCATTTCCCGGGGCGGCCCGTTATGCCCGGCGTCCTTATTGTGGAAGCCATGGCGCAGACTGCGGCAACGCTTGTTGTTCTCTCACTCGGAGAGGCCTTTGAGGGTAAGCTCGTCTATTTCATGACGATCGAAGGGGCAAAGTTCCGTCGTCCGGTAGAACCGGGCGATCAGTTGCGCATTCATGTGGTCAAGGAACGGCATCGCTCCAATGTATGGAAGTTCCGTGGTGAGGCGCGTGTTGATGGCGTTGTGGTGGCAGAAGCGACCTTTAGCGCCATGATCATGGGCTGATTTTTTGCGCTTGGTGTGCCAGTTGGCTCAAGATATGCTTCAGAACCGTTCGCTTTTGCCAGCCGACGTTCTGAAGCGTGAGCCTATGACACTGTGTTGCAGACAGGCGGATTATAAGGAACTGAAGTGGTGCACGCTGTAGAGGAAGCCAGGCAGACGCTTGTTCATCCAACGGCTCTGGTTGCCCCGGGGGCAAAGCTTGGGCAAGGCGTGGTTATTGGTCCGTGGTGTTCTGTGGGGCCGAATGCAGTGCTTGATGACGGGGTGGAACTGATCTCCCACGTTGTTGTGGATGGTCATACCCATCTGGGCGCGCATTCGCGCTACTTCCCGTTCTGTACGGTGGGCATGGCACCGCAGGACCTAAAATACAAAGGCGAGCCAACCCGGTGTGAGGTTGGTGCCCGCACTGTGGTGCGCGAGCATGTGACCATTCACAGAGGGACCGCCACGGGTTCTGGTATAACACGGGTTGGGCAGGACGTGCTCATCATGGCTAATGCCCATGTTGCGCATGACTGCGTGTTGGGCGACCGCGTGATCATTGTTAATAACGTGGTCATGGGTGGCCATGTGACAATTGGTAATGATGCGCGCATCATGGGTTCTGCCGCCATCCATCAGTTTGTCCGGATCGGGCATGCAGCACTTGTGGGCGGTGTTGCCGGGGTTGAGGCAGATATTATTCCCTATGGGAGTGTGCTGGGCAATCGTGCCCGGTTGATTGGCCTGCACTGGATATGGCTGCGGCGCAATGGTGTGCAGTCAGCCGAAATTCACCGGATGCGCAAAGCCTTTTTTGCCCTGTACCCCAAGGTATGCGCGGATGTGTCTTTTCAGGCGCGTCTGGAGCATGTGCGTCAGACATTTGCCGATGATGGCCGTATTCAGGAAATTCTGGATTTTATAGACGCGCCGAGCCGCAGGGGCCTTGTGCGCCCAGCACGTGGTGGTGCCGCTGATCAGGCCGAAACCGAAGGCGCGTGAGTGCCATGCCAACAACGGTTGGCATTCTGGCGGGGGGTGGTCCCCTGCCAGCCAGAGTGGCGGAAGCGGCGCATGCCGCAGGTCAGTCTGTTTTTATCATTGGGTTCGATGGATTTGCCGATCCCACAAGCCTCGCACCTTGGCCGCATGAGTGCGTACGCCTTGGCGCTGCGGGGCGTATGCTCAGTCTTTTGCGCGAGCATGCCTGTTCGGATCTGGTGCTGATCGGCCCCATCCGCCGTCCTTCCCTGCGTAGTCTATGCCCCGATGCCGAAGGTGCCCGTATTCTGGCGCGCCTTGGCAAGGCCCTGTTCGCGGGGGATGACGGGTTGCTGGCAGCACTGGTGCGTATTCTGGGGGAGGAGGGTTTTCGTGTGCGTGGCGCTCATGAGTTTTTGTTCCACTCCGTAGCCGGGCCGGGGGTTCTTGGTCACTTCGCTCCAGATGCGCAGGCTCTGGAGGACATCCGGCATGGGGTGCTTGTCGCTCAGACGCTTGGCAGGCTGGACATAGGGCAGGGCTGCGTGGTGCAGAATGGCGTTGTGCTGGCTGTGGAGGCCATGGAGGGCACGGACGCCATGCTGGCGCGCTCGGGGGCCTGTCGTCAGCCGGGGGAAGGTGGTGTGCTGGTCAAGCTGCTGAAGCCGGGGCAGGAAAAAAGAGCGGATATGCCCACCATTGGCCCAGTCACATTGCGTAACGCCCATGCGGCTGGCCTGCGCGGGATTGCGTTTGAAGCGGGGAACACTTTGCTGACCGACAGAGCCGCCTGTGTGGCGGAGGCCGAGCGCTTGGGGTTGTTCCTTATTGCCATAGACCCGGCGGCCGGTATGCCCTGCCTGGGGTAAAAGGCAGGGCAAAATGTTGACGAAGGGGAGGGCAGGCAATGTCCAGTTTTTTACACACCATGGTTCGTGTCCGCAGTCTTGAGCAGAGTTTGGGGTTTTATACCTTGCTTGGTATGCGCGAACTCCGGCGCAGGGATGTGCCGGAAGGCAGGTACACGCTTGTTTTTATCGGTTTTGCGGATAATGCCGCCGGACAGGCGGAAATTGAACTGACCTATAATTGGGGGCAGGACGATGGGTATGACCTGGGCACGGGCTTTGGGCATTTTGCCATAGGCGTGGCGGACGTAGCGGCATTAGTGGAGCGTGTTCGCGCAGGTGGCGGTAAAGTTGTGCGCGAGGCCGGGCCTGTCAAATTCGGCACCAGCATGATCGCCTTTGTGGAAGACCCGGACGGTTACAGGATTGAGTTGATCGAACGCCCGTAAAAAATCCTTAGCCTGTATTGCGTTGCTTCAGGCGGGCTGTCAGGCGGTCCAGCGAATCATTAATGGTGGTAGCGGCTTTTTTTGTGGCGGGGTCCTGACTGAGCAAAAGCTGCTCTGCGACCAGCATGGCGGGTGAGATAATACCGCGTATGTCATGCCGTAATTTTGGGTCGTCTTTCCCTAATGGGGCGGTGGGGCTGGGGGGCGTGGCGGGCTGGGGAGTGGCTGGTATGGGCAGGCATGTGGTTATCCATGCCGCACAGCCCCCTGCAAGGCCGACCAGCGCTGTGGTGAGCAGGGGATGCGCCCCTATGCCCATGCCCAGCAGGCAGGCCAGAACAGGCAGGCCAATAATAGCCAGAATGGTCCAAAACCGGGTGGATGAGGCAGGCATGCGGCGTTCCATCATGCGGATGATCGAGCGGGAATAGTCGTGCGACTCTGCGCCGCACATTGACGTTCTTCTATCTGAACTTTATAAGCCGCGACTTCAAGAGAGAGTGGCTCGTACTGCGGCCACTGGCGAAGCATATTCAAACTGAAGGGAGTGCAGCCATGAAGCGCACTTATCAACCGTCCCGGCTGGTCCGCAAGCGTCGTCACGGGTTCCGCACCCGTTCGGCTACTGTTGGCGGCCGTCGTATTCTGGCAAACCGCCGTTCCAAGGGCCGCAAGCGTCTTTCCGCGTAAGCGTTGCCCGGCAGTCCGGTTTTGATGGACTGGTCTGAAGGTCAGGAGCAGCCGGCGGCAGGGGCGCATGCGTCCTTGCGGCTTAAAAAGAGAAAAGAATTTCTCTTCATGGCAGCCAATGGGCGTAAGGCTCCGGTGTCTGGTCTTGTCCTTCAGTTTTTCAGGCGGCCCGATTCGGACCCTGCTCGTGTTGGCTTCACGGTGACCAAAAAAGTCGGTAATGCCGTGGTGCGTAACCGGGTACGCCGCAGGTTGCGTGAGGTTGTGCGCAGAGTGGAAGCCGATACACCGCTGAATGGGCTGGATCTGGTGCTGATCGGACGGGGGGCTACGCGTGAGCGCCCTTTTGATGCGCTGGTGGCCGATTTTCGGAAAGCGTTGAAACTCTGTATGCGGGATTAGTGAATGTCCCGTCTTGCATTCCTGTCGATCCTGCGCTGGAACACGGTTGTGCCGTTCAAGACCGCCGTTATGGGTGGTTGTTGAGTTTTCCATTTTTGTTATGTGCAGGGGGCCTGTAGGCCAGAGCTCATGGATTCAAAACGTCTCATACTGGCAACACTGTTGTCAGCTCTGGTTCTTATCGGGTTTGATTATTTCTTTCCCCAGGCTCCGGCTCACCAGCCCGCACAGCAGGTCACGCAGACCGAGGCCTCTAAGGCGGCTCCGGCAGCGGCTTCCTCTGCGTCTGCGGGGCAGGCGGTCACGGCGCAGCCTGCATCGGCCACACCAGCAGCGGATGTGGCCGATGGGCCAGATACCCGCATTGCCATCAATGCTCCCTCGGTTCAGGGCAGTATCAACCTGCGTGGTGCCCGGCTGGATGATCTGGTGCTCAAGCAGTACCGCGAGACCGTAAAGCCCAACAGCCCGGATGTGCGTGTTCTTAGCCCCGTGGACACCAAACGGGCGGACTATGTGGATTTCGGCTGGCGTGCGGCAACATCCGACGTGCCGGTAGCACTGCCCAACGCCCGCACATTGTGGAAAGCCTCCGGCACCCAGTTGGACGGGGAACACCCGATCACGCTGAGTTGGGATAACGGGCAGGGGCTGACGTTCGAAGTCGCCCTTGGGGTGGACAAGGACTATATGTTCACCGTGACCCAGCGCGTGCACAACGCAACGGGCCAGAGTGTTGCTCTTTTCCCTTACTACCGTGTGAATCGTGGTTACACCCCCGAAGAAACCGGCGGCATGCTGGTGCATGAAGGCCCGATTTCGGTCATTGATGGCCGTCTGAACGAAGGGTCCTACAAGTCGGTCCGTAACGACGGCGTTCCGCCCGAAAACGTGGCGTGGAGCCATCAGGGCACAGGCGGCTGGGCCGGGATTACCGATAAATACTGGCTGATGGCTATTGTGCCCGATCAGGCGTCCAGCGTGGTTGGCACGTATGCGTGGCAGGCAGCGCAGACGCAGTATCAGGTCGGCTTTACCGCCACGGCTCCCATGCAGGTGGGTGCTGGGCAGACAGTCTCCACGCAGGCGCATGTGTTTGCTGGTGCAAAGGAAGTGCGGCTGCTTGAGCAGTATGAACACGACCTGCACATTCCCATGTTCTGGAAAGCCGTGGACTTTGGGTGGCTCTCCTTCCTGACCCGCCCTGTGTTTTTTGTGCTGGACTGGCTGAACAGCCATCTGGGCAGTTTTGGTCTGGCCCTGCTGACCTTTACAGTTATTGTTAAGGTGGCCTTCCTGCCTCTGACCATCAAACAGATGCGTATGACGTGGAAGACCTCCCGCCTGAAGCCGCAGGTTGATCTGATCCGTGCGCGCCACAAGGATGACCCGGTGGTGATGCAGCAGCAGATCATGATGCTGTATCGCAAAGAGAACGTCAGCCTGTTTGGCGGGTTCCTGCCCCTGTTCATTCAGGCCCCCGTGTTCTGGTGTCTCTACAAGGACCTGTACGTCACGATCGAAATGCGTCACGCTCCCTTTGTGGGCTGGGTGAAGGATCTTTCGGCGCAGGACCCGACCAATATTTTCAATCTGTTCGGTCTGATCCCGTTTGACCCCACGCAGATCCTGCCGTTGCTGACGCTTGGCGCATGGCCGATCATTTATGGTGCCACCATGTTTGTCATGCAGAAGGTCAGCGCAA
Source organism: Acetobacter lambici (assembly GCF_011516885.1). Taxonomy (GTDB): domain Bacteria; phylum Pseudomonadota; class Alphaproteobacteria; order Acetobacterales; family Acetobacteraceae; genus Acetobacter; species Acetobacter lambici. The sequence continues at coordinate 23,663 of NZ_WOTD01000008.1, read as the reverse complement.
GCTCCACCAGCATGGACCCCGCACAGCAGAAGGTGATGATGTTCATTCCGCTGCTGTTCACGTTCTTCATGGCGCGGCAGCCTGTTGGTCTGGTCATTTATTACTGCTGGAGCAACGTGCTGACCGCCATCCAGCAGATTATCATCATGGGTCGCCTCAAAGCGGCGGACGCCAAGCCCCAACTGGTTGCCAAAAAATGACGTATCAAGAGCCTTCTTTCCGAGAACTGAAGGACGAAGCAGACATCGCCGCCGCTCTGGAAGAAGGGCGGCGGCTTTTTGCCGGGTCTTGTGACTTTGTTTTTGGCGCGCAAAAGCTGGGGCAACTGCCCCCGGAGACCTTGCCGGAAATTGCGTTTGCCGGGCGCTCCAACGTGGGTAAGTCCAGCCTGATCAACGCCCTGACAGGACGCAAGACGCTTGCGCGCGCCTCATCCGAGCCGGGGCGGACCAAGCAGTTGAACTTTTTTGACCTTGCTCAGCGCCTGATGCTGGTGGACATGCCCGGCTATGGCTTTGCCCGCGCAGCCAAGTCCGTAAAGGAAGACTGGCAGGAAATGATGTTCGACTACCTGCGAGGCCGGCCCAGCCTGCGCCGGGTCGTACTGCTGCTGGACGCACGGGTGGAAATGAAAACGCATGATCAGGATGTTATGAAACTGCTCGACCGCGCGGCGGTCAGCTTTCAGGTTGTGCTGACCAAGTGTGATGACGTTAAACCCACGGCCCTTGCACGCAAGCAGGCCGATGTGGAGGCCGAAATCGCACGCCATGCGGCGGCTTTTCCGCATCTTTCTCTTACTAGCAGCCAGACCGGGCAGGGCATTGAGGCATTGCGGGCGGAACTGGCAGAATTTGCCCTGACCTGATCAGGAAAAAACGGACAGACGACGGCAGGATTTTCAGAGCATGACTGAACCGAGACTCCCTTCTTCCGGCCCCAAGCATGATGCAGTGCATGAGGCCGCCGTTCTGGCTAACGCCCTGCCATACCTGCGGCGCTACGCGGGGGACACCATTGTGGTCAAGTATGGTGGCCATGCCATGGGGGATATTGGTCTGGCCAAGACCTTCGGGCGGGACATTGCCCTGCTCAAACAGGTGGGGATTAACCCGGTTGTGGTGCATGGGGGTGGTCCGCAGATCAACCAGATGCTCAAGCGGCTGGACATTCCCTCGCACTTCATTGACGGGCTGCGGGTTACAGACGCCAACGTGGTGGATGTGATCGAAATGGTTCTGGCCGGTTCGGTCAACAAGCAGGTGGCGGAGCTTATCTGCGAGGCCGGGGCTCTTGCTGTCGGGATTTCGGGCAAGGACGGCAAGATGATCACCGCGCGCAAGATGCGCCGTACCGTGCGGGATATGGATAGCCAGATCGAACGCGTGCTGGATCTGGGGTTTGTAGGGGAACCGGTCAAGGTTGACCCGCGTGTGATCTACGCCCTGTCCGGTTCGGGCCTTATTCCGGTTATAGCGCCCGTAGGCCTTGGTGAGGACGGCGAGACCTATAATATTAACGCCGATACCGCAGCCGGTGCCGTGGCGGGTGCTGTGCATGCCACACGCCTGCTGATGCTGACCGATGTACCCGGTGTGCTGGACAAGCAGGGTAACCTTATTCCCGAACTGACCGCAGCACAGGCCCGTCAGGCTATTGAGGACGGAGTGATTACCGGCGGTATGATCCCCAAAGTGGAAACCTGCATTGAGGCGGTGCAGGGGGGCGCGCGTGGGGCGGTCATTATTGATGGCCGCATGCCCCATGCCTGCCTGCTGGAACTGTTCACGGCCTCTGGTTCGGGCACGCTCATCCGCGCGGAGTAAATGTCCGCGCGGGGCAGGGGCCGCCGCATAAGACCCGCGTTGACAGGACAGGCCCCTGTCCGCATGGTCTTTATCCTCTTTTGTTGCCGGGCGGGCCTGTCGCCCGGGCTGAATTTTCCTTAGTTTCTGATTGGTATGCCATGACAGACGAAACCCTCCGCGCTCATATTGAAACCCTGTGGGAAGGCCGTGACGGCATTTCTTCCGCAACGGTGGGCAAAGACCGTGACGCCATTGAAGCAGCGCTTGAAGCGCTGGATTCTGGCCGCCTGCGTGTGGCCGCCCCGCAGGAAGATGGATGGGTTGTGCATGAATGGCTGAAAAAGGCCGTGCTGCTCTCCTTCCGTCTGAATGACAGTGTTGTTCAGCCCGGTGGTGCCGCTGGCGCTCCCGCGTATGACAAGGTGCCTCTCAAGTTTGCCGGCTGGGATCAGGCGCGGTTTGACAAGGCCGGGTTCCGCGTGGTGCCGGGCGCTGTTGTGCGCCGCTCCGCCTTTATTGCTCCCGGTGCCGTGCTGATGCCCAGCTTTGTCAACGTGGGTGCCCGCGTGGACAGCGGCACCATGGTGGACACATGGGCAACGGTTGGTAGCTGTGCGCAGATTGGCAAAAACTGCCATATCAGCGGCGGCGCGGGTATTGGTGGCGTGCTGGAGCCGTTGCAGGCTGCACCGGTCATTATTGAGGACAACTGCTTTATTGGTGCCCGTTCGGAAGTGGCCGAGGGTGTTATTGTGGAACGGGGTTCCGTTTTGTCCATGGGTGTGTTCCTTGGTGCTTCCACCAAGATTGTGGACCGCGCAACGGGCGAAATTTACATGGGCCGCGTGCCTGCCTATTCCGTGGTGGTTCCCGGCACCATGCCGTCTTCCAACCCGGTTGGCCCGGATGGTCGCCCCAACCCGGCACTGGCCTGCGCGGTTATTGTGAAGCGTGTTGATGAGCGGACCCGCTCCAAGACCTCTATCAACGAACTGCTGCGCGACTGAACCGCCAATGCCTAAAGGACGAGACTGACGTATGACAAAAGGCACATCAGGCCCACTTCCCGCTGATCTGGCGCTGACAGACCCGGTGGCTGTGGCCCGGTTGCTCATCCGTCAGCCTTCGGTCTCCCCCGACCCCGGTGAATCCCAGCTTCTGCTGGGTGCCATGCTGGCCAGTCTGGGGTTTACGGTCACGCACCTGCCATTTGGCGAGGGAGCGGAGCGGACCCCCAACCTGTTTGCCCGACTGGGGGAGGGGGCTCCACATATCTGCTACGCCGGACATACCGACGTAGTGCCTGCGGGCAACGAGTCCGATTGGACGCATCCTCCGTTTGCTGCCGATATTGTGGACGGCGTGCTCTATGGCCGGGGTGCTTGCGACATGAAAGGCGGCATTGCCGCCTGTGTGGCGGCCATTGCCCGCCATGTGCAGGCCGGTATGGGCCGTGGTTCCATCAGCCTGCTGATTACGGGGGATGAGGAAGGCCCAGCCACCTACGGCACCCAAAAGGTTCTGGAATGGATGGCCGCACACGGCCACATTCCCGACTACTGCCTTGTGGGGGAGCCAACAAACCCCCAGACCTTGGGGGAGATGGTCAAGGTTGGCCGCCGGGGCAGCCTGAATGCCCATATTACAGTCGAGGGTACGCAGGGGCACGTGGCTTATCCACACCGGGCCGATAACCCCGTGCATCGGCTGCTCGCTGTTCTGGATGCCCTGCGGGCCACACCACTGGACCATGGCTCGGAGTATTTTGAACCCTCCGGCCTTCAGGTCACCAGTCTGGACGTGGGGAATACCGCAACCAACCTGATTCCCGCGCGGGCGCAGGCTCGGCTGAACATCCGGTTCAATGACCTGCATACGGGTGCAGACCTTGCCGGTTGGATAAAAACCGTGTGTTCCCAGCATGCGCCCCGGTCGCATGTTGATATTAATATTAGCGGCGAGTCCTTTTTTGCCCCACCGGGGGAGGAAATGGCGGTGCTGCAACAGGCCATCACAAGTGTTACGGGGCTTTCTCCCAAACTGGATACGGGGGGGGGCACGTCAGATGCGCGCTTTATTGCCCGGTATTGCCCGGTGGCGGAGTTTGGTCTGGTCGGGGCGAGTATTCATAAGGTGGATGAACATGCAGCCGTTGCTGACATGGAAAAGCTGACCCGGATTTATGAAGCCTTCTTTAAAGGGGTAGGGGCGTGATTCCAGATACTGGCAAGTTAGGCGCGGTTCGTCGCATATTACAGGGCATGTTGCAGTTGGCCGCTGGCAAGCGGGAGGGGTTAGCCTGTTTTGAAGGGACGCCAGATGCTTTTGGCGCGGCCCTTGCACCGCAGATGGCCTGCATACTGGTGGGGGGGATTCAGATATTCCTGCTGCCAGATAAGGTTATGTCAGCCACCAAACTGCTTCTTTCTTTGTGCGTGCTGTTTCTGCCTGCGGTTATTTCCCATTTTTATGCACACCGCTGGGGGCGCGGCGCGCTGTGGCTGCGTTATATTACGGCGGCAACCTGGTGTGGCTGGGTTGTGGTGCTGATCTCGCTCGCCTGTGCGCTTATTGCCGCTGTGATTACGCCCGATATCGCCCGCCAGCAGGTTTTTATTGGCGCTCTGGCGCTCTGTGCGGCGGCGTATGAACTCTGGCTGCAATGGTTTGTGGCCAAGGTGGGCCTTGGTATTTCGGGTGGGCGCGCAGCACTGCTGTATGTGTCCATCCTGCTGGCATCGATCACGCTGTATGCTTTGGCGGCACTGTTGCCCCCGCATTACATGGTGATCAATGACCTGCTTCAACCCATGGTGAACATGAAAGCAGGTTGAGGGCGCGCGCCTTCAACCTTGCTGGCCATGCAACAGTCTGGGGATGCTTTATCGCCCAGCAGGCGTATTTTTTGCGTGCGGTTCTATTCTGCCATATTGCCAAACGGGTCGGGCTCGTAGCCAACACCGTTTAAGTACAATCCATCTGGCGGGGCTGTGGGGCCAGCCGCGCTACGGTCGCGCGCGGCCAGAGCATGGGCGACCCGCTCTGGCTCCCATGCGCCAGTCCCCACTTTTTTAAGTGTTCCAACCATGTTGCGTACCTGATGGTGCAAAAACGAGCGGGCCTTGGCAAAGACCACCACCTCGTCCCCTTCCCGCGTGATGTCCAGTTGGTCCAGCGTACGGATGGGGCTGTTGGCCTGACAGGCTACAGCGCGGAAGGATGTAAAGTCATGCAGGCCAAGCAGCATGTTGGCGGCTTCTTGCATGCGCTGCACATCAAGTGGGGATTTAACGTGCCACACATGGCACTCGGCCAGTGCGGGCCGTGTGCGCCGGTTGAGAATACGGTAGCGGTAAGACCGCCATGTGGCGGAAAACCGTGCACTCCAGTCCAGACTGACGGGAGCCGCATTGAGCACAACAACGGCATGGGGTTTGAGGTGGTAGCTCAACCCCTCCCGCACGGAGTAGCTGGAAAAACGGGCATCTGCGGGGAAGTCCAGATGCGCGACCTGTGCCAGAGCATGCACGCCCGAATCCGTGCGACCGGCTGTAATGCTGGGCACGGTTCTGCCGCCCGCAAGGCGGAAGGCAGCCTCTTCCAGCAAAGCCTGAACGGAAAGGCCGGAAGCCTGCCGCTGCCAGCCCACAAGCCCGCGTCCGTCATATTCCAGTTGAACAGCCCAACGCTGGATGGCGGGGTCGGTCATGGCGTATTGCTGGGGGGGAGGGTACCAAGGCGTGTGCCCGCAGGCAGGGGTTGCCCGCGCAGGAAGGCATCAGCTTCCATCATGCCGCGACCGGGCCGTTGCAGGCGGGTCAGGCGGATGAAGCCCGTGCCACATGCCACGCTCAATTGGTCATCCACGACTGTGCCGGGGGCTGCGGCTTGCGCGGCGGAATGTTCAGGTCCGCCGGATGGTCCTGTTGGGGGGGGGATTGGCAGACCCCCGCCAATTTTGATTACGGTGCCATCCGCGAGGGTAGTAAACGTGCCCGGCCATGGGGTAAGGGCCCGAATCTGGCGGTCAATTGCGGTGGCGTCCTGTGCCCAGTCAATGCGTCCATCTTCACGTGTCAGGCGGGCGGCGTAGGTGACCCCCGTATCTGGCTGTATCTGTCGCGCCGGGCGGTTTGCACCAAGGCGTGCCTGTGTGTCTGCCACAGACTGCGTTGGTGGTGGAAAATCCTGCAACACACGTAGCACCATGCTCCCCCCCAGTGCGCTCAGGGCATCGTGCAGGGTGGTGGCGGTTGTGTGGGCTGTAATGGGCACGGCCTTACGCAGGAGCATGGGGCCTGTGTCCAGCCCTGCTTCCATCTGCATGATGGTTACCCCACTTTGTGTATCTCCCGCCCAGATCGCACTCTGGATGGGGGATGCTCCCCGCCAGCGGGGCAGCAGGCTGGCATGGATGTTCAGGCAGCCCATTGCGGGGGCGTCCAGCATGGTCTGGGGCAGGATCAGCCCGTAAGCGGCCACAATGGCGGCATCGGCGCGCAGGGCGGCAAATGCCTCCCATTCCTCCATATTGTTGCGGAGCGAGAGGGGGTGGCGCACTGGCAGGCCAAGCTCCTGCGCGGCTTGCTGCACGGGGGATGCGCGCAAGGCTTTGCCCCGTCCGGCGGGGCGGGGGGGCTGGGAATACACGGCAACAATATCGTGCCCCGCGGCATGGAGAGCCTTTAGGGCGGGTACGGCAAAATCTGGCGTACCCATAAAAACAAGACGCATCGGGCGGGGGTTTTCCACTTAGTTGCGCTTCAGGTCCTTGGCCAGACGGCGCAGGATCATGTTGCGGCGCAGGGCGGAAAGGTGGTCCACGAACAGAACACCATCCAGATGGTCAAGCTCATGCTGTATGCAGGTGGCCAGCAGGCCATCCACATCGCGCTCCTGCTTGTCCCCATTGATGGTGTGCCAGCGCACGCGCACTTTTTCGGGGCGGACCACTTCGGCATACTGGCTGGGCAGGGAAAGGCAGCCTTCCTCCCGCGTGGACATTTCTTCCGTTTCGGCCACAATTTCGGGGTTGATCAGGATCATGGGCTCGCGGTTTTCTTTTTCGCCCAGATCGATCAGAACAAAGCGTTGGCTCAGGCCAACCTGCGGGGCAGCCAGCCCAATGCCGGGGGCCTGATACATGGCGGCAAACATGCCGGGCAGAATCTTTTGGATTTCTGCCATATCTTCAGGTTTGACCAGTCTTGCTTTCTGGCGCAGCACGGGGTGGGGCGGCGTCAGGATGGTAAGAGGGGCCGCTTTATCCGAGGCAGCGGAAAATGCGGCGTCTGTCAGGGCTGCGTTTGTCATACAGCCCGATTTAGCGTCGTGTTGTGGCGGATGCCAGTATAAAACGGCATTAAAAGCTGTTCTGGCGCAAAAAATCTGTCACTTTGCCGCCACAATATGGCGCGCAAACCACAGTGTTGGGCCATCAGACCATAATGACGCGGGACACAGGGTTGCGTGTGTCCGCCTCTATCCCATATCGTGGAGGGACCGGATGCCAAGGCGGGTCCGGTTTTATACGTCTCGCTCAGAAAGGAGGAGGCTTGTACAATGTCAGGCAGGCTTTTTGGCTCGCCCATGTTTTTGGGTTTTGATCATCTGGAACAGATGTTGGAACGTGCCAGCAAGGGTTCGGGTGATGGCTACCCCCCTTACAACATAGAGCAGATAGCCCCCAACGGCCTGCGTATTACTCTTGCGGTTGCCGGTTTTAGGATGGAAGATCTCCAGATCACACAAGAGGACAACCAGCTTGTGATCCGTGGTCGGCAGGTGGAAGAGGGAGAAGAGCGCGTTTATCTGCATCGCGGTATTGCCTCCCGCCAGTTCCAGAAGGCTTTTGTGCTGGCCGAAGGAATAGAAATTGGCGGTGCATGGTTGGATAACGGGTTGTTGCATATTGATCTTTTCCGCCCGCAGCCGGAGGTGAGGGTCAAGCAGATCGAGATCATGCAGGGTGGGCAAAAAGGGCAGGGCGCTGCTGGTTCAGGCGTTAAGCCCCGGCCCACGCCACGTATGCTGCATCCGGTCATGGATGTAGACGGTAGTTAAAACCCGGAAGGAGGACGCAATGAAAAGCAGCATGCAGGGTGGTTACATGCCAGCTGGTCTGCCACAGGCCGAACATGTGGCGGATGTGCGGCAACTTTCCGATATGCAGTTCCGTTCCCTTGGGCTGAGCAAGGTTGCCTATACGCGCCCGGCCACCTTGGAGGATGGAGAGGAAGGCTGCGCTATTTACGCAGCAGACGGTTCGTTACTGGCCGTGGTGGATGACATGGAAACCGCATGGGGCGCCATTGTGCAGAACGACATGGTTCCGGCCTCTCTCCAGTAATCTGTAATTTTTACAGAGCATAAAAAAAGGACCGGTTTGCGCCGGTCCTTTTTTGTTGAGGGTAGAGGAATACCCGGTGGGGTGTGGTTGCTCAAGCAGCAGAGGCCTCCAGCGGTGCTGTGTCCAGCCAGCCAATGTTCCCGTCATCGCGCCTGTAAACCAGACTGATGTGGCGGCTGGCCGTATTGCGGAAAAGCAGAAAGTTCTGCCCGGCAAGGTCGAGCCGCATAACGGCCTCCCCTACGGACAGAACGGGAATGTCCGCAGGCTGCTCGGCAATAATGGTCGCAAATGTTTCCTCCTCCGTGACCGGGGTGGTGGAGGTGGTGTCGTCCTGTTCGTGTTCTTCCACAGGCTGCAACACGTAGGAGCGTGCGCGCTCGGGCAGTTCCTGCCGGGTGGTGGAGCGGGCGTGGGAGGTTACGCGCTTGTGGTAACGGCGCAGGCGCTTGGCAATGTGTTCGGCTGCGTCATCAAAGGCGGCATTGGCGTCTGCGGCCTCGCCTTCTCCGCGCAGGATCAGGCCGCGACCGGCCTTGACGTTGATGTCACACGTAAAAAAGGAGCGGGCTTTGCCGAAGGTCACCTGCGCCTGTAGTCCTGTATCAAAGTATCGTTCCGCAAGATTGCCCAGATGGGTGTTGACCCGATGTTTCAAGGCGTCGGAAAGATCAATCTGTTTACCGGAAACCTGAATATGCATAGGACATCGTTCCTTGCGACTGGCAGGCAGGCCCACCACCCCCTACCGGCGCGGTGTCCGTTCAGGCGGCACCGCAGGGCAGTGGACTTGCCAGTGTTACAATGCAGGCAGGGTCTGCAATGCTTCATCCTGCATTTGGGCATGGGCGGGGTGTTTATGTCCATGCCTTTGTTACAGATATAATGCAGAGCTTTATCCGGTGGTTGCATGCTTGGCCTGTTGGCGCGGAATATAAAGGCGCATGGCAGGCTTGTCGCCAGCCCCACCCTATGCCTACACAGGGAGGGAACAGGTCTTACACGTTATAATCCGGATACTTGCCCGCCATGCTTTTACGTTCCGCCCCACCTGAGCATATGCCCAAAATGCCGCGTGGCTGGGGCTGGCAGATCAAACTGGGCTGCCTTGCCGCTCTTGTGGCGCTGTATGGCGGCTTTATGTGGCACGTAGCACACCAGAAAATACGCCCGATTATGGAACGGGTGGATATTCCCGTGGCAGTTGTGGCAGCCCCCATACCGCCAGCCCCCCCTTCGCCCCCCATTGCCATGCAGCCAGCCCCTCCGCTGGCAGTAACCGCGCCGCCAGTTCTGCCCGGCTCCGTGGAGCACCGCCCCTAAGCTGCTCAGCGGAGGTAAGGTATGAGCGAACTGCGCGTTGCCAGCCTGCATATATACCCGGTCAAGGGGTTGCATGGGCTCTCTCCCCCCACGGCCATGGTCAGCCCATGGGGGCTGGAGGGGGACCGCCGGTGGATGGTGGTGGACCCCGATGGCCGATTTATAACCCAGCGTACCTGCCGCGCCATGGCGCTGGTCACCCCCATTCCCACAGCAGAGGGGCTGACACTCACCCGTGCGCGCATGCGCCCCTGCCCGGTGCGTTTTCCCGATCAGGAAAGCCCCATGGCTTTGGTGACGGTCTGGAAAGATCAGGTTCAGGCGCGGGACGCGGGGGAGACGGCTGCTGCATGGCTGGAGCAGGCACTGGGGCAGCCTTGCCGTCTGGTATGGATGCATCGGCCAGAGCTGGCACGCATCCGCCAGTTGGGGGCGGAGGCGCGGCCTGTCTCGTTTGCGGATGGGTACCCGCTATTGCTGGCCAATACTGCGTCTTTGGAGGACCTGAACGCGCGCATGCCTGCGGGGCAGGGCGTGCCCATGGCGCGCTTCAGGGCCAATATTGTGCTTGCTGGCCAACAGCCATGGGCTGAGGATGGGTGGCGGCGTCTGTCTATTGGAGGTGGGGTTGTGGTGCGTGTGCTTGCCCCGTGCTCGCGCTGCGTGGTCACATCCATCGACCAGAATACGGCGCAGGTCCCTGCTGTGGGGGAGCCGCTGGCTACACTGGCCGGTTTCAGGCGAACACGGGATGGGGTCATGTTCGCGCAGAATGCAGTGGTGGAAAAAGGTGGGCTGATCAGTGTGGGGGACACAGCATGCGTGCTGGAGGAAGGGCCTTCCAACCTACTGGACACGCGTAGCAAACAGGCCTGAAAAACCGGATTCCGCCGCTGTGGCATCCGCATGGACTATGGGGGCCAGACAGGCCGGTTCCGGTTGTCTGCATCAGAACGATGCCGATCGGGGCATGGGTTAGAGCGAGAAACTGTCGCCCAGATAAACACGCCGTACGTCCTCATGCGCGACAATTTCTTCAGGCACGCCCTGCATCAGCACCTGCCCGCTATGCATGATGTAGGCGCGGTCAATAACTTCCAGCGTCTCACGCACATTGTGGTCGGTAATCAGCACCCCGATCCCACGGTCCTTGAGATGGGAGACAAGGTCGCGGATTTCGCCCACGGCAATGGGGTCAATCCCGGCCAGTGGTTCATCGAGCAGAATGTAGTGCGGCTGGCTGGCCAGTGCGCGTGCAATTTCCAGCCGCCTGCGTTCCCCACCGGAAAGGGCGAGAGAGGGGGAGTGGCGCAGGCGGGTAATGCCAAATTCGTTCAGGAGCCCATCCAGCATGACCTGCCGCTGGTCGGGGTCGGGTTCGACCACCTCCAGTGCGGCCATAATGTTCTGCTCCACATTCAGGCCACGAAAAATGCTGGCTTCCTGCGGCAGGTAGCCAATACCCAGCCGTGCGCGCCGGTACATGGGCAGTTGGGTAATGTTAGCCCCATCCAGCGTGATTGTGCCGGTATCGGGCTGGACCAGCCCTACAATCATGTAAAAGCTGGTGGTCTTGCCAGCGCCGTTTGGCCCCAAAAGCCCGACGGCCTCGCCCCGATGCACCTCGATCGAGACATCCTTGACCACCTGACGTTTTTTATAACTTTTGCCAATATTATGGGCGATCAGCCCGTGCCCCGGCTTGTGAGGGGCGTTCAGGTCAATGGGTTCTGGGCCAAGACCAATAACTTCTTCGCGCACAGTTTCCTCGGACGTCCAGCTTACTTCCCGGTTCATTGTTACTTCCTGTCCGATGTATCGCCATTATTGGGAACAACCAGCCCGCTTACCCGGCTGCCCGGACGTTCTGTCATGGTGGCAATACCCGTGTGCATGTTAATAATGGCCGCAGCCCCCTGAATCTGGTTTGGCCCACGTGTAATGTGAACATTGCCAACAATGCGGGCAATACCCGTATCTGGCACATACACGCCGCGCTCACCCGTTACAATTTCGGTCTGGGTCCGGACCCAGACGTGACCGAACGCATTGACCTTTTCCAGCTTGTTCGAGCGGGAGGCAAGGGGGGTGTCCGAGTTGTCGGTTTTGTTCTGGCTGGTTGTGGCCGGTTTGGCCGGGGCATCCGGGGTGCTGTAGCCGACCAGCACATCAGCGCGAATCTGCCTGTGGTCATCGGTTGTAACGGTCGCATCTCCCCGCCCGATGGAAATATGCTGCTGCGAGTAATATTCCATGGAATCGCGCGCGGTCAGCACGTCCTGCGGAGTTGTCAGCCGGAGGTTTTTGCCGGTCATGACCAGCACGGCCTTGTCCATATCATAGACCGCCTTGTCCCCCCATGCCTGATCGGTATCGGTAAAGATGTGGACGTGGCCTATGGCTTCGAGCCGGTAAATTTCGTTTGCGCCGGAATCCTGGTCATCCGTGCCCTTGGTCTCGGCTGTGGTGCTGGGCGCACTGGCTGTGCCGCCCGGTGCGGTTGCCGGTGCTGAGGGCGCCGGGTCGGGGGTCGGATGGTCGGGCTGGACGGCAGGGGCCGGGTTTGTCTGTTCGGGCTGTGGGGTGGCCGTGGTGCCTGCGGGTAGTTTTTTGCGGTAGTAGGCAATAAGTTTATCGGCGGTCACCGTGGCGTTGTTCCGCACGGCCTTGGCCTGATCGTAGGCGACCACTTTTTTCAGGTTCTGGTCCCAGTCAAATCCGCCCAGAGCGGTTACCGCAATCTGCCCGCCATGGGACAGGTCGATCGCCTGTGCGTGTGCGCTGGCGTGGCAGAGCATACTGGCGGCAGGCAGGCAGGCCAGCAGGGACAGGCGGCGGGCAAAGGAGCGCAGGGTGGCGTATGTGCAGGGCAGTGTTCTTGTGGTCATGCTTCAGGATGCCTTTTTGCCAGTGCTGGCATCATTCTGGGCGTCGTCATTAAGGATCAGGCGGCCGGGGCCGCGGAACTGGGCAAGACCGTCATGCTGGCTCAGCAGGAAGCCCTGCGCGTCCAGTGAGCCAAATGGCCCTTCCACCCGCACCCATGAATCGGAGGTGATAATACCGCCCTTGATGTCAATATCGGCAACGGGGGTGTGCATCATCAGGCCATCATCGCGGTACAGGGTTACTTCTCCGGTCAGGTCAAGAATCTGTGCGTGTTGCATGTAAACGCCTTTTTCCGATCGGACCATAAGCCAGTCTCCGGCCTGTGTCAGAATATCAGCCATGGGGTCGGTCAGGTCCAGCCTGTTGCCTGTGGCCTGGTGCACCGTATCCGCTGTAATGGTGAACGGACGGTTGTGTTCATCTACCCCACGGTAGGTTGCCCCGACCAGATTGCCGCTTTCTATTTTGACCTTGCTTAACTCGCGCATGGTGGTCTGGTTGGCACTGATCAGGTGTTCCACTTCCGGCCAGATGGCAATGGCGGACAAAAGCAGCAGGGCTGTTGAGGGCAGCAGCCATTTGGCCCAGCGCAGCATGGTACGCCTGCGTGCCAGATTGGCGGCATCGGGCACTTTGCGCCTGACGGACGAGGCCGCAAGGCGTTCGCGCTGCTGTTTGATGTCCGCCCCGGAGCGGGCGTAGTCCTCGCGCTGGGGGCGTTTATCGGGGGTGTCTGTCATCCAACGCCTGCTCGGACCAGATCATGCAGGTGCACAACGCCCACGGGCAGACCTGCGGAATCAAGGACAAAAAGAGCTGTAACGGGCTGCTTGCGCGCGTTCATGACCTGCAACGCCTCGGAGGCAAGAGCGTCCGGGTTTATGGTGAGCGGCCTTGGGTTCATGACATTTTTTGCCAGTGTGGTTGTAAGGTCTTGGTCCAGCGCGCGGCGCAGGTCGCCATCCGTGATCAGCCCTGCCAGTTCCCCATTCTGCCCCACAATGCCAACGCAGCCTAGCGCCTTGTGCGTCATTTCCATAATGACCTCACGCATGGGTGTGTCGGGGGTGGTCAGGGGCATGGCGTTGCCCTTGTGCATGACCTCACGCACCGTGCGCAGGCGCGCGCCAAGCCTGCCACCGGGATGAAAAGTGCTAAAGTCGGAAGCGGTAAAGCCCCTGTGGCGCAACAGGGCCACGGCCAGCGCATCACCAAAAGCCAGTTGCATGAGTGTGCTGGTGGTAGGGGCCAGCCCCATGGGGCAGGCCTCTGGCATGGTAGGTAGGGTCAGGGCCAGTGTTGCCGTGGTCGCCAGGGTGGAGGTGGCCCTGCTGGTTACGGCCAGCAGGGGCTGGCCGGTGCGCAGGGTATGGGCCGCAATATCAGCCAGTTCCGTGGTCTCACCCGAGTTGGAAAAAGCCAGAATGGCATCACCGGGCTGCACCATGCCCAGATCCCCGTGTGAGGCCTCGGCAGGATGCACGTAGAGCGAGGGTGTGCCGGTGGACGCCAGCGTGGCCTGTATCTTGCGCGCAACATGACCGGACTTGCCAATACCCGTGACCACCACCCGACCAGAAATGCCAAGCAGAACAGTCACGGCCTGCGCAAACGCACCGCCCAGTCCGGCCGGGTCCTCCAACGCGTGGGCCAGAGCTTCCAGCCCGCTTTGTTCAACACGCACTGTGGCGGCTGCGTCCATGCCGGGGGTGGTCGAAGCGGTGAGGGCGGGACTGGTCATGCGTGAGGTCGGTCCGATGGTCAGAAAGTGTCAGATGTGCCTTGCTCAGGCGCGATGGGAGAAAATATCAGGGTCTTCGTAGCCCATCATATCCAGCCGTGCGCGCGTGGGCAGAAAATCATAGCATGCCTGTGCCAGATCGTGCCTGTTTTCGCGCTCCAGCAGGGCGGAAAGCTTGTGCCACAGGGCATGCAGGTAAAGCACGTCCGACGCGGCATAGGCCAGTTGCTCGGGTTTGAGTTCCGGCGCGCCCCAGTCCGAACTCTGCTGCTGTTTGCTCAGGTCCACGCCCAGCAGATCACGGCACAGGGCGGCCAGCCCGTGGCGGTCCGTAAAGGTGCGCACCAGTCGGGCTGCTATTTTGGTGCACACAACAGGACTGACCGTAATACCCAGCGCGTGTTGCAAAATACGAACGTCAAAGCGGGCATAATGCATGATTTTGGTCAGCGTCGGGTCTGCCAGCACACGTTTGAGGTTGGGGCAGTCATACCCGGTGCCACCAAGGGAGGAGGGAATCAACTGGACCAGATGGGCTGTGCCATCCCCGCCAGAAAGCTGGACAAGGCACAGCCGGTCCCTGTGGGGGTTCAGGCCCATTGTCTCCGTGTCCACGGCAACAGAGCCAGTAAAGCGCAGGTGGTCGGGCAGGTCATTTTTGTACAGGGTAATGGCGCCAGCACATGGGCCCTGAGCTGCGGACATGAGGCGCTCCTGTTCTGCTGTTGCGTCTAGGCTGCTTTGCATCAGACGGATTACCGCCGCATGGGGGGAATGTCCATTCCCCGGCATGGGTGCGGCACCCTTATGAGCAGACAAAGATAAGGCCATGCGCCGTTGCAGGGATAGGCGGATACCCCGCTCATGCGCTAGGGGAGAGACATAGTGACTCCAACCTGGAACCATATTGTCCATGCAGAACCCCCGCAAAGCCGCACGTCCCGCACGCCGCTCCCGCTCATCTGGCCATGGTGGCGGTGGGCGCGATGGCATGTCCACGGCCCCGGCGGGCAAGTGCTGGCTGTTTGGCACGCATGCCGTGGCGGCGGCTCTGGCCAATCCGCGCAGGGTGTACGAACGCCTGCTGGTGACCGAGGCCGAACACCCCGCACTGGAAGAAGCCGCCCGTTCTGGCGGAGGTGGTTTGCAGGTGGCGCCAGAGCTTGTGCAGCGTGCTCGGCTGGATGATCTGCTGGGGCCAGAGGCCGTACATCAGGGTGTGGCCATGCTGGCGCATATTCTACCCTCGCTTACGCTGGAGGAGGCGCTGGAACGCCCCGGCCCCGTGCTGGTGCTTGATCAGGTAACTGACCCGCGCAATGTGGGGGCTATTTTGCGCTCTGCGGCGGCTTTTGGCGCGGCCTGCATTGTGGTGCAGGACCGTAACGCCCCCGAAGAAACCGCCGTGCTGGCCAAGGCGGCCTCTGGTGCGTTGGAAACAGTGCCTTTTGTGCGTGAGGTCAATCTGTCCCGCGCCATAGAAATGCTTCAGAAGGCCGGATGCTGGACCGTAGGGCTGGATGCGGGCGGCACAATCCTGAACGGTGCCGGGTTTGACGGGCGGCGCGTGGCCCTTGTGCTGGGTGCCGAAGGGCGCGGCCTGCGCCGCATGACGCGTGAAAGCTGTGATGAAATTGCGGGCCTGTACATGCCCGGTGAGATGGAAAGCCTGAACGTGTCCGTGGCGG
Source organism: Acetobacter lambici (assembly GCF_011516885.1). Classification (GTDB taxonomy): domain Bacteria; phylum Pseudomonadota; class Alphaproteobacteria; order Acetobacterales; family Acetobacteraceae; genus Acetobacter; species Acetobacter lambici. The sequence continues at coordinate 7,865 of NZ_WOTD01000008.1, read as the reverse complement.
CAGCATTAGGGCTTTACGAACTGGTGCGGCGCGGCATGCCCGCAGCGTAGCAGACTGCGGCACCAAAAAAACCAACGTAATACCCGATATCCGCCCCACCCAACCAGCGGGCGATGGGGCCGGTATACAGACTGCTGGTGGAAAACAGACCAATGGTCAGGGCCGCGGTTATGGTGAATATGCTTGCACCGCGCGTCCACCCCTTGGGGGTAGGCCGGGCTGTGTGGTCCTTTGTGCAGTACCAGTCCGCCAGCACAATGCCCGTCCATGGGGCAATCCAGTACATGGTGACCATAAGGTAGTCCGTATAAAACGTTGCGTATTGCCCCGCCCCGGCAACCGCTAGTACATAGCCCAGAGCCGCAGTCAGCACCGCAGCCGCTACGCGGGGCACATGCAGCCCGGCGGAAATAAGGCTGTAACTCGCCGTGTTGTCGTTGAACGAGTTGCCGGTAATGGAGGACAGCGCAATGGCGGCCAGTGCAAATGTGCCCAGTGGCCCCAATGTGTGCTGGAGCGATGCAATAACCGCTGTAGGTGAGGCATCCACCACGCTCCCCGCCGAGATAAGGCCCAGAATCTGGAATGGAATAGCCGATGCCAGCAGCCCGGCCAGTGCGAGCAGCACGACTTTTTTAGGGCTGGAACTGGCAGGCAGGTAGCGGGTGTAGTCCGATGAGTAGGACGCCCATGAGAGGTTGAAGCTGACCAGAACCCCCACAGCCAGCAAAAACGTGGTTACGCTCACGGGGTGATGGCTGGCAAGTGGAGCCTGCCCACGGATGGCAAACACAATGCCGATCAGCGCAAAGGCAAGCAGCAGGAACGCGCCAAGGTATTTCTGCAACGCCTGCACAACATGATGGCCATAGATTGAGGCCACCATCTGCACCCCGGCCAGAACGCCAAGTGCAGCCCAGAAGGGGGTATGCATGCCCCCGGCAAGCAGCAGCGCGATCAGGGCTGTGGCTGCGGGCACGTTGTTCACCGCATCCCACCCCACACAGTAAATCCAGTTCAGGAACGCGGGCAGGCGCAGGCCGATCTGGCCCAGTGCCCGGCGGGAGGCCTCCATTTGTGTCAGCCCGGTGGAAGGGCCAATGGCTGCGGCAAGGGCTACGGGCAATGCGCCAATCAGGTTGCCCAGCACAACAGCGGCAACGCCTGTTTTAAAGTCCAGCCCCATGCTGATCAGCAGCGCGCCGGTAACCCAGCCCCCCGGCCCCAGATTGGGGGCAAAGTGGCTCCAGAACACACGGTCCATCTTCATGGTTTTCAGGTGTTCTGGCACGGGTTCGCGCACGGCGGCGGCGGACATGTCTTCCATTATGGCATGCGCGCGGGGGCGTGTGTCCTGCGTCATGTCGTTGGGGGCTTTCTGTTAGGGGCGGGGGAAGGGGGCGGGTTAGCTCAGGTCCGGTGCAGGCATGCTGCCAGCAGCCCCGGCAGGCTGGTTGTTATAGTAGGCCTCGGCTAGCGCTATGGGCAACAGGTCCATCAGGCGGGAGCCAGCGGCCAGCCAGAGCGGGAAGGTAATGCGCCGCTCATTGCGCGCAAGCCCGCGCAGAATGCGGCGGCACGCGCTGTTGACATCCGTAAGTCCGGGCATGGGAAAGGTATTGCGCGCCACCATGGGCGTGTCCAAAAAACCGCAGACAACCGAACTGAGCAGAATACCCGCTTTTTTGGCGTTGCCCCCGGTGGCCACCATAAATCGGTCTACCGCCGCCTTGGCGGCACTATAGGCCGGTGTGCCGGGAAAAGAGACAAGCCCCGCCACGGAGGAAATGGCGCAGATACGCCCGCGCATGCCATCTGCCGCGCGGGGCTGGTTCTGCATCATCTCCAGTGCCGGGAGCACGGTGTTGAGCACACCGGTCAGGTCGGTCTCAAAAATCCGGCGGATCTGGGCTTCTGGTTCTATCGCCGGGGCATCCGGGGCCAGGGGTTTGCGCGTGCCCCCGGTAATGCCAGCACAGGCCAGAACCATGTCCAGCCCACCCGTGCCCTGCACCCACTGCGCCATGGCCGCACGGTCTGTTACATCGCAGGTGTTCAGGTGAACGGCGGCGCCCCGGCTAATGCAGTTGCGTGCCGTATCTTCCAGCCGTGCCGTGTTGCGCCCCCCAAGCCATAGCCTGCGGCCGGGGCGTGCAAGGGTCTGGGCCAGCGCGCGGCCCAGACCGGAGGAGGCACCTGTTATGAGAATGGTGTTGTGCATCATGGTGGGGTCCGCCTTCCTTGTGGCATAGAGCGCGGTGGCGCAGCGTGGCCGCTTCTGGCATGAAGGGGCAAGAGCGTAAGTTTGAACAGACAGGGTGTGAAAGAGCAGTATGGCACACAATGGAACGGCTCATCCGGGTCATGCAACGCGGCGGGGTGTATGCCTTGTTATTTCTGCCCCTTCGGGCGCTGGCAAATCAACTATTGCCAATGCGCTGCGTGCGTCGGACACAAAACTGAAACATTCTGTTTCCGTCACCACACGCCAGCCCCGACCGGGGGAAAAAGAGGGCGTGCATTACTACTTCCGCACCATGGAGCAGTTTGAGGCCATGGCGCAGGCGGGCGAACTGCTGGAATGGGCTATTGTGTTCGGTCGCGGTTACGGCACACCGCGCGCGCCGGTGGAACAGGCCCTTGCCGCCGGGCATGACATGGTGTTCGATATAGACTGGCAGGGACACAGGCAGATACGCGAAACCCTGCCGGGCGATGTGGTCGGCCTGTTTGTGCTCCCCCCCTCCTTGGAGGAACTCGAACGCCGCCTGACCGGCCGTGGCTCTGACCACCCGGACGAAATTGCCCGCCGCATGGCTGCGGCAAGGGACGAAATTTCGCACTGGCAGGAGTTTGATACCGTTATCATCAACACCGAGCTGGACCGGGCCGTGGCCGAGGCCCGCGCCGTGCTGGTGGCGGGCCGCCTGCTCACCCGCAGGCAGATCGGCCTTGCCGATTTTGTCGCAACGTTTGATGCCTGACAGACAGGTCCTTCCAGCACCCTACGCCCGCCCCGCACCCATAACAGGCCATTAATGTGAGCATGACAACACAGACTGACAAACCAAAGGAAGATGGCCTGCTGGGGCTGACCCTGCGCCAGCCCCCGGCCAACATAGAGGCCGAGCAGGCGCTGCTGGGCGCGTTGCTGACCAATAATCGGGCCTATGACCGGGTGTCCGACTTTTTGGCGGGCGAGCACTTTGCCAACCGTGTGAACGGGCAGTTGTACGCAGCCATTGCCCGCAGGATAGAGAACGGCCAGTTGGCCGACCCGGTCACCATGCGCGCGGAGCTGGAAAACTCCGGTATGCTCGATAGCGTTGGCGGCATTGCCTATCTGGCCAAACTGCTGACCTCCATGGTCGGGATTATTAACGCCGGGGATTACGGGCGCACTATCCATGATGCATGGATCCGTCGCCAGTTGATTGATATTGGCGAAAATGTTGTCAACAACGCCTTTGGCGCCACAGGGGACCTGTCCGGCCCGGACCAGATTGAGGCGGGGGAAGAAGCCCTGTTCAAACTGGCGACCGAAAAAGGCAAGGAGGGCGATTTTGTCGCCTTTAACAAAGCCCTTACTGGGGCGATCAATGTTGCAGCCCTTGCCTTCCAGAGCGAAGGCCATGTTACGGGCCTGACATCGGGTTTGCGTGATCTGGATAAAAAAACAGGCGGGCTGCACCCATCCGATCTGCTTATTCTGGCAGGGCGTCCGGCTATGGGCAAAACGGCGCTGGCGACCAAAGTTGCATTTTCCGCTGCCCGCTCACTGATGGACGAGGCAGAGGAAAAAGGGGAAAAACCCAAAGGGTCTGTCGCCATTTTCTCGCTCGAAATGTCGGCCGAGCAGTTGGCCACCCGTATTTTGTCCGAACAGGCTGAAGTGTCTGGCGAGCGCATCCGCCGGGGGGATATCGGGCAAAAGGAGTTTGACCGGTTTGTGCGGGTCAGCCACGAACTCGCCCGCCTGCCGCTGTTGATTGATGATACACCCGCAATCTCGCTCTCCGCCATGCGCACGCGCTGCCGCCGCCTCAAGCGCACACAGGGGCTGAGTTTGATTGTGGTGGATTACCTCCAGCTCATGCGCCCCTCCGTTGGTACCCGACCAGAAAGCCGCGTGCTCGAAATTTCCATGATCACGCAGGGTCTCAAGGCCATTGCCAAGGAACTGGAGGTGCCGGTTATTGCCCTCTCCCAGCTCTCCCGTCAGGTGGAAAGCCGCGAGGACAAACGCCCGATGCTGTCGGACTTGCGTGAATCCGGTTCCATTGAGCAGGACGCGGATGCGGTGATGTTTGTCTATCGTGACGAATATTACCTGCAACAGCGCATGCCCAAGGAAACAGCTTACGATTCCATGGACAAATACTCAGTGGCCATGGACGAATGGCAGCGCAAGATGGGGCTGGTCCACAACAAGGCCGAGCTTATTCTGGAAAAGCAGCGGCATGGGCCAACAGGCACCATCAATCTGTTTTTCGAAGGCGAATACACACGCTTTGCCGATCTGGATAATATTCACGAACATTAATGCGGGCCACTTCTGGCAGGTTCGGTCGGCACGTAAAAAAGCCCGGCTCCCCAGAGTGTGGGAGCCGGGCTTTTTGTTGGAGGTGCGTAGTGGGGGGCAGGCTTTGCTCTGGCCTGCGCAACCCCAGCCGTTGTGGCCGTGCGCTTATGGTGCGCGCACGGTCTGGCGGAATGTGACGGGAATTTCGTTTTCCTGAAAAGCCTGCCAGATTGCAAACAACGCGCTGCTGCGTGCAGTTTTTATTTCCACCCCATCGCGCGCCTTGGCCGACCCGGTCAGCACGGCCGAGCCATCGGCGACCGATGTCATGCTGACTGTGGGCGCGCTGTCGGGGTCTGTGTCGGCACAGGCGCTGAGTGTGGCAATAACCACGGCACTGGCCTTGTTCAGGTCCGAGGCAAAGGGCAGGTCCAGTTCCACGGTAAACACACCGGGTTTTTGCGCCCGTGTGGCGTTTTTGACCGCCGAGGTAATGAACTGCGAGTTCGGGACGATCATGGTGGATTTGTCATCGAGCCGGATGTCGGTCGAGCGGACGCTAATGCGTTCCACTTTGCCGGTAACACCCGCAATGGTCACCACATCCCCCACCGATACAGGGCGTTCGGCCATAAGGATAATGCCCGACACAAAGTTCTGCACAATGGATTGCAGGCCAAAACCAATCCCCACAGACAGGGCGCTGACAACCCATGTCATGCTTTTGACCGTAACCCCAAGGGCTGCAAACATGGCCAGCCCGATCAGGATCCACGCGGCATAGCCCAATATGCTCAGGATGGACGCCTGCGCCCCGATATCCAGATTGGTAGCCGGAAAAAACCTTTGCTGGAACCATGATTTAACAATTTTTATGGCCTGATAGCCCACAAGTGGCAGGGCAATGCACAGCAGAATGGCATCAAGCGAGACAGAGGATGTATTGCTGTCTTCCGTGCCGTGGAACAGGGAGTAAAGCTGCTGCCATATCTGCGGTGGGTCAAAATTGGCGCCAGAGCTTGCCACGGCGTAGGCCACGGCCAGCAGCAGCACATTGATCAGGCCGGGAACAAGAATACTGGCCTGATTAATCAGCCGTGGTGGCAACCCCAGTTCTACCAGGTGGCGGCCCAAAGGCGCGCGGGAGGCAAACAGTGCGCCCCCAAGGGCGGTTGTCAGCATGGACAGCAGCAAAAGGGTGGTCATGCTCAGGGCCATCACACTCACCCACGAGATCAGCGTGTAGGCGAGGGGGATATACCCGGTTAGGACCGCAATCCAGCAGATGATGGAAATACCCATGGCCATGCTGCGCAGGAACTGTGCCAGTGGTGGGGTCTGCTCGGTCGTTCCGGCTGGTTCTGCGGCTGTATCCGCATCCTGGTCCTGTGCGGCTGTCAGGCGCAGTTTGCGCGGTATGGCAAACAGAAGCGGGCTGACCGTCAGCGTATAAAGCCCGTCCACCAATTGCACACTCAGCAGGGAAAGCCCGCTCTGAGTATCCACATAGCGCAGCATACCACGCACGATCATGGCAATGGCCAGCCACGCGGGGAATAGCCGCAGGCTGCGGGCCAGATCGTCCGACATGGCAAAAACACGCCAGTCCGCCTTGGAGCTCAGGAAGCAGAACCCAAGTTCGAGCACCAGCCCGCACAGGGGAGCCTGCGTTGCCACCATGCTGGCAAGCTGGTCCAGATCATCCCCCACGGCGGGGTTATCAAACGCCAGCGTGTTCCAGAACACCTGAAAAGAAATGGCGCAGGCCAGAACACTCACAACACCGCACAATACGGTTGCGGCAATGGGGCGCACGCGCCCTTGTGGCAAAAAGCGGGTTGTGAGCAGGCGTATGGGTTTGCGCGCGTATAGCCACCCGGCCAGTAGCAGCAGGGAGGCGCTCAGACCGGCCAGCGTTATAAAAAAGCGTTTACCGGTAAGGGCCGTTGCCAGCATGGCCAGCGTTTCCGCCCCCAGTGCGTTCAGCCTGCGCCCGTCCTGTGGGGCGCTTTGTATGAACTGCGACCAGAAGTTGACACCCAGCGGGGAGGGCATTTGCTGCCACAGCGTTGCCTGCTGGATGGCGCTGTCATGCTGGCGCAGTTCATTGACCAGTTGTTGCGCTTCGACCTGATAAAGCTTCAGCCTTGTCATACGGGCGGAAATATCTTTCTGCCGTCTGTTCAGGCTTTCGCGCTGTTCGGTCAGGGAGGACGCCTCGGGCGGGTCGTCCTTGGCGGGAGGCTTGCCCAGAATGTCCACAAAGTTCTGGTACACATCCTGATACGGGCGGATGCGCGCCATTAGCCTGTCTGTCCGGGTAGAAACAGCGGTGGCGCGCTGGAGCAGTGCGCTCAGGTCCAGAGCGCTATGCCCGGCATGCTGTTCCGTTACGCCGCTTGTGTAAATGGAGCGTATTTCCGCCCCGATCTCATCAAGCGTTTTGTCAGAAACAATGTCCTGCGCGCTCATGATCAGGGGGGAGGGCACGTTGCCTGCGGTCAGGGCGGCTGCGGGCTGCTCCGCACTTTGCGCTCCGGCCGGGCCAGACAGGGATGGAATGGAAAAGAGGAAGAGCGAGAGTAAAAACAATACGCGGACAGGCATACGAAGCATCAGGCAACCTTGCGCCGTGGGAGAAGACATTACAGCTTGGAACGATCAGGGCGGATAACAGGTTGCATGCCACCGTGGTGCAAAGCCGGTGCGTTTTATATCATGGTGATATAAAACGAGAAAAGATTATCGTTTTTTTAAACTGTATTGTTGTCGGCCGGGCACTTTAAAAGAAGACCTGCAATAGCGGCGTACAGGAGCGTTTTACACAGTGCATTTCTGGTTTGAAGCACAAAAATTTGGGGAGCAGTATGTCCGCTCCCCCTCCTCGGTATTGCCCCGATAAAGCAATATGCCCGACGTTGCCGGCCTATGGTGTATAACCACCAGCCTGAGCCGGGCGAAGGAATATGCCCCAGTCACCATAAACCCGCCGCAGCGAGCAGAGCGGCAGTAGTCGTGATCAGTCGTCGCTGCTGTTCAGGTGGTCATGGTAACCCAAGGGTTCCCACTGTGCGGGTTTGGTCAGTTGGCGCGGAGGGTGATGGAACATTCCACAGGCGGAAAGCCCAAGCGCGCATGCCAGCAACAGAACCGCACGTTTCATTGTGTGTCTTTCTCCACAAATGGGTATGAGTGTCTCTATCTCATTCCCGCCTGCCATGGGCAAGGCAATTAGGGTTTGTGGGGATTCACATGAGGGTTAGGTTATGATTCAAGCATCTGATGGAACGCTTTGTGCTGACAGACGCCCAATGGGCGCTGATTGAACCTCATTGCCTTGGCA
>NZ_WOTD01000007.1 GCF_011516885.1 Acetobacter lambici | reverse complement strand
GAGGACCAGTTCGTCGTGCGGTATCGCGTCGGCTGCGGCTTGCTCATCTCACCTAGCTACCAGAATGGATTCACCCCGTGAATCCCTCGCTACTATTTGCGCAACAAAGCCCATTGCCACCATGCTTTGCGAAAACAGCGAAGCCGCCAGACACGAACTTATTTTTGACCAGACCTATTACGCCCTACGCCAGATTGTTGGCAAAGAAGGGTGGAAATCGCTCAGGCAGGAGGTCATGGCCGATGATGCGGTTTTGGGCGACTGCCTTGATTCCACCCGACTGGTTGGCCCCCAGAACATCCCTCAGGCAGATCCGGCCTGCTACATCGCACATATGGACGCCCTGACCGACAAGTATAAGGCAAGGCTGACCGGGGTTCCTCTGGAGGAAGCCAGCAGGCCCATAGACGACCACATAGCCCTCCAGCAGAATCTGATTGATCTGGGCTTTCTCACACAAGCCCAACGTGCTGATGGCGTTTATGGCGAAGGAACCCGCACCGCCATTGTCAAATGGCAGCAGGCCAACACAAGCTCCCCGGCAGATGGCTTTATCTCTGATACAGATGCCGCGCACATTGCATCCATGGCAGCAGGACTGCCACCGCCTGCGGGCCAACAGCAGGCAGAACCCACCACCCAATCCACCGGCCCCACCTCCCGACCCAACAACCAGAGCAGCAGTTCAATGTGGCTTCTACTTCTTGTTATTTTAGTTTCCTGCGGCATTTTTTATTATAAAAAAACAAAGAACAACAAACGGCTCAGCGAGACACGTTCCCTTGTTTGTGATGAAATATTCAGGCAAAAACTGAATTTACAAATATCGAGAAACCAGAAAATAACACAAGATATCTATGGTACCGTTAAAACAGATTTATGGGTCAGGGAGATCGGGTATTTTATCCAGACCAGAATAGATGGACTTATAAACGCCAGAATTTCGAACGTAAAAGACCGTCAGCAACTGCGGGCATATGCCATAAACCTTGTTGAGCAGGTTTCCTCCGACCCTCTTCCGGTCCATGTTCCCATCAATTCTTATGTGAGCGACCCTACGGTTTTTGATATCCGTATGAACCCGTTTGATTATGAACTGCACTGCGCTTTACTTCTCAAGCAGTCTGGGTGGGATGCACACGCAACACAAAAAAGTGGAGATCAGGGGGCTGACGTTATAGCCCGAAAAGGAAATGTGCGGATTGTTGTCCAATGTAAGCTGTATTCAGGAACAGTTGGGAATGATGCCGTCCAGCAAGCCTTTTCCGCCCAAAAATTTCAGGGTGCCCAAGGTGCAATTGTTGCAACAAACTCCACATTTTCGCAGTCCGCGCGGCAGGCTGCATCCGCAACGGGTGTTCTGTTGGTCCATCACACGCAACTCTGCGGCGCAGCAGAAGAACTCTACCGCCACGCGGTCCAGAGCCACCCTGCCACTCATGACGCAATAGATAGCTCCTCGTGATCATAACACGGGGAGACCCCTGCCCGAACGCCCGCCACAAGCGCGGCGTGGGGGGGGGGACAGAATACTGCCTGAGCAGACTCTGCTGATGGTCTTAGACATCTATTTTTAAAGGAAAGAATGGTGAGCCGGGAGGGACTCGAACCCTCGACCATTCGATTAAAAGTCGAATGCTCTACCAGCTGAGCTACCGGCTCACACATGGGACCACACAGGGTCAGGGACCGTGCGTGATGGGGCTGTTCCTAACTGGATTAGGGGCGTGCGTCAAGCACACAAAGGCATTTTTCAGCACCTTTGTGCGCCATCCCGACCACCAGAGCCCATAAGCCAGCGCCGGGGCGGGCCGTGCATACAAAAACGGCCCGCCGGGTTAGGGCGGGCCGTTTGCGTGGGATCAGGCTTCCGCCTTGTCCGCAGGGACCATCTTGGCAATACGGTCTGGTTCGTTCACCACACCGGAGGAGCCGGAGCCGCGTTTGATCTTGTCCACGTTCTCCATGCCTTCAATCACCTCACCCACAATGGTGTACTGGCCATCCAGATGGGGGGAGGGTTCGAACATGATAAAGAACTGGCTGTTCGCGCTGTTGGGGTCGGACGTGCGGGCCATGCCAATGGTGCCGCGTTCAAACTTGGCTTCGCGCGTGAATTCGGCAGGCAGATCCGGCAGGTCGGAACCGTGCATGCCCGTGCCCGTGGGGTCCCCACCCTGTGCCATAAAGCCGGGAATAACGCGGTGGAAGGCCACGTTGTCATAAAAACCCTGCTCGGCCAGCGTGCGCAGGCGCTCGGCAGCCTTGGGGGCAATATCGGGGCGCAGGCGAATAACAACGCGGCCTGCGGGCACATCCATGTAAATCAGGTCTTTTTTATCTTCTGTGGACATCAGAAACTCTCCTGTTAAGGCAACACCCGAGCAAACACGCGGTTCAGCCCGTGCGTTCGGCCAGACGGGCCAGCAGGCGCGCCTGGGTATAGGGTGTTACAAACTCCGAAATATCGCCATTATAACTGGCAATTTCCTTCACCATACGGGAGGAAATAAACTGCGTGCGCTCCGAGGCCATAAGGAACACGGTCTCTATTCCGCTATCCAGCCTGCGGTTTACGCCCGACATCTGCACTTCGTAATCAAAGTCGGACAGAACGCGCAGGCCACGGAAAATGAGCGTGGCCCCATTGGCCCGCACCGCCTCCACCAACAGCGAATGGAAGGAGACGACCGTCATGTCCCCCCCCGTACGCGCCTTGATGGCGGGCAAGGCTTCGCACACACATTCGATCCGCTCTTCCAGCGGCATGAGCGGGCTTTTGCCGGGGTTGCGGGCAACCCCGATAATCAACCGGTCCACAAGCCTGCTGGCCCGCTCGATCACATCCAGATGGCCGACTGTTACCGGGTCAAACGTGCCAGCATACAGCCCGACACGTTTGGGTGCGGCAGCAGCGCTGCTCATGTGGCAGGACCAGCACCATTGTCGGGGGTCTGCGGGGGAGCGGCATCTTCCGCCTCGCCTGCTTCGTCCTCGCCATCATCCATGACCGGGAACACGCTGGTAATGCGTTCGGCCTCGTTCAGGCGCAGCAATGTTACCCCACTGGCCTGACGGGCCATGATCCGCACCTGATCAACCGGCACACGGATCAGGCGGCCTGCGTCTGTCACCAGCATCACATCCGTGCCCGGCAGCACCGGCAGGGTTGCCGAGACTTCCGTGCCCCGTTTGTTGGCAGAGAAGGTCATGTTGGTAATACCAAGCCCGCCACGCCCGCTTACGCGGTAATCATAGGCGGAGGAGCGGCGGCCAAACCCACCATCGCTCACAATCAGCAGCACTTCTTCCGCTGCTTCAAGCTGGGCAAAGCGTTCGGGGGTCAGGGCCTCGGTGCCGGTTGCACCTTCGTCCTCATCCCCATCAACCACCGTGATTTCGGTATCATCCTCGGTGTCGGCCGCGTTTTCGGCCCTGCGTTTGGCGTTGGCCATACGCAGGTAGGTGGAGCGCTCTTCCACCGTGGCTTCAACATGGTTGAGCACGGCAAGGCTGATCACCCGATCGCCCTCGGCCAGACGAATACCCCGCACACCAGACGACCCGCGCCCGGCAAACACGCGCACCGTGTCATCCGTTATCTGGAAGCGGATGCAGCGCGCCTTGCGGGTAGCAAGGAACACGTCCTGACCATCGCGGCAGGTGGCAACGCCGATCAGGCTGTCGCCGTCATCGAGCTTCATGGCGATCATGCCGGATACGCGAATGTTGCGGAAGTCGCTCAGCCTGTTCCGGCGCACGCCCCCACTGGCGGTGGCGAACACAAGATGCAGGCTTTCCCACAGTTCCTCGTCCTGCGGCAGGGGGAGGACTGCGGTAATGCTGTCTGTTCCAAGGTCGGGCAGCAGGTTGATCAGTGCGCGGCCCTTGGCGGCGGGCCCCGCCTCTGGCAGACGCCACACCTTCTGGCGGTACACCTTGCCACCGGAGGAGAAGAACATGACCCACTGGTGGGTGTGCGCGTTAAAGGAGCGCACCACAATATCGTCCCCACGTGTGCCAGCCCCGGTGCGGCCACGGCCACCACGGTTCTGGGCGCGGAACACATCGAGCGGGGTGCGTTTGATAAAGCCATCACGCGTGATGGTAACAACCATCTGGCCGGGTTCGATCAGGCTTTCATCATCCTGATCCCCATCGTAATCGGCAATGTCGGTTACGCGGGGGGTCACCAGTTCGGCACGGGCAAGGGTCAGTTCCGCGCACAGCACTTCCATACGGCGGGGGCGGCTGCGGATAATTTCGAGCAGTTCGTTAATCCGCACCGCTACTTCGGACAGTTCGTTCTGGATCTTGTCGCGCTCAAGCCCGGTCAGGCGTTGCAGGCGCAGTTCCAGAATACCGCGTGCCTGTGCCTCGGTCAGGCGGACCGTGCCGTCCACTACCACGTTGCCTTCATCGTGGATCAGGGCCAGCAGCGGTTCCACATCCGCGGCGTTCCACTGTGCCGCCATAAGCGATTCACGCGCGGTGGCGGCATCGGGGGCGGCGCGGATCAAGGCGATGACCGCATCAATATTGGCAACCGCAATAACCAGCCCGACCAGAATATGGGCACGGTCGCGCGCCTTGTTCAGGTCATGGCGCGAGCGGCGCATAATGACTTCCTCACGGAAGGCAATAAACGCCTCAAGCACGTCCTTCAGGCCCATAAGGCGGGGTTTGCCTGCATCAAGCGCAAGCATGTTCACGCCAAAGGAGGTCTGGAGCTGGGTAAAGCGGTAAAGCTGGTTCAGCACCACCTCAGGCGTTGCATCACGCTTGATTTCGATAACCACGCGCATGCCCGAACGATCGGATTCGTCGCGGATGTCGGCAATGCCTTCCACCTGCTTGGAGCGCACCAGATCGGCAATACGTTCCTGCAAGGTGGCCTTGTTGACCTGATAGGGGATTTCGGTCACCACAATGGCTTTGCGGTCCTTGCGAATTTCCTCAATATCGGCCTTGGCGCGAATGATCACGGAGCCACGGCCCGTGGCATAGGCGCTGCGAATACCAGAACGGCCCAGAATTGTGCCACCTGTGGGGAAGTCCGGCCCCGGCACAATTTCCATCAACTCTTCAAGCGTAAGCTCGGGGTTGGCGATCAGGGCCAGCGTTGCATCCACCACCTCGCCGGGGTTGTGGGTGGGAATGTTGGTGGCCATACCCACGGCAATGCCGGTAGCGCCATTGATCAGCAGGTTGGGGAAAGCAGCAGGCAGAACCGTGGGTTCGCTCTCGCTCTCATCATAGTTCGGCTGAAAATCAACCGTATCGCGGTCAATGTCACCGAGCAAAAAGGTGGAGGAGCGGGCCAGACGCGCTTCGGTGTAACGCATGGCGGCGGGGCTGTCCCCATCCACCGAGCCAAAGTTGCCCTGCCCGTCAATCAGCTTGACGCGCATGGACCACGACTGGGCCATACGCACCATGGCCTCGTAAATGGAGCTATCGCCATGGGGGTGATATTTACCCATGACCTCACCCACTGCACGGGCAGATTTGCGGTAGGCCTTGTCGTGCGTAAAGCCGCTTTCGTGCATGGCGTAAAGAATACGCCTGTGTACGGGCTTGAGACCATCACGCACATCGGGCAACGCACGGCTGACAATGACCGACATCGCATAGGCAAGGTAGGAGGAGCGCATCTCCTCCTCAATGGTCACGGGCACTAGGTCTGAAGGCTGCGGTGATCCGGTCTGGTCAGAAATCTCGGTCAAGGTTCATCCGTTCTGTCATGCTGCGCGGGGCTGGGCAGTTGCCTGCACTCCGCGCCAAATCCACCTGAACACCGGTTGCCACGGTGCCGCGTATTTTCTAGCACCAAACCCCGCAAACTCCTAGCGCTGGCCGGGGTTGTGGCAGGGATAAAAAGCCCGCAGGGGGTGCTGATTGTCTTGCCCCCAAGGGCCAGCTATGGCCATCATGGCCAATAACATGGGAGTTTACGACTAATGCGCCTTATCCTTGCCCTGCTTGTGCCGTGGTTGCAGTTTTTTACCATCGGTCGCCCCTTTGCGGGGATTATCTGCCTTGTGTTGCAGATCACGCTTATTGGCTGGATTCCGGCCACCATCTGGTCGGTTTACGCGCTGAGCCAATACACAACGGACCAGAAAATTGCCCGCATGAGCCGCGCCTCGCGCAGCTAGGCCAGCAAAGGCCAGCCCGCCATACGTTGCGCTGCCCCACCAGCGCGCAACGCATGCCCCCAACACCACCGGGCGGCACATGGGGCGGGTTGCAACAATGCCCAACAAAAAAGGCGGCCCCCTGTGCGGGAGGCCGCCTTTTTTGTGCTCTCACCCAGACCCAACACCCACCACATGGGCGGGCATTGAGTAAGAGCGGCTTATTTACCGGTCATGATCTGCTCGACCAGTTGTTTGGTCGTGGGCACAAAGCCGTTGGCATAGAACGGGTCCGTGCCAAAGCGCCATGCGTTGGTGCCCCCAAACATCAGATTCTCATCCATCACCTTATCCGCATCCGGGCCGGAGGCATGGGCCGCGGCCTGAAGGGTTTTCTGGATACAGAAGGAGCGTGGGTCCGCCCGATGGCCGTTGCTGTAGCTGGGGCCGCGCTGGCTCCAGTTGGAGAACTTGCACTCGGAAAGGCAGCCCATGCAGTCCGTCTGGTCAGCCACAATCAGGCGTGCCCGGTCGGGGGTGACAAAGACAAGCGTGGAATCGGGGGTGCGCAGGGCTTCAACAAACCCTTCGCTTTCCCACTGCTGCACGCGTGCTACGTCTTGGGGCTTAAGGAACACCTCGCGCTTGCGCGGGCCAACACCGTAGGACGCACTCAGCTCTTCCGTGGCTTCGGTGGCGTAGGGCACCTGATGCTCGGTGCGCTGGCGCAACTCATGCAAAAAGCCGTTATTGACGGCGGAGGAGTAAAACCCGGTGGGGGAGAAGCGGTTAAGGTACACATCGTCCTTTTTCAGGGTGAGCAACCGGCGCTTCCACGCATCGGGGATCGGGCTTTCGGTGGTCAGCAGCGGACGGGTGCCAAACTGGAAGGCGATCGGCCCCAGTTCCTCACTGTCAATCCAGTCCTGCCATTCTTCCAGCCACCATACGCCACCGGCCATGATGATGGGCGTATTGTCCAGCCCAAAGCCACGCATGGCCTGGCGCAGGGCCAGCACACGTGGGTAGGGGTCTTCTGGCGCAAAGGGATTTTCCGTATTGGACAGGCCGTTATGCCCGCCTGCCCGCCACGGGTCCTCGTACACCACGCCGCCCAGCAGGTCGGACGCCTTGCTGTACGAGCGCTTCCACAACGCATTGAAGGCACGGGCGGAAGAAACGATCGGATAGTAATGCACGCCAAACTGGGCGGCAATGTCGGCCAGCCGGTAGGGCATGCCAGCACCACAGGTCAGGCCGTGGATCAGGCCCTTGGCCCCTTCCAGCACCCCGGTAATGACCCGCTCGGAAGCGGCCATTTCCCACAGGATGTTGGCATGGATGCGACCTTTGCCACCAGAAACCTCGTGCGCAATACGCGCCTGCGCAATGCCGCCACGAATGGCGTAGTCCACAAGCTCCTCATGCCGTTCCCGGCGGGTTCGGCCGTGGTACACCTGCGGGACCGGGCGCCCCTGATCGTCATAGCTATCCGCATTAACGATGGAGATCGTACCCGCACCCCCCGCAGCAGCCCATGCTCCGGCCGATGCACCCGTGGAAACAGAAACGCCCTTGCCGCCCTCTACCAGCGGCAGGACATCCGTCCCCCCCATGCGAAGCGTGTTAATCGCCTTCATGACTATCCTGTCGTTTCTCTAAGATACCCGTGTCTGGTCCGCCACGCGGGGGGAGCAAGCCCCCCGCGATTGGATGCCTTATTCGGCATCCCGGCGCGGTGCGCGGGCAGGTTTTTCACCCACGGTTTCCGTAATGTCGGCACCCGTAGCCTGATCAACAACGCGCATGGACAGCTTGACCTTGCCGCGATCGTCAAAGCCGATGACCTTGACCTTAACGGCGTCTCCGTCCTTGACCACATCACTGGTACGGCCAACGCGGCCCTGCGCCAGTTCGGAAATGTGGACCAGACCGTCACGCGCGCCAAGGAAGTTGACGAACGCGCCAAAGTCGGCGGTTTTGACAACCTTACCGTCGTAAATGCGGCCCAGTTCGGGTTCGGCCACAATGCCGTTAATGCGTTCGAGCGCCTTTTTGGTCTGCTCTTCGGCGGTGGCGGCAATGGTAATGGTGCCATCGTCGCCGATGTCCACTTTCGCACCCGAATATTCCACGATTTCGCGGATGACCTTGCCACCCGAACCAATGACATCACGGATTTTTTCGCGCGGCACCTTAATGGTGGTGATACGCGGCGCCGTGGTGGCAACGGTCGTGCGGTTTTCGGTCAGCGCCTTGCTCATTTCGCCCAGAATGTGCAGGCGACCATCACGTGCCTGACCCAGAGCGATCTTCATGATTTCGGGCGTGATGGACGTGATCTTGATGTCCATCTGCAACGCGGTCACGCCTTCTTCGGTTCCCGCAACCTTGAAGTCCATGTCCCCAAGATGATCTTCATCGCCCAGAATGTCGGACAGGACGGCAAACTTGTCGCCTTCCTTGATCAGACCCATGGCAATACCGGCCACAGGGCGCTTGAGGGGCACACCGGCATCCATAAGGGCCAGCGAGCTACCGCAAACGGTCGCCATGGAGGAGGAGCCGTTGCTTTCCGTAATTTCGGACACAACGCGCACCGTGTAGGGGAATTCCTTGCGGTTGGGCATCAGCGGGTGCAGGGCGCGCCATGCCAGCTTGCCATGCCCGATTTCACGACGGCCGGGGGAGCCTACGCGACCGCACTCACCCACGGAGTAGGGAGGGAAGTTGTAGTGCAGCAGGAAGTTGGTGCGGTATTCGCCTTCGAGCGCATCGATCACCTGTTCGTCCTGCCCGGTGCCCAGCGTGGTCACGACCAGCGCCTGTGTTTCACCACGGGTGAACAGGGCGGAGCCATGCACGCGCGGCAGCACGCCAACTTCAGGCACAATCGGACGCACGGTCACAAGGTCACGCCCGTCAATACGCTTGCTGGTCTTGAGCACCGAGGTGCGGACCACATCGGCTTCGAGGTCCTTGATCATGGGCTTGGCTGCGGCCACGTCCAGCTCGGCGGCTGTCAGCTTTTCCACAATGGCGCCACGTGCGGCCTTGAGCTTTTCGTAGCGGACCTGCTTCTGCTTTTCCTTGTAGGCATCGGCAATCAGCTTGCGGCCCAGCTTGTCCACCTGCTTGCGCAGAGCAGCTTCTTCCTTGCTTTCGCTCGGCAGGTCCCAAGGTTCCTTGGCTGCGTGTTCAGCCAGCGAAATAATGGCGTCCAGCACGGGCTGGAAGGCAGCGTGGCCAAAGGTCACGGCATCCAGCATCACATCTTCGGACAGTTCGGACGCTTCGGATTCCACCATCAGCACGCCTTCGGCGGTACCGGCGACCACCAGATCAAGGCTGGTTTCCTTGAGCTGTTCCTGCGTGGGGTTGAGGATGAACGCGCCGTCAATAAAGCCAACGCGGGCTGCACCCACGGGGCCAAAGAACGGAATGCCCGACAGGGTGAGTGCTGCCGAGCAGCCGATCAGGGCGGGAATGCTCGGATCGTTTTCCATGTCGTGGGTCAGCACCGTGGCGATGACCTGCACCTCATTACGGAACCCTTCGGGGAAGAGGGGACGAATGGGGCGGTCGATCAGGCGGGAGACCAGTGTTTCGTTTTCGGAAGGACGACCTTCACGCTTGAAGAACCCACCGGGGATCTTGCCAGCCGCGTAGGCTTTTTCCTGATAGTTGACGGTCAGGGGGAAGAAGTCCTGACCAGCCTTGACGTCACGCGCGCCAACGGCGGTACACAGGACCACGGTTTCGCCATACGTGACCAGCACGGCGCCGTCGGCCTGACGGGCGACCTTGCCGGTTTCGAGCACCAGCGGACGACCTGCCCACTCAATTTCTTTACGGAAGTAGTTAAACATTCTGTCTTCTCATCTTCTGTTGACACAGTCTTTGTTCAAAACCACGGCAAACAGCGGGACAGAACCGAATGGCGGACAGCGCCTCGGACGGCATGGAGACTGGCGGCAGCACCGCCCAGGCGCCATGTGGTCGGAAACGCCGTGGCCTTACCCGGATCGTCAATGCCCGCGTGCCAAAGCCTGTGGCGTACAACGGTATATGGGGGTTTGGCGGGCATATGGCCAGCACAAAAACCCCCACAAACCTTTCCGGCCTGCCCACAGGCCCGGCATACCGCCAGACCTGAGGACAAAAAACCGGATTAGCGGCGCAGACCCAGACGCGCGATCAGCGCTTCGTAGCGGCTCTGGCTTTTACCACGCAGGTAGTCCAGCAGGCGGCGACGACGACCAACCATGATCAGCAGACCACGGCGGGAATGGAAATCCTTCGCGTGGGTCTTGAGGTGGTCGGTCAGGTTGTTAATGCGCACGGTCAGAATTGCGACCTGCACTTCGGGCGAACCCGTATCGCCCGGGGCGGTCTGGTATTCAGCAATAACCTCAGTGCGGCGTTCAGCGGTAATCGACATCACATGTCTCCATCAGAAAAATGTCATAGAATGCGTACTGGCTTAAGCTGCCCTTCCTCCAGGCGGCCAAGGCCAAGCACACGCCCTGCGTCCATGACACGCACGGTCCCTGATGCGTCGGTCTGGGGGATACGTCCCATCAGATCAACAAGGCTCAGAGCCCGCCCGTGGCGTAGAAGAACAGATTCCTCCTCAGTCAGGGCCAGCGCCGGGATGTCGGCCAGCGCGGTCTCGACCGGAAGAAGCAGTTCCGCAGAAGCATGGGCGTTGTCGTCGTTTGGCGTCAGTTTGTCCAGCATAATTGCATCGGCCTCGGTAAAAGGCCCCACGCGCAGGCGGCGCAGCACCGCAATATGGCCAACCGTGCCACAGGCCAGCGCCACATCACGCGCAAGAGCGCGCATGTACACGCCCTTGCCGGATTCGACCTCGAACACCGCCGTGTCCGCATCGGGCCGGGCAATCAGTTCAAAACGGTCCACGCGGGCGGGGCGAGGGGGCAGTTCGGGCGGGCGGCCATCTCGCGCCATGTCATACGCCCGTTCCCCCGCCACCTTGAGGGCGGAATACACAGGGGGCACCTGCATAATGTCGCCCGTCAGGGCGGGCAGGGCCGCGCGTAGCTCATCGTCAGTGGGGCGCACGTCCGATGTGGCGGTGACCGCGCCATCGGCGTCATCACTATCGCGCGCTTCCCCCAGACGCAGGGTAAACTGGTAGACCTTGGTGCCGTCCATAACATAAGGCACGGTTTTGGTGGCCGTGCCAAAGGCCAGCGGCAACAACCCGGTAGCCAGCGGGTCCAGCGTGCCGCCATGCCCTACCTTTTGCGCATCGAGCAGCCGTTTGGCCCGCCCCACTACCTGCGTGGAGGTCATGCCCGAGGGCTTGTCCACTATCAGCCAGCCGTTAAGTGGCCGCCCGCGTTTGCGTCGCATGTCAACTCCCGTATGCGGGGGAGCGCGCGCCATGCCTGCGCCACTCCCGGTTACCGCCCCGGACCTGCCCGGCGCACACCAAGCGCTGCATCTAGCCGAGCACGCGCCCCCCTGCAATGCGCGCCTGCAATGCTGGGCTGACGAAAATGCCTGACCATGGAAATTATTAGCAAACTCAAGACCAACACGCCCCACCCCGCCCCCAACCGGGGCTATGCGGGTCTTTACTCACCATGTCGGGACTAGCCAGCGTGGCATGGCCTGTCTTAATGTTGTCACAAACAATGACCCAGCAAACTGACCCTTCCCCCCCCACCGCCACGGCAGAGCCTGCCGCGCGACCCGCATGGTCCTTACAGGACGGGCCGCACGGCCCCTGCCTGAGCGTGCGCGGCGCGTGGACGGTACCCAACGGCGGGGTCATGCCGTTTACGGGGGCCGATATTGCCGCCCCACCACCGGGGGCTGCCAGCCTGAGCGTGAATACGGCGGGCATTACGGGGTGGGATACGTCCTTCATCTCCTTTTTGTGGGAGGTCAAACAGGCCGCCGCCACAGCCGGGCTGGAATTTGACCAGAGCGGCCTGCCCGCCCCCGCCCAGCGCCTGCTGGCCCTGCTGCCCCCCAACCCGGCCCCACCCGCCCAGCACGACAACCACAGGCAGAACCTGCTGGAAAAAACCGGCGACCTGACCCTGAGTGCCCTGAACGAGACAGGGGTCGTGGCCTCCCTTGCGCTGGACACCACGCGCGGGGCCATGCACGCCCTGCACGGCAAAAGCCGCATGCGCACCAAGGACCTGATAACGGACCTGTGGAACGCGGGACCAAACGCGCTGCTGATCGTGGGTGTGGTCAACTTCCTTATCGGGGCCATTCTGGCCTTTGTGGGGCTGGTGGAACTACGCCGCTTTGCCGCGGAAATTTACGTGACCAACCTTGTAGGCATTGCCTGCGCGCGTGAGATTTCGGCCATTATGACCGCAATCATCATGGCCGGGCGCACGGGTGGGGCGTATGCGGCGCGCATTTCCACCATGCTGGGGAATGAGGAAATAGACGCCCTTCAGGTCTTTGGCATTCCCATTTCCGGCTACATCCTGCTCCCCGCCATTCTCTCCCTCTCGCTCATGATGCCCCTGCTCTACCTGTATGGCACGCTCATTGGCATTCTGGGCGGGTTTGTGGTGAGCATGAGCATGATGGATGTCTCCCCCATTGGGTACTGGATTTCCACCATCAACGGGGTCGAACTCAAGGAGTTCGTGTTCGGGTTCATCAAGGCATTTTTCTTTGGCACCTTCATTGCCCTTGCCGCCTGCCGCGTGGGGCTTAAGGCGGGGCGCAGTGCAGCCGATGTGGGTATTGCCGCCACCCGTGCCGTGGTGATTGGCATTGTCGGCATTATCGCCATGGACGCCGTGTTCGCCGTTATGGCCAACGCGCTGGGGATATAAGCAATGGCCGAGACCGATACCCTTATTTCCGTGCGGGACGTGGAACTGTCCTTTGGCCCCAAGATCATCCAGCAGAATGTGTCGTTCGACCTCAAACGTGGGTCCATTTTTGCTGTCATGGGTGGCTCTGGCTGTGGCAAGAGCACGCTGCTCAAAAGTCTGATCGGCCTGCTCCCCCCCACCACGGGGCAGATTCTGGTGGGGGGGGGAGGATTACTGGGCGCAGAACGAACACCGCCGGACCCAGATCAACCACCGCTTTGGCGTCTTGTTCCAGTCCGGCGCGTTGTGGAGTTCCATGACCGTGGGCGAGAACGTGGCCCTGCCCATGGAAATGTTTACCACCCAGCCGCCCGATGTGGTGCGCAAGCTGGTGGAACTCAAGCTCGGGCTTGTGGGTATGGAACAGGCGATCGACCTGTTCCCGTCCGAAATTTCGGGCGGGATGCGCAAGCGCGCGGGCCTTGCCCGCGCCATAGCCCTGGACCCCGACATTCTGTTTTTTGACGAACCCTCCGCAGGGCTGGACCCCATTACCTCCGCCCGGCTGGATGACCTGATCCTGACCCTACGGGACGGGCTGGGGGCGACCATTGTTATTGTCAGCCACGAACTACCAAGCCTGTTCGCCATTGCTGATGACGGCATTTTTCTGGACGCCAAAACCCACCTGCCCATTGCCCACGGCTCCCCGCGCGACCTGCGCGACCACAGTACCATTCCCGAAGTCATGGCGTTCATGAACCGCTCCTCCACCATCCCCCCGACAGATGAGACAAAGGCAGACCGGCATGTCTGAGAGCACAAACCGCAAAACCGTTATCGGGGCCTTCGTGCTGTTAGGCGGCTTTCTGGCCCTGTTTATTGTCATGGCCTTTGGGCACATGAGCTTTCTGGCTCCCTCGCGCGAGGCGGTGGTGGTGTTCCAGAACTCCATTACCGGCCTGTCCGTTGGCGCCCCCGTCAACTTCCGTGGGGTCAAGGTGGGCACGGTCAAAAGCATTACCCTGCGCTTTGACCCCGCCGACCACAAAGCCTACATTCCCGTAGTCCTCACGCTTGAGCCGGACCAGATCCATGTGGTCAAGGACGTGCCCGGTGGGGACAAGGTGAGCATTCAGGAACTGATCGGCATTGGCCTGCGCGCGGAGCTGAACCTGCTCAGCTTTGTGACCGGGCAGTCCAACATTGAACTGGACTTTGACCGCTCGGTCGAACCCGTGCTGCACCCGCGCATTACCAACCTGCCCGAAATTCCCGTCCGCATGTCGGCGGTGGAAAAGCTGAAGGATTCGCTGGGCCAGATCCCCATAAAGGAGATCAGCCACCATGCGGATGCGGCCCTGCTCTCCGTCACCCAGCTCAGCGACAGCCTGAACAGGGACCTCCCTCCCCTGCTGCTGAGTGCAAAACAGACAGCCGACATGTCGCACGAGACACTGGCCACCGCGACCGACGCCATAAAGAACCTGCAAGCCAAGCTGGACGTAACCCTGAGCAAAATGGACCAGTTGATGGAAACCGGGACCACGCAGTTGAACGCGCGCGGCACGGACCTGCATGCAACACTGGCTTCGGCCACCAAAACGCTGGATTCGTTGCAGGGCATTCTCTCCCCCCGCTCGCTCGACCGCGCCAACCTTGACGCCGCATTGCGCGACATTGCCGCCTCGGCCGCATCGCTGCGCGGCTTTTCGTCCGATATTGAACGCAACCCGCAACTTCTGCTGATGGGACGCCGCCCATGACCTTTACGCCACGCCGCACATTGCTGGCCGTTATGGCCTGCTCCTCGCTCCTCACGCTTGCTGGCTGCGCGTCCCCCCCGCTGCGGGTGTACACGCTGGGCGTGCCATCGGACGCCGATGTGACCGAACCGCACCTTTCCGCCCGTGCGACCACCATTGCCATCAGCCGCATTATCCTGCCCGACTATCTGGACTCGCAGGACATCATTACCCGCAATGGTGAAGAAATCCTGCGCAGTTCACGCTCCCGCTGGGCCTCGCGCCTGTCCCTTGGGGTGACGGACCTGCTGACCAACGTGCTGTCCAACAAGCGGCCATCGGAGCTGATTACCGACCAGCCTCTGGCCGATGTTGCCACCATGCGCGTGCAGATCGACATTTCGCGCTTTGATGTGGATGCAAACGGGCAGGCAACGCTGGACGCCACATGGGCCGTGCTCCCCCATGACCCCAACCTGCCACTCACGCGCGAACGCACGCACCTTGTGGCCACAGGCCCGGTCAGCACGGATGCGGATGTTGCCTCGCTCATGCGCGGACTGGTCATTCGGCTGGCGGACAGGGTGAACGCCACCATACCTGCGGCACGGTAAAAAACCGACACACCCGCTACGGACCGGGCACATACCGCCCGGTCCAGCATGCGGCGGACTTGCGTTACAAAGCTGCGGCCCTACCAGCGCGAGGCAAAAATATCCTCCCCGTAGTTTGTCCACCCAGCCAGGTATCTGCCTGACGGGCCTTCAAACTGCAGGTAGTAGATCTGGGGCACATTATCCCACACAATAACAAGCTGGCCAGCACTGCTCGCAAAAACACGCCCTAAATGCCCCGCGCGTGAAATAACGGTGCCATTGGGCAGGATCTGTATAATAATCTTATGAAACAGACCCCAGTGACCAATAAACGCCCTAAGCGCGGACAGGTCACTTTTTTCAAAATCATAAAACGCCTGAATCCTGTCTCCACCAAACCCTACAAACCGGGCTTCAGCCGCATCACTCCAGTATCGCGCCCGCAATGCGGAATATGCCGCTCCCTCAACCGGGCCTGCCGCTGCTGGCAGAGCATCCCCACCAGAGCCTACTGCGGGCAGGTTAAGGTGGTCCCTGATTTTTAATAGAGCGTCCTGCCATGCCGTTGCGTAGTCCGGCTCATCCCTGTCTGGCACACGGAGTGTGAGAACACCGGGCAGAAAAATAAAGCGGGCCATTGGACCAAACAAGGTCTGCTTTAAAAACTGTTCGCCAACTTCAGCCAAAAACCGCAGCATTCTCTCCTCATCATTCGCGCAGCTTAGGAGTATGCGTGCAATGGGCGGGGTGGCCTGCCCATAATTATGCGAAAGCAGGGTGTTGAGAATACCACACAGACAATCACGGATTGAGCGAATAAAAAACAATGATGAAGACTGCGGAAAACTAAAATCCGTACAGTTCGATCCATTGGATAGTCTGTACGTGCCACCGGGCAGAACAGCCCAAGGCACACTTTCCAGACTGGCCTGCCTTGTCGGGACCAGCCCCGCCGTGTCCAGCAGATGGGTAAGGGTCGGCTCCATCTGACCCGGAAGCATAACAAAGGCAGAAGGAAACGCATATTGCATGCCTGCCGTATTTTCCACCCTACCTTGCAAAACAGGGCCAGCCGGAGCCACACCTACGCCAAGGTCATGGTCAACAATCCGCTCCGTGCCCCACAGACGGATAACATACAGGCGTGATGAGGAATGCCCCAGATAAAACCCGGCAAAGTTGAGCACGGATGGCTCACCTTCAAACGGCTTGTCGCCATAGCTGGTCAGGCGCAGTTGGGCAAAGGTCGTAACCTCGGGGGTAGTCTGATAATTATGAACAATATCCAGCCAGAAATACATGTCCGCTGGGTGTGGTTTAATAATGACCCGCTCATACGTCATTAACAACACACGGATTATTTCCTTGTGTGTTTTAATAACATCGTCCAGAGGCGCTCCATGCTCCGTAAGGGACTGGTGGTGCGGACCAAGCATATATAGGACCGCTCTTTCCAACGGCACTTTGAACATTGGCTCTAGCGGACGTACAATGATATGCAGATTGTCCCTGTAGGACAGAGAGGCCAGTGCCTCTTCATGTGTAATCAGCAGCCCCACAACACGCTGGCAGATATCATGAAACATGTGAAAGCATTCGGTCAGTGACCGAAATACCAGAACGTGCTCATCCGTCGTGCGGCCCAGAATGACCGCAAGATCAATAATATCCTGCTCGTTCAGGTCAAATGTTGTTATATAATCAGGCCATGTCAGGGCGTAATTGTCGGGCTGCTCCACATAGTAAGCGCTGCCCTCTTCCATAAAATACACGCTGTCCACACGTTTGTGGCATAGCAGCATCCGTGTGGGCAAAGCCGCCGCATGGGGCACAAACACCCGTAGGTGGTCCCCCGGGGCGCAAAGCCCGTCCACAAAAGCGGATATGTCGCGCACAAAAGTCAGAAATTCCTGCCGTGTTTCAAACACATCTTTTTGTAGCGTAAACACCGCACGCGACACAGCCGTATTCCGTGCAGCAATAAAAACGTGCCGTTCCGCATCACCCACGGCTTCGGCCTGTTTGAGTGCCAGATGCGCACAGATCGGGCTATGGCAGTAATACAAATTAACGGTGGTCATACTATCCCTTATCAGGTCTGTTGTGAGCAGATTTTCGATCAAGGGAGCACTTTTTACACCCTGCCGACAACCATTGATCCTGACAGGTTAAGCCACAAACCCGCCATCAACCGGCAGCACCACACCCGTAACCCATGATGCCATATCGGACAGTAAAAACACCACGGCATCCGCAACATTATGGGGCTGCCCAAGCCCCATGGGATGAATGGCCTCCAGAGCTTTGCCCTGTTCTTCGGACAGCATAGCAAACTGCTGGTCCGATTTGGAACCTCTGATAAGGGCCGGAGCAATACAGTTCACCCGCATGCGCCGTTTAGCAAACTCCAGCGCCAAGGACTTGGTCAACCCAACCAGTGCCGCCTTGGAAGATGCGTAGAGCGCACGCCCCTTCATGCCGCGCAGTCCGGCGGAAGAACCAATCAGCACCATGGAGGCGTTTTCTGCCGCCACGCCACGCTGGTGCAGGCCCCGGGCCAACGCCATGGGTGCGCCAACATTGAGCAGAAAATAGCCTTCAAAATGCTGCTTCTTGATCGTGTTAACAGGTGAATACCCCTGCACGGAGGCACTGTGCACAACACCGCTCAGTTTCCCATGCGCCACAGCAAGCCGGGCCATCCATGCAGGAATGGCGTCCATATCATACAGATCAAACGGCTCCACACTATGCTTTGCGGGGTTTGCCAGAAGGTCGCGTGTTTTTTCCAGTT
The DNA here is from genome assembly GCF_011516885.1 of Acetobacter lambici. Lineage (GTDB taxonomy): Bacteria > Pseudomonadota > Alphaproteobacteria > Acetobacterales > Acetobacteraceae > Acetobacter > Acetobacter lambici. The sequence continues at coordinate 95,219 of NZ_WOTD01000007.1, read as the reverse complement.
CCTCCCGCCGCCGCCCGACCAGAATAAGCCGTGCGCCGCACTGTGCCAGCGCTTGGGCAATACCAAGACCTATGTCACTGTCGCTTGATGCGCCAGTGAGCAGGATGGTTTTACCCTCAAACGCGGTCTGCGTGATCATGCGGTTTCCACCGGGCATAGTGGCAGGGTCGGGCTGTTTGCAGGCAGTTCAACAATGCTGGGCCGGGGGATTGGCCCCACCTCAACAACCATGCCGCCCCACGACCAGCCTACCCCAAACCCGGCCAGCAAAAGCTTTGTTGGTTTGGTAAACTTGTCTGGCAGGGCTTCACAGATCGCAAGAGGAATGGAAGCGGAGCTGGTATTGCCGAAGTTTTCCATGCTGATGATGAACTTGTCTTCGGGAATTTTGATCTTCTTACGCAGGTGCTCCAGAATAAACTTGTTGGCCTGATGGAAGACAACATAGTCCACCTCGTCCAGCGAGGTTTCCGCGTATTCCAAAATATCCTTGATCAGCCGCGGCACACCTCTGAGCGTAAAGGTGAACACCTCTGGCCCATTCATATGCAGGTCGCCCAGTGCGATCTCTTTTTCCGTTACACCTCCCTTTTTCAGGTAAGGTAGCCAGTTGTTGCGCGAGCCACCCATCTCAACGGAAATATGCCGCCCCCCGCTCCCATCCGTGCCCATCACCAAAGGAATGGAAACCGCGTTATCATCTCGCTCAAGGGCGGTCGCACTGCCTGCATCGCCAAAAAGCGGACTTGCTGCGTTGCTGTCATCATGGAACGATTTGGAGCTGACATCCCCGCATAGGAACAGCGCACGTTTGCTATCGCTACCCGCCAGCAATTGCGCTGTCATCCACAACCCATAGACATAACCTGAACAGCCAAGACCAACGTCAAAAGCCGCAGTCGTGGTTGGCAGACCCAGACGGTTCTGGATCAGGCAGGCCGTGGCGGGGAGTGGGTAGTCCACACCCTGCGTCAAAAACACCAGAATATCGACTGTCTCGGGTGCCCAGCCAAGCTGCTTCATAACATTTTCGGCTGCATGGACGGCAAAGTCGGATGTGCAAAAATTGGGGGCTGCAATCCGGCGTTCCTTAACACCAATGGAATCCGTCAGCTTTTCTGCTTCCTGCTTGCTCTCCGCATTGGTGGGCGCATCAAGCACAGAGTGGCGGGTCTCTGGCACGGAAGTAACAATACCTGCGATCCTAACGCCCTTAATGGTTGCTTTCATAACTCAGGTCTCCAACAATATGGCAATGTTATCAGGCGGGATCCGGCCGACCCGGCGGGAAGGCAGAAAGAGTCTGCTCCAGTGAAAACCACCGGGTACGACTTAAAAAATCGTCAACGCTCTGTTCAAAGTAAAAACTTCCATCGGGCTGCTCCTGCATGGGAATGTTACGGCGCCTCATGCTCTCGATCATGCGCTTGTTGCCCGGCAGGATGCATGAGACAATTTTTTCCATTTTCATGACATGAAAGCAGTAATCGGATGCAAACTGTGGAATATACGCGCCCAGATGCCGTTTGTGTTTTTCCAAAACGGTGTAATAGCCCATCTCACATTCGCGCTTCTGCCAGTCTATTTTGTTATACGACAAGTACCCGACAGGCGTTTTTCCCTCTTTGAGCATAATCACAAAATGCACATAATCCTCGCGCGCGTTGCACGCGCTTAGCCAGGCCTTTTGCTTTTCCAGATCATAGGGGACCTGTGTTGTCATTTGGGCGGCAATATCGGGGCTGGTCCTCCAGTCCAGCAACATCTGGGCATCTGCAAGAGTGGGTGTGCGAAAAAGAAACGGCATGCCTTAAATGACCTTACGCCACTCATTATGGAACAGGGCAATCCGCCGCTCATTGGTGCCCAAAACCGCAGGACGGTGCGTCTGATGCTTCCCCTTTTGAACACTTTCAGAAATAATCCTGTCTTCTTCCAAAACAAGATCATTAAATTCCGTCAGCTTCTGCTCTACCGCATGCCCCGCAGCAGAAGCACGCTGGGCAGGTTTGGTCGATGGGGGCAAAAGCATCCAGAACCGCAGATGCGTGGCTTCTGGCCCCATGGGTTCGTAGATCTGTGCGCCAACCACCGTGCCGCCACTGATCAGGACGGTCATGTTCGGAAACAGAAAAAAGTGGTCATACCCTTTATAATGGGTGCTTTTTTGCAAACCAAGCCGACTGACATACCGACCAATAGATGCCCGCCCATCGTCCGATAGTGGCGCAATCCCGTAGGAATGATGGCCAAGCTCTATAAGCCGAGAGTCCTCATCCAGCACCAAATCTGCCTGTTCGGCTGGCTCATCCCCCCCTTCGAGCATGGGAGAAAAGCTGGTCTTGTGCACATAGGGAATGTGGTAGCCCTCCAATGTGCTCTCAACTGCCACTTTCCAGTTTGCGTGCCAGACTGCCTCGTCCCGGTCAAACAGATCAGCAAAAAGCGGGGCCATTTCGTCCAGATGGGGGCCGCACGTACCCAGCCATTCATCCAGCGAGGGACCGCCTTTTTCTACCCTGACAAACACCAGAGGACCGCGCACGGCCACATCCACACTGGTCAATGCCAGACTGGCTTTTTCCTGCCGGTCAAAATTGAAAAAAGGCTTGTTACCCGGAATCCCAACCGGCACACCCTCACTATTGTAAGCCCACCCGTGGTAGGGGCAGCGCAGGGGGTTGTTACCGCAGGACTTTTCATGCAAGCGGGCATGACGATGCGCGCAAACGTTAAGAAAAGCCTTTATTTTTCCATCAAAATTCTGAACAACAATGTCTTTTCCCGCGACCTGCACGGTCAAAAAATCATTGTGCTTCGCCAACTCCGATGCCAACCCCGCCAACTGCCATGTTCTGGCAAAAATAAGCTGAAGTTCCTGATCATAAACAGACTGATCATAATAGGCTTCTGGTTTAAGACCCTGAGTTATCTGCACAGTCATTTTTTTCATCCACCGGCGAGCGTGCCACCATCAAGCAGAAGATTTGTACCTGTTATCCACCGCGCGGTACCTGCCAGCAGGAATGCTATGGCCTGTGCCACATCCTCTGGCTGCCCCACACCAAGGGGGTAGGCGTTCTTGATGGAATCAAACTGCTCTTGCGTAACAACTTCACGGAACCGTTCGCACATTTCGGTTTCGACCAGACCCGGACTAACACAGTTCACACGGATGCCGTCCACCGCCAGTTCAAGCGCAAGCGCCTTGACCGCAGTGACAAGCCCACCTTTGGACGCGCAGTAAACCGCGTTAGTGGCCTGCCCGGCAAGGGATGAAGTAGAGGCAACAAAAACCAGCGCCCCACCTTCCCCATGGCAACCCCGCTGGCGGAAACCGCGTGCCAGCATAATGGCTGCGGAAACATTGACGCGGAGAATGGTGTCAATAAATTTGGCATCAATCACCCTGACCGGGCGCGAGACCTGAAGCCCCGCGCAATGGGCCACGCCGTGCAGCACCCCGCCATCCTGAGCCAGTTGCTTGATCCATTTGGGAATAGCGTCAAGGTCAGCCAGATCAAATGGAGCGGCCTGATGGCCCACTCCATGCAACATACCGATTGTTGCCTGCAACCGCTCCTCATCGCGCCCAGAAACAACAAGTGTTGCTCCAAGCTGCGAGAGAAAAATGGCAGTCCCCCGCCCAATACCTGAAGATGCACCCGTTACCAGAATGCGGCGTCCAGTCAGGTCCAGCGGGTTAATAACTGCCCTGCAGGCCGTGGCTGCAACGCTCATCCGGCAGTGTCAATTTTGGCAAGGCGAACCAGATCATCAATTGTCACAGCCTTTGCAAGGCTGTCGCCGCTCACAACATGATTGAATTTGTCATCCACCAGAGCAATAAAGCTGATAACGGCCAGGCTATCCCACTCGGGCAGTTCCTCCAGCACTTCCGGGCCCTTCAGGCTACCTTCGGGCACATCCAGGACAACCGCCAATTCTTCAAGAAACTCAGCTTTGGTCATTACTTTAAAACCTTTAATTTCCTACAATAATAAACTCGTTCAGGCTAACACACACCGTCAGCCTTTACTAGGGCGCGCCCATGCCCCAAAGGGGGATGACAGGGCGGTTTGCATGGAACGCGCACCTTGGCAGAAGGGTCTAGTCCACCCGCAGTTGCAACACCTTATCGGCCACGCGTAATGCGCCCTGCCCGTCCACCACGGCCTGCCCTGCACGGGCCATGGCATCGCGCGCGGGGGCATCTGCCCACAGGCGGCCTGCTGCGTGCACCAGACACGTAACACTCCCGGGTTGGCGCATGTCTATGGCAGGGTTGTCGCCCTCCGCGCTGGCGGCACCTTCCTGATTGTCCACAACAACAGCCACCACCACGGGCACGCCCAGCGCCACCAGTTCCCCCACCGTGCCACCGCCTGCCGTAATGGCCAGCCCGGCACGGGCCATAATGGGAGCAAGCTGTGGGGGGGCATGGTATGTGCGCAACCGCGCCCCCGCTCCCAACGCCTGCAAATCCGCCATAAGCTGCGCCACACCCGCCACGGCGGGGCCGACCAGCACATCCACCACCACCTGCGGCGGCAAAACAGGCAACAGACCGCGCACCAATGGCAGGGTGAGTGCCAGCGGGTCGCTCCCCCCGAATGTGACCAATACGGATGAACGCTGCGATAAACAGACGCTCCCCCGGGCGATCTGGTCCCTGATCTCCTTACGGATCAGCGAAAAGGCCGGACCAAGCGCCGTATCGGCCCCTTGGGTAAGGGTGGCATACGGCAGGTCAAACGCATGCGGGGCTGAATTAATAATCAAGTCGCACGGTAGGGCGGGCTGGGTCGCCATGTCATCCAGAACAGCCAGTGGCCCGCTTGCCCTCAACTGCACCATGTAGTCCGGCGTAAACTGGTAACCATCCAGCACCAAGGCCCGAACCGCGCGTTCACGCGCAATGGCGCCAACACAGGCCGCGTCTTCCACACTCCCAGCTACAACCCTCGCAGGCAGCACCAGCACATCAAAGCCCGTGCCGTGTAACAGGCGATGCACCACCTCGGCCGGATGCGCCACCACAAACACAGCACCCACTCCACGTTCAACCAGTGCCTCGGCCAGCGCCTTGCAGCGCATGACGTGCCCAACCCCGATAACAGTGGATGCATCCACCCGAAAAAGAACATCTGCCATGCTCTATTCCGCCATGACCAAAATTACGCCCATAATGACCAAACCCCCTGCCAACGCAGGCAAGATTTATATTGCCTGCACACACCCGACACCTATAAAAAATGCCTAACCAACAAAGGCGCCTCCAAAACATGACGTGTCTTTTGGGCCGGACACAGACCCACGCGCAGCCACCACCCGACCCGCACCAGAATTGCGCCTACCCGGCCTGCCCGGTTCGGGCACCAGAGCAAAGGAAAACCGTTGCACAAGACCATGACCATTGCAGAGCGCGTTATTGGCTCTGACCAGCCCCCGTATCTGATTGCAGAACTGTCGGGCAACCATAAAGGCGAGCTGGACCGCGTTTTCAAACTGATTGACATGGCCAAGGCCTCTGGTGCGGATGCGGTAAAAATCCAGACCTACACGGCGGATACCATAACCATTGACCATGATGGTCCGGGGTTTTTTATTGAAGGCGGGCTTTGGAAAGGGCGCACCCTCCACAACCTTTATCAAGAAGCCTATACCCCGTGGGAATGGCATGCTGCCATTTTTGCCCATGCGGCCAAAGTGGGTATTCCCGTCTTTAGCTCCCCGTTTGACCCGACCGCTGTGGACCTGCTGGCGGGTCTGGACGCGCCTGCCTTCAAAATTGCCAGTTTTGAAATTGTGGACCTCCCCCTCATCCGTTACGTGGCGCGGCTGGGCAAGCCCATTATCGTATCCACAGGCATGGCCTCTTTGGGGGAAATAGAGGACGTGGTCACGCTCCTGCGCGACATGAACGCCTCCTTCGCGCTGCTCCACTGCACCAGCGGCTACCCCACCCCCGCCGAGGAGAGCGCACTCCGCACCATTCCGCACATGGCGCAGACCTTCCGCACAGTTGTTGGTCTTTCTGACCATAGCCACGGCATTGCCGTGCCTGTAGCGGCCACGGCGCTGGGGGCGAATATTATTGAAAAACACTTCACCCTCTCCCGCGCGGAAGGGGGCGTGGATGCCGATTTTTCTCTCGAACCCGCCGAATTTGCCGCCATGGCCGATGGATGCCGCACGGCATGGAAGGCACTGGGGCAAATAGACTACGGGCTGAAACCTTCGGAAAAAGGGGCCATTTACGGGCGGCGCTCGCTGTATGTTGTGGCAGACATGCGCGCGGGGGATGTACTAACCCCCCAGACCGTACGCTCCATTCGCCCCGGTTATGGCCTCCCCCCCAAATACCTGCCCGATATTTTAGGCAAGGCGGTCAACCGCGACCTTAAAAAGGGCGAACCGTTCGCGTGGAACATGCTGGCCAACTAGGCGGGGCATTTGCAGGCGGGGCAAGGGTCAGGCTGTTTTTTGCACCACCTGCGCATTCAGTGCCGCCCAGTCGGGGTGGGCGTCCATAAGCCGCACCACGTCCTCCCAGCCAAAATCGGGCTGGTCCGCCAGTTCCGCCAGAACAAGACGGACCAGAGCGAGGTCATCTGGTTCATCCACGCACAGGCGGTACTGCTCGCCTCGGCCGCCACCTAGGGTCATCAGCCTGTAGCGGTCGGGGTGCTGGTATATATAAGGTGTCACGTGCTCGCGCTCGTGCATGGAAACGGCTTTTTCCTGTGCCTCGCGCAGAACACTGGCCGAAAAGACCTCCACATCAAACCCGCGCGGGTACCCACCACCACCGTTACTGGCGTAATCGGCCCCTCCTGCACAAAACAGATCCACCGTGCGATCAACCAGATCGGGGTCTATTAACGGGCAGTCCGATGTAACGCGCACAATAATATCCGCGGGGAACCGCTGTGCCGCCAGTGCAAAGCGACTGAGCACGTCCTCCTCATCCCCCAGCACAACGGGCACACCCATTTTTTGAGCCAGATCGCAGATAGGTCGGGATTCCTCCCCCTGCACGGAGGCCACCACAAGGCGCGAAATCCGGCGGCTGCGCTGCAAACGCCCAAGGTGCCAGCCAAGCACAGTGCTGCCGCCTGCGTGCTCCATAACCTTACCGGGCAACCTGCGGGAGGTCATGCGGGCCTGCGTAATGCACAGCACGGAAGGTTCGGTCATCTGGCGCTCCTTTTTTTCAGGCTTGGGGGCCGGATCAGGCCCACGCCTGATGGTTGGCCCAAGCATATCTTCCACGCAGGTAAAAAGAAATGCACGCCCCCTCCACCCCCACGGACGAATATTGTCCAACAACAAGACTGCCTCTTGCCTTGCGCCAAGGATACAGCCACATTCCTCCCCATTAACGCAGAGGAAGAGCTACCGGAAACACGGTTGTGTCAACGCTTTGCAAGCAAGCAACCTACTCGGAGCCCACAATCAGCGTGGCAAAAAGGACAGTTAGAATATGTTGACCAATTCCGTTATCATGGTCACCGGCGGTACAGGATCTTTTGGCCACGCCTTTGTTCCCATGACACTCAAACATTTCAACCCGCGTAAGATTATCATTTTCTCCCGCGATGAAATGAAACAGTGGGAAATGGCCAAAAAATTTCAGAACGATCCCCGCGTCCGTTTTTTTATAGGCGATGTGCGCGACGCCCAGCGCCTGCACCGCGCTTTGTCCGGGGTTGACTATGTGGTCCATGCCGCCGCTACAAAAATAGTGCCTGTGGCGGAATACAACCCTTTTGAATGTATAAAGACCAACATTAACGGTGCAATTAATGTTATTGAGGCCTGCTTGGATGCAGGGGTCAAACGTATTGTTGCCCTCTCAACCGACAAGGCCTCCAGCCCGATCAACCTTTACGGTGCCAGCAAGCTGGCGTCCGACAAGATGTTCGTAGCCGCCAATGCCTATGCTGGTACGCAGGACACCCGTTTTTCCGTTGTGCGGTATGGCAATGTCATGGGGTCTCGGGGGTCGGTCATTCCGTTCTTTCTTTCCATCCGCGATACGGGCGTCATACCCATAACCGACCCACGCATGACCCGGTTCATGATCACGCTTGAACAGGGGGTCCATCTGGTCTGGCATGCACTGGCCGATATGGTGGGCGGGGAAATTTACGTCAAAAAAATTCCGTCCATGAAGGTGACCGACATTGCCCGCGTTATTGCCCCCAATGCCCGGCAAGAGATCATAGGTATCCGTCCGGGGGAAAAGCTGCACGAGCAGATGGTTGGCACAGAAGATGCACATTATACTTATGAGTATGACCAGCACTTTAAAATTCTGCCCCAGCTCAACCACTGGTTTGAAGACCCGCAGCGCATCAAAAATGGTACCCGCGTGGCAGATAACTTCCTTTATTCCAGCAACACCAATACAGAATGGATGCCAGAGAAAACCCTGCGCGAATGGCTCAATACCCACGCGGATTCCTTACTGAGTGCGGCGCGATGATCCCGTATGGGCGGCAGCATATTACACAGGCCGATATTCAGGCCGTATCCGATGTTCTAAAGTCGGACTTTCTCACTCAGGGTCCAACAATCCCACGCTTTGAACAGGCCATTGCCCAACGGGTTGGAGCCGGGCATGGGGTTGCCCTTAACAGCGCCACCTCCGCCTTGCATGTTGCCTGTCTGGCACTGGGGCTTGGACCGGGCGATGTGCTGTGGACCTCCCCCATTACCTTTGTCGCATCCGCCAACTGCGCCCTGTATTGCGGGGCACAGGTTGATTTTGTGGATATCGAGCCAGACACCTTCACCATGTCCCCACGGCATCTGGAGGAAAAACTACGCCACGCCGCACAGAACAACTGCCTGCCCAAGGTTATTGTGCCCGTGCATATGTGTGGCCAGTCGTGCGATATGGCCGCCATTGGCGCGCTGGCCAAAGCCTACAATATTCGCGTCATAGAGGATGCCTCCCACGCCATAGGCGGGCTTTACCAGAACCAGCCCGTGGGAGCCTGCGCCCATAGCGACATTACAATCTTCAGCTTTCATCCGGTCAAAATCATCACCACGGCGGAAGGGGGCATGGCGCTCACCAACTCCGCCGATCTGGCGCGGCACATGGCGCGGCTGCGCAGCCACGGCATAACACGTGACCCGGCGGAAATGACCCACCAGCCAGATGGCCCGTGGTACTACCAACAGATCGAACTGGGCATGAACTACCGCATGACGGACATGCAGGCAGCTCTTGGCCTGAGCCAGCTTGAACGGCTGGACGAATACGTGACCCGCCGCAACGTACTGGCCGAACGCTATGACCGGCTACTGGCCGACCTGCCGCTGGACTTGCCCGGACGGCTGGCGGATGCGCGCTCGGCTTTTCATCTATATGTCATACGGCTCAGGGACCACACCTTGCACCGCGCGGTGTTTGAAGGGCTGCGGGCGGCTGGCATAGGGGTAAACCTGCATTATATTCCCGTCCACCTTCAACCCTACTACACGCGCATGGGGTTTGCTGCGGGAGACTTTGAAGCCGCTGAACACTATTACCAACGTGCCATCAGCCTGCCCCTGTTTGCGGTCATGACCGAAGCGGAGCAAGATGAAGTGGTGCAGGTACTGCGCCAGCTTTTGCACGGATAGCCCAGAGATGGCCCAAAATCCTGAGGGCCTTGCGCCCTACTCAGGTAAAACTGGCAGTAAACACGCGCGACTGTAACGCCTCATCCACCATTGAGTAGGTGCGCACCAGCGGTTAAACTGGTAACAGAGGTGTTTGATTAACCATTCCGGAGCCCACCAGACATGAGCGAAACTGTAACCGGCGCAAAAGAAGCAGATGCTGCCGCAGCAGTTCCCAGAGCAGACGCCCCCAAGTCCAAGCGGAAACTGATTATGGCGGGTGCTGCCGGTCTCGTTCTCCTTGTCGGCGGTGGGGTGTTCTGGGAAAAAGATAAAATCTTTACCTCCAAGCTCAAGCAGAATGTGGGCAGCAAGGCCGAAGCCGCCATGCATCCACCCATTCTGCTGGGTATTCCGCCCATGGTCTCCAATCTGGACACGTCTGGTGGCCACCCGGTTTACGTCAAGCTGACCGCCAAGGTGGAAGTCAGCGGTGTGCCGAACGAGGCCGCACTACAGGACCGGATTGCGGAAATTCAGGATGTGTTCCAGACCTACCTGCACGAAACCAGACCGCAGGACATCCGGGGGAATGGCATTTACAGGCTGCGCGAATCCATTCTGCGCCGCCTGCGCGCACAGCTTGCTCCCCTACAGGTGACAAACCTGTATCTTGTTGAATTCCTTGTCCAGTAAAGCGCTCCTGCTTCTGACACCCGCGCAAACAGACACCCCTCAGGAACCGTAGCGACAAACCACATGCAGGATGTAGACGACACAGCATCAGGGTCCGGGAACCACGAACCCGGAGCAGACGCGGCACCCGACGCCCCGCATACGGAGCAGGAGCACGCGCCACAGGCCGAGCCCCCCGAGAGCGAACACGCGCCAGCAGAACCGCACCCCGATGCACCGGATGCGGCGTCTGACGCTACGGCAAAGCACGAGGATAACGCGGAGCCAGAGCACCCCGCCACGGCCGACGCAACAGCCCACCCCGATGATGCCGCCGCCCACACCGAGCACGACGCCGCGGGCGCGCAGGCCGAACATGGTGAGCATGGCGAACACGGTGCCACCCCGGAAGAAGACCCGTTTGGCAGCCATCTGCTGGACCAGTCGGAAATCGACAACCTGCTGGGCCATACCTTTGGCGGGTTTGACGAGCCGGAAGAAACCGGCATGGAACGCGTTATCAAGGCCGGATTCGTGGCCTACGAACGCCTGCCCATGCTGGAAATTGTCTTTGACCGGCTTGTGCGCATCCTGTCCGCCACCTTGCGTAACTTCACCAACGATAACGTTGAAATAACGATCGAGGGCATTCGGTCCCTGCGCTTTGGGGACTATATGGGCGCTGTGCCCTCCTCCTCCATGTTCGCGGTGTTCAAGGCCGCGCAGTGGGACAATTACGGGCTGGTCGTTGTGGATTCGGCCATGTCCTATTCCATTATCGACATTCTTATGGGTGGTCCGCGCGGTGTTGGGCATGCGGGGGTGGAAACACGCCCCCACACCGCCATTGAACGCGCGCTGATTGAAAAACTGATCACCCTCACGCTCAACGACCTGTCCATCGCCTTCAACCCGGTCTGCAACGTGGACCTTACGTTTGAGCGGCTGGAAGTCAGTTCCCGCTTTGCCGCCATTGCCCGCGCGTCCAACGCCGTGGTGCTGGCCAAACTCCATATTGATATGGAGGACCGCACCGGCAACATGGACCTGATTATTCCCTATGCAACGCTGGAGCCGGTGCGCGACCAGCTTTCGCAGCAGTTCATGGGCGAAAAATTCGGGCGCGACTCGATCTGGGAAGACCATCTGTTTTCCGAAATTCTGGAAACCGACGCACAGGTCTCCGCCGTGTTTGACGAAAAGGTCGTCCCGCTCTCCGAGGTGCTCAACCTCAAGATCGGCTCCCTCATGACCTTCCCGCACAAAAACGGCGCTCCCTTCCCCATTCGTCTGCAATGTGGGCAGACCCCGCTGTTTGACGGCCGTCTGGGCAAGCTGGGCAACAAAAACGCCGTTAAAATCCAGCGCAGGCTGGTCCCGCCAGAGGAGCACCACCTGCCCCCGCCCCTTGGCGTGCCGCCACAGCCCCCTCACCCGCAGCCACCCGCTGCCAACGCAACCCCGGATCAGACTGGAGGATCACCTGAATGATGTTCACACAGATCCAGATGATCATTGAGATCACGCTCTCCGTCTTTCTGTTCCTCGGCATTATCTACAGCTTTTATCTGGGCCGGGTGCTGGGCAACCTCAAACGCGACCGCACCAGCCTGCTCGACCTGGTGGACAAGCTCGAAAGCAGCGTGAAACAGGCCGAAGAAGGCGTGGACAAGCTGCGCGTGGCCGGGGAAGTCAGCGGTCGCCCGCTCAGCCGCATGATCGAGCAGGCCAAGGTCACCGGCACCGAGCTGGATGATATGGCAACCAAGGCCGATTCGGTAGCGGACAGGCTGGATGCGGCCCTCACACAGGTGCCCTCGCAGGAACGGCGGATGGAAAGCCTGATCGAACAGGCCGAAGCCGCACGACTGGCTATTGAGGAAACACTGGAAAAGCTGCAACAGGCCAGCCAGAGCGCGCAGCAGACGGCCCAGCAGCTTGTGCAGTCCGCGCTGGAGAGTGCAACCGCTGCCAGCAGTGCCGCAGCCCTTGCCGCCGAACACGCGCAGCAGGCACAGGACGCCCCGCCCAAAACCCAGTTTGCCGACACGCTGGACATGCCAATGCCCGCAACACTGACCAAGGAGCGGCCTTACCTGCGCGCTCTGGGCAAAACGCAGGACGCTCCCCCCGACCGCGAAAGTGCTTAACGGTTAACGGCCATATTAACCATATTGGCCAAGGTTCCATTGGATGAAGACCAAAGCCTCCTCCCTTCCGGGTGGAGGCTTTTTTGTGCCCCGCAAAGAGAGGTCACAAAAAACGGCTAAAAACCGCCATTTTTTCTTTTAAAAACACAACGCATAACCCCGCTTTTTTTGCCGCCATGGATTTTTTTATCCGGCAGTCAAAAAAAAATGATCGCGTTAACCTTCTCTTAGCCGTTCGGGGGTTTATTCAGCATTGAACACGGGCATTAGCCCAATCGAAATGGAGATCACAACGTGAGCCTTTCTATTAACACCAACACCTCCGCAATGGTTGCTCTGGAAACCCTGAACGCAACCCAGACTGCACTGAGCGCCACCGAAAACGCCGTTTCCACCGGTAAAAAAGTTGCCAACGCTTCCGACAGCCCGGCTGTTTTCGGCATTGCTTCTCAGATGAATGGCAACATCTCCGGTCAGGGCGCAGTGAACGACGGCCTGTCCTTCGCTTCCTCCGTTGTCAGCTCCACCAACAGTGCAGCCAACCAGATCCTTTCCGTTCTGGCCGAAGTGCAGGCCGCTGTGACCACCATTGGTAACAACACCGGCAGCACCACCTCGCTGAGCCAGATCAACACCGAAATCAACGGCTACCTGAAGCAGATCGACACCATTGCTCAGAACGCCACCACCAACGGCGTGAACCTGCTCGTCGGCGCAACCGCCCGCAGCCTTGCCATTACAGCAACCAGCCTGACCTACGTTACGGGCCTGCAGGGCAGCACGGCAACTGTTGACAACCTGTTCGCCCTGGCAACATCGAGCAGCATGAAAGGCACAGCCAAGCACTCCCTGTCCGAAGTTCTGGGTCTTGCCATTGGCGACAAAAACGGCCTTGCAACGGCTAACGCCTTCCTGTCCGGCGGCGTCAGGATCGGCAGCTACGCTGGCGCAGGCAGCAGCTTCAGCCTGACCACCGCCATTGCATCGGTTCAGGCCGCTATTACGGCTATGACCAACGTCACGTCCTCCCTGGGTCAGAACACCAAGAACATTGCCAACATGAGCACGTTCGGCCTGAGCGTTGCTGACAACCTGACCTCCGGTGTTGGCGCCCTGACCGATGCTGACATGTCCTCAGAAAGCGCAAAGCTGACCTCCCTGCAGACCAAGCAGTCCCTGGCCATCAAGTCCCTCTCGATCGCCAACGGTCAGTCCCAGAACATCCTGTCCCTGTTCCAGTAATCTTACTGATACAGTCGACGAAAAATGCCCTCGGCGAAAGCCGGGGGTATTTTTTTGCGTTGTCGGGACTGGCACAGACCACGGTCTGGCGCACAACAGCAACACATTCCGGCCACTAACCGAGACTACCGAGGCTACCGAGGCTACCGAGGCTACCGAGGCTACCGAGGCTACCGAGGCTACCGAGGCTACCGAGGCTACCGAGGCTACCGAGGCTACCGAGGCTGATGCGCCATATCCGGCGGCCCTCTGCAAGACTGCCACGGCAAACCCCACCCCCAAAATGCGCAGAACCGCCCTCCCCTGCGGGAGGAACGGCACCCTATACGCCAAAATGTTGGTTAATTTTTACCTGCGGCCCCGTCCGGGCTGGGTGGAATACCGGACTGGAACAACCCGCCCCGGCATAAGCGCGTAGCTTACGCCGTCACCTTGCGTTGCAGCATGGTATAAAACGCCGCAAAAATTTTGTGCATCTGGGGAATTTTGTAGGGAAAAACCGCAGCATCATCACAGGCATGGATGATCAGCGCGTTGGACAGTTCAAACACCAGTAGTTTGCCGTCCGTTGTTTCCGCACAGTCAAAGCCAAAGTAATCCAGCTTTACGGCATCATACATCCCGCTCAGGGCGGCGGCGTGCCGCTGGCCAAACTCCTGATCAAAGTGGAGCATGGCGTGGGCCTCTTCCGCCCGGCGGGAGGCAAATTCCTTCATTTCCCGGTAGGGGTAATGCACCATCCAGTGGGAGGAAATGCCCATATGCGCCAGATAGGCCCGGCCCTCCACCAGCACAACGCGGTACTTGCGATAAAGCTGGTCATCGGATGCGTAGTTGATGAAGTTGGCGACAAAAAACAGTTCCGCCCCATTCTGGGCCAGATAGGCCGCAAGGTCTTGGGGCTGGTCTATTTTGCACAGGCCAATGCCGCCATGCAGCCCAAGCGGGCGCACAATAAACGGATAGACCAGATTAAGCCCCAGAGCTTCCAGCGTGCCTTGCCCAGTACTCAGGCGTTCCAGCACGGTACGCTCCACCCGGTAGGTTTGCGCCATTTGCAAGCCCGGCACACCATGCAGCAGGTCAAATGCGGCCAAACGCGACAATTGCGGAATATACTGGGGTTTGTTCAGCACCGGCGTTGTGCTGTGCGCCAGAACCTTTGCCAGTTCCGCCAGCACGGCGTTATGGGTGTCTCCCTCGCCCACGGCCACAAACACAAGATCATGGGGGGGAAGTGTCTGGGGCCATGCAAGGCCGGGGCCAGCATACACCACGTCCATATGTACGGGTGCGTTTTCCAGAATACATTCAATGGGGGTGTTGTCGGTCAGGTCTCCGGGGGTTTTAATCACCAGCAGACGCAGGGCGTCCTTGCCCCCTTGGGCAAGGTTGAAGGTCTGTTGCAGCTTTAACGCTTCAGCCAAAAACCTTTCGGCCTGTTCGGGCTCAAATGTCAGCTGCATGATCAGAGCCAGATCGAGCAGGGTTTGCGCATCCGGGTTTGCGGCCGCCTTTTGCAGCAGTTCCGCCCGGTAATGCGTAATATCACGCCCCTGCAAAGCCTGCCGCAGGAGCGGGGATAAACCAAAAGATGTCATGTTAATACTCGGCTATGGCCGGGGCAGATCAAATACAAAGTGCCACAGACCATAACCGTGCAAAGCACTGGGCTAGACAAAACACTCAAATATTCTGCTGGCCGACTTTATTTCATCAGATTGATGGTGCGCGTCAGCATGGAGCGGGTGATCTGCATGGTGTTCAGATTCGCTTCGTACGAATGCTGGGCGTCATGCGTATCCATAATTTCGACCATGGTGTTCACGTTCGGCACCTTCACATAGCCCTTGGCGTCAGCTGCGGGGTGGGAGGGATCGTAGCGTGTTTCAAACGGCGTGTGGTCCTGTCCAATGGATTTGACCTTAACGCTGGACGCACCCGTAGCCTGATCCAGAGTGGTCTGGAAGGTAATGGTCTTGCGGCGGTAAGGGTCGGCTCCGGGGGTGGAACCGGTTGTATCCTTGTTGGCAAGGTTTTCGGCCGATACGCGCAGGCGTTCGGCCTGCGTGCGCATGCCGTCGGCGGATATGCCAATGGTGTTGGTAAAATCCATCTGCTGCTTCCGTCCTTACGAACTGGTGCCAAGCGCGGTGGAGAACATGCCCATGTAACGGGTGTAAACCGTGGTGGCAAAACGCTGCTGGTCGTTGGTGTCGGCTATTTTGCCCAGTTCATCTTCCAGCCGGACCTCGTTGCCGTCTATGGATGTGGTGCCGCCCGTGGTCTTGCGCGCGCGCGCGGTATTGCCCGGCCCGGCCATGTGCCCCGGTTCGGTCTGCACCATGGCCATGGTCATCTGGTCCTGCAATACGCCCGAAAACGGCGTAACATCCTTGGACACATAACCCGGCGTATTGGCGTTGGCCACGTTGCCCGCCAGAACAGACTGGCGCGACTCCAGCCACTGCATGCGCCGCTCAGCCAATGAAAACAGGTCAGTCCCGCTATGGGTCAGCGCGGTCTGGGATGACAGTGCCTCCAGCATGAAAATGCCAGCTCCCTTGTATTGTATGCGGTGCCGTATGAATGGGTATGGATACCTCTGTTCACGGCAGCTTGACCATGAATAGCGCTCCTTCCCCCCGATTACCACAGATTTGTTAGCCCCACCCCCCCGCCCGCGCGGGATTGCCCATGACACAGCCCCGGCACAGCGCTATGGCAGAACCCGGACATGGCACGGACCATGCCCTTTGCCACAGCGAGCAGAGCATGCGCACACTCAGGATGACGGATACAACCCTCCAGCTCGTAGCAACACTTGCCATGCTGGCGTGGAGCCTGCTGGCCCGCACCACCCCCGCCGCCCTTGCGGGTGTGTGCATTGCCCTGCTGTTCCCTGCCTCTGTCCGGGTCTGTTCGGTGCTGCTGCACTGGCTACCCGTGGCCACCGGGGTGCGCCCCCATAGGGAACACCCACCCACACAACAGCAGCGGCACGAGCTGATGGCTGGCTGCCTGCTGGTTGCGGCCTGTACGCTCACACTGCTGATTTATACCCCGCCCTCAGTCGCACTGGCCGACGGGCTGGCCCTGACCCTTGCCAACGCACTGGTGCAGTTTGACCGGCGCGAAGGCTGGCTCCCCAATGCCCTGCTCATGCCCATGCTGTTTTGCGGCCTGCTGGCGGGTTTTGGGCTGGGCCATGCGGGCAGCGCCATTGCGGGGGCCTGTGGGGGCTGGCTACTGGGTGGGGCGGGCCTGCTTGGCCTGTCCATTACACGGCGGGGCAATTTTATGTCCACGCCCGATGTGCTGCTGCTTTGCGCGTGCGGAGCATGGGTGGGGCTGGGCGGATTATGGGCGTTTATGCTGCTTGCAGGGGGTGGCTTATGGGCTGTGCGCACGGTCCGGCGCACCACCCACACCCCCATGGTGCAGGCCGCCATAGGGGCCAGCACGCGCCCCATCTGGCGCTACCCCACGGCACTGCCCTGTGCTGTTGGGCTGCTGGCGGTGTTTTTGCTCCGCAACAGCCCGGCCCTGCCGCACTGGGTGCAGTTTATACTGGGGGGCTAACAGCCCGCCCGGAGCGGAAGGGGACTAGCCCCGCCGCGCAGGCCAAAACTCAGGGATTGGCGGGGGCTGGTGTTGCGGTCTGGGCCGCTGGCTGGCTGGCTGTGGGTTTTGGCCCCCCCACCTGTGTGAGCAGGCGGAACACACGCCCGCTCTCACCATCCATGCTGCGATCGCCCACAAGCTGGGCCAGCCATGCCAGCGTTTGCGCATCCGACGCCTGAGAGGCATCGGAGGCCAGACGCAGGGCAAGTGTCTGCTGGGCGGCACTCAGCGGGCCTTGGGGGGGAATGTCCGCCTCGGCCATTTTGCGCACATTGGCCACGGCGGCGGGCCATTCGCCCCGGCTTTCATGAATACGGGCGGCCATGTCCAGCGAGTCGGAAAAACTGTCCCCGTTCAGCAGGCCCAGAGCGGCTGTCTGGTCGCCTTTGGCCAGCGTGATCCGGGCTTGCAGGCGGCGGCGGGAGGCCTTCATGTCCTCCGGCAGATCGGGGTCATCGGTGCGCTGGAGGACGTCGGTCGCGCCGGCAAGGTCCTTGAGCGCAATATAGGATTCGGCCAGCCCCTGCCCCGCCAGCGCCTTGAGTTCGGGCGAATCCAGCATGGGCACGGCATCGGAGAACGCCTGCTGCGCCTCATCCGCCAGACCAAGGCCCAACAGCATTTTGCCGTAAGCCATCAGGATTTCGCCCTTTTTGGTGCCCGGTTGCAGGGCAGACAGGTGGGCGCGCAACATGGCCGCGCCATGCAGAATGGCATCGCGGTCCGTATCCTTGACCACTTCTGACGCCACGGCGGCAAGGGTCTGGAACAGCATGGGCGACAGCACAGGCTCGGACACCTGTTCAGGCGTGTCCTTGACCATATCCAGCGTGGCCAGCGCCTCGGGCCATTTGCGGGCGCGCATGTAGGCATCGGCCTGCAACAGCCGCACCGTGGCCTCCCGCCCGGCCAGACGGGCATCGGGCATAAGGCCATTGAACATTTCCGCCGCCGCGACCGGGGTCAGCTTGCCATCGGACATGTCGAGCGAGATTTTCTGCTCCAGCGCCTTTTCCGCCACCACGGGGTCCGGATCGACCGAGAGCGCGTTAAACGCGTCATACGCCTGTGCGCGCTTGCTTGTCCGCAGGTCGCGGAAGGCGGTTGCCAGCTTGTAAGCAGACCCTGCGGGCAGCTTGTCCAGAACGCTCAGGTCTTCTGCCCCGCCGTAACGGCCAATCTGCTCGGCGGCAAACGGCAGCAGCACGCTGCGCACGCTGGTTGGGTAATTGTCCAGCCGGGTGAAGTCACGCGCCAGCAGGTGAGCGGCCTCGGCCTCGTGCCCGCCCTTGGCGGCAAGGTACAGGCCACGCCAGAGCTGGGTAGCCCGCTGCTCGTTATCAGGCCATGGGCCTTCGAGCAGGAACGCGCCATCCATGTTGCCACTCAGCAGTTCGGATGCAGCCAGCAAAAAGCTGACCTCCGGCCGCACGGCCTCCTCGGGGTCATCCTCAAGTGCCACGGTCAGAATACCGCGGGCTTCGAGAAAAGCGCCAACGCCAAAGGCTGCGCGGGCCTCCTCCAGCCGGGCGGCAAAGCGCTGGGCGGGGTCGGAATCGGCTGCGGCCAGCAGGGCCTTGTGCAGCCGGGCCTCCAACTGGTCATCAGGCAGTTTTTGCAGACCCAGCCAGTCCAGATCGACCGTGTTGGCGTACACGGCCACCTTGCTGTCGGGGAGCGGGCTTTCGGCCGAGGTCAGCAACGCGCCCTCGGGGGTTGCGCGTAGCCCCACATCGGGGGAGGTCGCGGCCACCACCACGCCTTCGGTCGTGGGCCAGATGTCATACCCATCACCATGACGGAAGGAGAGAATACCCCCATCATCCGTGGTGGAGGTGCCCACAAACAGCTTTTTGCCCGATGCGGGGTCCGCAATGCTCAGCACACGACCGGGCTTGCGCATGGGGTAGAGAATACCCCCATCCGCCACGATCGGGTTGATCACGCGCCGGTCACCATAAACATTGCCCGGTGGGGGTTTGTCACCCAGCACCCAGCCTTCCGCCTGCTGGGACAGGAAGAATTCGCGCGTGTCGGGCAGTTTGATCTGCAACAAGGTGGCACCGGGCAGCGTTGTGACCGTAAGGGTGGAAAAAATGCCATCCCCGCGCAGGGCGCTGGTGTCCATGGGTTCGGCATTATCCACCACGATCACAAAGCTGTCGCCGCTACGGAACGCGGCCAGCCCCATGCGGGGGGATACGGGAATAAGCACGCGGTTGGGTGATGTCGCGGGCACGTTAATGGGGCCAGAGCCACTCCCGGCTACATTGGCGCCAGAATTGGTGGGCTGTCCCGCCTTCTGCCCCGGTTTGCGCGGTTTGCCTGCCGGTGTTGGGGGGGGAGCTGGCGGGGAGAGCGGCACATCCAGCACGGTAGCTTTCCACGGTGCGGGCAGGCCCTTGAGCAGATCGGCGTCCGCTGCCGTACTGGGGTCAGTTGGCGCGGGAACTGCCGCACTGGCACCGGCGGCGGCAGCACCTGCCGTAGCGGCTGCGGCACCCGCTGCTGCTGCGGTAGCTGCGTTAAGCCCCGTACCCTTGGGGGGGGCGGCCTGGCTGGTGCGGGGCGCATGGGTGCGCCGCGCCGCATCGGCCACGGTTGTCATGGCAGAGCAGGACAGAAGCAGGGCAATGGGAAGAAGGCAGCGTCTCATGCAAACGGATCTGCTGAAATACACGTCTGGTTAATCCTGAACGAACAATGGCCCTGCCCTAAGGCGGGACTCTTCTGCACATACGGTGGCGGGTGCAGAAGAACTGTGGCTGACCGGCCCGCCTGCCAAAGCAGAAAACACGAACCTGTCAGTCATGCAGGACCAGAACGGACACTGCCGCTGCTGCGCACTCATCAATACCCTGAAGCATCATGCGTGAAAAAAGACCCTGTCCCGGCCTGTCCCCCGATCGGACCGGAACAACCCGGCCCGAGGCATGGTCAGGCCAGAAGGTTGATAAAGCTGGCCGAGCCGGAATGCTTGTTGTGCGAATTGCCCGATGGCACGACCTGCCCCGATGCATCAAACTGCATGGAGGAAGAGGAGCCGTCCTGACTGGAGGAGGCGACCCTGAGCGCGCTGGAGGCTACATGCTCGGGCTGGACCGACCGATGCGCTGCCTGAGCCATGTTGGTCGTGGCCGTGCGCATGCTGGAGGCAAGCTGAGCGGCAACCGTGGTATCTGCCATGTGATGGAACCTCTTCAAGGCGTACAGGAAACACTAAAGCCGGTATGCCGCACGGCAGAGCCGCATGCAAACCAGCCGAAAAAAATCTTGCGCTCAGATTATGGGATGGTCATGCCTTAGCCAAGGTGTTTTTTGGAGTCTGGCCTTGCGTGGCCCCCAGCGCACCCCAAATACCCGACCGGCACTATGCATCTGCCTGCCGAATATGGTTGGTGCACCGCAGTTCCTTGCGATATTGACCGTGCAGACACCATGGAACCAATAGACGGAAAAAAATATGCGCCTGTTGTGTATCGGAGACAATTCAACTCATGGCGATATCCGTCCGTGCCATGGTCTGGCTGAAGCCGCGGTCGAGGGTGCGCTCTCCCTGACCATGTCCGGCCCGGAAGGGGTGGTGGAAACCCTGCGCCGCTCGCAGTACGATATTGCGGTCATCCAGCAGGCCCGGGCGGACACACGCCTGCTCCGCCACATCCGCAATTCGCGCATACCCACCCCGGTCATGATGATCGTGCGCACCTCCACCCCGCAGGAAGTAGCCGAGACCCTGTCCATTGGCGCGGATGACTGCGTGAGTGCGGCCATTGAGCCGGTGGAACTGCTTGCCCGCCTGCGTGCCATTGTGCGCCGCACCGGCGGGCATGACAGCCTGAACCTGCATGTCGGCCGCATGGTGGTCAACGTGGACCGCAGGCAGGTCCGCATAGACGACCGCCCCCTGCCCCTGACCCCGCGTGAATACGACGTGGTGGAACTGCTGACCCTGCGCAAAAATCAGGTGCTCAGCAAGGAGGCCCTGCTGGACAACCTGTATGCCGGGCAGGAGGAACCACACGGCAAGATT
This sequence comes from Acetobacter lambici, assembly GCF_011516885.1. Lineage (GTDB taxonomy): Bacteria > Pseudomonadota > Alphaproteobacteria > Acetobacterales > Acetobacteraceae > Acetobacter > Acetobacter lambici. The sequence goes on along the minus strand of NZ_WOTD01000007.1, from coordinate 73,877 downwards.
ATTGACGTCATGATCTGCAAAATCCGCAAAAAACTGCGCGATTTTGGTATTGTCGACCCGTTTATCACCCAATGGGGCATTGGCTACAGGCTGAACGAGCAGGCGTTTATCCCCCTTGGCGCACGCACGGCCCACAGCGCAAGCACCACCCCCGCCTCGCGCGAGACCAGTCTGCCGGTCACACGGGGCATTAACGTTATTTCCCCCGCCACCAAAATGGACGTGCTGTAAAACCGCAAAGATTGGCCACGCGGGCACAAAAGCCACTGGCCTTGCACGGACCAAATGGATTAGAGTAACTCCCACGTTCCAGACCACTATCGTGGCGGCAGGGCGGCATTCCGCCCCTCCGCGCCAGACAGGGCCAAAATGACCAGCGATATCACCACACGCAGCCTCGATGCGCTCAACGCCTACGGGCAGACCCAGAAGAGCATGCAGTCCCCAACGGACGAGCAGGGTACGGGTGCCACGGGCGGGGCGGATATTGTCTCGGGCTTTACCTCCGCGCTGGACACCGCGCTCAAAGGCGCAATCCAGACCGGCAAAACAGCGGAAACCCAGACCGCCACGGGCCTGTCGGGCAAAGGCAACATGAGCGACATCGCCACCTCGGTGGAAGAAGCCAAACTGACGTTGCAGACCGTAACCACCGTGCGTGACCGCGTGGTGCAGGCCTATCAGGACGTCATGAAAATGACGATCTAAGACCCGGCCATGCATAACACGGTCGATATCCACGATATTTTGCGCCAGACGCTGTTTGTGGCGGTCAAGCTGGGGGCTCCCTCCCTGCTGGCCTCTCTGGTGGCCGGGGTTATGGTCTCGCTGTTTCAGGCCATGACACAGGTGAGCGAGGCCACGCTGTCCTTCGTGCCAAAATTCGTGGCTGCCATGGCCGCGCTGCTCCTGACCGGCTCCTACATGGCCTCTGTTCTGAACACCTACGCCCGCACCATTTTTGATCAGGTCATCATGGTCGGCGGGTCATGACCCGCCCGCAGCCCAACCGCGCAGCCACGCGGGCATGACCGACTACCTGCTGTTCCCCGGCGGGTCCATTCAGGTCCTGGCCGCCATGTTCCTGCTGGTGCTGTGCCGGGTTAGCGCGCTTGTGCTGTCCTCCCCCGGACTGGGGGAAAGTACCTCCCCCATGGTGGTCCGCGCTGGCATTGCCCTGTGCATTACCGTGGCCATTCTGCCCATTGAGCAAAACGCCCTCAAGGACGTATCGGGGCAGGCGCTGCACATGCCCGCCCGCGCCATTGCCATTATTGTCGGCGAGCTGCTTTACGGTATTTTTATCGGCTGGCTGGCGCGGCTGGTCTCCCTCGCCCTTAGCATTTCCATGCAGTTCGTGGCCATTTTTACCGGCCTTGCCAGTGTGCTCCAGCCCGACCCGGACCTTGGGGCCAGCAGTACGGCCATCAGCCACATGGCGTCTTTTCTGGTCCCGGTTATTTTTCTGTCCACGGGCCTGTACGCCCTGCCTCTGGCGGCGGTGACCGGCTCCTACGCCGTGTTCCCCCCCGGCCACATGCCCCTGACAGGGGATATGGCAAGCAGTGTAACGCAGGTTACGGCCCAGACCTTTACGCTGGCCTTCCAGCTTTCGGCCCCTTTTGTGTTGATCGGCACGCTCTGGCCCGCCATGCTGGGGGTGCTCAACCGGCTTATGCCCTCCATTCAGGTCTATTCCATGGCCATGCCCGCGCAGTTGCTGGGGGGTGTGCTGCTGCTGGCCATTCTGATCCAGGTCATGGCCGGCGTGTGGCAGGAGCGCGCAGGCGACCTGCTGCTCGGCCTGCCCGGCATTGGTGCCGGCACCGCGCACCACTAGGAGCCCGGACGCATGGCGGATGACAGTTCAGGCGAAAAGAGCCAAGCCCCAACCGGCAAACGACTCGAAGACGCGCGTGAGGAAGGCAATATTGCCCAGTCGCGTGAGGTGCAGCTTCTGGTTATCCTAAGCGGCTTCCTGATCGTTTTTACCACGACCACGGGCCTGTCTGCCTACAAGTTTACACAGCACATGCAAGGGCTTATGGCCCATTTTGACAGCATTCCCTTTGACCGCGCCTCCCTCTACCGTGCCTCCGTGCAGGCTATGTTGGAGGGGGCGTGGCTCGCGGCCCCCCTTGTGGGCACGGGTGTGCTGGTCACTCTGACCTTTGGCGTGCTCCAGAGCGGGTTCCTGTTCCGCCCCAACGCTATTATGCCCGACATCATGCGTCTTCCCCCCGCCAAGGGGATGAAGCGCCTGTTCAGCAAGAACAATCTGGTCGAAACCGCCAAAAGTCTGGTCAAACTTGTGGTTTTTGGCTTCGTCCTGCTGGGCGTGGCCAAGGAGACCCTGCGCGTGGCCCCCGTGTCCGAACGGTGGAGCGTGATCCACCTTACGCACGAGCTTATCTCATGGTTTGTGTATGCAACACTGGTGGTGCTGGTGGTGCAGGCCGTGATTGCGGTGCTGGACGATGTGTGGACCCGCTGGAACCGGCTGCAAAAACTGCGCATGAGTTTTCAGGACATTAAAGACGAAACCAAGCAGATGGACGGGGACCCCAAGGTCAAGGCCCGCCAGCGGCAGATTCGCATGCGCCGCCGCCGCCGCATGGTGCAGGCGGTCAAGGAGGCCACGGTGGTTGTTACCAACCCGACCCACTACGCCGTGGCCCTGCAATACGAAAACGGGGTAAACACCGCCCCCAAAATTATTGCCAAAGGCACGGATGAACTGGCTGCACGCATGCGTGAGGCGGCGGAGGAAGCCCGCGTACCCATTGTGCCCAACCCGCCCCTTGCCCGCGCGCTGTACACCTTGCCGATCGATTCTGAAATTCCGGCCGAATACTTCCAGCCCGTAGCCGCCATTATTGCTTATGTGATGAAGCTCAAAACCCCCGGCGCGCGGGCCGTGCCCCCTCCCCCGCAACAACCCCAGTCACGCCCCATAATCCGCAGGCGTTAAGGGCCGGAAACTGGCGGTTTACAGTTCTTTCATGCAGGAAAAACTTGCGTTCCACGCCCTACATGCTACTCAGTTGGGTAACTCAGGCGCAGGTCGCGTAGCAGGGCATTTTCAAGCCTGCGGGGCCTGTTTGCCATAACCCGTGGCTGATGCGCGTGCCCAACCCGGCACAGACAGCCAGCGTAAGATAACTGCGCATCCAAAAGGCAGGGACGATACATGTCTATTTTTAACTCCCTTACCACGGCTGTCAGCGGGATTAACGCTCAGGCCACCGCGTTTACCAACCTCAGCAACAACATCGCCAACAGCCAGACGGTCGGCTACAAGGCCGACACCACCGCGTTTCAGGACTTTGTGGCTGGCGCTGGCTCCACCTCCGGGTCGTTTGCGCAGGGTGTGGCCAACTCGGTCGCCGCTGTTACCGTGCAGCACGTTGACTCGCAGGGCACCGCCGCCTCCAGCACGGACGGGCTGGCCATGTCCATCTCAGGTGACGGGCTGTTCAACGTTTCCAAAAAAACCGGGGCGGTAACGTCCTCCGGCGCGGACTTCTCCTCCGAGCAGTACTACACCCGTAACGGTGAGTTCTATGAGGACAAGGACGGGTATCTGGAAAACACCAGCGGCTATTACCTTGATGGCTACATGGTCAATTCCGATACCGGCCAGTTGGACACGTCGAGCGTAACGCAGATCAACGTTGCCAACGTGACCTTCCGACCGACACAGACCACAACACTGACAACAAGCGGAACCCTGTCATCTGCCGCCGCTGTTAACGACACCGTAACCACCGATGCGACCACCACCTACGATGGCACCTACAGCGTAACCAACCCGGAAAACAATCAGGCTCAGATCAGCCTGACATGGACAAATACCGGCACCAACACATGGACGGTCTCCGCCAGTGCCAGCGCCAACTCTGACGGAACCACGGCAAGCGTTACAAGCAAAACCTATACCGTTACATTCGACAGCGATGGCGCTCTGCAATCTGTGAAAGACGGTACCTCCAATGTCGCCTCCACGCTCAGCGGTGCGGCTGTCTCCCTGCCAATTTCCGTCACATATCCTGATGGGCAGACACAGAGCATCAACCTTGCTCTGGGCACAATTGGTGGCTCAACAGGCATGACCGTTGGCGCAACTGCCGTAACCCCGACCACAACAAGCGACAGCGTGACCTCTGGCACATACCAAGGTGCCAGCATCGAAAGCGATGGCTCCATTATGGCCACGTTCGACAACGGGGATACACAGCTGATCGGCAAGGTCGCACTCAGCAACTTCGCCAACGTCAACGGCCTGCTCTCTCAGGATGGTCAGGCTTACACGGCAACCGCGGCCTCCGGTTCTGCCAAGACCGGTGTTGTGGGTGATAACGGAACCGGCTCGCTGACGGTTGGCTACGTGGAATCTTCCACCACCGATCTGACAAGCGACCTGTCCGCCCTGATCGTGGCGCAGGAAGCCTACACCGCCAACACCAAGATTGTGACCACGGCAGACCAGCTGCTCCAGGCCACCATCGCCATGAAGCAGTAAGCCGCTTTTTAAACCAGCGTGCTTTTGCACCGGCCTGCCGCAAAGCAGGCCGGTTTTTTTGTGCCCGCCTATTCAGCGGCTATGGGGTAGTCATCCTCATAATCCTGTCCGTAATCGGAGAGGACAAAGTTGCTCACCAGATCGACCATTCTGGCCGAACGCTGGCTGAGGTCCTGACAGTCGGCCGAGGCATGTTCACTCATGGCGGATGTTTTTTCCGTCAGGTCTCGCAAGGCGGCGGCCTCGCGGTGGGTGCCTTTAACGCTTTGCTGCTGACCACCCATTTCCTTGTTGATCTTGCAGATGGCGTTGTTCACCACAGTAATGCCTGCCCCTATATCGGACAGGTCGGCCACCATCTGGTTGACCGCATCCGCGCCACTGCGAATAACCGCCTCGTTCTTTTGCGCGCTGGCCGCAATCTGGCGTGCCGCGTGGGATGTTTTGACCGACAGGTCGCGAATAGCCATGGCCACAACCGAAAAACCGCGCCCCATACTGCCCGCCCGCGTGGCCTCCACATTGGCGTTAAGGGCCAGAAAGTTGGTCTGGGCCGCAATGTTCTGAATGGAGCCAACCAGATCGGATATGGTTTTCCATGCGCTCTGAATATCAGCCATGGTGGCGCGCACGTCGTGCATGTTGGTGTTGCCACGTGCGGCTGCCTCCACGCATTTGCGCACCGCATGTTCGGCGGCCACCGTCTGCCCCGAAACATCGTCCAACGAGGCCTCAAGCGTGGCCGTGGCATTGGTCAGGCGATGGATGGAACCGACCTGCGCCTCGTTCTGGCTGAGAATACGGGCATTGCTCTGGCTGATGGAGGATGCCGAGTCCTCCACCTGTGTCGATACCTCGCGGATGTCGGACACCACGGTGTTCAGCCCGGTTTTGAGCTTGGCAAAGGCTGCTGCCAGAACAGGGGAACGCTCGGCGACATCCCGCGCAAGGGTGGCACTCAGGTCGCCCTCGGCCACGCGCTCCAGTGCCTGTGCAATCTGCTCCAGCGCGGAGCGTTCAGAGGCGGCTTTCTGCCGTTCCTCCTCCAGCCGCGCCAGATAGGTGGAGATCACCAGATCCATGTCCAGAAAAGCAGCTTTGAGAATGGCCCCGATCTGGTGGCCCAGCTTTTCGCCCACCTCGGCTTCGGCCGCCGCACGACCGAGGGAAAAACGCCGCCCGCCGCGCACGCCACGGCTGATCAGGCGGCGGCAGATAGCATCAAGCAGGACGGCGTAGCCATCAATGTACCACCGTGGCTCCAGCCCTATGCGGGCATGGGCATGGCCAATCCGGGTAACATCGGCCACATAGTCCGGCCCAAACTTGCCGGACAAAATGGTCTCCCAATGCATCTGCTGGAGCGACCGGGCTTTGGTTGTCGTGGCCTCGGTCGGAAAGAACCGGGCCAGTTCGGGCACATCATGCACACGTTGATAAAATTCGGACAGACTCTCGTCCAAAATGTCGGCCATGTCGGGGCGCATACTGGCAAGCGTATCCCGCTCGCGCCGCTCTATCCCCATAAAAGACAATCTGTCAGCTATTGAGGCAGGCTGCCACTGGCCTGCCCGCGCGTCCGAATTTTCCATAGTCGAGCCACCTTTTATTGGCTCCCCAACCGTTCAGAGCATGGCGTCGGTATCAAAATCCTGTCCGGCACCTGCTGATGTTTCCAAGCCTTCCAGAACGGTTTCTGCAATTCCAATCAAGGGAGCGAGGGACAGATTGTTATCGAGAATGGCACGAATGCCATAACGCTGCGCCTGAGAGGCAAGCCTTACAAACAGTTCCCTGTCTTCATAATTTGTCGCCCCTGCATCCAGCGAATTCGCCTTCATGATCATGGACCACAAACGCTGGTTCTTGGTCAGGGCCTTGAGCCGAACGGAGTGCTCGGAACTGGCAGATGCCGTTTCCAGTTCTTCGATCAGCAGTCTGAAGCAGGTTGCGTCGGCCTGTCGGTCCGTCAGGGAATACCCTGCCACATTCTGGTAGGCGCGCATTGCGGGATGGATCATGATTGCACCATTTTTTATCAGCCATTCCCCGCCCGACGGGCAAAAAACAGCAACGTGTGTGTCATTCATTCTACACCCGGCGTCTGAGCGTGACCAGAGCTACCTAACGGAACCCACGCCAGCAGTGTTGGCAGGAATTTATAAAAATTCTCTATATTTTTGCTGATTATGGGAGCGCAAAATTATATTCCCAACATCCCCGCACCATGTGATCGAACACCACACAATCGGTCATATAAAAATGCCCCTTATGACCTTACTCACCGTATGGTCAATAAACTAGATTTCTAGACACTTTTTGTAAAACGTGGCATGGACACATGTAGAAAAATCCATTAACTTTCTATATGCGCCCAAGACATAGTAGAAAAATCATACAAAATTCAAATTAGGAAACTGACATGCCAGCATTTATTGTAAATGGAAAATTAAAATCAACAAATAAGTTTAGAATAGATGAAAAAAGCAACATTTATATTTATGGCACTGGAAGTATGGCCAAAAGCATACAAGAATCCCTTCTTCATGAAAATATAGAAATATCTGGGTTCATCGATTCATATAAAAACGGAAAGTTAGGTAATATTGATATTATACAAATAGACGAATACATGAAATTCCACATTCCTTCTGATATCATTATAATGGGTTCAAGCTTTGAACGTGAAATAATACAAAATCTTGAGAATAAAAATTATCTTATAAACATTTATAAATTTAACGGGTCTCTGCCACCAGTTGTTTTGTGGAATAAACAAAAATTATATAACCCTGAAACTCAGAGAAAATTTTCTGATTTCTATGCAATAGGATGGAATTTTATAAATAATGGAGAAATGTACGTCTCGGAAAATGATGAAGATTTATATATTTCAAACCTCGTCCGTTACTGTCAGCAGTTAAATCCGGGAGCGTGGATATTTGTTACACACCATGCTGTCGGAGATAATGTTTTTTTACTCACCCTTCTTCGTGCATTCCGCGAGACCTACCGCCCCATATCTGACAAGATCATTATTCTATGCACTCAAAACCAGCAGTCTCTTCTTGAACTTTGGAAAGATGATATTGATACAGTTATAGCCGTTAATCGCTCTCACCTTAACCATATGTCTAATACCTTTAACCATGGCTTGTTTATGCCTGGGGTTCCAATGGTTGGTAGATATTTTAATAACAATATGATCAGTCTATCATACGGACTGACCATGCTGGCCAACCACAAAATCTTTATGCGTCTTCCAAACGCAAGCAAATACTCAGCCCCGACAATACAGTCGCAATGGAGAGAAGAAGCAGAGGCAATACTAGCCGAACATGACTGCCTACCGAACAAAACCGTTTTTTTGTTCCCCGAATCTTTTACCGTTCCATCGCCTCCACGGTCATTTTGGCAGGACATGGCACAAGCCATGCAAGAAAAAGGTTTCAAAATCATATGGAACAGTACTTCAGAATGGAAAAATCTGTGCCCTGGCAGCATTAGCCTGCGGCTACCCTTTACCCAGCTTCTCCCCGCCATTGAAATCGCAGGACACGCCATATTTGCACGTTCTGGTGGGGCAGAACTCTGCTGTGGCACATGGTGCAATGCCAGAAGGTCTCTTGTTGAATACAAATTCCCCCTTTGGGAAAACTCAATAGCCATAATGCAAAACGATGCCGTTCCCAGTATGGAAACATTGGGCTATCCAACAGACGCCGAGCGACATTTAATTGATGATAACTACCAAGACGATATACAAAAGATTGTCTCGTACCATACGGACGGGGCATAAACTCCAAACCGTGGGCAGTCCGTTATTTATTATTGATCATAATATGCACTTGTCTTCATCGCGATAAAAGTAGATCCAACCTTATTTTATAAGGTTGGATCTATAACAACCGAAAGAGTGCGTACCCCTTCATCTCTGGCAATGTTAAAAGCATACGCTGTTTTCAGGCCAGAGGGTTTGGCATCGTTAACAACAATACGCTCCCCCGCTGGCAGTCCAAAAAGTGCATGAGTATACCGCAGTTTGGCATGGTCAAAAAATGCCAGTGTGGAGGGCATATACTCCACGGCCCGCGCACTAAGCAAAATAATGACATCTTCCAGTGGAATAGAGGCCCAGAACTCCCTTACTCCGGGCAGCAGACTATCCCCCCCCATCTTGTAACCGTTGTGTTGCAGAACAGTGCCGTCCACATCAATCAACCATGTGTGTGGTAGAGGGCTTAAAGCAATATCTATCATCTACACCACCTAGAATATCTCCGGGTTCAAATGGACCTGAAAGGCTGCAATTTTCCAAGATTCACAAATTGGTTCTGCATACAGGTCAAAAAGATGTTTGATTTGAAAAACATCTCTCCAAAAATAATCATCTATCAGAAAAATACCATTTTTTATCAACAAATTAATGTACGAACCTACATCTACCAATGGAAACAAAAGCTCATGTCGCCCATCAATATAGATAAGATCAAAACGGTCATCACACCGAATCAAATCTAAAAATGCCGCATTGCTTGTTTTTTCAACAAGCGAAAATTGGACGTTATTTTCTCGCAAAAATGTTAACGTTTGTTCTTTGGTCTTTTTATTGATGGTTCGGGCAACACCCTCAACGTATCCGTCCTCATAATATGGATCGACGCCACGTATCTTACACGCAAGACCTAACTGCTCACACAGAAGATGAACAGCCAGAGAACTCAGTCCCTTGTTAACACCAACTTCCAGGTAATGAATTATTTTAATACCAGATTTTTGAAGCGCCTCAAGCGCCACAGCAAAAACCATAAGGTTTTCTTTTAAATAAGCGTTTGAATAAAAATTGAAATCTTCATCAGCATAAAACTTGCTCGCCAGTACACTGATCTTGAGCGATGTTTTCGTCGCTATTTCTTCAAGATGAGCAAAATTTTTATAGCCATTAAAATAAGCTTTCCTTTTTTTTTGCTCTCTCTCTTCATCAATTTTCAAAAAGAACTCGTGATCTAATTTTTTATCCATGTTTGTTCTCTATTTTTCAAAGGGCTGAAAGCCCATCTTCCAACCAATACAATCCCATATAAAACGATCCCATTACCGAATCGATATCGTCTTTTGCATATCCTGAGAATGACAGCCAAATCAGCCCATGAAGAATTTTAATTCTTGCCAGATCCTTACCAAAATACTCTGCAAAAATTTCTTGCGCAGTTTCATAAAAACTAGATTCTTCCATAAGAACTTCAACTGTCTCATGGTCAATATGTAGCTTAAACTTCCGACGGTTAAAGAAATCATACCCACCGACGGCTGAATAATAAACCTTGGCAAAATCGTACCAAGCATCTCCCATAATGCCTGGCTTATCAAAGTAACCACGCGGGTCAATAAACCACACGCGCAACTTATCATCTATCAATGTATTAGAAAATGTAGCATCTCCATGAATAGGAACAAATTCTTCAACTGCGAGTTCATGCAATATACTTTGCAATATTCCCATATATTTAATAGAAAAAACATTCCTGCATTTCCTACCATTAATTGTCATGGTGTCATTTTCAAATCCGATAATAATATCCGAAACACTCTCAACACGCTGCACTGTTTTATTAAGATAAACTTCTTTTACCGCACCAGCATTTGCTGGAGCACGGTCAAGTTCATGCAGAGCAATAAGGGAATCCAGATAGTCCGCCATAACTGCCCGACGCTCACGTTTTGTAAAATCTTTTATGTCGTAAGCATGCTGTCCACTAATGCGCTCAAGGACTAAAGGATTTTTTGAAAAAATCTTTGGAATGCGCCGAAAACCCAACGCTTGTGCCGCAGAATACCAAGCGATTTCTTTTTCATGCAAAGAGTTGTACTGTGGGTCAACAACAGTTTTTATGACCTGCGTCTCTTTAATTTCCACCTTATTGAAAAAACGACAAAATCCTGCTCTATCATTGCTTTCTTCAATACTGGAAAACTCTCCCAGTTCTTCCATATCCGGACAATTCAGAAGAACACTAAGCTTTACGTTTGCGGCAAACCATTTCATAAACTCGCCCTGAACTGGCGGTTTTGGAAAAGCCGAAGCATGCGAGAAATAAAACATGCCGGGAATGCCGTCTTTGCTACCGACCTGTTCATGAAAAGTCCCATCAGGGGCAACAGTCCATCGGCATGTAAAACTATCTGTTGTGCACACCACTGGCAGATCTGTTTGTGGCCATGGCGGTAAGTTTCCAATAATCAGGTCACTCCATGTTAGCACCAAAGGCGCTTGTGCTGGAATATAGTCCAGTGCCTGACTCACACCCGAAAGGGTGCCTTTTCCACTTGCCTGCACCAGTTTATAGGGCACGTCAGGTGGATTGATCTGGAGATACTTCTTCAACTGCTCATGAAGATAATCCCCGATAATAACAAAATGTGCATCCGGAAATCTATCGAACAAATGATAGAGAATTGGTTTTCCATTTACGGAAACCAAACATTTTGGCTTGTTCCATGTGTGATGACGAAGACGACTACCACGACCACCTGCCTGCACAATAACATGAAGTGGCTGCATACTCTTGGAAACCTTTCCTGACCTTATCTCTCATATTACACCGCCTCCACCAAAATGCCATGTTAAATTGCCACTAGCTTTCTGGCGCATTGATGGCTGACTAAATTGGTCAGAGCCAAGATAAGGACAGAAGAGTAGCATTGCGGCACAAACACAAAGACTATGTGCCCCGCTCCTACGCGCTGTCTGCCTGAGCAATCTGGGATTTTTACATCCTAAAAATCAGCCGTGAATGGCAGTGCATGAACACCACCATAGTCACGGCCAAAATTATTCCTTAGAACTCCGACCAGCCGTCCGCCCCACTGCTTTCCAACTGGCGGGCAGGTGCCGGTTTGCTTGGTGCAATAGCGGCCGGACGGCGCGGCGCGGAGGAACCCGGACCCGCCAGTGCGGCACGCCCCTTGCCACCACTTGGCCCCGCCAGTGCCGGACCTGCGCCGGGCAGCGTAAAGTGGCCAACAACGCTTACCAGATTAGCCGCCTCGGTCTTGAGGTTATGGGCAGCAGCCGCGGTCTGTTCCACCATGGCCGCGTTCTGCTGGGTGGTGGCGTCAATATGGGTGGCGGCGGTGTTGACCTCACCCAGGCTGCCCACCTGCTCACGCGCAACACTGGCTATGTTGGACACATGGCCGGTAATGGCCTCCACCTGCCCGGCCACCAGTCTGAGTTCCTTGTCGGTCTGTTCCACAAGGCGCACGCCCTCGGTCACCTGTTTGGTGGAAATTTCGATCAGGCTGCGAATATCGCGCGAGGATGTGGAGGAACGCTGGGCCAGTGCCCGGATTTCGGTCGCCACCACGGCAAAGCCACGCCCTGCATCGCCCGCGCGGGCAGCTTCCACCCCTGCGTTCAGGGCCAGCAGGTTGGTCTGGAAGGCAATGTCATCAATAATGCCAATAATAGCGGACATTTTGGCCGACGACGTTGCAATTTCCTGAATGGCAGACATGGCAGTCAGCATGACCTTGGTGGAACGCTGCACGGCGGCATGAGCGCTCTGGGCTGCATCGCGCGCTTCCTGCGCGGCTTCGGACTGGTCGTCCACGCCGTTTTTAACACTGGTAATAGAGGCCGCCATCTGGCCCATGGCCGCAGCCTGCCGCTCGGTCCGCTGGGCAAAATCCTGCGAGGCTTCCGCAATTTCCATCGACCCGCCCTGAATAAGGGCGGAGGCCGCAGCCACTTCTTCCATGGCTTCCGCCAAGGAAGATACAGCCTCGTTAAAATCGCGGCGCAGGGCGTCGAACTCCGGCGCAAAAGGAGATGTAAACTGGAATGCCAGATTGCGGTCAGCCAGTGTGCGCAGCCCCTTGCCCAGCTCCGTAATAAGGCCATTCTGCTCCACCGCACGCTCTTGCGTCAGGGTGCTCAGGCGCTGCTGCTCGGCCGCAATGTTCTGTGCGATCTGTTGCAGGTCAAGCTGTTTGACCAGCGCCGTGCGGAACGTGGCCAGCGCCTTGGCAAGACGGCCTGCACAGTCGGACCAGTTGAGATAGGGAATGCTCTCATCCAGCTTGCCATCAGCAATCCGCTCGGTCAGGGTCGTAATGGTCTCAAACGAAACAGCGGCACGGCTGATCAGCAGCCAGCGGGCCAGAAACACCATAAGGGAGCTGACCGCAAAGCCACCCAACCCCAGATAACGCTGCACAGCCAGCGGCAGGTCCAACTCGGAACTGACGAGCTGCATCAGAATCTGTAAAATCATGTAGGCTTGCAGGCAGGCCATAACGATGGAGATTTTCCGCCGTAGCGGTGCTTTTTCGGTAAACCATGCCAACATAATTTTTCCGCCTTACTGCCAGTTATCAGCGTAAGGCATAGCCGGTTTTACCCCGGGTTAGTCAATTTAATGTTAAGACATATGTCAGGTTTATTTTAACGTTGGCAAAAAAAGAGCCATGAATACATGGCCCGCCCCGCCACCATGGGCGCAATTGCTCAACCGTTGAGGAGGGGCATGGCAACGCCACACCCCCCCCATAAATTACGACCCGGTCGAGGAAGACGTATCCGCATCTGTATCCGACGAGGTCGATGTATCCGAGGTTGTGGACGACGTGGAAGACTTGGACACGTTGATAAGGCTGCTCATGGGGATGGTGGCCCCACCCATCTGCACTTCCATATCGTCCGTACCGGTCTGGATGCCGGTAATGGTGCCCGTAACCGTAAAGGAAGCATCGGACGTGTTACCCGACGAATCCATGGTCTTGACCGCAACGCTGTAAGCCCCATCGGACAGCTTGTTGCCACTGTTGTCCGTGCCGTCCCATGTCCAGGTGTTGGTGCCGCTGCTGGCGGTAACCAGATCGTCCTTGACAATGGTGCCAGCGGAATTGGACACGGCAATAGCCACGGTCTGCCCCGATGTGCCCTGATAGTTGAGTGTGGCAGAGCTGTTCTGCAACGGCAGGGTGGTGGTGGTGGCCGTGGCCTGCGAGCCAACAAGCGCACTGTCCGCACTGAGCTGCCCGCTCTCGTTGAGCGAAATAAGCGAGGACAGCTTGGTATTGGTCTGCACCTGCTGTTCCACCCCGGCAAACTCCACCAGTTCGCTGGTGAACGAGTCACTGCTCATGGGGCTGCTGGGGTCCTGATGCTGGAGCTGCGTGGTCAGCAGGGTCAGGAACGTGGTGTAGTTATCAGCAAGCGAGGACAGGGCCGCCGTCGACGAGGTGGACGACGTGGAAGAAGACGTCGAGCTGGACGTAGCCGCGGAGCTTTTGGCCGTCGATTCTGCTGCCGAGAGCAGGGTGTACTCGTTTGTTGTCAGTGATGTCGTGGACATGCGCCCGCTTCCTTCCTGTGTGCCTGTAATACGCCCGGGTCAGGCGGTAATGTTAACCCCACGTCCATCATATGCGCGCGTGGCAGAAGCCGCCGTACTGCTGCCCTGCGCTGCGGCATCCGTCACATCCTGCCCTGCGGATGAGGCACTGGCAGTCCATGCGTTACCGCCTGTCTGCTGGCCACTGCCCTGCCCCGCACTGGTATTTGCCCCCCCAAACGCTCCACCGGAGGCCGCACCACTGCCGGTATCCTGCTGGGAGGTGCTGTTGCCCGTGTCACTCGGGTTCACAACATCAATCTTGATCTGTCCTACGTTTACACCCGCCGCATCCAATGCTGCAACAAGCTCGTGCCGTGTGTTGGCCAAATGGTGCGCGGTTGCGGCGTCCTCGCTTTGCAGAACAACACCTGTGGTCACGCCATCAGCCCCCTGCACGCGCACATGCACGGGTGTGGAATCGGCGGTCATGACGGTCATGGAAACATCCGTATCGCCACTTCCCGTACTGGCGAGGGAGAACAGGCCACCTGTCTGTTCGTCTTCGGTCGTCACAGTATTGGCAGCCGGGGTCTGCGCGGATGCAGTTGTCTGACCACTATTCCCACCCAGCGCCGTACCCAGTGTGGACGCAAAGGAGGAAGCCCCCTGCGCCACGGCATTCTGCGCCAGCGTGCCGGCCTGCGCTGTACCATCGGCCAGCATGGCCTGCCCTTCTTCCCCCCCACCGTTACCGGACTGCCCGGAAAAAGCGGACTGCCCCTGAGCCGTGGATTCCTGCACTGTGCTGCCCAGCGCCACCATGGCGGTTGTGGCATCGGGGGTCAGGCTGGTGGCATTCAGGGGGGTGCCATTCGCTTCGTCCGCGGCCTGCGTTGCCTGCTGCGGGGACTGGGTAACGCTCACATTGCTCATGGACGCGGCAACCTGCTGGAGCGTTAACGCCACCTGCTGCTCCGTGTCCGTAGTGCCGGTGGAAGCCGCCTGCGTGCCCGATACCTGAGCAGCTGCCCCACCTGCGGCGGACACCCCGACCGCACCGCTGGCAGCCTTACTGGTGGCCATACTACCCGCCAGTTGCTCCAAAGGCGTGCTCTGCGCCACGGGCACCGACACAGCCGATGCCACGCCAGCCTGTGCCTGCGTGGTGGCCATATCCTGCAAAACGCTGGCAAGACCTGCCCCTGTGGCACTCGTTGCGGGCTGGGCCAAAGCCGAGGCCAACGCCGTGGCAACCCCGGACAACCCGGCGGTGAGCGAGAGGGAACCACTCTGCCCCGCACCCAGCCCCATGGCCGCAAGCGAATCCACGGTAGTGTTCAACATGTTCTGCAATGTATTGGTCGCGGAGGTTACACCCTGCCCCCCTCCTGCCTGCTCGGCTGCGGCCAACGTGGCGGCAAGTGCTGTTGCAGCCTGCGTGGCGTCCGTTGTGCTGGCCGTGGCGGATGCGCTGTCGCTACTGCCACTGCTCCCGGCTGTATCCCCCGCTGTGCTCTGGGTTTGCACCGGCATGCTGGCGGCACTTTGCAAGAGCATCTGCATCAGGGTTTCGGCCATGCTCAGGGGTGTTGCGTCCTGAACGCTCTGGCTGGCATCGGCCGTGGTGGTGGCATCCGTGGTACTGGCTGTCGTCGGCGTGGTGTCGTCATCACTGGTGTCGGACTGGATTTTCCGGGCTTTGGCGGCACTCTGGGCCTTGTCTGACTGGTCTGTGGCCTTGGCGCCACTAGCGGTTTTACTGGTAGTTTTGTTCGCTGTGGCGTGGGACTTGGTGGACTTTGTATCCGCCGTTGTGCTGGCCCGCGCAGCAGGGGTACTGCCGGACTGGCTGGTCTGGTCGGCGGTATCGGCCGTGTTGTCCGTATCCGTCTGTGTTGCGCTGGAGCTGGATGCGCTGGTGGCGCTCTGCTGCGTGCTGGCGGCACGGGCCTGCGTGGTGGTGGCGGGGGCGGACATGCTTTTGAGCACGGCAGCAAAGCCACTGCTCTGCGTAGTGGGGGAGGAAACCCCCGTGGTGCTGCGTGACGCAATGGCGGCCAACAGGGAGGACAGAGGCGTTTCCTGTGCACTTTCGCTCAGGTTCGAAGCATTTGTAGACTTGATACCCATTACGTCCTCCATCCCGCCAGCGGTGCGGCCGCCAACATTATCCTACGCTCAGGCAGCGGCACCCGCGCCGGGGTTGCTGGCCTCGGACAGGGCAGAATCAAGCTCGGCAAAGGTTGGCATAAACGCATGAGGAATATCCTTACGCCCGATTTCCGCGCAGATCTGCGGCGGGTTGCCTTGCAGATGCGCCACAAACACCGTGCGGATCAGGTCCTGGTACCGTGCGTCCTGCATGACCACATCGCGCATTCTAGACGAAAGTGGGGCCACAACGCCATAAGACAAAAGCACACCAAGGAAGGTCCCTACAAGCGCGCCAGCAATCATCTCACCCAGAATGACCGGCGGCTTGCTGATGGAGGCCATGGTTTTGATAACCCCGAGCACGGCGGCCACAATGCCAAGGGCTGGCAGGGCGTCGGCAATGCTTTGCAGGCTTTCGGATGTATGCAGCTCCTCGCTCAGGTTCTTTTTGAGCTCGCGGCCCATGACCTCATCCAGCTGGTAGGCGTCATCCATGTTCAGGCTGACCAGACGCAGGTAATCGCAGATCAGCGCGCGGGTTGGCACGTCGTCCCGCACATTGGGGGAGAGCGCGAAAATGCTGCTGTCGTTCGGGTTTTCAATGTGCTCTTCAAGCGCCATGTTGCCCTTGGCCTGCGCCAGCCGCATGAAGCGGAACAGCGTGACCAGAAGCTCCGTGTAAGCCGCCTTGTTGTAGCGCGGGCCTTTGATGGTGCGGCGCAGGTAGTGCGGGAACTCCTTGAGCACGTCCTTGGAATTGGACATGACAAAAATACCCACCGCGGCCCCAAGAATGGTCAGCAGCTCGAACGGCATGGACATGATAAGCGGAGCAAGCGCCCCACCCGATGCCACGAACGAACCAAATACGCAGAGCAGCGCAAAAATGAGCCCCCCGATGAACAGCATTTAACGGTCTCCACTTCCATCTACTTGCACCACGCGGTCAGCAACTGCGGGGGGCACAATCATCATCGTGTTACGGGCGGGCTACTGCGGCGCGGGTGTCCACGTATCCTGCGAGGGTTGAAAAGGCTGGTCTGCCGGAGGCTGGGCCTGCTCGGGCTGGGCTGCTCTTGGGCGTGTTGCCGCGCGCACACGCACACCTCTGGTCCGCCGCGCCGCGGGAGCGGGTGCTGCCGGAGCGGGGGCTGGGGGCGTCTGCCCGCCTACGGGGGCAGCGGGCGCGCCATTGGCTGCAGCCGGGGGTGTTGCGGGCTGGCCAGCCGCACCTGTGGGCTGCGTTGCTGGCGCGCCACCGGCGGCAGGGAGTGGCACAATGGCCCCACCCGCCTGATCGGGGTTTACAAAGCGGCGGTGCAGAATAAGCACCACACGTCGGTTGGCAGCCGATCCGGGGTCTGATGGCAAAGCGAGGTCCCGATCCGCACGGCCCGAAACGCTCAGGATATTGCGATCAGGGTAACCGGCCCTGACCAGCACCTCACGCGCGCCGTCGGCCCGCTGGGCGGACAGGGTCCAGTTGGACATGCCATTGCCGCGCTTGGTGGCGCGGTACTGGTCGGCATCCGTATAACCCACAATGGAGAGCTGCTCGGGCATGGGGGCCAGCCACGCGCCAATCTGCTCCAGCATTTTGCGCCCGGCGGCGTTGGGGGTGGCCGAGGCCGTGTCGAACATGGGGGTGTTGTTGGCGTCACGCAGTTCAATACGGATGTCATCCCGCCCGAAGGAGACGGACATGTTCTTGGCCGCCTCCTGCGTATCGGGGTTCTGCGCCACGGACTGCTCAAGCCCCTGCACCATGTTGTCGATCTTGGTCTGTTCGGCAGCAGCGGCCACGGGGTTGTCCACGCCAATGGTGCCAATACTTTTGCCACCACCGCTCTCCGGCCCGCCAACGGGAATAATGGCAGGAGATGCGGGGGTCAGATGCGCCTTGAGCCCACGGGTAATATTATCGGGCGAGCCACCCTCCTCCGAGCGGCGGGCCGCATCCTTGGCACCGGACTGTTCGCCGCCGTCATCATCTGGGGCATCTCCATCCTTGACCTTGCGCAAGGTGGTCCCTGCCGTAAGGGGAGAGGGAGATGTTTCGAGCATGCCGTTGGAGGAACCAAGGCGGGTGTCTTTTTCCGCCATGGGGTTAAAGAACTGCGCAATACCCTTGCGCTGTTCCTCCGTTGTTGCATTGATCAGCCACATGACCAGAAAGAAGGCCATCATGGCCGTCATAAAGTCAGCGTACGCAATTTTCCATGCGCCGCCATGATGACCCGACTCGCCCGAATCACTCACACGTTTGATAATGATGGGGCGTTTTTTGTTATCTGGCATGTGGTGCTATTGCGACCTTAGGCGCCCTTGTGGTGAACCATGCCAACACGGCAGCCCGGCTTGCCGTGGAACGCGGCGCGGCCTGCATGTGTCAGATTGATGGATGTATCCAGCCAGACTTCGCCCCCAATTTCGCGCCAGCGGCGGCAGAAGGTAAAGTCCTCGCTCTGATAGGTTCCGGTTTCGGGGTCAATGCTGCCGTCAAACAGAGCGTGGGCGGTGCTGCCTGTCTCGCCGTTAGCGGCGTCTATGCGGGTATAGGCGGTCTCGGGGTAGGCTTTGACCATACGCTCAAGTGCGGTGCGGCTGATGAGCATGAACCCCGTACCCGCGTAATGGGTTTTGACCATTGGCCCTTTTTCAATCTGCTGGTGCATGGCCTCCGTCTCGCCCACATAACGGAGGGAGGCGGTGTCCTGCGGCTCACCATGCAGCATGTTTTCCTGCGTGGTTTTGTCCCAGAAATATTCGCGGATCGGGTAGGCACCGGCCACCACATCCTTGCCAGCGGCCAGCAGGCGGGCGGGAGCTTCGGCCGGAAAGCCGATATCGGCATCAATGAACAAAAGATGCGTTGCGTCAGACAGCGTGAGGAATTTATGCGTAAGGGTGTTGCGCGCGCGGCTGATCATGGCGTCATCCCCCAACAGGGAGAGGGTCATGGGGACCTGAAGCACTCCGGCGCATGCAATGATGGATTCCATATACTCCTGCGTAACCATCCCACCAAAACAGGGGGTCGCAATAAAAATTTTTGCGGGTTGCTGCGCTGTCTGTTGCATACGTTTTCCTAATCACTCACGAGTGTGGGGAGAAACGGGTCGCATCTCACGATCACTGTCAGCCCCTTATGATCTGTAAGCGATAGCGGGCGCACTCTGCTTTCTCAAGGATCAAACATAAGAAAAGAGCCATTTGCCATCGTTTTTTCACGGCTTTGCCGTTTATTCCGACCAAACGATGGAACTGACCCGGACTTACAAAAAAAACGGGCGGGCGCGCCGGGCCAGATCGTCCAGTTCGGCCTGTTCGCGCCGGGCCTGTAGAACACGCTCCTCCTCCTCGCGCTTGTCAAGCAGGGTCTGCGCGGCCTTGAAGGCGGCGTTGGCCTGTATCAGCTCCTCCCGCACACGCATGGAATCGTTGCGGGTCTTGCGCACCACATCTTCCGCCCGCGCCAGGTTCTCCTGCGCAACAGGCAGCCACAGGCGGAAGGTCTCCCGCCCGGCATCGCCCTCGGCCTCGTCACGCTCCACTTCAATCTGGGTCAGTTGCCGCTCAAGCTCGGTCATGGCCGCGTTTTCGGCCGCCAGCGCGCGGGACATGCCTGCACGGGCCTCGTCCACCTCTTTTTTGCGCACACGGATAAGCGCTTTAAGGGAGCGGATTCGCGCACTGCTCATGGGTGTTCAGCTACGATAGCGCGCCGCGCAGAGCATCAAAACTTTCAGGCAGGGTCGCGCGTTCGCCCTTGCGCTGCTTGAGCATTTCCTCCACCGCGGGAGCCACGCGAATGGCCTCGTCCACGCGCTGGTCGTTGCCGGGGCGGTACGCACCAAGGCGCACCATATCCTGCATCTCATCCCATGTGGACAGGCAGGAGCGCGCTTGCAGCACAAGCTGGTTCTCCTCCTCCGTCAGGCATCCCGGCACGGTGCGCGAGAGCGAGCGCAGGACGTTGACCGCAGGGTAACGCCCGGATTCCGCAATGCGGCGCTCCAGCACCACATGCCCGTCCAGAATACCGCGCACGGCATCGGCCACGGGTTCGTTCTGGTCATCGCCTTCCACAAGTACGGAGAACATGGCCGTCATCTGCCCTGCATGGCCGTGCTCGTCCATCAGGCCCGGGCCTGCGCGTTCGAGCAGGCGGGGGAGTTCAGCAAACACACTGGGCGGATAGCCGCGCGTGGCCGGTGGCTCGCCCGAGGACAGACCGATCTCTCGCAATGCCTGACAGAAGCGGGTCACGCTATCCATCAGCATCAGCACCGATTTGCCCTGATCACGGAAGTGCTCGGCCACGGCCATGGCGGCATAAGCGGCCTCACGCCGCATAAGGGGGGATGTATCGGACGTGGCGACCACCACAACGGACTTGGCCAGCCCCTCCGGCCCCAGATCATCCTCCACAAACTCGCGCACTTCACGCCCACGTTCGCCCACCAGCGCAATGACCGCCACATCGCATGCCGTATCACGCGCAAGCATGCCCATAAGGGTGGATTTACCCACGCCCGAGCCTGCGAACAGGCCAAGGCGCTGGCCCTCGCGGCAGGTGGTAAACAGGTTGAGTGCGCGCACCCCAAGGTCTATGCGCGGGCCAAGGCGGCCACGCATGGCGGCCTCTGGCGGGGAGGCATGGAGCCGCTGGGCCGTGCCTTCGGACGGAAGCGGGCCTTTGCCATCCATCGGGCGGCCCATGGGGTCCACCACCCGGCCCTGCCACCCAGCATTGACAATGAGCGTGCCCCCCGCCCGGCGGCGGCGCTGCTCCTGATCATACAGCCGGAAGGTCGCGCGGCACCCCGAGCCAATGCCCTCCAGCGAGCCAAAGGGCATGGCAATGGCAATATCCTGCGCAAAGGCCACAATTTCGGCCTGCGTCTGCCGCCCATCCAGCCCATAAATGGTCACGCGGTCGCCCACACCCGTAAAATCACGCAGCCCGCTGAGCGAGACCGACAAGCCCGAAAGCCCGGTCACCCGCCCCTCCAGCACACCCACCGGCACGTCATGCCGGGGGCCGGCAATGGCGCCACGCACCGCGTCCAGCACGCCTGATAGGGCGGATACGGAGACCTCAACAGGCGAGGGGGAATGCGGGTCCGAACTCACGTCAACAACAAACCAGATGCGGGGTTATGCTGCCCCACCCCCGTCATGCGGGTGGGGCCACCTTGCCTAGAACAGGCTGGAATAAAGATCGCCCGAGGAATCGTCGCTACTATCCCCAAACAGAGCGAGAATGCCATCGTCACTGTCATCCCCACCAAACAGGTCAAGCAGGCTGGCGGGGGTGTCCGGCGTTTGCGGGTTGATCTGTAACATGGCCAGATACTGCTCCGCGTACTGCTGGATCTGCTTGGGCGTGGACAGCTTGGTCAGGTCCACTTTTTTGGACAACAGACGCACCTGCTGGTCATAGTCCAGCGCGCCAAACTGGTCCGGGTCATAGCCCGACACGGTCTCCGCCACCTTGAGCAGGGTCGGGTCCGACATAAGCTGCGACAGGGACGTAATGCTGCTCATGGTGCGGGTAAAGTACAGCGCGTTACCCACGCCATTATCACTTAGAGCCGAGCTATCCTCGTACTGGCGCAACTGGTAATCTTCCACGATGCTCTGAATTTTTGTGGCCGTGAACGGTGTTGCGCTCACACTCCCGCCGTTTGCTCCCCAGACCTTGAAGTCCGTGGCAAAACTCTGCCAGGACGCATTACTCGAAGCACTCGCCAGCGATGTGGAGGATGCCGGATCCTGCGTCAGCAGGGAACTCAGAAGGGTGAGTTCATTGCTCGATGCATCCATGCCATACGCACCGGTCACAACATTAAGCACGGCTGTATTGGCCAGCAGAGCGGACGCCGTGGTAATGGAACCGGCCGCATTTTCAAAGCTCGTTACGCCCGACTGCACCAGCGCATTGGTGTTGGACTGGAAGGCCGATGTGAGCGACGCCACAAAGGAGGTGGACATAATTGCCCCCTGCCCGTTGTTTTGCCCCCATGCTTTAAATGCCTCGGCAAAAGTCTGCCACGCCGTATTGCCCGATGTCTGAGCGAGTGATGTGGAGGAATCGGGATCCTGCGTCAGCAGGGTCTTGACCACGGCGGGGTCGGACGCAAGCGAGCCAAGACCATAGGCCCCCAGCACAACCTGCAGGGCCGTGCTGTTATTCAGCAGGGCGGACGCGGAGGTAATGCCCGCCGCATCGCTTTTGAACGAGCTAATGGCGCTGGTAGCCCCATCATCAATGGCATCGGAATATTTGCTGGCAATGTCGGCAATGGTTGCAGATGTAAACAGCGTTGAGGTAGCCGTACCGCCATTTTGGCCAAGATTTTTAAACGCCTCGGCAAAGGTCTGCCACGCCGCGTTACCCGACGTCTGGGCCAGCGATGTGGAGGACGTGGGGTCCTGCGTCAGCAGGGAACTCAGAATACTGGCGTTGTCCGTGCTGGAATCCAGCCCATAGGTGGACATAACCATGGACAGGACGGTCTGGTTGTTCAGCAGATCGGAGGCCGAGGTCATGGTGCTCGCCTGCGCCTTGAACGTATTGACGTTCGTATCCACCGCCGAATCAACAGCAATCTGGTACCCCTGCGCTATGGTGGTCATAACGCTGGAGGTAAAGGGCGTGGCTGTGGCCGTACCGCCGTTTTTGCCCATGTCCTGAAAAGCATAGGCGAACATCTGCCACGCGGAGTTACCCGATGTTTGCGCCAGTGATGTGGAGGAGGACGGGTCCTGCGTCAGCAGGGAACTCAGGACCGCGGTGTCTCCCTCCAGCGCATCCATGCCATACGCACTCAGAACAACATTGAGCACAGTTGTATTGGCCAGCAGCGCAGAGGCGGTGGTAATGCCGGGGGCTGCGAGTTTGAACGTCGAAATATCGCTCTGGACCGACGTGTCCGTATCGCTTTCGTATTCGTTGATAATGGAGGAGATGGAAGAGGATGTGAGCGGCGATGTCTGCACGGTGCCCCCGCCTTCCCCCCATGTTTTAAACGCATCGGCAAAGGCCAGCCACGTGGCGTTGCTGGACGACTTGGCCAGCGACGAGGAGGAGGACGGGTCCTGCGTCAACAGCTTTTTGACCAGCGCCGTGGCGGAGGAATACGAATCCATGCCATACGCGCCCAGCACCACGTTCAGAGCCGAATAATTTTTCATCAGCCCATCAACGGTAGTGATGGACGAGGCATCTTCCTCAAACGCGACCGAGGCCTGCTTGGTGGTCACATCCGTTTTAGCAAAGGTGGAGGCTGCGGTATCTTCATTTTTCAGGGCCGTCAGATACTGGCTTACCGGCGAGATACCGCTAATGCTCATCAATCCAATCCTTTACGTGCTTTTGCCAACGTAGCGGTTACTGCCTGCTGGCCCCAAACAAATATGTATTCCACTCCATTATACGATTTTGCACCCAACAAAGCCACAGGAATATACCCCTGCGTGTCTGGTGACAGGTCTAGGCTTTTCATGCGCCCTACTCTGCCGTATCCTTTGCTCAAAATTTGGTTCCGTCATGGTTGTTGTATTCTGCTCATGACCGCGCCTGCCCCCCAATGCGCCCGATCTGTGAGCGCATTTTTTGTACTCGCCACCCGACAGGAACCATAGATGTTCAAGTTTTTCATCAGCAACGATGCAGCACTCAACCAGACAGAGCGGTTCTTGCAACTGAATGCCCATGTGCCAGACCTTGTGCGTTCCATCGGCATGGACGAGCAGGCGCTGGACGTGCAGGCCATGAAGCAGATGAACCTGATCTCGGCCGAATGTCTGTTCTCGCACGCGGCCTTTGCACAGGCCCTGTCGCATGTCTCGCTGTGGGGCAATGTGGCCCAGCACCAGACCGCCGCCCATGTGTTTGAAAGCAACGCCGTGCTGTGCGCCAATTTTGAGGCCGAAAGCACGCGCATTCTGGCCAGCCTGCCGCATGACTGGGACTTTGTGCTGTGGGGCAACACACCCGGCTCCACGTTGCAGTTTGATGTCCTGCCCGAGCTGGCCCTGTTCAACGGCGCGGTGCAGCCCCCCTATTCCGCCCGTGGCGCGGGTGCGCTGAGCGAGATGGAAGTCACCTCCCTTGCCTTCCCGCTGCTGGCCACGCAGAGCGTGAGCGGCTACGCCATCTCCCCCACGGGGGCGGAAAAAATGATCAAGGCCTGCCTGCCGCTGACCAGCACAACCGTACCCGCGGCCAACCCACAGGATGGCGGCACTGCCGCGCAAACGCTCCCGCAGTTGATGAGCCTGCATTATTCAACCATGAAGGCGTTTGTCTGCGTGCCGCCGCTGTGCATGACAGACGCGGCCTGACCCACCCTTAAAAACCACAATACGGAACCCGCCAGATGCACACAGGCAGCCCCTTACAGGCCAAGGCCACACCCCGCCCCGCAAAACGGCTGGCGCAGGCTGCGACCGGCCTGCTGTGCATAGCGCTTGCGGGGTGCTCGTCCCCCGCCGCGCCGTATCTGACGGAAGGCAGAAAGCTGTCCGAAGCCGGGTTTATTGCCCATCAGGCGGACACAACCGCGCGCTACGCCATGATGAACCTTCTCCCCCCCGGGGAGTTGACCTACCGCCCCTCCCCCGATGGCCCGATCTACCTTTACGCAGACCCGATCGGGTGTGGGTGTGTTTATATGGGGTCGGAAACGGCCTTCCACACACTGCACAACATGACATCGACCGAAATACGGAACAAAAAGCAGCAGCCCAAATCGGTTGTGGATGAACTGGCGGGCATGACGGCGGAAAACCGGCGCGACACCTTTTTGTGGGACTGGAGCGCATGGTACGCCGGGGCCGACCCCGCAGGGGACCAGCCACGCAAGGTTATTGGCGGTTACTGGTAAAAGCTGACAGCCCCACCACGGCAAGGGCTTACGCGGGTGCGACTATACGTCGCTCCGCAACGCCAGTGCTCCGGCGTGGGGGTCCAGCGTATAGCCACCCGATGCGCCATAGCCAGTGCGCTGCTCCTGTGCCGCATCATCGAGCACAAGTTTGATCAGCGTACCCTGCGCGGCAATGGCACTTTGCAGCAGTTCCTCGTTGGCGCGCACCAGAGCATTAAACTGCTTGGCGGCTGCTTCCATGTCCGGCTCAACCTTGGCGCTGCGCTGTTCGGCGGTCAGCGGCTTGGTCTGCCCCGGTGGGAGCAGCTTGCGCAACACATCCATAAGCTCACGCTTGCGCGGCAGCAGTTTTTCCACATCCTGCCACTGACCGGTTTTGAGCAGCGTGTTTTCGTGCTCCAGCAGGGCACTTACGGATCCAAATGCCTGCAACAGGCGGCTTTGCAGGTCTTCAGGCTTATCGGTCATGACTCACCTTTTTCCTGCTGGGCTTTTTCCTGCATGGCCAGCATCTGGCGGTAAACGCTGTCGGCCAGACCAATGCCGCCATTATTGGCAATCTGCTTGCCCATTTCCAGCACCTGCAGGGAGCGGAACTGGGACTCGGCGGCACCGCCGCCAAACAGGCCGTGGGCGCTATCCACCGTATCAAACATCGGCTGGAGCATTTCGCCAATGGTCATGCCTTCGAACTCGATGGCAGCCTTGCGGGTTTTTTCCAGCACTTCCTCCTTCAACCCGGACTGGGTGGAGGCGGTGGTCTGCGCGCTGGCAATCTGGGCCGCGCTTACGTTGGCTACCGTGCTCATGCTGTGCCTACCTTACTTCCAGATCGGCCTGAAGGGCGCCATCGGCCTTGATGGCCTGCAAAATACCAATCATGTCACGCGGGCCCATGCCCAGCGCGTTCATGCCCGCCACAAGGCTGGCCAGTGTTGGTCCCTCGCGCAGAATACCCAGCCTGTGCGAGCTATCCGTGCTCACATTGGCTTCTGTCCGTGGCACAACGGCGGTCACGCCGTTAGAGAAGGGCGCTGGCTGGACCACCTGCGGAGTTTCGGTCACCTGAATGGTCAGGTTGCCCTGCGCAATGGCCACAGTGCTGATGCGCACGCTATCACCCATAACAATAGTACCGCTGGCCTCGTCCACCACAACCTTGGCCATGGTATCCGGCTCGATCTGGAGGTCACCAATACGGTACAGGGTGAGCGATGCGTTGCGCCCGGTCAGGTCCACGGCAATGGTGCGCGGGTCATCCACCTGCGCCATATGCGCGCCAATGCTGCGGTTGATCACCTCGGCCACACGGGTCGCGGTGGTAAAATTAGGATTGTGGAGCGAGAGATGGACAACCCCCGTCTCGCCCAGTTTGACCGGCACCTCACGTTCGACCACCCCGCCATTGGCAATATGCCCGCTGGTCGGAATGTTACGCGTGACCGTGGCCGCCTGCCCGCCCGCCGTAAAGGCGTTGGTCACAAGCGATCCCTGCGCCACGGCGTAAACCTCGCCATCGGCTGCCTGTAGGGGGGTGACCAGCAGGGTGCCCCCGGTCAGGTCCTGTGCGTCACCCACGGCGGAAACGGTTACGTCAATCCGCCCGCCCCCATGGGAGAACGGGGGCAGTGTGGCGGTGACCATAACGGCGGCCACGTCATGCGTCTGCAACTGGATTTCGCGGTCACGAATGTTCACGCCCAGACGGTTGAGCATACTGATCAGTGTTTCACGCGTGAATATGATGTTGGTCAGACGGTCGCCCGTGCCATGCAGGCCCACGACCAGCCCGTAACCGACCAGTTGGTTGTCCCGCACGCCTTCGTAATCAACAATATCCTTCACCCGCACCGTAATGGCGTGGGCGGGGGATACCGGCACAAACAGGGAGAGCAGGATAAAGGCGGCCATAACAGCCCGGACCCACCGTGGCGCGCCAAAAACGCGGCCCATTGGGTTCAACAAAGGGGCCGCCCTGCCACCATGCTGGCGGGCCATGCCGGCCTGCCCGTTGCTCGCCTTGAGGCGGTTCCTCATATACCTGTTTACCCCTGATTGATCAGCCCGGCACACAGTGCAGGGTCATCACGTAACCTTGTGCCATAAGAATAGGCGCGCTGGCCATTACATTCAATGCCCATGTAACCTGCCGCAGCCCATGCCCAAAAGCCTTTTTTGCCCAACCTCCACCCCGGTGGCGCACGTGCTTGCACGCGGGTGGAGACATAACCCGCCAAAGATCATGCAAAATCATGACATTAATCAGGCAGCACGCCGGAGGCTGCAAAAAAAACCATGCCCCACCCGCGCCACGCCATACTTTGGCCAGACCAGACATGGCATGATGTTAAGGACATGAATCCTTGCACGATCGGTGCGGCAGGCATACAGCCATGTATAGAACCGACCGGGCAAGCCCGCCATTACTTGCGTGCCGCCCTGTATAGTCGGGCCATGACTGCCATAGAGCCACACCAGCCAAGGAGGTAAGGGACCCGCCGCCCGGAGCCAGCTCCACCCCGGCCCCCCGCCACACCGCGCATGACGCCACACTTCCCCCGTACCCGGCCCGCACGCTGGCTCCTTGGCGTTGCAGCCCTTGCAGGCGCAGCCCATGCGGCCACCAGCGCCACACAGGCCCACGCCCGCTCGGCCGAGGCCGGACTATGCACGGAGGCCACGGCACAGGCCGAACGCAGCCTGCATATTCCCGACGGGTTTTTGTCCGCCATGGGGCGGGTGGAAAGCGGGAAGGTCGAATCCGACGGCACGGTTTCCGCTTGGCCATGGACCATTAACGCGGCAGGCATTGGCTACCATTACAACAGCCGGGCCGAGGCTGTGGCGGCGGTGCAGAACTTCCGCCACCAAGGCATTATGTCCATTGATGTGGGGTGCATGCAGGTCAACCTGCAACAACACCCCGAAGCGTTCCCCTCGCTCGATCAGGCGTTCGACCCGCTGCGCAACGCCATGTATGCGGGCAGCTTTCTGCTCCAGATGTATGAAAAAATGGGAAGCTGGCCACGCGCGGCAGCAGCCTACCACTCGCAGACACCGGGCATAGGCACCCCCTACCAGTGGAAGGTGCTTGAAGCATGGGCCATGCCGCAAGATGGGCGTGAAGGCCCGCAGACTGCGCAAAAATCCCCGTTAATGCCACAGGTATTCCCGCACCCTGTTACCCCGGCCATCCACCATACCCCCATGATGGTGGCGGAAGCCAGCACAGGCATGGGGCCAGACGGCACGCCCCAGATTTCGCACCCCAAGGCGTTCCACCCTTTTCAGGGCATGCGTAATTTTGTGGAACCCGGCCCTGTAGGTAACAGCCGGGGCAGCGCCATGCGTGGGCGCTCGCTTGCCTCCTACCGTTCAGCCCCCGTGGCGCGGGCCAGCACGCAGCGCATCGCTACTCAGGGGAACGAGTAAGCAGGCTGGCCGCGCATGCGCCACACCTGCCAGTCCATGCCAGACCGGAGAACCCGGCCTGCACACCAGCAGCCTTAATCCGCACCCCGGCACGCAACCGTAAGCGCCCAGCAGACAGCCCGACCAATAAATAATCCGACCAACACCCCGCCATGCCACCACAGCAGCAAGGCGGCAGAGCCCGACTGCGGGGCTGACTGAGAGGCTGGTCCCATACGGCAGAAGCGGAGCAAAAAGCCGTTTGGGAGGAGCCGGGTGTTAGTCCAGCTCGCCCTTACCCGGCTGCCATGTGGCAACCCATGTGCGCAGCGCCTGCCCCATCTGCTCCAGCACCGGCGCAAATGAGCGCTCCTGCGCGCGGAATATCCGCATATTGGGGTACCACGGCGATGTCTCGCCACTATCCCCCCACCGCCAGCATCCATCCCACCGGCTGAGCAGCCACGCGGGTTTGCCCAGAGCCCCCGCCAGATGCACGACCGAAGTATCGACCGAAATCACCAGATCCAGATTGTCTATAATCGCGGCGGTATCGGCCATGTCCTGCACATGGTCCATCAGGTCGCACACGGGTTGGCCATTCCATGCGGCAAGGTCCTCCCGGCGGGGGGCAAACTGGAGGTTGACCAGCGCGGCATCCACCGGGGTTATGGCCCCCAGCACCTGCTCCAGAGTTGCGGAACGACGCTGGTCGGTCAGTACATCGGCGGGTTTTGTGCGCCTGCTGCCCGCCCAGACAAGGCCGATCCGGGGGCGCTGGGCACCCAGCAGGGCAGCAAAACGCGCCACATCCGCAGGGGGTGCCAACAGATAGGGAATATTCGCAATAATATCGGCTGGCGTGCGCAGCCCCATAACAAAGGGCAGATCGGGAATGGGCAAGCCCAGATCGTATCCATCCTGCGGAGCAAAATCCTTTTCCGCCACAACCTGCGCCTGAGGAAAAGACAGGGTAAGCAGACGGACAAGCCCGGTCGGCACCACAACCGTAACCAGCGCCCCCCGCGCCTGCACCATGGGCAGATACCGTATGAACTGGAGCGTATCTCCCAACCCCTGATCTTGAAACAGGATAACCTTCCTGCCGTGCAGGGAGGTGTTTTTTTCCATGCGGGGCAAGGCCCGATACCAACTGACCGTGTCCTCCACCAAGCCTTCACGCCCGGCGTAATAGGGCGCGCCCTGTGCATAATGTCCGGCTTTGAACAGGGCCACGGCATACCCCATAATGGTTCCTGCATTGTCCGGCTGGAGTTCCAGAGCCCGCCTGTACCACGGCAAGGCTTCCTCCGAGCGGTTCAGCCGCTGGAGAACACACCCCATGTTGTTGAGCAGCGCGGCGGTAACCGGTTTGTTGTCCCTGAACCATGTGTCCAGCACCGTATGGCCTTCCTGCATGTACCCCACTTCCAGCAGGGCAACGGCAAGGTGCTCGCAGGCAGCAACATGGTGCTCGGGGTGGTTTTGCATAATGTCGGCAAAAACACGCAGGCCCAGAGCAACATCGCCCTTGGCAACCAGTGCTGCGGCCATAAAAACCTTGAGCTCGCTCAGGTGCGGCAACGCAGCCAGCACCTTGGCCAGCACGGCCACCACAACATCATACCGGGTTGTATAATTTGCCAGCAGGTCCGCTCCGGCCAGCAGCAGGGGCAGGTTATCCTGATCTGCGGCCATAACGTCCAGCACCAGACGCTCACCCGCCACGTACTGCTGGACATCAAAAATCTGCCGGGCCAGATGTTTCAGCCCCTCCGGGGTGGGGTTCTGCACAAGGGCCTGCCTTGCCTCCCACAACGCTTCCACGGTCATGCCCTTGGGCAGCCTTATGGCGCGGGCGTCTGCTGGGTCTTCCATCGGTCGGTCCATTGAGTGTTGTGGCGTTGCAAGGCTGTGGATCAGAGGGACGTGGCCTGCGTCCCCTGTGGGTGCGCCGCATGCCACGCGCCCACCCATGCCCGCAGAGCCTGCCCCATCTGCTCCAGCACCGGCTGAAACGAACGTTCCTGCGGCCGAAAAATACGCAAGGAGGGGTACCAAGGCGACGTGTCCCCCGCCTCCCCCCACCGCCAGCATGCATCCCACCGGCTGAGCAGCCACACCGGCTTGCCCAGAGCACCCGCCAGATGCAGGACGGAGGTGTCGACCGAAATGACAAGATCCAGATTTTCTATGATCGCGGCGGTGTCGGCCATATCCTTGACCTCCCCCATGGGGTCGCAAAGCGGCTGACCGTGCCAGTTCTCCATATCTTCCCGCGGTTTGCCGAACTGTAGGCAAACAAGTGCTGCATCCACCGGGGTCAGTGCCGCCCCCATGACCGCCAGCGTGGTGGAACGGAGTTGGTCGGCCATAACGTCCACCGCATTGGTCCGCCTATCTCCCGACCAGACAAGGCCAATACGCGGACCACGCGCAGGCAACCGGCCCGCAAACCGCGCCACATCCTTCGGGTCCGCCCGCAGGTAGGGCACCGTGCCGGGAATATCCGCAATGGTCTGCATGTTGGTAACACACGGCAGGCTGGGAATGGGCAGAACGTAATCAAACGTCTCATCAAGAACCAACTGCGCCACGTCCCGCACGATCAGGTCCGGGCAGGACATACTCAGCAGGCGCACCATTTCCGCCCCGACCGCAACCGTAACCCGCGCGCCCCGCTCCACCAAAATCGCGGCGAAGCGGATGAACTGAAGCGTGTCCCCCAGCCCCTGCTCCTGATACAGGGCAATGGTTTTGTCCGCGACCACATCACCACACTGGAGTTGGGGGAACTGGCCGAACCATTTGGTCACAGCCGTTAACTTGTTGCGCCGTTGGGCAAACAGTTCCCAGCCCTTGCCATAATGCCCGCTTTTGAGCAGGACCATAGTATGGCCGAGCAGAACGCCCTCGTCCTCGGGGGCCATGCGTTGGGCCTGTTCGTACCACGGACGGGCCTCATCCGAACGGTTCAGGCACCCCAGCGCACAGCCAATGGTATTATAGAGCATGGGGTTGGAAGGTTCGAGCTGAACAGCAAACAGAAGAATATCCAGCGCCTCCCTTGGGTAGCCCATGCGTATGAATATCTGGGAGATCTGAAGGGCCGAAAACACACGCTGCTCGGGATAACGCTTGATCACCTCGGCAAAAATCCCCGACCCTCCGGCCAGATCACCATTAACGATCAGAGCCTGCGCCAGCAGGATTTTGACCCCATAATTATCTGGCTCCAGCAGTGCAAGCTTGCGCAGCAGGGCGGCGGCAATATCGTACCGAAAAACATGGTTGGTCAGAACCAGCGCCGCAATTAACAGATAATGCGGGTTATCAGGCTCACGCTGCACCATTTCGAGCGAAAGGGTCACAGCCTCATGCGGCAGGCTACCCGCGCAGAATGCCTCGCACAGCGCCCCAACGCTGGCTGGAGTGGGGGCCAGCATAACGGCTTTTTTGCGCGCCATCAGCTTGTGCATATTGGCCTTTGCTGGTTCCCAGATCTCTTCCATACTGCCTTAAACCCTCAATATCCCGCCAGTGATCTGCCCTGACCTTACCATACCGGCCGGACTTAACCATACCCACCCACGCCCGCACCAGACACGCCAAAGAGCAAAACCCGCCAGAACCATTTTCTGGCCTTGGATTGCACTTGGTGATAACTGTACTTGTGTCGCACGGACATGGGCCTTAAAGGCGCACTCTGTCATGGTTCATAGCAGGATGAACCGTTACGGAATCCGCCATAAACCGTGCCGCCAAAAACACAAAAGGGAACGTAGTTCTTGGATACTGCCGATGGCAACTCGGTCAAAAAAGCCGCTGCTGGCAAACTGGCGGACAGGACCGCGGCCGCACGCACAAGGCTGGCCTCGGGTTCACGCCTGCTGACCCATGCTATGGGCACGCTGCGCAATGGTGGGTGGAAAGCCCTGCCATGGCGCGCCGCCGTGCCGGGCACCGATATCGGGCTGGCTCTGGGCGTGGTGCTTTTGCTGTCCATCCTTATCCTGCCGCTGCCCACCTTTATTCTGGATATGGGGCTGTCCATCTCCATCACCTCCTCGGTGCTGGTGCTGATGGTGGCCCTGTTCCTTGAGCGGCCGCTGGACTTTACCTCTTTCCCCACCCTTTTGCTGCTCACCACCCTGTTGCGCCTGTCGCTCGAAATCGCCACAACCCGGCTGATCCTGAGCCACGGGAGCGAAGGCCCCTATGCCGCTGGCCACGTTGTGGCAGCCTTTGGCGGGTTCCTTATGGGTGGGGATGTGGTCATCGGGGGGATCATCTTCTGTATCCTGCTGGTCGTGAACTTTATGGTCATCACCAAGGGGTCTGGGCGTATTGCCGAGGTCGCGGCCCGCTTCTTCCTGGACTCCATTCCGGGTAAGCAGATGGCCATTGACGCGGATCTGGCCTCCGGCGCGATTAACGAACGCACCGCCCGCACCAAGCGCAAGGAACTGGAAGAGGAAAGTGCCTTTTACGGCTCCATGGATGGTGCGGCCAAGTTTGTGCGTGGCGATGCCATTGCCAGCATCATCATCACCGCCATCAACATCGTGGGGGGGCTGACCATTGGCGTGCTCCGCCACGGCATGCCGCTCAGCGAGGCCGCCAGCACCTTTACCATGCTGACCGTGGGCGATGGTCTTGTCTCGCAAATACCAGCACTGCTGGTCTCCACTGCTGCCGGTATTGTGGTGACCAAGGGCGGAACAGATGGCACGGCCGACGTTATTCTGGCCCGCCAGCTCAGTGGCAACGCCAAGCCGCTGGGGGTGGCTGCTGCCCTGTCCGCTCTGTTCGCACTTATGCCCGGCCTGCCTGCTTTCCCCTTTCTGGCTATTGCCGCAGCCGCGGGCACAGGTGCATGGCTGCGGAGCCGCGCCCCCGCCGCCGACAGCGATGGCGACGTAACCGAAATTACCCCGCAACCCACAGCCTCCCCCATTTCCGAAATTCTCAAACTGGACCTGCTCCGTCTTGAGCTGGGCTTTGGCCTGCTGCCCTTAACAGGTGGAGACACCCCCCAGCTTGCCGAACAGATCAAGGCGCTACGCCGCTCGGTTGCAACAGAAATGGGCTTTGTCACCCCGCCTGTGCGTATTCAGGACAACATCCATCTGCCTTCGGAAAAATACGTCATCAGGCTGAAGGAGATCGAGATTGCATCGGGCGAGGTCAAACCCCACAAGCTGCTGGCCATGACCCCCTCGGGCGGCGTGCCTCCCATACCGGGTGAAAAAACGACCGAGCCCGCCTTTGGCCTGCCTGCGGTGTGGATAGACCCCGCCCAGAAAACCAAAGCCATGGCCCTGAACTGCACCGTGGTGGACCCGGCCAGTGTGATTGTGACCCATCTGAGCGAGATGGTGCGCCAGAACCTGCCCGACCTGCTGACCTACGTGGCAACACAGGCCCTGCTGGACGATATGCCGCGTGAGCAGCAGAAGCTGATCAACGACCTTATTCCCTCGCAGGTGCCGCTCAGCACCGTGCAGCGCGTGTTGCAGGCCCTGTTGGCCGAGCGGGTTTCCATCCGTGACCTGCCCACAATTTTGGAAAGTATTCAGGAAGCCTGCGGCATGGGCCTGCGCGGCATTCAGCCGCTGACCAACCATGTGCGCGTGCGTCTGTCGCGCCAGATCTGCAACACACTGGTGGGGCCGGGTGGGTATATTCCCATTGTCACCCTCTCCTCCAAATGGGAATCGGATTTTATGGCGCATATTACCGGCCCGGCAGAAGACCGTAAGCTGGCCATGCCACCTTCCATGCTCAATGTTTTTGTGGGAAAACTGCGCGATACATTTAACGCCCTTTCCACTAACGGCGAAATTCCGGTTATTGTTGTCGCCTCCCCTGTAAGAGATTCCATGCACGCCATTGTCGAACGGGTCCGTCCTTCCATTTCCGTTCTGTCACAAGCTGAGATATACCCTCGTGCCCGGATCAAGACGGTTGCGACCATATCGTGACAGTCCGCCAGAAGACCGCACCATGGGAGTAGAATATGCAGGATAGTCCCTCCGACACCGCAAGCCAGAAGGCTGCGGAGCGCCGTCAGGGAAACACGCGGGAGGAGTTATCCGTGCCCGAACAGGTGGCGGAGAACTCCACAAACGCGACCAGTGGCGTGGCCCTGCCGGTCAGCCACCTGACGGTAGAGGACATTCTGCGCTGGCACTCCGTGCCCCAGCCGCTTATCCATGCCCTTGCGGGTAAAACTCTGGCGGATGGGCTGAACAATGTTCTGTCCTTTGGCACCCTGCCTGACGCAACGGAGGCTCCCCTTGCCTTTGGTGGGGCGTCTGGCTCTGGCAAAACGCTGGTGCTGGCCAAACTGGCCGCGCGCTACATTCTTGCCGAGGAACACAAAAACAGCCCCCCACCGCTGATTATTGCGTGCGACCATACGGCAGGCAGCTTTGCCAAGCTTTCCGCCCTGCTCCAGCCCTATAACATTCCCATTATTCAGGGCAGCACGTCCGAAATTCTGGCCGACGCCGTGCGCCACAAGGAGCCGGGGCAGCCCATTCTGGTCGATCTGCCCGGTATTTGCGTCTACTCCCCCGTAAGCATGGGCAAAATGATGCAGATGGTCGAACGCGTTGGCGCAACGCTCAGCCTTGTCCTGCCCGCCGGGCTGGATGCCGAGGAATCGGCCGATATTGGCTATGCCTTTGCTCAACGCGGAGCGACCACCATGGTTGCCAGCAAAATGGATCAGGCGGGCCGGGTTGGGGGCATTATTGCCGCCGCCGCCTGTGGTCTGACCCTGACCTATGGCAGTTGCTCGTCCTCCATTGTGGGCGGGCTAGTGCCGCTCAACGCCCCCATTCTGGCAAACCGGCTGCTGACCCTCCCCTCCTGATTGGCGCTGCCCCTGCGCCGCACGCCAGACAAAAGCACCCGACCAGCCTACACCAACGGCAGGTCGGGTGTGCTTCCGCCCAAATACTGCCCCGCCCCCTCCACAGACCGAAGGGCTGCAAGGGCTTGACCATGCACCTGCTGTGGAAAACAACCGGCTGCATCAGACTGTTTTACCTTCTGACACCCGCACCATCTCTGGCATTCCTATAGCCTGAACACCCACAGCGGCGCGCTCAACCCTACATATGCCCAACCAAAATAGCGAGCCATATACACAACAAAATTCAGAAAATACTTACAAAATACTCTTAAAAAATAAGGATATTTCCAAACAGCATACAAAGCTCCACCACAACAGAGCCGGTCTTTGTCCTGAGCATACCCTTAACGCATACCCAGAATGACGCATTATTTAAGAATAGCTTTCCCGCACAGAGTCTTTTAATCTTTGTGTAATTGGAGAGCCTTGGCATGACCGTGAAAAACATTTTTATGTTCTGTGATGCAAATTTAAAAAAACTTGCTTTCGTACTCTGCGTCTTTCTGCCCTTTTTTCAGTTACGGGGCCGTGCCATAGCCGATCTGATTATTCTGTTCATTGGAATAAGTTTTTTACTGCACTCATTTTTTAACAAACGTTATTACTGCCTGCTGCACGGATGGTTCCCATATGCCATGGGTTTGTGGGGGCTTATTGTTGTATCTTCCACACTCAACGGGTCCGCACATACCCTTATGGAATCTATTGCACTCGTGCGGTACTTTGTTTTTGCCAAAGCACTGGAGGAATGGCTGCTTGATAGCAGACAAAAACAGCAGTGGCTTGGCCTGAGTGTAACGCTGGCCGGGGTCTGGCTGATCAGCCAGTGCTGGGAGCAGTATCTGTTCGGGGTCAATATCTGGGGATATGCCCGCTGGAAAGATGGCGCTCTGACCGGCCCTTTTTTTGAACCACGCGCCGGGCCACCGCTTATGGTCATTATGTTCCCCGGATTAATGATCTACCCCATGCGCATGGTGCAGGCTAAGGAACCCGGCAAAAAACTGCTCGCATTGGGCGTTATGTCCTTTTTGCTGCTGACCATGGTCATTATCGGGCAAAGAATGCCCGCACTCCTTGTGCTTTTTGGGTTTTTCCTGTGTGCCTTGCTGGTCAAAACAACCAGAGTGCCGGTTATTCTGGCCACCTTGTCCGGGTTTGTCGGTCTGGCCCTTCTGCCCTTCCTCTCCCCCCCGGCCTATGACAAGCTGGTACTGCATTTTGTGCAGCAGATCGGGCATTTTTCGCAATCTGCCTATGGCCAGATTTATATGCGCGCGCTCAACATGGTCCACGCCCACCCCCTGCTCGGTGTGGGGTATAACGGTTTTCGCGCGCACTGCGCCGAGACAACCTATGTCTATGGCATACCGCAATTTGCCCACCTAGTCGCAGGGCAGGAAATTGCGACAGGGTGCAACATTCACCCACACAACATTTATCTGGAAATCGCCACCACGGCGGGGTTGGCCGGTCTGCTGCTGTTTGTCTGCACCGTTCTGATCTGGTGGAAAACGCTGTTTCTGGCAGCCCTTGCCAGCAAGGAGCTTATGCCGTCCATGCTCTTTATTACGCTGTGCATGCTGTTCTGGCCGCTTGCCTCAACCAGTTCCCTCTTTACCGAGCGCACTGCGGGATGGGTGTTCCTTATGGTCGGGTGGGGGCTGGCGCAGGCCAGAGCAACCAGCGGCACACAGAGCACTGGCACTGGCACTGGCACTGGCACTGGCACTGGCACGCACTAAACAGAAAGGCCCGCCATAACAGCGGGCCAGACATATATTTTATCGGACATTAATAAGGGAGTTAGAACAGGTCCACTTCGCCCGAGTGGCAGGTGCTTTCGGCCTGAGCACCATTACGGAGCACCTGAATAACATGGCAGAGTTTTACGCCATGGCTCAACACGCCAACATCAAGCGGTTGTTCATCGCGTTGCCCATAACAGGCCACCAGATTTTTCAGCACGGTGGACACGGCTTCCACCGTCTGTGTGGCCGAATCCAGCCTTTGCAGAGCCTGCACGTCCGCATCGCTCAAGGGAGCTACGGACATATTCTCGCCCACCACGCGCTGCACCCCCATAAAATCCTGGCAGGTCTCATCCAGCAAACTCACCAGATGCTCCATTACATCGCACACACTGCGTTCGGTCCCGGCCGCACCATGGGGCAAAGGGGGCACCACATCCATGTCTTTAATCCTCTCCGGCCCGGCTTTTTTAAAACAGCTCGACCTCGGAACTGGCTTCCTTAGCCCATTTCCGCTCTGCTTCAGCCTCACGCCGGCTGTAGGCGACTTCCTGCTTGCCAATACCCTGCACGTCCTGCACCAGATTCTGCTGCGCGCGGCCCGTGGTCGGCCAGAACCGAATACGCCGGGCCAACGTGCCGCCCAGACTCTGGGATACACAACGAATGCCTTCATCCACCAGATAGTGGGTTACAAACTTAATATTTTCCTGCCCGATGCGGCCCAGACTGGGCACAACGGCAGCACCACCAAATACCTTGCACGCCAGACGGCTGCGCTGCCCCCCGGCCTTGAGCAGACCATTGACCAGCATTTCCATGGAGTTAACGCCAAACCGCATGGCTGTACCGGAATGACCCTCCCCCCCATCTGGCAGCAAAAAGTGGTTAATGCCACCAACACGCGCAAGCGGGTCAAACATACAGACCGAAACACAGGAGCCAAGCAGTGTTGCAAAAACTACTGACGAATCGCCAGAGATTGCCACTTCCCCCTGAATAACCGTTTTGACCGCAGGGTGATCGTTCACTTTATGGGTCCGAACACCTTTTCCAGAACCTCACGCAGCTTGGCTACGGTGTAAGGTTTGGCAAGGAAGTTATTAACGCCAGCCTTGACCGCTTCCTGCACCAGATCCTTGCTGGCCTCGCCGGTCAGGATAATAAACGCCACTTTCTGAATTTTGGGGTTGCTACGCACCGCGCGCAACAGGGCCAGACCATCCATAACCGGCATGTTAAAATCGGAAATCACCAGATGCGTGGGGTTCTGGTCCAGATATTCCAAAGCCTCCTTGCCATCCTTGCGCTGGGCAATGTTGGTAAAACCGATTTCCGCCATGCTGTTGGCCAGAACCTGACGGATAGAGGCCTGGTCATCAACGATCAGGGCCTTGATTTGTGAAGCGGCAGGCATTTGTCTCCCCCTTATTCCTAGTCTCAATTCCAGCCATCAAAGACCGGCGTCCGATAATCCAAGGCGGTTAAGACCCGCCCTTTTTTTGCAGTCAGCGCGTATGGATGGCCATGGCCGCAGAGCTGATCTGGCGCAACGTAACAACCTGGCAGGCCGCACCAATTTCCGCCGCGACCCGTGGCATTCCATAAACAACTGAAGACGTTTTGTCCTGCGCGATTGTAAAGGCCCCGGCCTGCCGCATGCTCAGCAGTCCTTCCGCCCCATCACGGCCCATGCCGGTCAGGATAATGCCCAGCGCATTGCGCCCCGCATGCTTGGCCACAGACTTGAACAGCACATCCACAGAAGGGCAATGCCCGCTAACTGGCGCGCCACTTATCAGCCGCGTCATGTATTTGCCGCCGCTGTTGTCTATCACAAGGTGCCTGTCTCCACCCGGTGCAATTCTGACCATACCGGGTTGCAGCACTTCGCCGTCGCGCGCTTCGGCAATGGAGAGAGCGGACATGGACTGGTTAAGGCGATTCGCAAAGCTTGCCGTAAATAGCGGTGGCATATGCTGGCAAATAACAACCGGCGGGCTTTTTTGCGGAAAACCGGAGAGCACTTCCTCCAGCGCTTCCACCCCACCGGTGGACGAGCCAATGGCCACCAGATCCACCGAGTTGCCCCATGTTGTCTGCGTCCGGGCAACCGGTGCTGTGGGTGTGCGGCGCTGAATGCGTGAGACAGGCTGCGAGCGCGCCGCCAGCACAACCAGCCGCCCAAGGCCCGCAAACGCGTCTTCCCCCGCACCCACATTGTGTTTGGGGTAGCAGTCAAACGCCCCCATCTGGAGCGCGGTAATGGCGGTATCGGCTCCCTTGGCTGTCAGGCTGGACACCATGACAACAGGGATGGGCCGCATCCGCATGATTTTTTCCAAAAACTGCAAGCCGTTCATGCCCGGCATTTCCACGTCCAGGGTAATGACGTCGGGCTGGTCCTTGATAATCAGGTCACGGGCTTCGAGCGGATTGGCTGCCTCGCCACAGACTTCAATATCGGGGTTCTGGGCAAAGGAGCGTTTAATCAGGGCACGGATCGTACGCGAATCATCAACAATCAGAACTTTTACTGGCTGGGCCATAAATCAGCTCGCTTTCCGGTAAATGGTCGGAGCCACCTGCTCCAGGCCGCATTGGCGGGGGTTGGCTACTTTTTCGGAATGACCAACATACAGGAACCCACCGCTTTCCAGCTTGTCGGCCAGACGGCCCCACAGGCGCTCCCGCGTGGGTTCATCAAAATAAATCACGACGTTCCGGCAGAAAATAACCGAAAACTGCCCCCGCATTGGCCAGTCGGCATTCAGGTTGAGCACCTTGAACACCGGAAGCGAGCGGATATTGCCGACAAAGGTCAGGTTTCCCCGGTCATCGGCCTGCATGAACTGGCTTTTCTGTTTGGTGGAAATACCGTCCGTCTCGCTCTCGACATATGTGCCTGATGCGGCCTGAGCCACAACTTCGGAATTAATATCGGTCGCCAGAATACGCATGTCGTACGATGCCGCTTCGGGGAACGCGGACATAATGGACATGGCTATGCTCCACGGTTCCTGCCCGGTGGAGCAGGCCGCGGACCACATGCGCCCCCGCCCACCACTGCGCAGCTTGGCGGCCAGTCCGGGCAGCACATTCTGTTCCATATGCACAAAATGTGGCCGTTCCCTAAAAAAGCTGGTCACGTTGGTGGTCAACGCACAGACAAGCTTGTTCATTTCCGCCCGGCCGGCTGGGCTTTGCACAAAGCCCAGATACGCCTGAAAGCTGTCCATCCCGCTTTCGCGCACACGGCGGGACACACGGGAGTAAACAAGCGTACTTTTGGAATCAGGAATAAAAATACCGGCTTCATGCTTGGCAATCCGCCGCACCATCTGAAAGTCAGCGTCCGTGTACTCCGGGTCAACAGTGGAACGCGTGTCGACCATCAGGAGATCATCCCGCCTACCAGCTGACCGACCACCACTTCCAGCCGGAGCACGCCAATCATGCGGTCTGCAATCATGACCAGACC
The DNA here is from genome assembly GCF_011516885.1 of Acetobacter lambici. GTDB lineage: Bacteria > Pseudomonadota > Alphaproteobacteria > Acetobacterales > Acetobacteraceae > Acetobacter > Acetobacter lambici. Next base: position 33,398 of record NZ_WOTD01000007.1, on the reverse strand, counting down.
GCTCAGGCTGCTATCTTCCTCCGCCACGGCCTGAATGTCGGACAGGTTTACGTTCGCCATGTCAATCACCCGGTCCACCAGCAGACCACACACCGTACCATTGCGCGATTCCACAATAATCACCACCCGGCGCGGGTTATCGGCCTGTGGCTCCACGTTCAGGTACACCGCAAGGTCAATAACGGTCAGGATAATGCCACGTAGGTTGATCGCACCGCACACATAATGCGGCGCAAAAGGCAGTGCCGTAGTTTTTTCAAACCTACGAATTTCGCGCACGCTCAGAATGGGAATGCAATATTCCTGATCACCCACTGCAAACACGATCATTTTTACAAGCTTGGCGTCGGCCCCGGCTTCGTCCGTCATATCCGTTTTCCTACTCAAATACAGATCGTCTGATGTGGTCTGGTATTAGGCCGCAATCCCTGTGCGAACAGCCGAGGGCCTTGTGTCTATCCGGCCAAGGGCATTGGCAACCAGTGCGGGCACATCCAGAATAAGGGACACGCTGCCATCCCCCAGAATGGTCGCGGCAGATACACCGGGCATCTGGCGATAATTCTTTTCAATGCTTTTGATCACCACCTGCGCCTGATCGCGGATATCCTCCACAATCAGTGCCGCCCGTGCTCCGGACTCGTTTTCCACCACCAGAATCACGTCATCCTCGGACAGGCCACGCGATGTGCCGTAGCCCCCCAGCCCCAGTTCGGACGCAAGGGGAATAAGCGGCATACAGACCCCACGGATGGACACCACATTGGCGCCATCGGGCAGCATGTAAATATCCTTGTGGTTGACCATCATGGTTTCCACCACGGAGGAGACAGGCACAACCATTGTGGACCCGGCGGCCACAATCAGCATTCCATCCAGCACGGCCAGTGTTAGCGGCAGGCTCAGGCAGAAGGTCGTACCCTCCCCCTGTACACTGCTGATGGTCACGCGCCCGCCAAGGCCCAGAATGGCCTGCTTGACCACATCCATCCCCACCCCACGGCCAGACAGGTCGGAGACGGTCGTTGCTGTGGAAAAGCCCGGCGCGAAGATAAGGTTATTGATCTCATCATCCGTCAGCACCGCATCGGGGGCGACAATGCCGCGCTTGATGGCAATGGCCAGCACGCGCTCGTGGTTGATCCCGCCCCCATCGTCCTTGATGGTAATCAGGATACGGCCAGACCGATGCCCGGCAGAAAGCAGAATCTGCCCTGTGGGGGACTTGCCCGCAGCAATCCGGTCCTCTGCACTTTCAATGCCGTGGTCAACCGCATTGCGCAGCATGTGGGTCAGCGGGTCGGAGAGTTTTTCCACCAGTGTGCGGTCCACTTCCGTGTCCTCGCCCTCCAGTGTCAGCACCACGTCCTTGCTGGTCATGGAGCAGGCCTCGCGCACAACGCGCTGCATGCGCTGGAACACGCTGCGTACAGGCTGGGCACGCACGGCCATAACCGCGTCCTGAATGTCTCGCGTTAAGGTTTTCATGCTGGCAATGCGCTTGATCATTTCCTGCTGGCCGCCATCTTCACGCTGGTCAATGGATTCAAGGGCTGCCTGTGCAATAACCAATTCGCCCACAAGGTCCATCAGGTCGTCCACGCGGTGCAGGTCCACGCGGATGGTCGCCTGTTCTACCGGGCGGCGCGTTGTGGCGGTATTACCCGCAGCAATCGGGGCTGTGGCTGCTGGTGAGGGGGTTGGCGGCAGTTCCGCCATAATTTTTTCTGCAATGGTTGCGGGGGCTGCGGGGGCCTGTGGGGCCGGGCTGGCAGCAACCGGGGCCGGAGCCGGGGCCGCAACGGGTGGTGCTACAGGCGCAGGCTGCTCCGGGGCTGCCGGGGCTGCTGCCACCTCAGGCACGCTCTCCCCACCACTTGGGCCAGACCCGCCATCGCGCGTGACATTGACGTCACACACATCGCTCACCCAGTCGAAAACCGTGTGTACGCTCTCCTCCGGTACAGCGGCAGGCAGGAGCACACGCCACGACAGGTAGGATTTTTCGGTTTCCATGCTGCCCAGTGCGGGCAGGGCAGCCGTCTCGCACGTAACTGTGCTGGTGCCACCGTGGGCAACCGCCACATCGGCCAGACCGATCAGCAGGTTACGCGCATCATCCCCCCGGCCATACATGGCCGTGTGGGGGGTAAACGTTACGACAAGAGATGCCGATTCAGGGGCGGGTGTTTCTTCTTCAAAGCCAAAATCGCCAAAGTCAAAATCAGCCATGACTGGCTCAAAATCGACCGGCACGGGCGTAAAGTCGGCAAGGACCGTGTCATCCTGCTTTTGGGCACCGCCAGTGCCTTCGCCTATAATGGCCTGTAGCTCAACCCGGCTTTCCTCAATCCGGCCCGGATCAACCGTGGCCTCGCCCTGTGCTTCGGCAACCAGATCGCTCAGAACGTCCATGGCCTTGAGAAAGGTTTTGACGATCTCAGGCGTTGGGGCAACACGACCGGAGCGCAGGCCATCGAGGGAACTTTCGAACACATGCGCGAAGCGGACAAGGTTTTCCAGACCGAACGATGCGGCCCCACCCTTGACCGAATGCACGGCACGAAAAACGGCGTTGATTGTCTCCTTCCCGGATTCACCATCCGAAAGGGCGGACAGCCCACGCTCCAGTTCCTGAAGCTGCTCTTCACACTCCTGGAAAAAAACCAGAAGGATATCGTCCATGTCACCACTCATTCTGGTCTCTCTCCTTCAGGCGGTCACCCGGCGGATAGCCGCCACGAGGCTGTCTGTGCTGAACGGTTTGACAATCCACCCCGTAGCGCCCGCCGCACGGGCACGGGCCTTTTTCTCGGGATCGCTTTCCGTTGTCAGAACGATCATTGGCAGATGTTTGTACTGCTCCAGCGCCCGGACTGCCTCGATAAACTCAAAGCCATCCATGCGCGGCATGTTGATGTCTGTAATAATCGCATTGGGGGTAGGATCAGCAGCCTTAAGGACTTCCAGCCCCTCAACGCCATCCCCACCCTGAATAACATCGTACCCGGCCCCTTCCAGAGCCTTGCGTAGCATACCCTGCATGGTGCGCGAGTCATCAACCGTCAGGACACGAATGCCCACTTTTTCCACCATATTCTTCATTACTCCTTGAATGGCGCCAGCGGCTCGGTCAGACACGCACTTACGCCAAAAAGGCCATAAGCCTCCACAACGGGCTCCGATGGCGCCACAAGAGGGCATCTGCTGGCGAGGAGAACCTGCAAGCACAGACCTCCAAGGTACGTAACGCCAGAGGCATCCAGAGCAACCGGCTCCCCTCCAGCACTTTTAACAGCCTGTTCGATCTCACTCTTCAGGGCAAACGCCGCAGAGGTGTCCAGACGTTCAGGTAAGGTCACACTAGCCAACGGTCCGCTCCCTTGTCAGCCGCACAGACAGGGGCCGACCGACCCCTGACATGCTGGAATAATGGCCATTAAAACTCTTCCCAACCCGCATCGGAAGATGTGGTGGGCATGGACAGCGCAGGCGTTGCCGGGGCCGGAGCCTGCTGTGGTGCGGGGGCCGCCACACGGGCCGGGCTGGACGGCTTGGGCCGGGGGGCCGAAGGACGGGGCGCTGCCAGTGCGGGACGGGCGGCACGGCCTGCGCGCGCACCCGACGCATCCATTTTAAAGCGGCTCAGAGTTGCCGCCAGTGTCCGGGTTTCGGCTGTCAGATTATGGCTGGCGGCTGTGGTTTCTTCCACCATGGCCGCATTCTGCTGCGTAACCTGATCCATACCACCAATGGAGGCGGTCACTTCGGACAGGCGCTGGGCCTGATCCTGTGTGGAGGAGGAAATTTCTTCCACACGGGTCGCAATATTCTGGGTGCTGCCTGCAAAGTCGTTCAGGTAACGGCCGGTCTGCTGCACCAGATCCACACCTTTGGTCACCTGTTCAGCCGCAACGGAAATCAGGCGTTTGATCTCGCTGGCCGACGTGGCGGACTGCTCGGCAAGCGAGCGGACTTCCTGCGCAACCACGGCAAACCCACGCCCGGCCTCACCCGCACGGGCGGCTTCCACCCCTGCGTTCAGGGCCAGCACGTTGGTCTGGAAGGCAATGCCATCAATGACCGAAATAATCTCACCAATCGCATCGGAGGAGCTTTTGATCCCGTCCATGGCCTTGGTGGTTTCGGTCATGACGGTGGTTGCCGCCTTGACCTTTTCCAGCGCCTGCTGGCTTTCGGCATTGGCGTCGGCACAGGCTTTGGCGTTGCTCTGCACACCTTCGGTAATGGTCCGCACGGAGGAGGCGGCCTGCCCAAGGTTGGCGGCCTGCTTTTCCGTCCGCTTGGCCAGATCGTCCGATGCGGTGGAAATTTCGGCGGCACCAGTGGAGATCAGGTCCGAGTTGGAGGCAACCGCACTCAGCGCTTCATTCAGGCGGGATGCGGAATGGTTGAACGCATCACGCAGGGGGGCGAACTCGCCATCAAAAATCGGGTCTTCAATGCGGGCACGCAGGTCACCTTGCGCCATGTCGGCCAGAGCCTGACCCAGACGTTCGATCACCAGATGGGTGTGCTTGTCCCGGTCCTGGCTGCCTTCGAGTGCATCCTGAATATCGGACGCCATTTTTTCCTGCCGCTGGCGGGCCGTCGCCTGCTCGTCCACCATACGGGAGAACCGCGCCATAATCCGGGCAAGGCGGCCAACACAATCTTTGTTTTTGAGGAAGGGAACGTTGTTATGGGTAACGCCGTCACCCAGTTCTTCACCCATCGTGACCAGCTTTTCAACCGGTTCGGTAATCAGGGTTGTGAACCATCTCCATATCTGAAGGACAACAAGCTGCCCGAAAACAAGGGCCGCCATGTTGATGATATACGTGTAATGGACTGGCGCGTGCCAGAAAAAGCCAACCGTCTCCACAATAATCTGGAACATGAAATATGCTTCCAGACACAGCATCACAACCCGGATCTTATCGCGGAACGGAGCGTCCTTGTTCAGCCATTGCAGCATATCAGTGCAACTTCCTTCATATTGTCGGGGTACCTTGCGTGGCAACTACTGGCAGTTCCTCCCTTGATCGGGAAAAAACACCAGCCAGTCGTGGCCTTAATGGCCCCCCTTGCACATTCACAAAAACCAGGAAACGCCAGGCGACGCCCCTTGAGATAAAAAGCAGATAATCTGTTCTCATCCAGACACAGGGACCAGACAAGCAAGCGCCTTCATACCGCGTTCGTGACTAGATGTCTTTACAGAAGATCGTATGATCCAAAGACAATCCGCTTTGCTCTCCCGATAGATAAAATACTGACAAAACAATACTGTAGCAACCAACACCACCTCACATGGTTTTCATGCCAAGTGGAATTGATGGCTGCCCTGCGGGAAATGATAGCTTTTTCGTGGCGATGAGCAAGCCTGTAACCGCACGGCGGTTTCTAAAAACCTTGCAATATACAAGGCTCAAACGCTCTACATGCGACTATTTATTATTATCGGGTAATAAACACGGGCAGACTCCACCATACTTGATGACAAAGGCATGACAAATACCTTCCCCCGCAGCACCGCCAGAGCACCGTGGCGCGCAGGCAACCCTGTGCGCAGCCCCCACGCTCAGCCGCCACGCTCAGCCGCCAAAACTGCGGACAAGCCCCCCCGCCACCATCTGCCAACCATCGACCAGCACAAAGAAAATGAGCTTGAACGGCAAGGAAATGGTCGCCGGTGGCAACATCATCATCCCAAGGCTCATCAACACGCTGGAGGTGACAATGTCGATGACCAGAAACGGCAGGTAAAGCAGGAACCCCATCTCGAACCCACGGCTGAGTTCCCCCACCATAAAAGCGGGCATGAGCACCCGCCACGGCGTATCCGCCGGGGTAGCGGCGGGGGTTACATTGGCCAGACGCTCAAACGTGGCCAGATCGGCCGAACGCACATGTTTGAGCATGAATGTGCGAAATGGCTCCGCCGCGGCCTTGAGCCCCTCCATTTCCTCCACCTGACCATCCATCATGGGGGCAATTCCCTGATCCCACGACTGCTGGAAGGTTGGCTGCATGACAAAAAAGGTCAGGAACAGGGCAAGCCCGATCAGCACCATGTTTGGCGGCGTCCCCTGCGAGCCAATGGCCCCGCGCAGGAGAGAAAGCACAACAATAATCCGGGTAAAAGCCGTGACCATAACCAGCAGACTGGGTGCGAGGGACAGCACGGTCAGCAGAGCGGTCAGCTGGATAATGCGGCTGGTGGTCCCCGGGTCGCCCCCTTTGCCAAGGTCAAGGGCAATGGACTGGGCATGGGCCACAACCGGCAGACCCGCCAGCACACCCACGGCTACAGCACATAGCGCCAGACTCGCAAACCACACGCCACGTCTTGTAAAGGCAGGAAGTCTCAAGGCTCAGGGCTCCGCTTGGGCATCAGGCATGGGGGGCAGTCCGGGGCATGGGCTGTGCGCTGACCGGGGAATGCGCGGCAGCACCGGGTGGGGGAGAGCCGGGGGCTGGGGAAGCCACAGGGGTATCCCCCTCTTCCACCCAGCCCATAAACACGTCGGAGCTGCCCCCGGTCAGGACCAGTCCTTTTTTCTGGCCGTAGCGGATGACGCTCACGCGCCTGCGCTGGTCCACGGCCACACTCTCCATAACCGCCAGATTGGGCGTCTGCCGCCCTTTGGATAAATACGGCTCCATGAGCTTAAGCCCATAGCGGGACAGAAAAATAAGCCCGATAACTGCCGCAAACGCCACAAAGCACGTAATGACCGGCACAACAAACGCACCCGCCCCCAGCCCGGCAACAGGCTGGACGGCAATGGCGGTGGCTGTACCGGTTCCGGGCAAGGCTCTTAACCGTTGGTTGTGGAGGAGGACAGGATTTCCGTCATGGTCACGCCAATATGGTTGTCATCCACCACCACCACTTCGCCACGGGCGATCAGGCGGTTATTGGCGTAAATGTCCACGGCCTCACCCAGCTTGCGGTCCAGCTCGACCACAGCCCCGCGCCCAAGGCGCAGCAACTGGTTGACCGGCATGGTGGCCGTGCCAATAACCGCCGTGATCTTGACCGGAATATCGTAAACGGCCTCTTTCTGGGCGTCGTCCACATCCTTGCCATCGGCGGCGGGGGCAGCACCGGGAGCGGCCGTGGCGGCAGCATCCGGCGGTGCCGCACTGGTGGCAAAATCCTCAAGCCCGATATCGGTGTTGTCTGTTGTCATGGTCGTCTCCGCCTGCTTATGCCTGCCCAGTATTCTGCTGCATGCGCTGGCGCGCAAGGGCTGTTACACTGGCAACTATTTTCTCAGCCATACTTTTGCGCCACTGCACTGGATCAATGACAATGGTGTTGGCTGCTGTGGAAATCCGTATAATGCCCTGTGCGATGTCAGACACAGGTTCGACCTGCACTCCGCCTTCGCTCTGTAGGGCGGCCTGTAGGCGCTGCGCGTCGGTCGGGCTGCACTGGACCGTAACATCACCCTCGCATTCACGGGCAAAACTTGCGGCATCCGCCAGCAGGTCGCGCTGCATGCCCTGCAACACCGTGCCGTCCAGCGCTGTCAGGCTGCGTACGATCTCCACCACCGTGGCCACAAAAACCTGAGACGCCTTGGCCAGCGCCTGATCACGCCGGGCGTTTTCCGCCTTAAAGGCGTTGGTTAGCTCCGCCAGACATCCGGTGTAAAAAGCCTGTAGCTCGGCGTCTTTTTCGGCAGCACCCGCTGCATGCCCTTCCGCGTGGGCCTGCGCCTGCATGGCGGCCAGTTCGTCACGCGTAATGCTGAGCAGATTGGGGTCGGGGGGGGGGGGCTCGGGGGGGGCATCCTCCTCCGCCGGGTCTTCGGGCGGCGTGGGGTCTTCCTCTGGTGCGCCAAAATCCTCCAGATCCATCACCCGTGGGTAGGTGCGCACAGGCGCATCCGACACCCCCCCGGAGGAGGCGCCATCCGCCGCCATGCGGCATGGACCAGACCGGAAGAGTGCGCGTTCCACCATTATGGAATGATCTCGTCGTTACCGCCGTTTTCGGTCAGATCAATCTCACCCGCATTGGCCATATTTTTGATAATGGTCACAATATCGACCTGTGCGGCGTCTGCGTCTTTCACGCGCACAGGGCCAAGGGCCGAAATTTCCTCGAGCAGAATGCTGCCCGCACGTTTGGACATGCACTGCAAGAACATCTTGCGCACGGTCTCGGACGCACCTTTGAGGGCGAGGGGCAGTTTTTCGCGGTCCACCTGCGCCACAATGCGCATAAGGGCTTCGTGCGGCAGACGCTTGATATCTTCGAAGGTGAACATAAGCGCTTTCACCTTTTCCATATCGGCGTGGTTGCGCTTGTCCATGGACGCCATGAGGCGGGTTTCGGTCTTGCGATCGAAGTTGTTGAACACTTCGGCCAGCAGTTCGTAACTGTCGCGCTTGGACGAACGGCCAAGGGAGGAAATGAATTCCGAACGCAAGGTTGCCTCCACACTGTCCAGCACCTCGCGCTGCACTGTTTCCATGTGCAGCACGCGCATCATGACCTCGGTCGCATAGTCCTCGGGCAGCAGGGTCAGCACACGCGCTGCGTGGGCGGGTTGCAGGCGGCTGAGAATAACGGCGGCGGTCTGCGGGTATTCGTTGCGCAGGTAGTTGGCCAGAACCATTTCCTGCACATTGCCCAGCTTGTCCCACATGGTGCGCCCGGCCGGACCACGGATTTCTTCCATGATCTTGTCGACCTGCTCGCCCGACAGCGCCTTGCGCAGCAGTTCCTCGGTGGTTTCGTACGTGCCGACAAGCCCTTCGGACGATTCGAAGTTCTTGCTGAACTGCGCGCACACCTCCTCCACCACGGAGGCGCTGATCAGCCCCAGCCCCGCCATGGCCACGGATACGTCGCGCACCTCATCTTCCTGCAACTGCTTGAGCACCTTGGCCGCGCGCTCGCGCCCTACGGCCAGTAGCAGAACGGCAACGCGCTGTTTGCCGCTTAGGTGCCGGGTCTCATCATGCACAACGGCGGCGTCCTGCCGTGCCTCGGGGCCTACTGCGGTCTCGGACATGGCTTAGGGTCCCTTCTTCGGTTCCGGGGCGGACAGCCAGCTCCGGATAATCAGCACGGTTTCATCCAGGTTGTTTTCAAAGCGATCGGCAACCCTATCCAGCGCTTCCTGCCGCAGCTTGCCCTGAACGCCATCAATATCAACCACGTTGCCGTCCTCACCCACAGTAGCCCCAGCGGGCAGAACCTGCCCATTGGGCCCCATGACAAGGGTGCCGGATTCCGCACCTGCGAGCAGTTTTTCCTGCCCGTGCAGTTCCTTGGAAACAAGGGAGACCAGACCCGTGCGGCGCAGCATGGGACGCAGGCCAATAAACAGCGCACCCAGCACCAGCAGGATGGGAATAACCCACTCCGCCATGTAAATGAGCATTTCGCGGCTGAAGTAGTCCGTGCGGCTGCCTGCAAAGTCAAACCCGCCATCGGGCATGAAGCGCATGGAAACAACACGCACCTCGTCCCCACGGGCCTTGTCAAAACCAACGGCGGTCTGGGCGAGGGTGGTAATCCGCTCCAGCTCGGAATCATCGAGCGGGGTCCAGACTTCCTTGCCACTCTTGTCCTTGACCATGGTGCCATCGACCAGCACCGCCATGCTCACCCGTGCAACGCGGGGCCGCGACTGGTTAACAACCCGCACGCGCTTGCCAATTTCGTAATTATTGGTCTCTTCCTCGCGGTCGTTGGTCGAGCCGGTCTTGTTGTCCTGATTGGCGTTGGCGTTGGGCAGGTTGTTGCCCACCGTGGTGCTGGGGCTGGATTCGGTGTTGACGCTCTTGTCCGAACTTGTCTGCTGCGACCGCAGGACCTGCTGGTTGGGGTCGAAGCTTTCTTCGGTTTCATGCACCTCGTCGGTGTTCATGGTCACAGCGGCACGCGCGCGCACATGGCCCATACCCAGTGTGGGCACCAGCATGTCCTCCACGGCCTGAGCAAGGCGCTGCTCCTCGGCGTGGCGCTGTTTTTCCATCTGCGATTCCTGCCCGGCAAGGCTGTCCGGGTCGCCCGGTTTGACCAGCACATCGCCGCGCGTATCCACGATGGAAATATTCTGCGGGCGCAGGCCCGGCACAGCGGCGGCAACAAGGTTCTGGATCGCCTGAATCCCGTCGGGCGCCATGCTGCCAGCGCGGCCAATATCGAGCACCACACTGGCCTGCGAGGGATTGGTCTCGGTGGAAAACAGGTCGCGGTGCGGCAGAACCAGATGCACACGCACATTACGCACCCCATGCAGCAGGCGGATGGAACGTTCGAGTTCCCCCTCCATTGCGCGGGTTTCGTTGATCGACTGTTCAAACTGCGTACTGGTGAGCGTGCCGCTCTTGTCAAACAGTTCGTACCCGACCGCGCCACCACTGGGCAGGCCGTCCTTGGCAAGCAGCAGGCGCGCGCTGGCAACCTTGTCCTTGGCCACAAAAATGCGGGTGCCGTCCTGGCTGGTGGTGAAGGAGATATGCGCCTTGGCGAGGTCATCGGCCATTTCGGCCGCCTCGGTCAGGTCCAGATCGCCATAGAGCAGAGCGCTCGCGCCAGCACCGGCGTAAAAGGAAAAATAGGCCAGCGTGCCCAAAAGGGCCGCACCAGCAACACCAAGTGCGATCTGCTGGACGCGACCAAGAGCCTTGAGACTTGTGAGAAAATTCTTCATGCGGGAACGGCTACGCTGTCACGATGGAAAAATGGGAAACCACACAACTCTCCAGACGTTTCAGCATCCAAACACTCCGCGGCTCCACCAGACCATGGCCTTGCCATTGCCTTGTTATGCCCGTCAAGGCAAACCGGCTGCTGTATAGCCATAAACACATCATGGGCACGTTGTGCCATAGTAAACGAACAGCCTTGCAACACCAGACCCACTCCAGCTTGTATTGTAACCCCGGTCCGGTGCGCCAAACGAACCCCGCTTATGGATAATAGGCGTTTGTTGGCGGCGCCTTTTTGACCGACATATTCAGCCGCTGCGCGTTCTGGTCCTGCGTCAGCCCTGTTGGGCCTTCGGCCACCTCTCGCGCGACGTTAGGCATCAGATCCGGGCGGGCCCAGCAGTCCACACCGTTCCAGCTCTGTGTGCAGTACGGCTGCGGCGCAGGTGGGCGCTCGGGGGGAGCACACCAGTCCTCCCCTTCCTGAATGTAACCAGCGCTGCACTCACGCCCCGTTATTTTGCTGGCAATATGGTCGGGAGAACACCCCGCGACCGCCACAAGCAGGGCTATCATCATTCCGCGCCTGATCATCATGCCTTTTTGTTCCCGTCCTTCAAGCCCATACGCGCACCCTGCGCCCGACCTGGCTGACGTGGGTGCCAGATGCCGCCAAGCCCGGCAAGCGGGCCTATGGCTGCCAGATGACGTGTTATTTTAAGCCACTTTCCATGCAAATGCGAGACAAGAGCCAGCCTTGCGGCAAAAAACCAGACAGCCCTATGGCTGCTGTGTGGACTGCGCTCCCCCGCGTGCCCCTGCCACGGGGGCGGCCGTGCTGGGCTTGGCCCACCATGTGGCCGTACCCATGTTCTGGGCAACCCGGTCCCCGCCATCACCCCCGTCGGATGCGGCGCGGAAGCTCCTGACCCCTGCCATAAACTGCGAGATAAGGTTCACCCGCTCAGGCGACATATTGCCCATAATGGCCGAAACCTTACGGGTGTTCATTTTGCTGGCCACGGCAATAAGCACGTGAATATCCATGATGTTAAAGACCGCCGCCGCCTCCTTGGGGGGCATGTCCTCATAGATTTTGACCAGTCGGTCCGTCTCGGCGTCCATCACCTCACGGTGGGCGGCCTGCTTCTGCTCCAGTGTTGCCATGGAAGCATCCAGCGTGTTCATTTTCTGGTCCAGCACGGCGCGGGCTGCGTTCAGCACGTGTTTCTGCTGGTCCAGTTGCTGCTGTTCACCCTCAATGGTGGACTGGCGGGCCAGAATGTCCTTGACCAGATCGGCCTCGGCCTTGCTGACCTCGGGGTCCGGGTCCGGGCCAAGCCCGGCAGAGCCGGATTTGACCTGTGCGCACGAAATACCCTTGGCGCAATCATCGGCTGAAACAGCAACTTTCTTTTTGCTCCCACCCGATGTGTCACTCACATCGGGGGACATTTCCGCCGCCTCGTTGGCGTCCAGCACGGAAACCCAGCCCTCCAGCGCATCCTTGTCGCTTTTTGTCGTGCTTGCCGAATCATTGACCAAAGGCGTACTCTCGGCTGCTGCCGCACTGGCGACGGAAACCAGAGGCTGCGCACCCGTATCAGCACTATCGTCCTTCATGTGCCCGGCAATGGTGTGGATATTCATCGCCAGAAGAAGAGTCATCAGGCTTGATGAAATATGCACAAGTTTCCCGAACGACAAACGGGGTATCAGCATCACAACCTACGACATATCTTCATAATAACACTCTGGCGACCGGACATACTGGCAAAACCGGCTCCATATAAGGGTGTGCAGCCAGCCACACACCCTACCGGCGCGCCCTGCCCGGGACCAGACACGGACTTATGGCTGTGTATCGGACATGCCCAGAAGGGAGGCATGGCCATCTTCCGTATCCGCTGAGGAACGGATGACCTGATCCACATCCCCCCAGACCGAACCGTTATCCGCGCTGGCGGATTTGAAGGACTCAGCCGTGGTGGACTTGGAAGAAGAAGATGCCGGAGCCGGGGTGGGCTTGACCTCAACCTTGACCGCCTTGGCGGACGCAGGAGGTGCAGACGGCGCAAAGCTTGCAGGAGCCGGAGCAGGCGTTACAGGGGCGGCCGGTGCCGGTGCCGTGGGCGTTGCCGCCAGAGCCGCCGTGGTGATTTTGAAGTCACCCGTCAGTTCCGCACCCTGATGGATGCTGCACCCGCTCACGCCTTCAAGGAACAGCGTGCAGTTCTGAATTTTGGCTGTGCCGGTCGCAAAAAAGCGTTTGGCGCGGATAATCACATTTTCCGCCGTGCCACGGATGACCACTTCATCGGCCACCAGTTCGCCCGAGACCACACCACTTTCCAGAATATCAACAATCGGGGCCTGCAACTGGGCGCTGCGCACCGTACCACCAATGGCGATGGGGGTATCGGTCTCACACTTCAGGCTGGCAACATTCAGCCCCTGAACAAGTATGGTCTGGTTAGGCTCGGCCAGGGTGCCGAATGCGTTGTCACCGTTATTCATGCTTATCTCCCGTGGTGTTACCTGCCGACTATGCCAGCATCGCCATTCATGCGCGATCCAGTTACCGCCAGTTCCTCTGGCCGCGACGCCCCGCCCCGGCATTAATGGCCATGCAACACACAGAAAACAGGCATTGCACAACTTGTTGAATGGGGTGAATTGAACCCTTATGTCAAGTTATGCGTTAGGGAATGCCCCACCTTTTTGAAACCGTCATCACCGCGCAACATAAACATGGCTCCCCCCGCGTTAGAACGGCAGCACATTGTCCAGAATCTGCTGGCCGTACCGTGGAGTCTGCTGCTTGGTCAACTGACCACGCCCACCGTAGGAAATGCGGGCCTCCGCAATGCGGTCATGGGTCACGGTATTGTCTTCCAGAATATCCTGCGGACGCACAACACCGCTGACCATAAGCTGGCGCAACTCCCCGTTAATCCGCACTTCCTGACGGGCTACAACCACAAAGTTGCCGTTGGGCAGAACCTGCGTAATGGTGCCCGCAAGCGTAAGTGTGACCGCTTCCGTCCGGCGGATGGTGCCGGTCCCTGCATTCGCGCTCGCACTGCTCGTGTTCAGCGCATCAGACTGAGTCAGATGCGACAGCGCCTTGCCCTTGAGGCCGAACAGGCTGGGAATACCAAAATCTTCCGACCCGCTGGACGAGGCGGAGGTGTCGTTCGTGACATCCGCATTATCCGCGATCTCGACCTTGATGGTCAGCAGGTCCCCCACCTGAGATGCGCGCTGATCCTTGAAGAAGGCGCGGCTCCCCTGCCGCCACAGGCTTCCCACCTCCGTTGGCGGCGCCTGCAAAGGCGGCATGGGCATGGTAACCGGCCGGTAGTCGGGGGTTTGCGTGGGGTCGGACGTGCGGGTCATGCGCGGGGGGTGCCCCATTTCGCTCATATCCGCCAGCCCGGAGCAGGAGGCAAGGCCCAGCAATCCGACCATAAAGGCGCCAGACAGACGGTGTTGGGTCAATAAGTCTCTCCAAGTCATTGGCTACTACCGGTATGTGCCGACCTGCCCACCGGAGCGGGAGGACGAGCTAAGGCGACGCAAGGCATTACCATCCGACGGCATGGCACCCGATGTGGTGTCCACCTCCACCTCGGACGCATTGATGACCCGCCCGGTCAGAATCATTTTACTGGCAAGGTTGAGCGCATGCACATACTGACCCGTGCCCCCATCCTCCAGCGCGCGGCCCGTGGCCGACAGGCGCAGACCCGGCGAGATGTAGGAAAGCATGATGGGGTCCCCCTTGTGCATGACAATTGTCCGCCGCAGGTCCCGCTCCAGAACAGGCTCATCCACCACAACACTGTGCAGGAGGGTCATGCCCTCCACATCCGTATCACTCGTATAGGCCTTTGACCCGGTCCGCCCGGTATAGGCATCATCCACCCGCACATCTGCCGCCGAAACAACCGTCCCGGCCGAGAGCGAATGTGTGTAAACCAGCACACGCTGCGCCGCATGGACCACACCGGTCAGCAGGAACGAATCCTGCGTAATATCCCCTAGCGGGTGACTGCGGTACACGGTGGCGGAAAAGCGCCCGCTCTTCTGGTCCCAGTCCACATCAGACATCACAACCGGCTTGGCGTCGTCCGCGGCCACGGTCATGGGGTGGAAGTCCCCCAGTTCAACTGTAACCGGGCCTTCGTTCAGATCAGGCAGGCTCCGCTTGACCAGATTGATAAAAAAATCGCGGTCCAGCACGCGCCCTGCCCGTGTAATGGTGGCCTGAGCGGAGGCGGACTGGTCCATCCAGTCCACGCCGTACTGGTCGGCAATGGCAAGGAGCTGCCGCCCGCCAACCACAAAACTGTTGCCCGGCAGGGGCGCTGGCCCCAGCACACGGTCCTGCCCCGCCTCCAGATCCATGAACAGGTCCGACAGCTTGACCGAATCCGAGGTCACCGTCGTTGCCGTGCGCAGTGTGGCGGCAAGGCAGACCACGGGTGGCAACACCGCAAGAACCGCAGCCAGCAGCGGCAGTATGGCTGCCCGCAGGGACATGTTATTTCAGGTTCGTGAGCGTCTGAAGCATTTCGTCGGAAGACGTGATGACCTTACTGTTCATTTCATACGCACGCTGCGCGGTAATGAGGTCGGTAATTTCGGTCACGACGTTCACGGCCGATTCTTCCACAAAGCCCTGCCGGATATCCCCAAACCCCGTGCTCTGCGGCGTGCCCGTAATGGGATCGCCCGAGGAGGTCGTGGAGGTGAACAGGTTCTGCCCCATGGCGGCCAGACCGTTTTCGTTCTGGAAGGTTACGAGCTGAATCTGCCCGGCAACCTGCGCCGTGGTCTGGCCGGACAGGGTGTACTGCACCTGCCCGCTCTGATCGACGGTAATGTTTTCGGCGTTGTTGGGCAGCGAAATATCGGGGCTGAGCGGGTAACCATCCGCGGTCACGATCGTCCCGTCGTTGGAGAGGGAGAACGTGCCATCACGCGTGTAGGCGTATTCGCCCGATGGCAGAGTGACACGGAAGTAACCGCGCCCTTCAATGGCCATATCCAGCGCATTGCCCGTCTGCTCAAGCGTGCCCTGCTCGTTAATACGGTAAATACCAGCCGTACGCACACCAAGACCAACCTGCGCGCCAGAAGGGACAAGATCGCCCGTGTCCGAGCTCATGGTCCCCGCGCGCCGCATGTCCTGATAGATAAGATCCTGAAACTCCGCCCGACGCCGCTTGTAGCCAGTGGTCGTCATGTTGGCGATGTTGTGGGAAATTGTCTCGACGTTCGTCGTCTGGGCCTGCATGCCCGTAGCGGCGATATCAAGGGAACGCATCATAGGATGACAAGCCTCCGGGTGTGCCTTGCACCACGATCACCCCAGCAACAGCACGATGATGGGGGCATGGGCGGGAACTTACATGGCCATACGCACAGCGGGTAGCTGCCACACCATGTATTGCCAGCAACAGGTAAGACGACAGCATGGCCATTGCAAGAGGTTTTGTCTGGCTGATTCCTTACCACTTCTACATAAGCCATTTTTTGTTGTACAGGATACACATCCACTGTTGCTGTATTATGGGTAATCCAATAGCTTTATGGTACGCAAAACCATACTATAATGGTCTGTATGATTCGGGGCGCTCCACGTAAAGCCTGCCCCTTTTGCCATCATCCCGCCGGAGTGAGACGTCATGGACAACACGACCTACATCGCCTTGTCCCGCATTAATGCGCTTACGCATGACCTTGAAGTTACGTCCAACAATCTGGCCAACGCCAATACAACGGGCTTCAAATCCTCCCGCGAGCTGTTTTCGGACTATATCGTCAAGCAAAAAGACATTCACGGCATCCCCGGCGCGCGCACGGAAGCCTATACGCAGGACCGCGCCACCTATCAGGACCACGGGCAGGGCCAGCTACGCCAGACCGGCAACCCGACCGACTTTGCCATTAATGGGGAAGGGTTTTTTGCCGTACAGACCACGCAGGGCGTGCGGCTGACGCGCAACGGCCAGTTCCAGCGCCGCTCCGACGGCACCATTGTAGACATTAACGGCAACCCGATCCTTAACCGTTTCCAGCGCCCCATTGTTATCCCGCGTGAGGACGACGTTCTGTCCGTCTCCTCCGATGGCACCATTTCCACGCAGGACGGGGCCGTTGGCACCATAGACCTGATGACGGTGGACAACCTGAACACCCTCCAGCCCGAGGGCAATTACCTGCTCAAGCCCACAACCCGCACACGGGTTCTGGCCCACAAGGAAATCCGGCAGGGCATGCTGGAGAGCAGCAACGTCAACGCCATTACGGAAACCACCCGCATGGTGGAAATCCAGCGTGATTATGACCTGAACTTCCAGCTTGTGCAGACCGAATCCACCCGCCGGAGCAACGCGATCGACAAGATCACGCAGGATTCCAGCAACTAACAGCCCCATACGCATACACCGCCCACGCAGGCGGCCAAAAGGCCCACAGGCCAGACCATACCGGCGCATATTTTGCGGATTGCGTTAACCTTCTGAAAACCATTGGACCGTAAGACTTCTTTAACTGCCGCCCAATGGCTGCTATTCGTTATCAGATTTTCAAAATACGTCGGGACGGACGAGGGATACAATGGATCTAGGATCAGCTCTATCAATAGCCTCGAGCGGGCTGAACGGGATCGAATACCAGTACTCCGTCATCTCCCAGAACGTCGCCAACTCCAGCACTGCGGGTTATGCCTCCGAATCGGCCAGCGTGACCTCGGCTGTTGCGGGCAATCAGGGCACGGGCGTGCGTATTGGCCAGACCGTGGTCAATGTCAGCCCTTACCTGCAATCCTCGCTCCATACCCAGAACGCCAAGGTCTCGGCACTGACGGCCTCCTCCAACTCGCTCGCAGCCGTTGAGTCCGTTCAGGGGTCCACCTCTGCGGTTTCCGGCTCCACCGAGACCCTGTCCGACGAACTGGGTAATGTGCAGACCGCGCTGACCTCCCTGACCTCCACCCCGCAGGAAAGCTCGGCGCAGACGGCGGTCATTACCGCCGCCACATCCCTGACCGACACAATCCACACGCTGGCCTCCACCTACACGCAGCAGCGCCAGACGGCGGAGGATGGCATTGTTGCCACGGTCTCCACCATCAATCAGGACCTCACACAGATCGGCCAACTGTCCAAGCAGATCATGGGGTTGCAGGCTGTCGGCTCGGATACATCCAGCCTTGAGAACAGCCGCCTTCAGGTCATGAACGACCTGTCCACCCAGGTGGGCGTCACGTTTACCGAGACCTCCAAGGGCGACATGGTTGTCACCACCGAGGACGGCACCAAGCTGCCGACCCGCCCGGACCAGATCGGCCTGAGCGACAACACACAGACCCTGCCCAGCAATACATGGCCGCTCTCGGCCACAGATGGCGGCACGGCCAGCACCACCATTACCGACTCCATGTATTACAAGGCGGGGGACACCGACTCCGCCATTGCGGGCATTACGGTGGCGGACGGCAAGACCAGCACCTCCACCACGGACATTACGTCCCACCTGACCAGCGGCACGCTGGGTGCCAACATCACCCTGCGTGACACGACCTACCCCACCATGCAGGCGCAGCTTAATTCGTTCTCCGCCACCGTGATCAACCGCTTTACAGCGGCTGGCATGTCCCTGTTCACGGATGGCTCGGGCGACACCTCTGTCGCTGTTTCCACCACGGGATCGAACAGTTCGCTCACAAATCTGGCGAACGGCATTACCGTTAACTCCACCTATTCCGATACACCTTCCGATCTGGCGCCCAGCGGGAGTATCACCACCATCACCAACGTGCTAAGCGACACCTTTGGCACCTCCAGCGCCAATGTGAGCGGCACCACCACCCTCTCAGACGGAACCGTTGTCAGTCTGGATTCCCCGACCTCCAGTCTGGGGCCAGACGGCACGCAGACCACCGGGTATAGCGGCGCGCAGGGACTGGTCGCACTGGCCTCTTCCCTGACCTCCAATCAGGGGGCCACCATTAGCACGGCCACCACCAACCTGACTTACGCCACAGCGGTACAGACCACCATTAGCGGCAAGGTCACCAATGTTTCGGGCGTGAACGTGAATAACGAAATGGCCAAGATCGTGGCGCTGCAAAACGCCTACACGGCTAACGCCAAGATTATTTCGTCCGTTCAGACCATGTTCAGCGCTCTGCTTGACGCCATCAACTAAGCCCTGAAAGAAGGAGTTATTTTGATATGAGTACTTCTATCGGGCAGTATGGCGCCAGCGCCGCAAGCCTCGTTCTTTCCGCCGGTGTGGAAAACCTGACCAACGCCCAGACCAATCTGGCGTGGCAGACCTCCAACAAAGGTATTATCTCGGAGACCTATGCGGGCCTTGGCACCTCACGCTCCAGCGTGTTTGAACTGACACCCAAAATTACGCAGGTCGCGGCCTGGCAGAGCAACATTACCAACGCCCAGAACAGCCTGACCGTTACCTCCACCGCCCTTACGCAGATTGTCTCGCTGGCACAGAGTATGGCCACGGATCTGCTGAGCATTGGGGGTTCAACCGAATCCTCCACGGTCAGCACGGTCTCCACCGAGGCGTCCAGCACCCTAAGCCAGCTCGCCACGATCCTGAACACCTCCACAGGTACGGGCTATGCGTTTGCGGGGCAGACCTCGACCGAAGCACCGGTCAATGACCCGACCAGCGTGGCCACAAGCAGCATCAGCACCCAGATTGCAAACACCATTAGCGCCCTTGCGTCGGGGTCTAGCGTGGATGACGTGCTACAGCAGGCCACAACGCTGATGAACGGCGACAGCTCCATTTTCTCAAGCACCATTTCCGACCCGACCAGCGCGACCGCTTCCCTCAGTCTGGCCAAGAGCCAGCAGACCAGCACGGTTACGGGGGACAGCACGACCAGCACCTACGGTGTTGTTGCCACTCAGGGTAGCGCAACGGATGCGAGCAGCACCTCTACAGGCTCCCCCATCAAGGACCTGCTGCGGGACATGATGCTGATTTCGGGCATGAGCGGCATGTCTTCCACCAGCACTGGGTATTCCGACCTTGTGACCCAGCTCCATACATCGCTGGTCAATACAACCAACCAGATCATCAACATGGAAACAACCGTGGGTGCGCAGCAGAACGCGCTGACCTCGCGCTCCACCCTGCTGACCAACACGACCACAGCCCTGACGACCCAGCTCGACGATGCCCGCACGACCGATATTGCTCAGGTGGCCATCCAGACCACCAACGTGCAGACAAGCCTGAAAGCCTCTTTCATGCTGATCGCGGACATGAAGGACATGACGCTGGCTAGCTACCTGTAAGCCACAGTCCCTTTTACCGACGGTTTGTAAACAGCCTGCTGGCCCACGCCATCAGGCTGTTTTTTTAAGGTTGCAGCGCGTAAAAAGCAGACAGAAAAATAGAAGTTTTAAGCTGGGTTTTATAAGCCCCCACCAGTTCGGGCGCGCACACCACCACCATAACCTCCAGCGGATCGCCCACCCCACGCACCCGGCTCTGCGCCTGCGTGAGCAAAAACTGGTCCAGCCCACCCCGCCCCACACAGCACAGGCAATGCCTGTCGTGCATACCCCCCTCCGGCGTGGCTCCGCTCCATTCCAGCACACAGGCCCACCCGTGCGTTTGCGCAGGCGTGGGCGGCGCGCTGGCAAACACAACTCCTCCTCTTTGCCGCCATGCTGCGCCTTGGGGTGCGTCCTCCAGCACAAAAAGAGGTATCCGCCCCCCACGCATTTGCGGCGGGGCATGTATGGCGGTGGACAGGGTTGCCTCTGTCTGGAATAAGGATGTGGCCTTGGCCCGATCCTGCGGCTGAGGCTTGTCCCCCCCACTGTTTCGGTCTTGTGCTGTCATGTCTTCTCGTCTGCCGCTTCTTGATGCCCTGCGTGATCAGGTTCTGCTCTGTGATGGAGGGATGGGTTCGCGTATCCAGATGCTCGACCTTGATGTCCAGCGTGACTACTGGGGACAGGAAAACTGCACCGAAGTCCTGACCCTGTCACGCCCTGAACTGATCCGCGAGATCCATCGCGGGTATTTTGAGGCCGGGGCCGACATGGTGGAGACCAACACCTTTGGCGCCTCCCCCATTACGTTGGGCGAGTTCGGGCTGACTGAGCGCACGCGTGAGATCAATCGTGCCTCCGCCATTCTGGCGCGTGAGGCCGCAGACAGCTTTGCCGATGGCCGCCACCGCTACGTGCTGGGGTCCATGGGGCCGGGCACCAAGCTGCCCTCCCTTGGCAATATTGATTATGACAGTCTGGAGGCAGCCCTTGCCGAACAGACCCGTGGCCTGATTGAAGGCGGCGTGGACGCGGTGCTGATCGAAACCTGTCAGGACACGCTCCAGATCAAGGCCGCGGTCAACGGTGTTAAAATCGCCCGGGCCGAGGCTGGCATACAGCTTCCCATTTTTGTGCAGGTCACGGTGGAAACCACCGGCACCTTGCTGGTTGGGCCAGACATTGCCGCCGCAGCCACGGTCATTAACGCGCTGGACGTGGACCTGATCGGCCTGAACTGCGCTACCGGCCCGCAGGAAATGGCCGAGCATGTGCGCTGGCTAGCCGAAAACTGGCCCCGCATGATTTCCGTCCTGCCCAATGCGGGCCTGCCCGAACTGGTGGACGGTGCGACCCACTACCCACTCAGCCCCGAGGACATGGCCACATGGGTCGAGCGCTTTGTGCAAGAAGACGGCATTAACATGACCGGCGGGTGCTGTGGCACCTCCACCCCCCATATTGCCGCACTGGACGCCATGTTGCGCCGCCGGGCGCAGGCCACGGGCCGCCACCGCCCTGCACCCGTTGCGCGCACCGCCGTATGGGTGCCCTCCGTTGCCAGCCTGTATTCGCAGGTGCCGCTACGGCAGGAAAACGCGTATTTTTCCATTGGCGAACGCTGCAACGCCAACGGCTCCAAAAAATGGCGCGAACTGCAAGAAGCACACGACTGGGACGGCTGCGTGGCCATAGGGCGCGAGCAACTGCGCGAAGGCTCGAACGCGCTGGACATCTGCACTGCCTTTGTCGGCCGCAACGAGCGGGAGGAAATGGACGAGGTCATTACGCGCTTCACCTCCTCCGTTAACGCGCCGCTGGTCATCGACTCGACCGAAACACCGGTGATCGAGGCCGCACTCAAGCTGCATGGCGGCAAGCCGATCATCAACTCCATCAACTTTGAAGATGGCGAAGGCCCCGCCGCCGACCGGCTGACCCTTGCGCGCAAGTTTGGCGCGGCCGTTGTGGCCCTGACCATTGATGAAGTGGGCATGGCCCGCAAACCCGAGGACAAGCTGCGCATTGCCGCCCGTCTGGTGGATTTTGCATGCAACAAATACGGTCTGCCCCAGTCGGACCTGATGATCGACCCGCTGACCTTCACCATCGCCACCGGGGCGGAGGACGACCGCAAGCTCGGCCAGTGGACGCTGGAAGGTATTCGCATGATCCGCGACGCCTTCCCCGATATCCAGATCGTGCTGGGCCTGTCCAACATCTCCTTCGGGCTGAACCCCGCCGCCCGCGCGGTGCTGAACTCGGTGTACCTCGACCTCGCGGTCAAGGCGGGCATGACGGCGGCCATTGTGCATGTCTCCAAAATTCGCCCGCTGCACCTGATCGCCCCAGAAGAGGTCAAGGTTGCCGAAGACCTGATCTTTGACCGCCGGACCGAGGACTACGATCCCCTGCAAGCCCTGCTGGCCCTGTTCGCAGACCGCAAGGCGTCTGAGGCGGTCAAGCGTAAGCAGGCCGAAACAGCGGAAGAACGCCTGAAGGACCGCATTGTCGATGGTGACCGCAAGGGGCTGGAGGCCGACCTTGCCGAAGCCATGCAGACCATGGCCCCGCTGGACATCATCAACACCGTGCTGCTCGACGGCATGAAGGTGGTGGGCGAACTGTTTGGCGCGGGCAAAATGCAGCTCCCCTTTGTGCTGCAATCCGCCGAGACCATGAAGACCGCCGTGGCGTGGCTGGAACCCCACATGGAACGGGCCGAGGGCCAGCAGCGCGGCACAATCGTACTGGCCACGGTCAAGGGCGATGTGCACGACATTGGCAAAAACCTTGTGGACATCATTCTGACCAACAACGGTTACCGCGTGGTCAACCTTGGCATCAAGGTGCCGGTAGCAGACATGATCGACGCTGCCCGTAAGGAAAAAGCGGACGCCATTGGCATGTCCGGCCTTCTGGTCAAGTCCACCGTGATCATGCGCGAAAATCTGGAAGAGATCGCCCGTGCGGGGCTGGATACCCCGGTCCTGCTCGGTGGTGCCGCCCTGACCCGCAACTACGTGGAAGAAGACTGCGTAGCCGCCTACAACCCCACCGGCCGCGTGGCCTATGCGCGCGATGCGTTTGATGGTCTGACCCTGATGGACCAGATCGCCCAGAACGGATTTGACGGGTATCTGGCAGCCATTCAGAAGCGGCGCGAGGGCAAGGCCACCCGCAAGAACGCCCGCACGCCAGAGGCAGCGGAAACACGCGGCTACGGCCCTGTGGACAAGGCCGAGGTCGCCACCCGCCGCGCGCGCATGAACGCGGATGAACCCCGCCTTGTGCCCCCGTTCTGGGGTGCCAAGGTGCTGGAGGCCACGCCAGAGGCTGTTCTGCCGTTCCTGAACGAACGCGCTTTGTACCAGTTCCAGTGGGGCTTCCGTAAGCAGGGCCGCTCCTTGGACGAGTTTCTGGTCTGGGCACGGCAGGAGCTGCGGCCCATTCTGCAACGCATGCTTAAACTGGCCGCGGATGAGCATATCCTCAAGCCACAAGCCTGCTACGGCTACTGGAAAGCCGCGGGCGATGGCAACGACCTTGTTCTGTTTGAACAGGACGGCACAACCGAGGCCGCCCGCTTTGCCCTGCCCCGCCAGCCCCGCGCGGATGGCGACTGCATTGCCGACTTTGTGCGCGACATAAACGACCCCGAGCGCGACGTGGTAGGCCTACAGGTTGTGACCGTAGGGCAGAAAGCCTCCGACATTGCCCGCGACTGGTTTGAGGAAAACCGGTATCAGGATTACCTCTACCTGCACGGGCTTTCGGTTGAGATGGCCGAGGCCATGGCC
Organism: Acetobacter lambici; assembly: GCF_011516885.1. GTDB lineage: Bacteria > Pseudomonadota > Alphaproteobacteria > Acetobacterales > Acetobacteraceae > Acetobacter > Acetobacter lambici. The sequence goes on along the minus strand of NZ_WOTD01000007.1, from coordinate 9,586 downwards.
GAATACACCCACAAGCGCATCCGGGCCGAGCTGGGCTTTGCCGCCGAAGACCCGCGTAACATGGAAGACCTGCTCCAGCAGGGCTACCGTGGGTCGCGCTATTCGTTCGGTTACCCCGCCTGCCCCCGGCTGGAGGAACAGAGCAGTATTCTCACCCTGCTCGATGCCGGGCGTATTGGCGTATCCCTGACCGATGGGGACCAGCTCCACCCCGAGCAGTCCACCTCGGCACTGATAATCATGAACAAACACGCCAAATATTTTACCATCTGATTAGCCGGGCATTGACCAGCGGGGATGGTGCTGTGCATCATCCCACAATGGTCTATTCCCGCCCGCATCAGGTCCCCCCGCTTACTCAGGAACGCAAAGACCTGTATATGCAGGTGGGCCAGCACGCGACCGGCTGCACAGCCGCTTTTATTGATGCGCGGCGTGCGGACCTTGTGCGCGAGAGTGCCCTGTTCTTGCAAACCCTGAGCCATATGTGGGTGCAGGACGGCGTGGACGAGGCCGATGTCTGGACCGAACTGCTGCGCCGGGTAGAAGTGTCCGACCTGCTGCACAAGCTCAACCAGCCCCCCCACCGCAAAAAGAAAAACGGTAGCCCCAGCAGGCCATGGCGCGTTACCACCAGCAAGCTGCCCTAGGCTACATGGCCTTTATGCTTTTTTCCCTCTTTCCTCCGCCCCGTGGGGGCCTGTAAACCTGCTCCCATGGCAGCCATTGATGCAATATCCCTGACAATTGTGGCCCTTTCCACCCTGCATGGGCTGTGGCGGGGATTTACGCAGCTTGCGCTGGGCCTACTCAGCTGGGCCGTGGCGTTTGTGCTGGCTTTTCGCTTCCATTCCGTGCCCGTGCTCTGGCTTGCGCGGTTCATCCACTCCCCCACGGGGTTGCAACTGGCCAGCTTTGCGCTGGTGCTGCTGTTTTTTCTGGTCGCGGGGTATCTGCTGGCGGCATTGGTGGTGCGTCTGGTGCGCGCAACACCGCTGGACGGGCTGGACCGCACGCTGGGCGGGCTGTTCGGGCTGGTGCGCGGGGCGTGCGTGGTGGTGCTGCTGTTTATGGCCGGGCAATGGCTTTTGGAGCCCGAGGACATGGCAGCCATAGAGGCACATGGGCGACTGACCCCTTATATTCGCGCCGCAACAACCTATATCCACCCTTATCTGGCTGAATTTGACGCAAAAGGGGTTGCGCCAAAGCGTCCAACAGGTCATGACGCCACCTTGTAATCCCCATACGGCCAGTACCAGCCATTTGCGGAGGCCCTGCGCGCTTATGCACCCCCATTCCACGCCGTCCGTTTCCCTCCCCGATCCTGTCCGTGCGGACGAGGACCACCTGCAAGAGGAATGTGCCGTCTTTGGCATATGGAACGCCAAGGACGCAGCAACACTCACAACCCTTGGGCTGCATGCCCTCCAGCACCGCGGGCAGGAAGCGGCTGGCATTGTCTCCTTCGACCCTGCCCATGACCGCTTTAACTCCCACCGTGGGCTGGGCCTTGTGGGCGACGTGTTCAGTGACTCGCGCGTTATGGCCACACTGACTGGCACCCGCGCCATTGGCCACAACCGCTACGCCACCACAGGGGCCACCCTGCTGCGCAACGTGCAGCCTTTGTTTGCCGAATTCGCCTTTGGCGGTCTGGCCGTGGCCCATAACGGCAACCTGACCAACGCGGACACCCTGCGCCGCGAGTTGATCCGCCGTGGCTGCCTGTTCCAGTCCACCACGGATACGGAAGTGTTCGTGCACCTGATCGCCATATCGCTCTACGCCACGGTGGAAGACCGGCTGATTGATGCGCTCAAGCGGGTTACGGGAGCGTATTCGCTTGTCGTTCTCTCGCAGGATGCGCTGATCGGTGTGCGGGACCCCATGGGCGTGCGCCCGCTTGTGCTTGGCAAGCTGCCAAGCGAAGGCGGCAAGGACGGTGCCTGGGTTCTGGCGTCTGAAACCTGTGGGCTGGACATTATTGGCGCGGAATTCGTGCGCGATGTGGAACCGGGCGAACTGGTTGTGATCAACGACGACGGTGTGCGCTCCCTGCGCCCGTTTGGAGATACGCAGCCGCATTTCTGCGTATTTGAATACATCTACTTCGCCCGTCCCGATTCCGTGCTCGAAGGTCTGCCGGTTTACAACGTGCGCAAGGAAATCGGGCGTAAACTGGCCCATGAGAGCGGGGTAGAGGCCGATGTGGTCGTGCCTGTGCCCGACTCTGGCGTGCCTTCGGCCATTGGCTATGCAGAGGCCAGCGGCATTCCGTTCGAGCTGGGCATTATCCGCAACCACTATGTGGGCCGCACCTTTATTGAGCCCACAGACCAGATCCGTCATCTGGGGGTTAAAATGAAGCACTCGCCCAACCGCCCCATTCTGGACGGCAAGCGGGTTATTCTGGTGGACGACTCCATTGTGCGTGGCACCACCTCGCGCAAGATCGTGGACATGGTGCGCGCGGCCGGGGCAAGTGAGGTGCATATGCGCATCTCCTCCCCCCCGACCAAGCACTCCTGCTTTTACGGGATTGATACGCCTGAACGCAGCAAGCTGCTGGCTGCGCAGAACGACCTGCAAAAAATGGCCGAACTGATTGGCGTGGATAGTCTGGCCTTTATCTCGCTCGACGGCCTGTACCGCGCCATGGGGCATGAAAGCCGCAAGGCCAGCCGCTCCACTTACTGCGATGCCTGCTTTACCGGCGAATACCCCATTGCGCTGGTGGACCATGATGCGGAATACGGCCCCGGCTCCGCCTGAGCCACGCGACCTACCCTGGCGGCCTTGGGCCTTGCCTGCGGCCACATGATAAAAAAACCCCCGCCAGAGACCTGCTCTGGCGGGGGTTTTTGTGACCGGGTGTTCTGGGCCCGCGCGTTAGCGGTACACCATACCCCCATCAATCAGGATCGACTGGCCGGTCACGTAATCGGAATCGGGGCCAGCAAACCACGAGACAAGACCCGCTACATCATCGGGTGTTTCCGCACGGCCAAGGGCAATGCCGTCCACGAACTTTTTGTAGGTCTCGCCCACGGGGGCACCGGTCAGGCTGGCGAATTCCTTGTCAATTTCCACCCACATATCCGTGCCCACAACGCCGGGGCAGTAGGCGTTTACGTTAATGCCGTGGCAGGCATATTCCTTGGCGGCAGCCTGCGTAAGCCCACGCACCGCAAACTTGGTGGAGGAATAAACCCCCAGCAGGGCGTAGCCCTCGTGCCCGGCAATGGAGCAGGCGTTAATGATCTTGCCTTTACTCTTGCGCGCAATAAACTTGGCGGCGGCAAGCTGAATGCCCCACAGCGTGCCTTCCACGTTAATGCGGTAAATACGCTGGATTTCCTCTGGTGTGACATCGGCCAGCGGCTTGATCTGGGCAATACCGGCGTTGTTGACCATAATGTCAAAACTGCCCAGCGTGCTTTCCGCATGGTCAATAGCGGCCGCCACCTGCGCACGGTCGCCAATATCGGCAACAAAGCTGGTTGCCTTACGGCCCAGTGCCTCAATCTCCTTAACCACACCTTCCAGACGATCCTCGCGGATGTCCACCAGAGCAATGTCTGCGCCATCCTTGGCCAGCCGCAGGGCAATGCCACGGCCAATACCCTGACCGCCACCCGTAACCAGCGCCACTTTTCCTGTAATATCCGCCATGAGGACCTCTCGCATGTGATGAGAAACGAGGCGAGCGTAGTGCAATAACAAAAAAAAGCCATCACCAAAAAAAGAGCCCACGCACGACTGGTGCGAAGGCTGGCTTTTATTCGGATCTATGCTGCCCGCACCAGATTTGACGGACCGTAAACCGCCGGACTGGCCGGGTAGAGGCACTTTGCATGTGCAGCGGGTATGGCGCAGGCAACGCCCCTCCCATGCACCATGAAAACAGACCTGCGGGGAGCCGTGCAGGCTTTATTTTTTGTACTTTGGCGCACCAAAATTCAAATACAGAAGAAAAACCAAAGGCACAAACCCAATACCTCCAGCAAAGCACAGAACAACCGAGGCTGTATAGAGCAGTATTTTTTGCGCTTTTGTCAGGTTTTGATACCATTGCTGCATTTTGCAATCCTTTATTGACTTAATCATAAGCCCAATAGAGTCCGATTTATGCATATGCTGCGTGGTATTGTCGATTTAAATGCTAAAATTTTCTATGTTTTTCTTCAAATACCGTCCCATAACCGCCATAGGCCAGGCTGGCCATCCCCCATGCCCGCAGAGTGTGGTCCTGTCCGACCCCATCCTGCGCGCATGGGCGCACCCTTTATTTGGAGTGCGCCTGCGTAGCGGACTGGGCGGCATCCTGCGCTGCGGCAGCGGCCGTGGCGTTGGGTGCATCGGGCGGGAGCAGCCGAATCTGCCCGGCGGCCACATCCGCCAGTTGCCCCAGAAGCTGGCTGAGCCCCTGTACCATGGTCATGGTGCTGCCACCGGGGGCACCACTCAGGCTGATACGCTGGAGCGTACCCTGCCCATAGGGCGCACCCGCTGCCGCAGGCTGGACGGAGAGCATGGCGTCCAGTTCCACATTGCCCGATGGCCCGGTGGAAAAGCGGCTGACCGAGAGGTCCACATACACCTGCGGGTCTGCGGCGGCAGCATCGTTTTCCACAAACACGCCGGTGCCGGGCAGGCGCTGGGCCAGATCACCCGCCAGTGCGTGGCCGATCTGGCTTGCAAGGGAATCGCTCCATGCATCGGAGGTGGAAACACTCAGCCTGTAACCACTATCAGCCGTGACAATGCGGTCCCGGTCCAGACCGGAGGCAATGGTGGGCCGGCGCACCTCCACATAACGCGGGCCACCTGCAAGGGGCTGCCCGGGCACTACCGCCAGCGTGTAAAGTGCGGCCCCACTGCTGGCGCAGCCCGTAAGGGTAAGCGCCATAAGCCCCAAAGAGGCCCCACCAGCCAGAACATTACGGCGGGAAAGACCAGCCCCAGCCAGTCCATAAGGTTTAACGCGAGCCATGATCTTATCGTCCCGATATCAGCGCGGAGGGGTGGTTGGTCAGGAAGTCGGACAAAAAGCGCAGTGAGCGCGCGGTCTGCCCAAGCTGGATAACCATGGCCTGAAGGCTGCGCTTGAAGTCGCTGTTGCCACCGTAGCTTGCCAGCAGGCGGTTGGCGTTGTGGAGCATCTGGTCCAGTTGCTCGGCCATGGCGGGCAGGCGCTGACTGAGCGGGGCCAGCCCTTTTTGCAGGTCCTGCGTAAGCGCCTGAAAATGCTGCATGGACACACGCAGGCTGGCCAGGGACTGTTTGACATCCGGACTGGTCAGCGTTTCGTCCGCATGGGCCAGCAGGTTGTTGGCGTTGGTGCCAATCTGCTCGAACGGCATGGCCGCCAGACGGTCTGTCAGGGTGGAAACGGATTCCATAATCCCGCCCATGCCCCCCGGCTGACCGGGGATGACAAGTGTTGTCCCCTCCATGCTGGTGGTCGCTTTGCCCGCGTTCTTGACAAAGTTGAGCGAGATCAGGCCCTCCCCCGTCAGCAGGCTGGCGCTGTCGGTGGAGGCGCGCAGGCCATTGGCCACCAGTGTGCGCAGCATGTCCGTCACTTCCTCATGCGACAGCTCCTTGGAGGTCATCACACGTTCGGGCTGGATTTCCATGCCAATGCGCACGCGCGGGTGGCCGGGGGTGGAGGTCATGTCCAGTTTCACACTGGTCACGTTGCCCACCTGAATGCCAAACATGCTGACCTCGGCCCCCGGAGCCAGCCCCTTGACGGAGGATGTCAGGTACGTGGCCAGTGGCACGCGCTCATGGTACCCGGCATTCTGGGCATCTTCCTCGCTCTCATAGAGCTTGAACACCGTGTTGGCCGCGGCCATGGGCAGGTCGCGCTGGGGCTTGCCCTCCTCCAACGGGGGCAGGCCAAAGGCCACCCCACCAGAGAACAGTGCCTGCAACGACTGCAACTGCACCTTAAGCCCGCCTGCACCAAAACCCACCTTAACGCCAGAGACGTTCCAAAAGCGTGTGGTCCCGTTCAGGTAATGATCGTAGGGTTCTTTGACAAAAATCTGGATCAGCACCGGCCCACGCCCGCCCGGCGGCATGGTGTAGCCCAGCACTTCCCCCACATCCACATCGCGGAAAAAGACCGGAGCGCCCTGCCCGATGGAGCCAATATTATTGGCCACCAACGTATAGGTCTGGCCCGGCTGGTCCGAGCGCATGCCCGGTGGCGCCTCCAGCCCTTCAAACTGGTCCATATGCTGGCCAGATGTGTGGCCATTTTCGTCCAGTCCGGGGTCAAAGGCTATGTAGGCCCCCGACATAAGCGTTTCCAGCCCGGTAATGCTGGCCCCGTTAATGCGCGGGCGCACAACCCAGAACCGGGCCTTGTCGGTCAGCATGTCGTTGGTGCCCTTGTTCATGCGGATCAGCACACGAACATGGCGCAGGTCGGTGGTGAGGGAGATGTTCTGCACCGTTCCCAGCACCACGGACTTGTTTTTGACCTGTGTCTGCCCACTGGTCAGGCCGTCGGCTGTGTCAAAAATAACGGTAATTTCCGGCCCGTTATCCATAAAGCTGCGCCAGACCAGAAAGCCCGCAATCAGCACCGAAACAATGGGAATGACCCAGATGATGGAAAACCGGATCCTGCGCACCAGCGCATCCTGATTGTCACTTTCACCATGTTTTGGAGAATTGTGCCTGTCGTTCACGCCCTGTCCGGCTCCATATTGTTCAAATACGCGGCAGTTGTCTGCGGCGCGGGGGCGGATGCTCCCCGACCGGCAAGGCCGCAATCCTCTTGTGCGTCATTATCGCCCACAACATCCCACATAACGCGGGGGTCAAATGCATGCACCGCAAAAATGGTCAGCACCACAACGGCGGCAAAGCAGACCATGCCCCCGTTGGCCGTAATGCTGGCCATGCTGTTAAAACGGACCATGGCCACCAGAATGGAGACCATGAACACATCGATCATGGACCACCGGCCGATCACGTCGATCACACGGTACAGTCTGGTCCGCACCACCAGCCAGCGGCCCGAGCGCCGCCATGTGGTAAAGAGCATGAACAGCAGACCAAAAATCTTGAGCACGGGCACGGTCACACTGGCAAACAGCACCAGCAGCGAGAGCGGGATCATCCCGTCCTCCCACAGTTCCACCGCCCCTTCTATAATGGTGTGCCCCGTGCCCCCACCCAGCCGGATAACGGTCATGACCGGGTAGATATTGGCAGGCAGGTAGAACACCACGGCGGAAATAAGCAGGGCCAGTGCGCGCATGCGGCCATTGGGCTTGCGGCGGTGCAGCACATGGCCACAACGCGGGCAAAAGCCCAGGGCCTCGGTCGTGGGCATGGCCTCCTCAAACGCCAGCACCGCCCCGCAGGACAGGCACGATGCCATATGCGATGGCGGCGGCAGGGGCGTGGTGCGCTCCACGCTCTCACACGTCAGGCGGATGCGTTTGTTGTCCATGCGGCGCAGGCTGCGGTCGGTCTGCCTGCGCTCCCAGATCAACTCCGTATCCAGCGTGGCATCGGTGGCGGACATGGTGAGCATCAGCCCCGAGACCAGAAACACCGCCGCCCCGATCTGCACATACGCCAGATCGGACAGTTTGGTGTAGGCCACGAACACGCCCAGAATATACACTTCCACCATGGACCACGGGCGCAGGCGTTCGTACCATTTGAGCAGATGCGGCACCCAGAAGGGCAGCTTGGGCTGCAACGCCCCCACCAGAATGGACAGCATCATGCCAATGACCAGACCGGGCACAACAATGGTGGCAATGGCCACCAGCACGCCCACCTCGCCCCAGCCTTCATGCAGCAGTTCAATCGGGCCGGTCAGAATATTGACCGTGCGCTGGCGGCCATACAGGTCCAGCATCATGAGTGTTGAGGCCAGCATGGCAAGGTAAAGAGCTGCCGAACTAATGCAAAAGGCCAGCGGTGTGGCTATGGGGGATGTGCGGTTGCGCCGGTCCAGCAACTGGTTGCACCGGCAGCAGCGCGCCTGTGTGCCCGGGGCAAGCTCTGGCAGAATCTGGTAATGCCCGCAGCACGGGCATTCCACCACCCCGCGCAAAAGCCGGGCGTGCCGTTCCTCATCAACTGGCACATCCTGCCCCGGAAACAGGGCCTCCCGCAGCAGGGCCATGACTTGCGTTGCGTTCATCACTTTTATTCTTAATACCAACCGCCCCCCCTGTAACTGAAAAAACAGTATGGCACCCCTGCCATACAGACCTGCGCCCAGCGCTTTTGTGCTCCGCCCCCCCCAAAGCAAAGAATAAAAAACCGGCCCACACCGGAATATGGGGGAGAAAAGCCCCCTTTACTGCCGTAATGGATGTTGCATGCTCTGAATGATCATGATAGTCAGCCTACCGCACACACTGCTGTGCCCGCTTAGCTCAGTTGGTAGAGCACATCATTCGTAATGATGGGGCCGATGGTTCGAATCCGTCAGCGGGCACCACCTTTTTCCCTAAATTGTCATATGCTTTGCTGCACGCCACTGGCGCGTTTACAGCGTTACGCAAGCATGCCCGCATGACCAAAGCACCAGACGACGCACATCCCGCGTGCTCCGCAGGTGGAGGGATCGACGCGGATTTCTTCTGTGGTTGCCGTCCGTTATGCAAGAGTTTTCTGACCCATATTGACGTGTGATCGTGTGCGGTCTTCTGTAAGGCCTGTTGATGTGGCCTTTCAGAAGCCACTGGCCAGTATGGTGATCAGCGGATCAGATCCAAATCTCACAGGCGTGCTTTAAAGCACAGAGAAATCCACTGGTTTTTCCGATCCGGATCAGACGATCATGCGCCCATTCAGGTCATCGCCCTCTCACACCCCTACCGGTTCCATCCGCGGGAGCCGAGCCATCGCTCAGGCTGCCACGGACAGGGCCGGATCCCGATAATCCTCCTGTTTTGTTGCCATGGCCCAGATGGCTCGTGCCATCCTGTTGGCCAGCGCAATGGCTACCAGCATACGGGGCTTGCGGGCCAGCATCCGTGCCAGCCAGCTTCCCGGTGCAGGGGCCTTACGGCTGGCCCAGTTCACCTGGGTCATGGCGCCCATGATGAGAAGCCTGCGGATATCAGCCTGCCCGGCTTTTGATATCTTCCCCAGCCTTTCCTTTCCGCCAGATGAGAACTGACGGGGCACCAGCCCCAGCCACGCAGCAAAGTCGCGCCCGCGCCGGAAGCTCTGCAGGTCAGGCGCAAAAGCTTCAATCGCAAGAGCGGTCAGAGGACCCACTCCAGGCATGCTCTGCAATCTGCAGGTGTTTTCACTTTCCTGGGCAAGCATCCTGATCTTCTTTGTTCTGACATCAATCCGCACACTCTGCTCCGAAATCTGTCGCAGCAGATCAAGGCATTCCTGCTTCACAGCCTCTGGCAGAACCGCCTCATCCAGCATGGCTTCAATGTGTCTGATATGCGCAATCCCCTGTGGCACGACGAGACCGAATTCATACAGAACGGCACGCAGGGCATTCACCAGTTCCGTGCGCTGGTGCACCAGACGCTGCCGGGCCCGGAAAAGAACGCCACGCGCCTGCTGCGCTTCAGTG
>NZ_WOTD01000006.1 GCF_011516885.1 Acetobacter lambici | reverse complement strand
TTCCACCAACACTGCCTTCTCAGGCCGTGACACCCTCACTGCGTTCAGAACCCGCCGCCAGAAGCAGAATATCGTCAATATTCCAGATCGGGCTCCTGTGGGATGACTGAACTCTACAAAATGACCTGAAATTGCCTCAAGTGTGAGAAATCCGCGTCAAACGCATGCAGAACAGGTTCCATACGGAAATGACGCAGCCCTTGGTCGCGGTCACGCTCCATAATTGTGTTCGCTACAGGCAAACGGAAGTAAAATGGCAGGTCACGCCCTGTTGCGTGGCAGTAATCGCAGCGGGCTTCATTCAGTGCATTAAATGCAGCCAGAGCAACAGGGTCTTTGTGTGTTGGTGATGCGGGCAGAAGTTCCGTTGCCGTTACATGGTCGTAATGCAGCAAAAAGGCAACTGTACCGCCATATGCCAGCAAACCCACCCCTGCCAGAGAGACTAATATACGTTTCAAACCCCGATCCCCCGGTTCTATTTCTTTCTCTTATACGTTTTATTCATTCTTGAGCCTGTTGTGTTTGATGCACATCAAAATGTCAAAGCGATTATTTTTATCGTAATAATAGATAAAACCGATCAGGCTACAGGGCTGTTCACCAGATCGTGCATAAGCCGCGCGCGGGCTATGGCCACGTATTCCGCGTCTATTTCCATGCCCATGCCACTGCACCCAAGGCGTTGGGCAGCCAGCAGGGTGGTTCCTGTGCCCATAAAGGGGTCCAGCACCCGGCCCTTGGGTTTGCCGTGGAGCAGAATGCACTGCTCGGGCAGGGCTATGGGAAAAGTACCGGGATGATCAAATTTTTCCGCACGGCCACGCACGGTCTCGTAGGGAATAAACCATGCATCCCCCCGGCACCGCCGGTCCTGCCGGTGGCCACGGCGGGCAATGTTGGTTTTGTCCTTGTAGGGAACCCCAGCGCTCAACCGGTCAAGTGGTACATCCCCCCCAAGTGTGAAGTGGAAAAGATGTTCATGCCCCCGGTGCAGGTAGCGCTGGCTGTTCATGGGTTTGAAATGGCCGAAGCTGTTCTCCCCCACGGAAATGGATTTAACCCACGAAATATGGTTTTGCAGCACAAACAGGTCCCGCAACCGCACCGCCAGTTCAAATGGCAGCCACGGCTGGGCGGACGAGCCTGAAATATTGAGGAAAAACGAGCCATCGGGCTTAAGCACCCGTTGCAACTGGGTGGCGACCTGCACCATCCAGTCCAGATACTCGTTTTCCTCCTTCCGGTCGGGGTAACTCCGGTAGGACAGACCAATATTATAGGGGGGGGATGTTACGATCACATCCACGGTTTCCGCCTGCATGCGCCGCAACGCGCGCAGGCAGTCGCCTAGAACAATGTCCTGACGACCAACCTTATAGCGCTTTGCCCGTGCAGGTGGCGTTGGGGAACCCTCGGCCGGTGTGTGCGCACTCACGCACTACGCGCCGCCGCAAGACGCCAACCGCTGCCACCAACGCCCAGCAGGCGCTCAAGCGTCCACATATCCGAAAATTCGGTCACCGCGTCCGTGCCGGTAACGGGCTGACCTGCCTGATCTTCCACCAGACTGATCTGGTCGGAAACAATGCGCACATCAACCGCAGCCCCAAGCCCGACGTCCAACTGGGTCAGACGGACATCCTCGATCGCCAGAGAACGCACGGCCTGAATATCGGTCCGCTGTTTTTGTCCAGCGGCTTCACGCGTGGTTATGGCCGCATCAAACGAAGCATAGACCGCCGGGGTCAGGTAGGTTTTGAGCACATCGCGGTTGCCCTGCGCATAGGCTCCAACAACCTGCGCAAAAACAGTCTGCACGCTCATCAAAAACTGCTGGGGGGTAAAGCTTGTATCCTGCTGGTGAATATCAGTCAGCAACTGCCCGACCCGCGTACCGGGCGAGGGCACGTCATATTCAACAGCGGGGCCTGTGGGTTCAACCTTGTTCTCCACCATGCGCGGGGCTGCCTCCGCACGGGGGGGCACAGGCATGGTGGGGGGCTGAATGCCAACGCGCTTACCCAGAACACTGCGCAAGCGCAGAGCCAGAAAAGCGGCTACCAAAGCCAGAAGAACCAGATCGACCGGAAAGTGGTCGAGAGAAAAATCCATCTGTTGAACGTCCACCAAGCTACCTGCACACAGCGTTTGCAGGTTTATATATTATTAAGGGAAGCGCACTTTCCCTCGGGCTCTCGTTATCACATAGTCATGACTGAGCGCGGATACAATGAATACCAGCCCATCCGCCCTTGTAAAAGACCATTCCTGTTTTAAAAAAAAACCAGTCAGGCCACCATGATCATACTGCGTCATTGCGAAAGCGAGTTCAACCGCCTGTATGGGCTGAGCGGGCGCGACCCGTCCGTACCGGACCCGGCCCTTTCCGCCCATGGGCAGGACCATGCTTACGCTTTGGTGGATGAACTGCGCCACAAGAACATTACCAATATTCTGGTGTCCCCTTTTACACGGGCTTTGCAAACCGCCACCCCCATTGCCCGCGCACTGGGTATCACACCCGTTATTACCCCCCTTGTGCGCGAACGGGGCATGTATTCGTGCGACATAGGCTCCCCCGCCTCCGTTCTGGCGCAGAACTGGCCGCACCTCGACTTTGCCGATCTGCCAGAAAAATGGTGGTCCCCCCAACCAGAATCCGACCATGCACTCAGCCGGCGCGCGCAACGATTCCGTGAGCAGATGCAGCAGAAAAAACCACACGGACACACACTTGTCGTCTCACACTGGTGGTTCCTGCTCGAACTCAGTGGCCAAAGTCTGGAAAACGGGGACTGGCTCCACCTTTCACCATAAAAACACCGCGCTACCTCCCCACCACCCAAAGGCGCGCTCAGGTCCGGCACACCCGGATTGGAGTGTTGGCTAACCCCGCAGGTCATGCTACCGCCTTAAGGGAACCCAATACGTTTGAGAGCAGGAAGCTGTCATCAATGTCCGATACTGCCCAGTCCGTTCCGCCCGCCCTGCCACTGGCCATTAACCTCCAGTACACGCGCGATCTTTCCTTTGAAGTGCCTGTAGGGGCAGAAATATTTGCCACCCTGCGCGCCCAGCCCCAGATCGGTGTGAACATTGATGTGCAGGCCAACCGCCTGCAGGATGACCAGATGATTTACGAGGTCATTCTGAGCATCAAGGCCGAAGCCAAGGAAGCTCCGGAAACGGAAAATGGCCCCGCCGGGCGCACCGTATTCCTGACCGAACTGGTTTATGCCGCAGTCGTTACGCTGACCAACCCGCCGCCCGAACTGGTTGAACCGATCCTGCTGGTTGAAGTGCCACGTCTGATTTTCCCCTACGCACGGAATATCATCAGCGATGTCACGCGTGATGGCGGGTTCCCCCCCATTGTGCTCCAGCCGATCGACTTTGTGGCTCTATGGCAGGGCCGCCGTGCGGAATTCCCCGAAGCGGCAGGCCACGCATAAGCCCCTCCCGGCTTACGCTGTCCTTACAAAAAACCCGGCCCCATTGGGTGCCGGTTTTTTTTATGTCCTCAGTGCCTCAAGGGCTGCCAGCATGGCAGGGGCATCCGGGCTGGCTGCAACCATAACCGGCCCCCGCCATCCCGCCTGATGCAGGGCCTGCGCCACAACATCGGACATAACAACAGCACGCAGCGCCATAACCTGCGCCAAGATACGTCCATCTGGCACAGCATTCAGCCAGCTTTGTGCGCTTCGGGCTGAAAAGAACAGAATGGCCGCAATCCGCTCCATCTGTAACGCCTGAACGACAGAAGCCGGAAACTCCACCACCCCCTCCGCCCGATACGCCACCCGCCGCACAACGCTAAAGCCGTGGTTCCGCAGACTGGCGGCAAGGTCCACCCCCTGCCCGGCACCGGAAAAAAGCAGCAGAGTCCCCTGTTCAGGCGTGCCATTCCCCACCACAAGGCGCACAAGAGCTTGCGCGTTGCCTCCAGCGCTACAGACTGTAACAAAGCCTGCGGCCCGCGCCTTTTGCGCGGTACGGTCGCCAACAGCAAAAACAGGAACGGACAGGCTTACATTTTTTGCGGCCACTCCAACTGCCTGCCCACTGGTCAGCAGCAATGCCGCAGGGCGGCGTGGCAGATGCCCAACAGCACAGGCCTGCACATGCAATGCCGGTGCCAGAACAGGCTCCCATCCGGCTCTGGCAATGGCGGAAGCCGTCTCGCCCAACCCCGGCTCCGGCCGTGTGATAATGACGCCACGCGACGACGACGACGGCAATGACGGCGGGTGCATGGGCTGCGGCCTATATTTTTACGCGTTTTCCTCAAAAATATCGGAAGGGCTGTCCTTGCGCAGGCTGCATCCGAGTTCACGACCAAGGCGTGCCGCATCCTCTGGGGCGCCGCTCATGCTCCGTTTGAGCAGGAAGGACCCATCTTCCCGCGCAACAAGGCCGGTCAGGTGCAGTTTGGGCGTGTCACCCGCCACAACGGGAATAAGCTGGGCATAGCCCCCAATTGGCGTGCGGCATGACCCGTCCAGTTCCGCCAGCAGGGCACGCTCGGCCGTGGCAACGGCGCGGGCCTCGTAATCTTCGATCGCGGCAAGGAGTTCGCGTAGTTCAACATCATCCTCACGCACCGTAACGCCCACAATGCCCTGCCCGGCGGCAGGCACCATAACGGTGGGAGAAAGCACAATGCTGGCGCGCTCGGCCATGCCAAGGCGGCGCAGACCAGCCAGTGCCAGCAAGGTGGCATCACACTGCCGGGCGGCAAGCTTGTCGAGTCGGGTCTGCACATTGCCGCGGAGCAGGCCAAATTTAAGGTCAGGGCGAACATGCAGCATCTGCGCCTGACGGCGCACGGAGGCACAACCAACCAGCGCACCCTCTGGCAGAGCCGAGTACGGATCATCCGGGTCGGACTGTTCCAGCCGGGGGCCAAGGATCAGCGCATCACGTGCATCTTCACGCTTGAGCGTGCAGGCCAGCACCAGACCGGGGGGGAGTGTGGTCTCCAGATCCTTCAGGCTGTGTACTGCAAAATCAATCCTTCGGTCGGCCAGCGCCTCATGAATTTCCTTTGCAAACAGCCCCTTACCGCCAATTTCCGCCAACCGCCGGTTCTGCACCTGATCACCCGTGGTGTTGATCTGGTGCTCCTGAAACGCGTTCATGTCCCGCAATACGGGGCAAAAGCGCGTAAGCGTGGTCAGGAAGGCGCGTGTCTGGACCAGCGCAAGTGGAGACCCACGCGTGCCCACGCGCAAAGGCAGGGAGTGACGTCCCGAATGACTGCCCGCCTTTTTTTGGCGTGCAGCAGCTTCCGCGGCAACCTCCTGCAAAGCGGGAGAAAGGACGGGTGAGGAAGGGTAGGCTGAATCCATAAGATGTGTCTATTACCGGGAATGGAGAAAGGACAAGATACGATGAAGCCCGGCTGGTCTGAAAAACTTGCGCGACCGGAAAAACATTCCGCCCCTCCCCATCCGTTGCATTCGTGCAAGAATACCGCTTTTTTTATGGTGCGTCCATGAGTGACCTTTCCGCCACCCATCAGCCCGCCGGGCCGGTTCTGGCCATTGAGTCCTCGTGTGACGAGACCGCCTGCGCCATTCTGGCCCCCGATGGCACCTGCCTTGCCCAGCGTGTTGTCTCACAAGACGGACATGCGGATTTTGGCGGCGTGGTGCCAGAAATAGCCGCCCGCGCGCATCTGGCCCTCCTGCCCGCTCTGGTCGAGGCCACACTGGCCGATGCGGAGTTGGCCACCACGGACCTTGCCTTTATTGCCGCAAGCACCGGACCGGGGCTGATCGGTGGGCTAATTGTTGGCACAAGCTTTGCCAAGGGGCTGGCTCTGGCGCTGAATGTCCCGTTTGTTGCGGTCAACCATGTGGAAGCCCACGCCCTGACCGCCCGCCTGCCCGGTATTGTGCCCGGCGGCGCGCCCTTCCCCTACCTGCTGTTGCTGGTCTCGGGCGGGCATTGCCAGTGTATTGCGGTGGAAGGCGTGGGCCATTACCGCAAGCTCGGCGGCACCATAGATGACGCAGCGGGCGAGGCATTTGACAAGGTTGCAAAAATGCTCGGCCTTGGTTGGCCCGGCGGCCCGGCGCTGGAAAAACTGGCGCGTGAAGGCAAACCCGACGCCATAGCCCTGCCCCGCCCGCTACTGCACCGGCAGGGGTGTGACTTCTCATTCTCCGGGCTCAAAACCGCCATTGCGCAAAAGCTCGCACCCTACGGTCAGGAAGCGCTCCCACACCAGTTTGCAGCCGACCTTGCTGCATCCTTCCAGCAGGCCGTGGCCGATGTGGTGGCCGACCGGATAAACCACGCACTGGACATGATGCCACAGGCCCGGCTGCTGGTGGCCGCTGGTGGTGTTGCCGCCAACACCCCCCTGCGCGCCCGACTGGAGGACGTTGCCCAACGCCGAGGCCTGCGCTTTGCAGCGCCCCCGCTCAAACTCTGCACGGATAATGCCGTTATGGTCGGCTGGGCAGCGCTTGAAACATGGCGCAAAAGTGCCGAACGCGGCCTACCCGCTCCCAACAATACCACCCTGCGTCCACGCCCGCGCTGGCCACTGGAAGACATGGCCCAGCGCTTTGAACCCGGTCAGACCTCCGCATGAATTACCGCCACATCTACCACGCCGGCAATTTTGCCGACTGCATGAAGCACAGCCTGCTGGTCAGCCTGCTCCAGCATTTTTTACGCAAGGACTCGCCTTTTCTGGTGCTGGATACCCATGCAGGCATTGGCCGCTATGACCTTGAAAGCCCCGAGGCGGAAAAAACCGGCGAATACCAAAATGGCATTGGCAGGCTATGGGCAGAAGCACCAGACAGCCCGCTAACCCCATGGCTGAAACTGGTGCGCAAGGCAGGTGGGCCACGCTTTTACCCCGGCTCCCCACTGCTTGCATCGCTTATGCTCCGCCCGCAGGACCAGTTGATCTGCTGCGAAAAACACCCGGTTGATAAACGGGCACTCTACCGCCTGTTCGCAGGGCAGCCCAACATAAGCGTACACGAGCGCGATGCGTATGAAAGCCTGCGCGCCCTGCTCCCGCCCAAAACAGCAAAACGCGGCCTTGTGCTGATCGACCCTCCGTTTGAGGAACCGGGAGAGTTTGACCGACTGGCCGGAGCCCTACAGACCATTCACACCCGCTTTGCCGCTGGCATGATAGCGGTATGGTACCCCATCAAACACAGAACACCCGTGCGCCAGTTCCATACCAGTGTGGAGCAGGCCGGACACCGCAATGTGCTGGTTGCTGAATTGCTGATGCGCCCACCACATAACCCCGATGCACTTAACGGCGCGGGGCTTCTGGTGATCAAACCCCCTTATGGGTTTGCCACACAGGCCCAACAGCAACTCGATCGGCTAAAAACTGCCCTTGGTGCGTTTGAGGCTACGGTGAGCGAACTGGTGCCTGAATAAAACAACCCGGACAATCGTCCGATCACCATCCAAAAGGATGGGGAGCGTAAACACCGCTTTACGCTCCCCTCCTCCCACAACCTCTCAGGCACTTTTGGCAGGGTGTGGAATGTCCTTGAGCAGGTTGTGCCACATATCCATTGCAAAGCCCTGTACGCCTGCGGCCAGAATCTGCACGCCAATGCACAGCAGAACCAGTGCCGCCATGCGACTGACAATACGCGTGCCGGTCACCCCCAGCATGGACACCAGTTTTTCCGAACTGGAATAGGCTGCCCACACAATAAGCACCACGCATACGGCAGCAAAGGTCGTGCCCGCCGAATACGCCCAGAAGGAATGACCCGATGGGCAACCGGACCCAAGAGCAATGGCCACCGCAATAGTGCCCGGCCCCACGGTAAACGGCATGGCCAACGGAAAAAACGCGGAATCCGCCCAGTTGGGAGACATAACCGTGCGCCCACCCTGCAAGGCCTGTTTTTCCTTTTGCGCTTCCACACTTTCGGGGCTTTGCAGCAAGTCCCATGCCCGTACGGCCACTACCAGACCGCCCGCCACGCGCAGGGCGTTAACGGTCACGCCAAAAAACGCCAGTACGATCCCACCCAGCCATAACGAGACAATGACCAGCATGAAGGAATAAAAAGAGACCAGCCGTGCCAGCGCCATGATCTCCCGCTGGGAACGACCAGCGGAAGCCTGCGCAAAAATAAGAGCAGCCCCAAACGGATTAACAATGGAGAACAGTGCTGGAAACGCCAGCAGAAAGGAAGAAACCCCAGTCCTGACCATACTGCCGCTTAGCAGAACCTCGGGAAGATGAACCGACATAACCCCGCCCAGAACTCCAACAGAAAAAACGGCTGCCCGCGCAAACGCCGATTACAAGGAAACGCCTGTTACGCCCTTGTTGTCTTTATAGGTTTTTACAAAACGCGATACCAGAGCAATATCCCCCGGCGGGTAGCACAGGTTGGTATTGCTGCCATCTTCGAGCGGCCAGACATTCAACCCGATATCATTGTATATGCGAACAAAACTGTCCCCCACCTGCCAGAAGGCCAGCCGTAACCCCTGCTGCAATGCCAGATCGCGCAAACGCCAGATGGCCGAAATACTGTCATCCTCCTCGCCCGCGGGGTCTCCCAGTCCGATCAGCATGTTCTCCCGGCAGATAAAGGGAATAACCGCGTCACGCGCTTCCCCTTCCACAAAGCCTTCGGGCTTCATGCCCGCAATATCGGGCAGGGCATGTCTGAGCGTTTTGTAGTGCTCGGCCATGTCCTCTGTCCAAGACTGGATGGGAATACGGGCAGGCCACATCAACCGGGCCAGCACAACCAGCGCAAGCAGCACAGCAAGGGCCACGGTCCAGCGTACAGCCCCATGCGCGGGCGATGCCAGCATAAGCTGCCACCAGCTACCCGCCCCTGCATTGCGCGTAGCCAGCGCAATAATGCAGCCAAAAAACAGCAGCAGACACAAAAGATTGGAAAGCGAGAGCGGCTCACTCAGCAATTTGGCGCGCCGGTAATAGCAGTTACGGAACGGCGCAATAAACAGCGCGGACAGACCCAGCATAAAGGGCACAAAAATTGTGTTCCCACGCAGGAAGGTCATGACCGTTGCCACCAGCAAAAGCCCTAAAGCGCCCCGCCAGGCCAGTGTAACCCGCTGGGAAAGACCAATGGCCAGACCGATGAGTGCTACCCCCATGAGCGAGAGCAGATAATTACCCCCCACATGCACCAGTCCAGCAAACGTATCGGGCAGCATGGAAAACTTGGGAACTGGCTCCATCAGCACAAGACAGAGCAGCAGCACCCCGCATAACGAGACAGTCCCCGTTGCCACTGCTACGGAAAAAGCAGCTTCGCTCTCACGCACGACCTGACTGGGCCTACGCCGGACAAGCTGCGCATCCACCCCACGATTGCGGTTTTTCTTTTCGGCAAGGGCTGCATCCCCACGCAGAAACAGTTCATGCCCCGCAAACATGATCCCGGCGATAAAGAGGGGAATAATGTAATAAAAAAGCCGGAAGATCAGCACCATACCCAAAATCTGGGGAGCGGGCATATACGGGCCAAGGGCCAGCAGCATGGCCCCATCAAATACACCCAACCCACCTGGTACGCTGGCAACCAGACCCGCCGTATAGGATGCGATGTAAATTGCCAGAAAAGACCCAAAATCCACCCCACACCCTTTGGGCAGCAGCACAAAGGCTATGCTGGCGGTCGCGGCCACTTCCGCCGTGGCCACCACAGTCTGCATGATGGCCATACGGGGGGATGGCAGTGCGATCACCCATTTACGGAACCGGAACTCACGTAGCCGGAAGGCCAGCCCGATATATCCGGCCACCATCAGCCACAGCAACCCGCCAATACAGGCCAGCAGTGCCTGAGGTACGCGGTTGCCAATACCGGGGAGTACAGCGGGTTCCAGAATAAGAACCGCGCCAATAAGGACCGCCGCCCCCAATAGGTAGGTAGCGGAGCAGAAGGCAATAATCTGGGTAATGGCAAAGGCGTTAACGCCCCAGTTGCGGTACAGCCGATACCTGACCGCAGCCCCGGATACCGCCGAAAACCCAAGATTATGCGACAGCACATAGGAGCAGAACGCCGCAAACGCCGCCCTGCGGAACGGCAGTTGCCCATACCCGACCTGAATGGCGGCCAGCCGGTCGTAAAAAGACAGGATGAAGTAGGAAAGCAGCGTACACCCAACGGCAGCCCATAACTGGAAGGCGGGAATAGCCTCCATGGCCTGCCGGATATCGGCCATTTTCAGGTGCCGCACCTCATGCTGCACCACAATAATGGCGGCCACCATAAGCAGCAGCCCGACCAGATGGGGCAGATGCCTCAGCCTTTTTTTCCATCCCTTCTCCCCCGCGTGGAGGTCAGGCTGCTGGTTGGGGGGCTGGGTCGTCTGCGTCATCTGCTGCCATACCCTGCTTAAACCTGCGTATCTCGCAGGAGGGCGGCGTCAATCAGGGCAATGGTTTCGGGCACACCATACAGCGCGACAAACCCGCCAAAACGCGGCCCTTCCTTTTGCCCCAGAAGCACCTCGTACAGGCAGCCAAACCAGCTTCTGAGTGGCTCGAACGCATGGCGTTTGCCAATTTCGAACACAAGGTTCTGCAAGGTGGACGCATCGGCGGCTTCCCCTTCAAAACCGCGCAGGGTTTCTGCCAGATCGACCAGTGCCGCACGTTCCTTGTCCGTTGGCGCGCGGAAGGTTTTGGCCGGACGTACAAAGTCCGCGTAATAGGCGATTGCGTGTTTGACCAGCTCCGCCAGCATGGGGTGCGTTTTGGGTGAAACAGCTCCGTCGTAGCGGCGGATAAAACCCCACAGCACTTCTGGCGTATCCGCATTGGCAACACTGGCCAGATTGAGCAGCATGCCAAACGGCACCGGACTACCCGCATCCTCTGGCACTGTGCCTTTATGGATGAACCATGCCGGATTTGCCCGCACGTCATTACCCGTCGGGTTTTCCGCCTGAAGGGCACGGGCCTTGTCCGCATGCGTCAGGTAGTCATCCGCCGTTTTGGGGATCACATCAAAATACAGCCGCTTAGCGCGCTGCGGCTGGTTGAACATGAACTGGCCCAGACTTTCGGGCGGGGCGTAACGCAGCCACTCCTCCACCGACAGGCCATTCCCCTTGGACTTGGAGATTTTTTGCCCCTGTTCGTCCAAAAACAGCTCGTATGTCAGGCCCGCAGGCGGTGTACCGCCCAGAATTTTGCAGATCCGGCCAGACAGACGCACGCTATCAATCAGATCCTTGCCCGACATTTCGTAATCAACGCCCAGCGCGTACCAGCGCATGGCCCAGTCGGCCTTCCACTGCATTTTGGCGTGACCACCCGTCACCGGTGTTTCAAACACCTCACCCGTTGCGGGGTCCGTCCAGCGCACGGTGCCAGCCGCAACATCAATGGCGTCCATTTTAACCTGCATGACCTCACCCGTATGGGGGTGCAGCGGCAGAACAGGGGAATAGGTCGCGCGGCGGTCCGGCCCCAGCGTGGGCAGAATAACGGCCAGAATCTGGTCATGCACTTCCAGCACCCGCCGCAAGGCCGCATCGAACCGGCCAGAGGTGTAATACTGGGTGGAAGACGCAAATTCGTATTCAAAGCCAAAGCTGTCCAGGAACGCGCACAGCCGGGCGTTGTTATGGGCGGCAAACGACTCGTGCGTGCCAAACGGGTCCGGCACGCGGGAGAGCGGCTGACCAATATACTTTTGCAGCATTTCGCGCTGGGGCACGTTGTCGGGCACCTTGCGCAGGGCGTCCATATCGTCCGAAAAAGCCAGCAGGCGCGAGGGACGGCCCGTCAGGGCCGTGTAGGCCTGCCGCACCCAGGACGTGCGTGCAACCTCACCAAAGGTGCCAATATGGGGCAGGCCCGAGGGACCATACCCGGTTTCCAGCAGAGCCGGGCGCTCATCGGCACCTGTGCTGCTACGTGTTGCAACATGATCGGCCAGTTTACGCGCCTCTTCAAAAGGCCACGCGCGCGGAAGATCGGAAGCGGATGCTGTTTGGCTATCTGACATGCGCGGGAAGCTATGAATTGCACGGCACCCGGTCAATGCAAAAACGCGCAGGGCACCCTTTGGAGTGTAATTTTTACGACCATTGACCCCGCAAACACTCCGCTCCATCCTTCACGCTCATTCAAGAAGCCCAGAACAAAAGGTCAGACCCGAGTCATGCGCCGCACTTCCGCACTCATCCTTATTGGTAACGAAATCCTTTCTGGCCGCACACGGGACGACAACATCCAGTTTCTAGCCCTCCGGCTGGGGGAGTTGGGCATTCCGCTGGTCGAAATCCGCGTGATCCCCGATATCCGGTCCACAATCGTCAACACCGTAACGGAACTGCGCGCCCGCTTTGACGAGGTATTTACAACCGGTGGCATTGGCCCAACGCACGATGACATAACATCCCCCTGCGTGGCCGAAGCCTTTGGCGTGCCATGGGAAATTCACCCCCCCACCTTTGCCGTTCTGGAAGAACGCTTTGGGGCGGAAAACTTTAATGCCGCCCGCCAGCGCATGGCCAAACTCCCCAGAGGCGCAACCCCCATTGCCAACCCCGTATCCATTGCTCCGGGTTTTAGCCTTGGCAATGTGCATGTTCTGGCCGGAGTGCCCCGCATTATGCGCGCCATGTTTGATGAGTTGGCGCCAACCCTGCAAAGGGGAGCCCCCGTCTTTTCGCGCACATGGCACACCACATTGCTGGGGGAAGGCGCACTGGCCGATGGGCTGGAGGCTATTCAGGACCGCTTTGCGGACCTTGACCTTGGCTCCTACCCTTTCCACCGCGAAGGGGAACGCCATGGCGTAGCACTTGTGGCCAAGGGTCAGGATATTCAGCGTGTGAACGAGGCCGCACAGGCCATTCATGACCTGCTGAACGCAAAAGGCGGCTCACCCGTGGAGGGTGAACCGCCTGTCTGATCCACTCAGGCACGCCATGACTGACCGCCCGTTAAAGGTGCGGTCAGTGCAGGGCTTCGCGCCCCATGGCCAAAAATTTCTCGCGGCGCAGTTCTTTGAGCTTCTCAGCGGCCAGCGGTAGCAGGTCCTTGAGCATAGCCCCCAGCACACCACGCACCGCATCCATGGCAGCGGCGGGGTCACGCTGGGCACCCCCCACGGGTTCGGGAATGATCTGATCAATCAGGCCAAGGCGCTTGAGGTCCTGTGCCGTCAGACGCAGGGTTTCCGCTGCCGTGCTGGCCTGTTTGGGGTCACGCCACAAAATGGAGGCACAGGCCTCGGGCGAGATCACGGAGTAAATGGCGTGTTCGAGCATAAGAACACGGTCCCCTGCCCCCAGCGCCACCGCACCACCAGACCCACCCTCGCCAATAACCGTGGCGATCAGGGGGACGGGGGCGTCAAAACAGGTAGCAATGGAGCGGGCAATGGCCTCGGCCTGCCCACGCTGCTCCGCATCAATACCGGGCCATGCGCCTGCGGTGTCGATAAACGTGAGAATCGGCAGCTTGAACTGGCCAGCCATCTTCATCAGGCGTTGGGCCTTGCGGTAGCCTTCTGGCCGGGCCATGCCAAAATTATGCTGGAGCCGTGTTTCCAGGTCCGAGCCACGCTCGGTCCCGATCACCACCACGGGCATGCCATCAAAACGGCCAATGCCACCAATAATGGCCTTGTCATCCCCAAACAGCCGGTCGCCTGCCAACGGTGTAAAATCCGTTATGAGCCGACCAATATAGTCCTGCGTGTGCGGACGCTGGGCATGACGGGCCACCTGCACTTTCTGCCAAGGTGTAAGCTTGGCGTAGATCGTGCGCAGGTGCTTTTCCGCCTTATCGGAAAGGCGGGCCGTTTCTTCTTCTATATTGACCCCTTCGGGGTCGGTCATCTGCCGCAGTTCGTCGATCTTGTTCTCAAGTTCGGCGACGGGCTTTTCAAAATCCAGGAACTGACGCATGAGCAAAGCCGATAGCACAATGGCGCTTAAAGCCAAGTCACTTCGTGCATCCAAAAGTGTTCTGGGCGCGCTTTTTGCCCCTCAATCGTCCAAATCAGCGTTTTTGGAGGCCGAAAGAGGATGATGCTCGGCCACAACCTGCCGTAACCGCTCGGTTTGTACATGCGTATAAATCTGGGTTGTGGCGATGTCCGCATGACCCAGCAGCATTTGCAACGCACGCAGGTCCGCCCCATGCGCAAGCAGATGGGTGGCAAAGGAATGGCGCAGCACATGGGGCGACAGACGTGCGGGGTCCAGTCCGGCTTTTTGCCCCACATCATGCAGTATCCGGTCAAAGGCCTGCCGGGTCATGGGGCGTGTGGGGTCTCGTCCGGGAAAAAGATAAGGGCTGTTCAGCCCGGCATCAGCCACAACCAGCGCCTGTGCGGCCTGCCGCGCACTATCGGACAGGGGAACAAGCCGCTCCCGCCCGCCTTTGCCGCGCACGCTGAGCATACGCTGGTCCCCCGCCAATGCCTGCCGTGGCAGCCCCAGCAACTCGGAAATACGCAGCCCAGATGCGTACAGCAGTTCCAGCGCCGCCAACGCCACAAGTGCTCGGCGTTTTTTGGCGGCGGAGGCTCCCTCTGGCTCCACGCAGGCATCCAGCAGGGCCAGCACTTCCGATTCGGATAAAAAATGCGGCAGAGCCTGCTCCGCACGGGGGGAATCGAGGTGTTCGGCCGGATTATCCGTCCGCAGCCCTTCACGCAGCAAAAACAGATAGAACTGTTTTATGCACGACAGCCGGCGCGCAACAGTCCGGCGTGACTGCCCCTGTGCGGACAGGTCCGCCAGCCAGCCACGCAGCCCTTCAACTGTTGCGGTGCGCAGGGTCTGCCCCGCTCCCACCAGACTTTGCGCGCAGGAGTCGAGATCAGCCTGATAGGCCAGCAGGGTATTGGGGGCGGCCGCACGTTCGGCCGCCTGCATTTCCAAAAAAAGCTCCACGCCGCCTGCCGCATTGCTCACGGGTGAGCGGGAGCCGTATCCGTGGGGGTAATGCTGAGCTGGGCGGGTGCGGCTGGCACAACAGGCGTTACAACGGGAACCGCCGGGGCCGGAGGTACGGCAACAGACGGGGTCGTGACCACCGCGTCCGCCGCAAACGGCAGGTCATGGTGAACAGGCTGCTGCACAGGCGGCCGACCAGCAACCCCCAGAGCGGCAAAGCCCCCCAGCGCACCAAGAACAACAACGGCAAAAACAATCAGAACCGTACGGCTCATACAGGCAGGCTCCCCTAACAACAGATATAGGTGTGTTCTTTCTGCTCTATGTTAAGCTAGGCTTCATGTCATCACGTATCTCCTCCCCCTCCCCAACCACGGACCCGCCGCCCATCCCGCTTGATCTGGAGCGGATTGTCCGCAATCCGTGCAACAACGGCATGACATCGGAGCGCAGCATTGTGCTGGTCGGCCTTATGGGTGCTGGCAAAACAACTGTTGGTCGCCACCTTGCCACCAGACTCGGCCTGCCGTTTGTTGATGCAGATATTGAGATCGAGCGGGCCGCTGGCTGCTCCATTGCCGACGTGTTCCAGCTTTATGGCGAGAGCGCGTTCCGTGATGGTGAGCGCCGGGTGATTCGCCGCCTGCTTGAAGGCCCCCCCATGGTGCTGGCCACAGGAGGCGGCGCATTCATGGATGCCCAGACTCGCGCGCTGGTGCGCAGGCAGGCTATTTCGGTCTGGCTGCGCTGCCCGCTGCCGGTCCTGCTCCGCCGTGTTGCCGGGCGCACGCACCGGCCACTGCTCAACACCGCATCCCCCAGGGATGTGCTGGACCGGCTGATGACCATCCGCCACCCGGTCTATGCCGAGGCCGAGATTATTGTCGATTGTGGAGACAACAACGTGGAACACACCACAACCCGCGTTATGGAAGCGCTTGCCCTGTCCCGCCGTCCGCTACGGTTACCCGTCTCCCTGTCCAGAGCGTCGTATGATGTGGTGATCGGCACGGACCTGATCAGCCGCGCGGGTGGGCTGCTGGCACCTGTGCTCCCCCAGAAAAACGCCATTATTATTACCGACAACAACGTAGCCCCGCTCTACCTGCAAAAGCTGGAAGATTCGCTGCACGAAACAGGCGTACGCACCCGTAGCCTGCGCGTAACACCGGGCGAGCAGAGCAAATGCCTGACCATTTACCAGCACCTGACGGACGCGATTCTGGAACAGGGCGTGGAGCGGCGCACAACCATCATCGCCCTTGGTGGGGGAGTCGTGGGGGACCTTGCCGGGTTTGTGGCCGCCACAACCCTGCGTGGACTGCCATTTGTGCAAATCCCCACCACCTTGCTCTCGCAGGTCGATTCCTCCGTGGGCGGCAAAACCGGCATCAACACCCGCTGGGGCAAAAATCTGCTGGGCGCGTTCCATCAGCCTTTGTGTGTGCTGGCGGATGTGACAACGCTCAGCACCCTCCCCCGGCGCGAACTGGTCGCGGGTTATGCGGAAATTGTTAAGTCTGGCCTGATCGGCGACCCGGCTCTTTTTGACTGGTGTGAAAAACACGGTGCCGCCGTGCTGGATCAGGAGCCCGAAGCTCTGGCCGAAGCCGTGCGGCAGGCCTGCGCCTTCAAGGCCCGCGTTGTGGCGGGGGATGAACGCGAAGAGCAAAAAAGCAACGGACGCGCCCTGCTCAACCTTGGTCACACCTTTGGCCACGCGCTGGAGGCCGAGCTTGGCTACGATGGTCGCCTGTTACATGGCGAGGCCGTGTCTATCGGGTTGCATCTGGCCTTCGCACTTTCGGTCAGGCTGGGGCTTTGCCCGGCGGAAGATCAAATCCGCGTGACCCAACATCTGGAAAACCTGAGCATGCCAACGCACATTCGGGATCTGCCCCAGACCTTTGCCGTAGACGACCTGATGGCCCACATGCAGCGGGACAAAAAAATGCAGGATGGTCGTCTGTCATTTGTTCTGGCCCACGGAATCGGTCGCGCCTTTACCACACAGGATGTTCCTGCTGATGCGGTCAGGGAAATACTGATCGCCGATGGTGCGCGGGGGTGAAAGAAGTAGAGGCATGCACTTTATTTTAAGAGCGTTGCAAATTTGCAACCCTGTCTTAATTCCGCCTTATTCTGGCGCGAGAGCATGCCTCAGATCTGCATTGGCAGAGCTAATGGATACAGTAATCGAAGCAACTACAACGCCGCATGCATCCAGTTCATATTCATGCTGCAAAATGATCTGTTGCAACGAAAGCACTGCTGTGTCTTTTAGTCGACAAGAGTATGAGAGGTCGCCTTTCCCGAATGGGTGGTAACCTCTTTATACGAATTTTTGGTGCATCGGGTGGTCAGTTACGCCAGTAATTGGTAGAACAGGCTCACCTAGATGAAATATTGAGGGCAAAAAATGCGTCTCCGCACGGCGTTACTCGCAACAACCCTGATGGCAGCGGCTCCGGCGGCCGCATCCGCCACCACCATCACCGGCCCGTATGTCGACCTTGGCGGCGGCTACGACCTGACTCAAACCCAGACGTTCAAAACCAAAGCTGGTACTGAACCCGGCTCCAACAAGGTTGGCCACAAAAGCGGCTGGACCGGTTACGGTTCCGTTGGCTGGGGCTTTGGTAACGGCCTGCGCGCTGAAGTGGAAGGCACCTACCTGCGTTCCAACCTGAGCGGCAGCACTGGCAACGGTGATCGCAACAAAGGTAAGGATTCTTCCTACGGCGGTTTCATCAATGCTCTGTATGACTTCGACCTGACGAAGTTCGGCATCAACAACGTGCCTGTTACACCGTTCATCGGTGCCGGTGCTGGCTACCTGTGGACGCAGGAACACCAGAACTTTGGTTCCACGGCCGGTTACCGCGGCACAAAGGGTGGCTTTGCTTACCAGGCCATCGTCGGTGCAGCATTCGACACGGGCATTCCGGGCTTCCAGGTGACCGCGCAGTACCGCATGATCGGTCAGCCGGGCTCCTTCCGTAACGGCCAGTTCGACGACGTTCGCTCCGGCACTGACCGTACCAGCGTTGACCATCGCTTCAACCACCTGTTCATGGTTGGCCTGCGTTATGCGTTCGATACGGCTCCGCCGCCCCCGCCGCCGGCTGCTCCGATCGTTGCCGCTCCGGCACCGCTGCCCGCACGTTCCTACCTCGTGTTCTTCGATTGGGACAAATCTGTCCTGAGCGCACGTGCACGTCAGATCGTGGCTGAAGCCGCTCAGGCTTCCACCCACGTCCAGACCACCCGCATCGAAGTTAACGGTTACACCGATAACTCCGCAGCACACCCCGGCCCGCGCGGCGAAAAGTACAATCTGGGCCTGTCCCTGCATCGTGCTGAAAGCGTAAAGGCTGAGCTGGTTCATGACGGCGTTCCGGCTGCCGCCATCGACATCCATGGTTATGGTGAAGCCCATCCGCTGGTCCCGACCGGCCCGAACACCCGCGAACCGCAGAACCGCCGCGTGGAAATTATCCTCCACTAATCGGTCTGCTCCGGGTTACTTCGGAACAAAAAAAGAGAGGTACCCTCACGGGTGCCTCTTTTTTTGTGCGTTGCTCAACCACTACGCAACGAGAGAGCAAAGCCTTATATATTTTTGTTTTTGGATGGAACTTCAGCCTTCATTGTTTTTTCCATTACTATTCGCTCCCAAGAACAGTTTGAGTGCAAACCTCTACCCCTCCCGCTCAGCAATGGCTGAATACGTAAGGATAAAGCCTGCAATCAGGCACATAAAATCCAATAAACACTGTTTTTTCAAAGAATAATCAACATTTGCGCCACAGGGTCCGGATGGGTGGACTACATTCCCCATACCCTTGGGCCAATTGCACCAATGCTTATAAAGCCAGTAAAGACTGGCGTGCCCAGTTTGGCAAAACCTCCTGTTTGATTAGTTCAAACATTATTGGTTCTACACTTGGTCTGATGATCTTCTGTTCTGCTCATGATGGTTGAACTCGACCAATCCTATGGCTTTTTCAGCGGTCTTTCAGATTGGCACAAAACACCCCGAACAACATGAATACATCCGGCGGATAATGCTCTGAACCTTTGCCATTCATCATGCTCAAAGCATGGAAAACCAAACGGCTCCGACCATCACGGTCATACCGCAGTCATCAACACTCATGATCATGCCACCGGTTCAGCACCGGCTCACTGCAAAACCAATATGTTGAGGAGGCATCCTTATGCGGAGCATATCCAACCTTATTCTAAAACCAGACAAGACGGTGTTGCTGAGCACCTTCATTTTTTTATATCTTGCCCTGATCATATTTTTCTGACTTTTGCGTGGTATGCGCTTAGTTTCTCCCTTCATATTGTCCCCACGCCTGCTACGCTTTTTAAAATTCTGCGTTGTCGGCAGTCTGGGTTTTTTATGGGACGCAAGCTCAGTTTACGCGTTGCGTCCCATAATCGGGTTAACCGCTGCAACGCTGGCTGCCTATTTTATTGCGGCAACATTCAATTGGCTTCTCAACAGCCTGTGGACATTCCGGGGCGTGGGCCACCATAGCCACCCGGTCCTGCAATGGCTGCGATTCCTTTCCGCCAACAGTTTGGGTTTTTTTCTGAACCGTGGAACGGTTTACACACTGTTTTACGTTTTCCCGCTTTGCATCCAGCATCCAATACTGGCTCTGGCCTGCGGCAGTTTTGCCGGGTTGATAGCCAACTTCAACCTTTGCCAGAAAATAGTTTTCCGCGAGAAACCACCCACCTCGGCCCTTGAACTTGCAGAAATGACCGTGGAAATTCCCGCCACCGATCACACACACAATACCGAGCCATAATCCTGCCCTCTTTCAGAGAAGCACAGGGTGCGCTACATTTACCCCAAGGTTTAAGAGAATACTGCGCATATCACCCGGCCGTGAGCATCATTCTGCGCTATGCGGGAAGGTATTACGCGCCCAACCAGTTTCAGGACTTTGCTGCCTCACGCCATGCTGACAACAAATGAAATCCGCACCGCTTTTCTGGACTATTTTGCCAGCAAGGGCCACCAGATCGTCCCCTCCTCGTCACTCGTGCCGAGCAATGACCCCACCTTGCTGTTTACCAACGCAGGAATGGTCCAGTTCAAAAACGTGTTTACGGGACAGGAGACACGCCCCTACTCGCGCGCGACAACCGCCCAGAAAGTGGTCCGCGCAGGCGGCAAACACAACGATCTGGATAATGTCGGTTACACGGCCCGGCACCATACGTTCTTTGAAATGATGGGGAACTTCTCCTTCGGGGATTATTTCAAGCCTCAGGCCATAGAACTGGCATGGACCCTGATGACCAAGGGTTTTGGCCTGCCAAAGGACAAACTGCTTGTTACCGTCTATGCCGAGGATGAAGACGCAGCCGGTCTGTGGCGCTCCATTGCCGGGCTGGATGACAGCCGCATTATTCGCATTCCCACCTCGGACAACTTCTGGCGGATGGGCGATACCGGCCCCTGCGGCCCCTGCTCCGAAATTTTTTATGATCATGGCCCCGATGTTCCCGGCGGCCCCCCCGGCTCCCCCGATGAAGATGGCGACCGGTTTGTCGAAATCTGGAACCTTGTGTTCATGCAGTATTTCGAAGACCCGCCGGGCACGCGCTCGCCCCTGCCACGCCCATCCATTGATACGGGTCTGGGGCTGGAACGCTTTGCCGCCATTATGCAGGGCAAGCGCGATAACTATGACACGGACACGTTTGTCTCGCTCATCAACGCATCATCGGATCTGACCCATCAGGCCGTGGATGGGCCGTTCAAGGCCAGCCACCGGGTTGTGGCCGACCACCTACGTTCCACCGCATTCCTTATTGCCGATGGCGTTCTACCCGCCAAAGACGGGCGCGGTTACGTCCTGCGCCGGATCATGCGCCGCGCCATGCGCCATTTGCACATGATGGGCACCACGGACCCGGTTTTTTACAAACTGCTGCCCGCCCTGATCCAGCAGATGGGCACAGCCTACCCCGAACTGGTGCATGGTGAAGCCCTGATCCGTGAAACCATGCGCGGTGAGGAAGAGCGCTTTAAAGCCATGCTCGACCGTGGCCTGCACCTGCTAGACGACGAAAAAAGCAAGCTGGCCTCTGGCGCACCACTCCCCGGCGATGTGGCCTTCCGCCTGTACGACACATTTGGCTTTCCGCTGGATCTGACGCAGGACGCCCTGCGTGGTAGCGGCCATGATGTGGACGTAAAAGGCTTTGATGACGCCATGACCATCCAGCGCCAGCGCGCCCGCGCCGCATGGACTGGCTCGGGCGATACCGCAGTAGAGACCATCTGGTTTGAAGCGCGCGACAAATTTGGCGCATCCGAGTTCCTTGGCTATTCCACCGAACAGGCAGATGGCGAGGTACTGGCCCTTATTGCGGGCAATGCGTTCGTGCCAGAAGCAACAATCGGGCAGGAAGTGGCCGTGCTGCTCAACCAGACCCCGTTTTATGGCGAAAGTGGTGGTCAGGCTGGCGATACAGGTTTTCTGACCGCTAAAGGGCTGAAAGTCGCAATCCGCGATACACAGAAAAAAGCAGGCGACCTGATCGTGCACTATGGCACGGTGACCGAGGGCACGCTCAAGCCCGGCATGGCGGTCACCGCCACCGTGGACCATGACCGCCGCTCGGCCATACGTGCCCACCACTCCGCGACCCACCTGCTGCACGAGGCCATGCGCCGCCGCCTTGGCGCGCATGTGGCACAGAAGGGCAGCCTGAACACACCCGACCGCCTACGTTTTGACGTCAGCCAGCCCCGCCCGATTACGGCAGAAGAACTGGCCGATATCGAGGCAGAGGTTAACCATCGCATCCGCCAGAATGCCGCCGTAACCACCCGGTCCATGACCCCTGAAGAAGCCATTGCCGAAGGGGCTACCGCCCTGTTTGGCGAAAAATATGGCGATGAGGTCCGCGTGGTGGCCATGGGTCCGGCCGAAGATGGCAAAGGAGCGTGGTCCATGGAACTGTGTGGCGGCACGCATGTGAGCCGCACGGGGGATATCGGGCAGTTCCGCATTGTAGCCGAAAATGGTGTTTCCGCCGGTGTCCGGCGTATTGAAGCCGTCGCGGGCAAAGCCGCCGAATCCCTGACCGCAACAAACGAGCAAAGGCTGCTCCAGCTTGCCAGCATGATGAAGGTCAGCGTAGCCGACGCGCCCGAACGACTGGCAACCTTGCTGGAAGAACGCCGCGCCATGGAACGCCAGATTGCCAACCTGCAACGCCAGATGGCCACAGGCAGCGTTGCAGCCGCTGGGGTGGAAAAAGTAGGCGCGGCCCGTCTGGCCACACGCAATGTGGGCGAAACCCCGGCCCGTGAGCTTAAAGGGCTGGCGGAGACCATTCTCAAGCAGGGCGAGGCCGATGTGGTGGTCCTGATTTCCTGCGCTGATGGTAAGGGGAGTGTTGTGGCAGCCGTAGCCCCTGCCCTGACCGAAAAGGTGAACGCAGTGGCACTCGTCAAGGCGGCCAGCATTGCCATGG
The DNA here is from genome assembly GCF_011516885.1 of Acetobacter lambici. GTDB lineage: Bacteria > Pseudomonadota > Alphaproteobacteria > Acetobacterales > Acetobacteraceae > Acetobacter > Acetobacter lambici. The sequence goes on along the minus strand of NZ_WOTD01000006.1, from coordinate 97,983 downwards.
GCGGCAAGGGTGGTGGTGGACGCCCCGACATGGCGCAGGCCGGTGGCCCCGATGGTGCGGCCGCAGATGCTGCCTTTGCCGCCGTGCGGGATGTGCTCAAAACAAGCGCCTGACACTAACGCTGCAAAAACGGGGGAGCGGAACAGGTATGGACCTTCCTGTTCCGCTACTTCCCCTTGGTCCGTCTTTGGCGTAAGGATTGAGTTATGTCTTTACTTGCATCCCTTAAACTTGTTGTGGCACGCCCCCACCCCGAAGCCCGCCCGTTTCTGCTGGCGTCCGGTGCTGTGTCTGCCGTGTCCTACCTGCTTGGCCGCAAGCTGCGCTGCCCCAAGCTGCGCCTGCTTGGCCATGCCAGCACCGGTTTTTTTGGCTTCTGCCTTTATTTTTTCCGTGATCCGGAACGTGTAACACCTGCCCGCAACGATGTGGCGGTAGCCCCCGCGGACGGACATATTGTGTCCATTGAAAAAATTGCCCCCCCCAAGGAACTTGGCATGGGGGAAACGCCCGTGTGGCGGATTGCCACCTTCCTGTCCGTGCTGGACGTGCATGTTAACCGCATGCCTGCTGCTGGCACGGTCACCCGTATTGCCTACCATCCGGGCCTGTTCCTGAACGCAAGTCTGGACAAGGCGTCCGAGCAGAACGAACGCAACGCGCTCAGCCTGACCCTGCCAGACGGACGTATGCTGGCCGTGGTCCAGATTGCTGGGCTGGTGGCACGCCGGATTGTCTGCTCCGTAACCGAAGGAATGCAGATGGAAGCGGGTGAACGGTTTGGGCTGATCCGCTTTGGCTCTCGCACTGACCTGTATCTGCCGCCCGGCGTTGAGCCGCTGGTAGCCGTAGGTCAGACCATGGTTGGCGGTGAGACCGTCATGGCGCGTCTCTGACAAGCCTGTGACACTCCCCGCACCAACATCCCCTCCGGCGGTTCTTCCCGACCCCAAAAATCCCCAGCAGCCGCGCCGCCGCAAACGGCGTGTGCGCAACAAAAGCCGGGGGCCGTCCTTTAACCGCCTGATTCCCAATATTTTAACAATGTTGGGGCTTTGCGCGGGCCTGACCGGCATGCGCTTTGCCATTGAAGGGCGTTTTCAGGCGGCAGCCGCTGCCCTGCTGATTTCCGCCTTTATAGATGGGCTGGATGGTCGCATTGCCCGCATGTTACGCGGCGCCACGCGGTTTGGCGCGGAATTTGACAGTCTTTCCGACTTTTTGTGCTTTGGGGTCGCGCCGTCCTTCCTGCTGTATTTCTGGGCTATCAAGGACAGCAACCGTTACGCTTTTCTGCCCTGCCTGCTGTTTACGGTCTGCATGGCGCTCCGCCTTGCGCGCTTTAACGCCAATCTGGATGGGGAAGAACTGAAACCCAAATATGCCAGTAACTTTTTTACCGGCGTACCCGCACCCGCTGGGGCTGGGCTTGCCCTTTTCCCGCTCTTTTTGGGGCTGGAAGCACAAAAACTTGGCATAGACTGGCTGTACAACCTGACCCGCCTGCCCTGGCTGCCAGACTTTACATTAACCAGCACGGCCCTGCTTCTGGTTTCCACCCTACCGGTCTGGTCGTTTAAAAACTTTAAGGTGCCAGCCCAGTTTGTGCTGCCACTTATGCTGGGAACCGGCATTTACGCCGTTATTCTGGTAGCCGACCCATGGGCTGCACTAGCGGCGGCGGGTGTGATCTATATGGTTTTGCTCCCCTTAAGCCGACGTAGCTTTCTCAAGCTAAAAAAAGCGGCGGAAGAGCTCCACAAAGACGATACTGAAACGCCCTCAACTCCCTGAGGGCGTTTCCTTTTGTCCACTCTGTGCCGCACTGCCCAGCAAAGAGCATAACCCGTTCAGGATTTCCTGCGGGCTGGGGGGGCAGCCTGTAATGGCCAGATCAACCGATACCCGGCGCTCCAGCCCCCCCATGACGGCATAATTTTCGTTGAACACGCCGCCATCAAGCGCGCAGGTGCCAATACTGATAATCCCTTTAGGGTCGGGCATGGCCTCCCACGCGGCTTGCAGAACCGGGGCCATGGTGCGCGTAAGGGGGCCGGTAACCAGCAGAACATCCGCGGCACGGGGGGAGTTTACAAACCCGAACCCAGCGCCCTGCATGTCATATGGCAGGCTGGTCATGGCCTGTAATTCCATACCACAACCACCACAGCCACCTGTATCCACATGAAAAAGCAGCAGAGGCCAACGGGGGCCAAGGGGCTTGCGCTTTTGCCGCCCCTTCCAGAACGCTGTATTCATGACCGCGCGGATCAGCCCCATGAGAGGCCCGCCCTGTGCCTGTTCATTCCCGTTCCCCTAACCATCCAGCGCCGCCGCGTTCACACCCAGCGAGCAGGCCAGTAATGCCGTATCCTCTGCCTGATGGTTAGGCAGAGCCTGCTCAAACACCAGCAGGGCCGAGGTTTCGGGCTTGCGGCAGAAGGCCTCCGCCACACGACCATGCGCCAGACGCACCCAATACAGCACGCCGCCCCATGGCCCTTCGACCAACCCTGTTCCTTCTCCATCCTGCATGGACAAGGGCACGTTCCCGCCTGCTGCAAGCCCTATACGGGCGAAGGCAAGGTCAAGCATCCGCAGGCTTTCCTCCATCTCGTCCAGCAGCAGCAGGGCGCGGTCCTCCGCCGTGCCATTCTGCCTGCCCGATGTATAGCGCCACAGGCCGTCATACGCGGGCATCATGCGCCTACCATCACAATCCCACCCTGCGGCACGGGCTACCGGACCATCCAGCCCGACCCGTTCCAGATCATCGGCCTGCACACGCCCCACACCGCCGAGCAATGCGGCAAGGCCGGGGTATTCGCGCCACAAAAGCACCAGTTGCGGGTAGGCCTGTTGTCCCAGTTCATACAGTCTGGCGCACAGATCCCCCATCTGGGTCGCATCCCGCACGGACAGGCCACCGGGGATGCACACATCCATCAGCAACCGCGAGCCGGTTACAGGGGCTGCTTCGGCCACCAGTTTCTCGCGCAAAGCCATGCAGTGCGACGCCACCATATGCGCCCCCGCCAGCCGCGCCATGCCCGCCAGAGTATAAAGATGGTGGAACAGCCGCTCCATCTCCAGCAAAGCCACGCGAAGGAGTGCGACCTCCGCCCCCACGCTCTCTCCACAGGCATTTTCCACTGCCTGACAGAACGCAACCTGATGGGCAACAGAACTACCCGCCGCAACCCGGGCACTCAGACGGCAGACATCCTCCACCCGCGCATGCCGCGAGCGGGCGGCAATGCCACGGTGGGCGTAGCCTGTCTGTGTTTCGCCATACGCGACAAGCGTGCTGGACAGGACAAGCCGCGTGTAAAACGGTGGGGTCAGAGCACCAGAGGCAGGGCCACGCTCATCCACCCGCCCCTGTGCCGCCGCCATGGCGTCGGACGGCTGGAAGGTAATAAGTCCTTTGTGCTGCCCTCCCCGCCCCGGAGCCAACCCCAGTGGGGTTGTGGCGGACCATACATCATGGTCAAGCAAAGGGCGGACATCCACCGCCCACATGGCCTCGGCACCAAACAGGTCATAGATCGCGCGTTCGTACAGGCTGGAGGCAACCCGTGCGGGCGAAAGAGCCGGGTAGCGCCCCCCTTCGAGCGCCAGAGTTGCGGCTAACGGGTGTCCATCGGGCAAAAACAGGGCATGCACATCCGCCCCGTCACACCACAGGCCAACAAAGGGCAGGTCGTCACTGCGGAGCAGGTCCACCATGTCTCGCCATGCCAGTTCATCAAGCCGGAAGCGCCATGGGGTAGCCGTCTGCTCACCCGCGTAAATAAGGGAGACAACATCCATCAGAACGCTCCGAGCATCATGGCCAACGGCACCAGAAAGCCCATGATCGTCAGGACTGAACACGCCACACGCCCGGCCATATCCTCCGGCCAGAACAGGCGCGCGGCCTCCCTGTCCGGCACGGCGCGCAGCACGGCAGCCAGAATACCACACACGGTCAGAACCGCCACAGGCCATGACCAGTCAGTCATGACGGAAAGCAGGAGCAGGCAACCCACAAACGGCGCACCGGGGGGAAAGCACGCCAGAACATTAACCGCCCAGCCGCGCCCACTCCGGTTGCCCCCCGCAAGGCACCACCCACACAGGAACAGCAACGCCGCAACATCCGCCTCCACCCCAACGGCCATGAGTGCGAGCGCCGAGGGAAATGTGCGGAACAGTCTCTGCCTGTGCCCCGCACGGCCAGCACTGGCCGTTAACCAGACCGAGACAAGACCCGCGGCCACAAGGGCCATCTCAAACGCAGCACCACCATGCCCGCGCAGCCGCATGGCCAAAAGGATGGATGCGCCAGCAAAAGGGAGGAACAGAAAACTGTCGTTCCGGTCGCGCCAGAACTGACCAAACGGCGCCAGACCGGTTAAAATAACAAGACCACAGGCCATCATCAGGCCAGAAACCGTGCTCCCCTGTGGCAACAGCAGTCCAGACAGCACAAGGACGGTACCCACCGATCCGGTTCGGATTAACCCCCACCCGGTTTTGGCCCGCCCGGCCGGGCGCGTGAACACGAACACCCCCCACGCCAGAGCCAGTTCCAGAATACCCAACCCCACGGCGGGTTCAGGGGCCACACAGGCCAGCCCCGCCAGAGCGGTGCACACGTGGGGCAGGCTGCGCAACAGCCGATCAGGCTGAACGGCGTTTTCCAGCACCAGCAACAGCAGACCAAACGCCAGCATAACCCGGCCTGCCCTTTGCACCGGGTCATCATCCCAACCGCTGGCGTTGCCACCCACCGAGGGGAACATGAACACGATAACCGAAAGAGCGCAGCCAATACCGGCCATCCATATCGCTGCCTCGCGGCTGTGCGGGGCAGGCAGGGCCGCCACAACCAACGCGCCAACAAAGGGCCATACAAACGCAAGGGCGGCCAGAAAAACTGTGGCTTCCATACCCATACTCATGCGTCTGCCCCTCCGTCCGACGGGTCAGCACGTCTGGTGGTGCGCTGGCCCGCAGCGCGCAGCGGCACAACACGCGGCATAATCCGGTGGATACACATGCCACCAAGGAGCAGCACCACCGCCCCGGCCAGTGCCGCCACACCCAGCACCACGGGCTGGCGGCCCAGCACGGCGGACAGCAAAATACCTTCGATACAGGTTAAAAGCCCCGCCCATTGCCAGACCATGCTCTGGCGGCACACAACGGCCACAAGGCCCGCCACCATGGTGCACAACCCGGCGGGAAAAACCGTGCTCCCCGCGCGGCTACAGGCAAGCAGCAGCAGAACCATTAGCCCCAGAGCAAAAAACGGCACGGCGGCACCGCTGCGCTCAAGCGTGGCGTCATGCTGGTAGCGAGTTAAAAAGAGCGGGGGCACAGCCGCAAACAGCAGCGCCAGAGCAGCTCCAACTTCCTGCAAAGGAGTCAGTCCATCCACCAGCATGGCCAGAGCGGTTACCACCCCCGCAAGCAGCAGAAACCCCACACCGCGCGCAACAACGCACAAGGCCACCATGGGCACAAGAATGGCAATAAGGGTCATTGCACCTCCTCCATGCCCGTGGTGGAGGCCTGTGGGCCACCTTCCTGCACCGTTGCGGCTACATTGGTGTCATCACGTTCAGGCAATCTGGGGTGAACAGACCATGTGACCTGCAAGGCCAGAACCCCAAGCAGAAAAATACTGACCAGCCGAACGCGTGCGCGCCGCAAGGGAGGCAGCACAACCAGCCTGACCAGTGCCAGCAACACCCCCGCAAACATCAGTTTTACACCCCAAAGGCCAAAACCAAGCAGGTACTGGCTGAGCCATTGTTCCATTCCACCATCATCGGGCAGGGCAAGGCTACCCGGCCATGCCGTATCCAGCGCCAGCACGACCCACGCAATCTGCACACAATCGGCGGCCCAGAGCCACATGGCGCGCTCCGGCCCTGCCAGCAGGGCGACCTTCTCATCCTGCACGGGCCAGGCCAGAGCCGGGACCAAAAACAGCGCAACACCAGCCAGCACAAAAGGCGCGCCATCCGTCACGGGGGAAAGCCCATGCACCCGGGCCAGAAAATCCGAAAAATCACGCGCGCCACAGAGCAGAAAAACCGGAACCAGCGCAGGCAGCAACAGAAATGCTCCCAGCATGCCACGGGCACCACGCACCGCACCCAACCCACCGTCGAGCACACATGGCACGTTCAGCAGCACAAGCGCCATAACCAGCACACAGCAGATCAGCAACAACCCCGGTGCGGGCAGGTCTGGAATGACCAGCGTAAATGCAGGCGTAAGCCCGCAACCCAGCACAGCCAGCACAAGCGCTCCCGCACAGGCAATACCAGCCAACTGCATGCCGTTTTGCCCCAGGCGAGGGCGACGGAACTGATGCCATATATCCTGCCACCGGCCCATGACGGGAAAGGACGACACGCCCGACAGACGCCCGGCCACCCGCCCGACAAGCCCGCTCAACCACGGGGCCGCCAACACCATGGCCAGAGCCTGTACCACCATGAGCGGCAGAAAAAGGAGGACCCAGCCCCAAGGAATGGAATGCGTCATTTACCCACAAACAGCCCTGCCAGCAGGCCCACCCCCATAAGAAGCAGAATAAGGACCATGCCCTGCGCTTCGCACCAGCCCGTGACCATGAACAGCCTGCGACGTGCATACCGCCACAAAACCACTCCCCTGCGCGGCAAAGCTCCCGGCGCGCGCAGGGCCGTAACCGTACTGGGCGCGGACAAAAAACCACGCCATGCTGGCCACAAAGGCAGCCGATCCATGCCCGCATCGTCCTGCGGCCCGCTCTGCGCTGGCGTTGTATCGCACAACGGCGCTCCCTGCCGCCATGCGGTTACCTGCCGCGTGGTGGGGGCAAAGGGCATAAAACCAAACAACCGGACCAAAAGACCAGTAGCACACAGCGCCAGCGCCACACCCAGCAGAACAAGCATGGGGGTCAGGCGAGCGGCATGGCCAGCAAAATGCACAGTGGTCAGATCCTGCCATGTTATGGGCGGCAGCGGCGGCCCCACGACCAGATGATCCGCTACGAACAGCCAGATACCTGGCAAAAAAGCCAGCACACTGGCCAACACCGCACAAACCCACAAAGGCAGGACCATGGCTGGCACGGCATCCACCGCACCCGCTGGTCCAGACAGAAGCAACAGGCCTGCGCGCACCAGACCGGCATTGAACACAACACCAAGACCTACAAAAAACACAACCAGCACAAGCGCCAGCAACGCCATGACCGGCTGCGTGGCCTCGACCGAGTAATTCCCGCCCGCCAATGCCGCCCACAGGACCAGAAACCCGCCACATGGCGGCAGGGCAGAACACTGGAGCAACACAACACCCAGCAGCCATCTGGCGGATTGGGTGCGCAGCACGGCACTGCCGATAGCCTCCCTCCACTGGGCGGTCCACAATATACCCAGCAGCGCCACAACGGGACCACCCATACCCAGAACAACCGTTGTACGGAACGTATCCGCACCACCAAGGGGGGAGGAAAGCGCAAGCACAAGGGCAAACACCAGCATGCCGTACCAGCACGCTGCCAACCCCGCCACAAGAGCCGTACCCTGCTGGTCGCGCATGGCCTGTACAAGCCCCGCACAGGCCACCACACCACCACACACCAGCAAGACAACCTGAGAGAGCAGAGGTAGTTCCCCCACCTCCGCCAATAGGCGGCCAAGCAAGAACAGACCAATACAGGCAGGCAGAACAGCCAGCGGCCCCCGCTGGACGCCAACAGCCCAGCCGACCAGCAGAACCATAACCCCCAGCAACGGCACGGACAGACTGCTATCCGCAGGAATACAGGCAGGCAGAACAGCAAACGGCAGGCACAGCCCACGCTTGCCGCGCCCGGCCAGCAGCACAAGAGCCGTGCCTGTAAAAAGCCCAAAAACCAGTGGAGACAAAGCCAGCACGCCCAAGCAGGCCAGCACGCAGGCAACACCCGCACGCCCCCTGCCCACCAGCGCGCCCACACACGCCAGAATGGCCAGCATGGGCAGGGAGGGTCCATCCGCCCCGAATACGGGGAACCACCCCAACTCCCCTTCCACCCGAAAGGACGCCCCGATCAGGGCCGTTACCCCGGCAAGGCCCCATAAGGCTGCCAGAATTTCCGCCCGCCAGAATGCCGTGCCGCGCAGGAGCCTGTCCGGCACCACGGCAACAACACCCAGCGCCACCAGCACCAGAAGCAGACCACAAAGAACACAAGAAAGAAGAATGGAACCCGGCCCCAGAAGCTAAGAACATAAAATCCGGCGGATAACACCATGAGTGCAGGCTGAATACAATCTGTTCAACCGCACCAGACAATGGCTAGGGTAATTTTCCCGCTCTGGGCGCACCTGCCATACCAGCCGAAGTCAGGCGCATACGCGCAAACCACCCCTTTTTGTGGTGCAAGGACAAAGGCAGGGCGGAATACATATCCGGCACGGCCTCGACCAGAATAAGGCTCCCCCCACCCGGGCAGAGCACCTTGCCCGCAATATCCATCCGCCGACCGCGCCTGAGCGTGCGACAGGCCTGACTGGCGGGCAAAAACACAGCCTCATCCCACTGCTCGGCCCGCAGCATGGCCGCTGCCAGCAACTGCCGCAACTTGGGCCTTGTGAAGGATGCGTCCCTGGCGAACGGGGTGCGCCGCAACCTTGCGCGCCCGCCCAGACGGCTGGGCACAACCATGAGCAGACGCCCGTCATCCTTGAGCGCACGGGCTGCGGAGCGCAGAACGGTTAACGGATTGTCGCGCCCCTGCAGGGCATGCACAAGCAGAATACGGTCAAATTTCTGCGGCTCAAACGGAAGTTCCGCAGGGTCCACCACACAGCACTGACCGGGCTGAAAAGCTGTATCCACCCGTGTATTCCCAAGGTAGGCACCAATGCGTAGTGTGGAACTGTCCCCGATTGTGTGCAGGTAGGGAGCCGCACCACCCAGCCCCAGAACAGACTGGTTTTTCATCTCCGGCCAGAACCACCGCATGCGCTCACCCAGCAGGCTGACGTACACCTTGCCCGATGGAGTCCCGTAAAAGCTTTCTTCGCGCGACGTGGCATTCTGCATGGTGCATGCCTATCATATGTTACCCTGCCAAAGCCATGACCTACCCCCACCCAAGCTGGAGGCCCCCATGCCCCTGACCATTCGCGCCATTCCGGTTCTGAGCGACAATTACGCATGGCTTTTGCGTGACGATGCAACGGGCGTGACCGCTGTTGTAGACCCCGGCGAGGCTCCCCCCATAGAACGCGCACTGGAGCAGAACGGGAACAGGCTGGACTTTATTCTGCTAACCCACCACCACAATGACCATATTGGCGGCACCAATACCCTGCGGACCCGCTACCATGCCAAAGTGGCTGGCCCCGCAGCCGAGCAGCACCGCATGCCCAAACTCGATCTGCCGTTAAATGACAATGACAGAATAGAAATAGGCCAAAGTGCTGGGCGGGTTCTGGCCATGCCGGGCCACACGCTGGGCCATATTGCGTATTATTTTGACCAGCCCCCCGCCCTGTTCTGTGGCGATACGCTGTTCAGCCTTGGCTGTGGCCGCCTGTTTGAAGGCACGGCGCAGCAGATGTTTGCAAGCCTTGGCAAGCTACGTGACCTGCCCGAGCAGACCCGCGTGTGCTGCGGACATGAATATACGCTCTCCAACGCCCTGTTTGCCCTACATGTGGACCCCGACAACCCAGCCCTTCAGGCCCGTGTGCAGGAGGTCCGCGCCCTGCGGGAGAGGGGATTACCAACCGTGCCCTCCACACTGGGGCTTGAGCGCGCGACAAACCCGTTCCTGCGCGCGCCCAACGCTCAGATACTGTCCGACCTGCGCAAGCAGAAAGACGTATTCTGAGCACACGCGCCAAGTGAGCATACGGCTCAGCCTGTTATGGGATGGCCAGTATGGTTTGCGCCGGCTGCACCAGCCTTACAACTGGCAAAATCCGCTCCAGCGGAACAGCGCCCATGTAAACATACCCGTTCCGTGCGGAGAGCGAGAGAACAAGCTTGCCGCCTGACCTGTCCCCTCGGGCAATCATGTCCTCCAGAGCTGTTTTAAAGGCTGCGGCCTGCTCGGGGGGCAGAATTTTTTCGGGTTGAAGGCGTTCTACAAAGGGCTTCCAGTCTTTAATAGTCAGCCAGAAATCTCCGGTCACGGCGGTAGCATGCCCACCCCGCACATGGCCGGTCACACCCAGTTTGAGACCATTCCACTCCGCTGAGGCCTTTTGCACAAGCAGTTCAGGCCAGATGGCCTGCCCACTTTCCTCCTCCTGTTCCAGCACACGCAGGCGTTCATACGGGCCGGGCATGGAAAAAGCGGCTTTGACGTTTTGCAGGTACTGCGGCCATGTAGGAATGGTCATCTGCTCCACCGACAGGGAAAGACCGAGCACACTGGCCTGAAAAGTGGCCTGCGTGTTCCACAACCATTCCCCCTGCACGTTTGTCATGCTCACGCCTGACCCACGCACATGCACAAACGGAGCCGTAAAGGCCGCCCTGCCCGCAGGCACGGCGCGCGCAGGCCAGAACACCTCCACCGGGCTGCCTTCAAGCACAACCAGACGGCTGTCCTCCACGCCATCATGCTCATATGGCACGGCAATGGACTGCGGCCCATCCAGCCGCATATGCACCTGCAACGGGTGCCACGGTACGGCCTCCAGCAACACATGGCTGGCGGCGTATTCCATGGCCCGTGGGGCAGGTCCGCCATGTGTGGTGGGTGCGCAGGCCACATGCACGCCCTGCAACACCAGACCAGCGCCAAACAGCCCCCCCGCAGACTGCCTGCCCTGATAAGTCAACTGGCACAAACCCGAAGGATGCGAGACAAGCTGGTCCAGATACTGCTGGCTCTTCCAGCGGAACGCGCCAGCCCCGCCACCAAGCAGCACGGCCCCCACTGCCAGCGTAACAAGGGCTGTTTTTACAAAGCGTGTCATCCCCACCTCAAATGGCTGTCTTCCGCCTGCCGCGTAAAATTATCCACAGCCTGAATTCCTTATTGGCAGCACACGCCCCAGCGGCAGTCCACCCAATGCCCCAGTCAGTTTTTCCAGAAAAACACCTGAACCCACATAATCCAAAAACCTCTTTATGGAAAAGAGAATTTTGGAATTTTTTCTCAAAACACCACACATGCCAGCAAAAGCATTCAACCAGATTTACTTGGGAGTATGCAGTAAATCCGCCTGAATTACTGGCATGACCCTTTTATGACATAGATCATACTCCACAAAGTTATCCACAGTGGATATCTGGTTATCCCCCTCTCCTGCTCCGGTCCTCCACAGGGTTACGCGGCACCGACAGGCTCCAGCGCCCGCCAGCTTTTTTCAATCTCTTCAAGCAGAGCCGTTCTTTTGATCGGACCAACACTCGGGCCAATGCACACATGCAGCACGCCCGAGCGTTTGACAAAAGCATTGCGCCCCCAGAACAGGCCCGAATTGGTGGCCACCGGAATAACCGGCAACCCTGTATGGCTGGACATGGCGGCAATACCGGGCTTGAGCGCCACATGCTCACCCGGCATGGTGCGCGTCCCTTCAGGGAAAATAATAATCTGGCGGTTATCAGCAACGGCCTTGTCTGTGCCCTGCAACAAGAGGCGCAGGGCGCGCGCACCCGCCGCACGCTCCACCGGCATCATACCTGTTAGCACCAGCATAGGGCCAAGCAGGGGAATGCGGGTCAATTCGCCTTTCATGACGTAACACGGGCGGGGCAGCAGCAGCATCCACACCAGCGTATCGAACGCGGACTGATGCTGCGAGGCAATAAGTGCTGGGCCGGATTGTGGCAGATGCTCCTGCCCGCTTACGCACACCCGCACCCCGCAAATGGTACGGAACAGCCACAGGACCAGCCGCGACCACAGCTTTGCATAAGCCAGCGCACGCCCGGGCATAAACCAGCGGATAGGCAGGGCGCCAACCCCCATGATCCCGGTCAGCACAAAAGCCACAATATTAAACACAACGGAACGCACAACAGCCATAAGAACAAACCCGCTACAACCAGCATATTAGTCTTTGATTAACCACGCTGGACACCAGAAAACCGCCGTTGTGGCAAGCAAAACCGCACAAACCAGACCTGCCATACCTGTTCCGTCTGGCCTATGGCCCGCTATGGCTGTATAGCAAAGCAGCACTTTGCATAGAAAGACAGGATAATATGAGCGACTATAAGGTAAAGGACCTCTCGCTGGCCGATTGGGGTCGCAAGGAAATTTCCATTGCTGAAGGCGAAATGCCGGGTCTGATGGCACTGCGCGAAGAATACGGCGCAAGCCAGCCCCTTAAGGGCGCGCGTATTGCAGGCTGCCTGCACATGACCATCCAGACCGCAGTTCTGATCGAAACACTGGTCGCTCTGGGCGCTACCGTGCGCTGGTCTTCTTGCAACATTTTCTCCACGCAGGACCACGCCGCTGCGGCTATTGCTGCTGCTGGCATTCCGGTGTTCGCATGGAAAGGCCTGACCGAAGACGAATTCAACTGGTGTATCGAGCAGACCATCAAGGGCCCCGATGGCTGGACCCCGAACATGATCCTCGATGACGGTGGCGATCTGACCGTCATGATGCATGACCAGTTCCCCGAACTGCTGGCCGAAGTTAAGGGCCTGTCGGAAGAAACCACAACAGGTGTGCACCGCCTGTGGGAAATGCAGAAAAAAGGCACGCTGAAGGTTCCCGCCATCAACGTGAACGACAGCGTTACCAAATCCAAATTTGATAACCTGTATGGCTGCCGCGAAAGTCTGGTGGACGCCATCCGCCGTGGCACCGATGTCATGATGGCTGGCAAGGTTGCCGTTGTTGCCGGTTATGGTGACGTGGGCAAAGGCTCCGCTGCCTCCCTGCGTAACGCAGGCTGCCGCGTGCTGGTGACCGAAGTTGACCCGATCTGCGCCCTGCAGGCCGCCATGGAAGGCTACGAAGTGGTCACCATGGAAGCCGCCGCACCGCGTGGCGACATTTTTGTGACCGCAACCGGCAACGTGGACGTCATTACCGTTGACCACATGCGCGCCATGAAAAACCGCGCAATCGTGTGCAACATCGGCCACTTTGACTCCGAAATCCAGATCGGCGGGCTGCGCAACTTCACATGGGACAACATCAAACCGCAGGTTGATGAAGTGGTGTTCCCTGATGGCAAGCGCCTGATTGTTCTGTCCGAAGGCCGTCTGGTCAATCTGGGCAATGCAACCGGTCACCCGTCCTTTGTTATGTCTGCGTCCTTTACCAACCAGACGCTGGCCCAGATCGAACTGTGGACAGCACCGGAAGGCAAGTATGACGTTGCAGTTTACACCCTGCCCAAAAAGCTGGACGAAAAAGTTGCATCCCTGCATCTGGCCAAGGTTGGCGCGCATCTGAGCAAGCTGAGCGAAACACAGGCCAAATACATTGACGTTCCGGTTAACGGTCCCTTCAAGCACGAAGAATACCGTTACTAATAGACCATGACCGGGGTGGGGGATGTTCCACATGGAACGCCCTCCCCCCGTTCGGGCCTTGGCCCTGCGGGCACGCCACGGCCAAGACCGTGACCTGCCCCCCTCCCCCATTCAAAAAATGCACTGCTGGTTCGTGGTTTTTAATCTGAACCCATTGCCGGGCTGAACCGTTACCCTGCACAGGGCAACGCACTGGCCTGCCCTCTTCCTGTTGCTGGCAGAGCTTCCCCCATCCGCGCCCGTGCCCTTGCCCTTGCCCTTGCCCTTGCCCTTGCACAAAACTGTCTCTTTCCTGACAGATTTATCAGGGTATTCTGCATAACAGAACCGCGCTGTATATTATGAGAGGATTACCCCCCATGAGTATTTTTGGCTCCATTCTATCCGCCATTTTTCATCACGCCAAAGCAGCAACGCCAGACACCACATCCCCCGCCAATGCTAACGCACAGCCCAGTGCGGCCGCCGTTGCCGCCCCCGGCACAGTGCCCCCCGCCGGGTCCCCCGTGAATGTGGACGCCGTTCTGGCAAGCCTTGCCGCGCAGAACGGACAGAACCTGAACTGGAAAGAGTCCATTGTGGACCTGCTCAAACTGCTGGGGCTGGATAGCTCGCTGGATGCACGCAAAAAGCTGGCGGCAGAACTGGGTTACACCGGCAATACCGAAGACAGCGCAAGCATGAACGTGTGGCTGATCAAGGAAGTCCGCCAGAAACTGGTCCAGAATGGCGGAAAAATTCCCGCAGGTCTGTAAATCCGCACGGGTAACCAGAACTGAAGCAGGCGCAGGTGAATAGCCTGCGCTTTATACTTTTAGGCTGCCCACAACGGCTTTACCCCTGACCCGCACAAACAATATCTCACCCTGCGTTTTTTAGCCGTGCAGGGTGTTCCTGTGCTGAGTATCTGTATCTTTAAAGGCGGCGGCGGCTGGAACGGTGGTGTAATGTGCCGTATCCACCACCACAACGGCCAGTCCAGCTATGGGCGAGACCACCCGGTCCTTGCGTAAAAGTGCTGCAAAGCGGCGATCTACAGCGGCCTTTTGCTCGTACTCGGCATCCAGCAGCCCATGCCGGTCAATAAATACATTCAGCGATGACGGAATGCGGATACAGCCTTCAGACGCCGTATGCCCCAGACGTTGCTCCAGATAAACCGGGTCCGTTGCATGCATTTCCAGCCGGATCTGCACTTTGTCCCGGCTTGGTAGCCACCCTTTTTCGGCCCATTGCCAGCCAAAGTCCCACACGCGCATGCCTGTGGTGCCATTCCCCATAATGCCGTTTTCATTCTTGGTGCCCAATGCACGGTAACCAAGACGATCCGCCGAATTGGGAAAAACACCTGTGGGGGTAATATAGTAATATTGCCGTCCGGTTGTGCCGGTGGACACTCTGGTGCTGCCAATAACCTGCCAGTCCGCACTGCCAGGTAAAGCCAAAATCAGGCACAGACGTTGGACTTTGGGGTTACGGTCCACCACCACAAGCACCTGTGGCCGGTCCAGAACATAACCTGCCTGCTCCAGTTGCTGCCGGGCCAGTGCCACCCATGCCGTTTTGTATACCGAGGCCACAGGCAGGGCGGCTGGCACCTCATGCCGGAAAGCTATGGTCAACGCCCATGCTTCCTGCCGGGCGGTATCCTCCCCCACAACAGGAATAGGGGACAATACCCTCTCCTGCGGATGGGAGGATAAAGCTGGTGCGCCGTTAGACAACCCAGCAAAAGCAGGGTCCAAAGCACTATCATCTACACTGGAGTGATGTGCGCCACCGGGCGCGAGAGTGTTGGTTGTATGCTCAGCAGGCCGCCATATTGCCCCCTGCGCCCACGCAACCTCTGATATGGCCAGAAAACCACCAGCCATAGCCGAGCAGACTGCCAGTTTCCGTACCATGCACATACATGCTCCCCCGTATGCAACTACGGGGGAGAGTATGGCATTAGTCCTAACAAGAAGAAAATATTCAGATGTTGATCGCGCGGTTGTCAGCACCCAATGCGGCTTCCTTGACCGCTTCGCTCAGTGTTGGGTGAGCGTGGCAGACACGGCCGATATCTTCCGCCGAGGCACCAAACTCGATTGCCATTGTGGCTTCGGCAATCAGTTCGCCTGCTGCTGGGCCAATAATGTGCACGCCCAGCACGCGGTCGGTCTGCTTGTCGGCCAGAACTTTAACAAAACCGTCCGTCATGCCCAGTGCGCGTGCGCGGCCATTGGCAAGGAAGGGGAACTTGCCGGTCTTGTAAGCAACGCCCTTGTCCTTAAGCTGCTCTTCCGTAAAGCCAACGGACGCCACTTCCGGCCATGTGTAGATCACACCGGGAATGGCATCGTAATTAACGTGCCCAGCCTGCCCTGCCAGCAGTTCGGCCAGAGCCACACCTTCTTCTTCCGCCTTGTGGGCCAGCATGGGGCCAGCAATAACGTCCCCAATTGCGTAAATACCGGGAATGTTTGTGGCGTAATGGGCATCCACTTCCACGCGGCCACGCTTGTCCAGCGCAATACCGGCTTCTTCCAGCCCCATGTTCTTGCTTGCGGCCGTACGACCGACCGCCACCAGAACCACATCGGCCTCCAGCGTTTCCACCGTGCCACCGGCGGAGGGTTCAATACTGAGCACCACGGCTTTTTTGGTTTTTTCGGCTTTGGTGACCTTGTGGCCCAGCTTCATTTTGAAGCCCTGCTTGGTCAGCAGTTTCTGGAACTGCGCGGCCACTTCGTTGTCGGTGCCGGGGACCAGACGGTCAAGGAATTCTACCACGGTCACTTCCGCGCCAAGGCGCTGCCACACGCTCCCCAGTTCCAGCCCAATAACACCACCACCAATGACAACCAGACGCTTGGGCACTTCGGACAGTTCAAGCGCACCTGTGGAAGTCACAATAACTTTTTCGTCCACCTCAATGCCCGGCAGGTTTGCGCTATCGCTCCCGCTAGCAATAATGATGTGTTTGGCGGTTACCGGCTTGCCATCCACACTCAGACGGCCCGTGCCTTCTACCTTGCCATGGCCCTTAAGCCAGGTAATGCCGTTTTTCTTGAAGAGGAATTCAACCCCCTTCACGTTGGCGCCCACAATATCGGCCTTGCGGGCCTGCATTTTGGCCAGATCAAGCTTTACGCTATCAATCAGCACACCATGGGCTGCAAAATCGTGCCCGGCGGCATGATAGTTTTCCGAGGACTGAAGCAGCGCCTTGGAGGGAATGCACCCAACGTTCAGGCAGGTACCACCAAGGGTTGCGCGTTTTTCCACGCAGGCAACCTTAAAGCCAAGCTGTGCCGCGCGAATGGCGCAGACATACCCGCCCGGTCCTGCACCAATAACCACAACATCATAATCCGTCTCGGCCGGTGGGGCGGCCTGTGCTGCGGCTTTGGGAGCGGGAGCAGACTGCGCGGGGGCGGCGGCTTGTGCTGCCGGGGCAGCGGCCTTGCCTGCGGCTCCGGCTTCCAGCAGGGCCAGCACGGCACCAACCTCTACTTCATCACCTTCCTTTACGGCATGGTTTTCCAGCCGACCGGCGGCGGGAGCAGGCACTTCCACGCTCACCTTGTCCGTTTCCAGTTCTACAACCGGTTCGTCTTCCTTGACCGCTTCACCCGGCTGCTTGAGCCACTTCCCTACCGTGGCGGTGGTCACACTTTCTCCAAGGGTCGGTACTTTAATTTCGGTCGGCATGGGTCTTGTCTCGCTCACGTTAGGGTCTGCAAAAATGGAAAGGCCGGAGAGCCGCGTATGGGCCACCTCCGGCCTGTGCCAGTGTCAGATCAGACGTCAATCAACAGGCGACGGGGGTCTTCCACATTCTGCTTGAGCCGAACAAGGAAGCTGACAGCCTCCTTACCATCCACAATACGATGATCGTAGGACAGGGCCACATACATCATGGGGCGAATGACCACCTGGCCGTTTACGGCAACCGGGCGCTCCTGAATGGAGTGCATGCCCAGAATACCGGACTGCGGGGCGTTCAGGATCGGGGTGGACAGCAGCGAACCATAAATGCCGCCATTGGTAATGGAGAAGGTACCACCGGACAGTTCATCCAGCTTGAGTGTTCCTTCACGCGCGGCCTTACCGAAGCCTGAAATGGTTTTTTCGATCTGGGCAAAGCCCATTTTATCGGCATCGCGAATAACCGGCACAACCAGACCGTTGGGGCCACCCACGGCAATGCCAAGGTTGATAAAGTCGCGATAGATCACATCCTCGCCGTCAATTTCGGCGTTAATGGCGGGGAATTCCTTCAGCGCTGCAATCACCCCACGGGAGAAGATGGACATGTAACCCAACTTCACACCATGCTTTTTAACAAAGCTGTCCTGGAATTCGGCACGCAGCGCCATTGCGCCAGACATGTCGATCTCGTTGAACGTGGTCAGCATGGCCGCCGTGTTCTGCGCTTCCTTCAGGCGGCGGGCAATGGTGCGGCGCAGGCGCGTCATTTTGACGCGTTCTTCACGCGGGTCATCCTTGCGGGCAGGCTTGGGGGCCGCTGCCGGGGTCGCCGCCTGCGGCTGGGACAAAAAGCCCAGTACGTCGCCTTTGGTAATGCGTCCGCCAAGACCCGTGCCCTGACCAACCTGCCCTGCGTTCAGGCCATTTTCGGCCATCATCTTGCGCGCGGCAGGCAGGGCTGCGGCAGAATCAACTGCTGGAGCCGCAGGTTTTGCGGCCGGGGCGGCGGGGGCTTCCACCTTTTTTTCTGGTGCCACGACTTTGGGGGCTGCGGGTGCGGCCCCTGCCTTGCCGGGCTCCACGGTTGTCAGCAGGGCACCCACTTCAACCTCATCCCCTTCCTTTACGGCCTGCGGGCCAAGTACGCCTGCCTGCGGGGCGGCAACTTCCACACTGACCTTATCAGTTTCAAGTTCAACGACCGGCTCGTCTTCCTTGACTGCATCACCCGGCTGCTTGAGCCATTTGGCAATGGTTGCCGTGGTTACGCTCTCGCCCAGTGTTGGCACCTTGATCTCGACTGACATCCTGTTCCCCATTCTTCTCAAGAAAGCTCCTGTGTGGGGTAATGGTTTTTCCACACAGGGTTTTTCTTCCGCGTAAGGCGGACAATTTTTCTAAAATTCCAGACCCGGCTCAGCCAGACGTTTTAAGCCCCAGCGCGCGTTCCACAAGATCCGCCTGCTCGGCAGCGTGGATGCGGGCCAGACCCGTGGCAGGGCTTGCCGCGGCTGCACGCCCCACATACTGCGGACGCCCGGCCTTATGGCCTGCCCGTAGCAGGGCTTTTTCAATCCGCCGGTCCACAAAGTGCCACGCACCGCCATTTTCCGTTTCTTCCTGACACCAGACAATGTCTGCTTCAGGATAACGCTTCAGCTCGGCTGCGAGTGCTGCTTCGGGGAAGGGGTAGAGTTGCTCCACACGCACGATGGCGACATCCTTGATGTCCTTCTCGCGGCGGGCTGCCAGCAGGTCGTAATAAACCTTGCCCGAGCAGATAACCACGCGACGGACCTTGGCGTCCGGCCCAAGCGCATCCGCCTCTGGCAGAACCGGGCTAAAGCGCGTACCCGGCCCAAAATCCGCCAGAGCGGAAACCGCCAGCTTGTGCCGCAGCAGGGATTTGGGCTCCATCAGCACCAGCGGCTTGCGGTAGTCCAGCTTGAGCTGGCGGCGCAGGGCATGGAAGTAGTTCGCAGGCGTTGTAATGTTGCACACGAACATATTGTCTTCAGCGCAGAGCTGGAGGTAACGCTCCAGACGGGCGGAAGAATGTTCAGGTCCCTGCCCTTCGTACCCGTGGGGCAGAAGCAGCACCAGACCGGACATGCGCAGCCATTTGGTCTCACCCGACGCAATGAACTGGTCAATAATGACCTGCGCACAGTTAGCGAAGTCCCCGAACTGCGCTTCCCACAGAACCAGCGTTTGCGGGTTACGCACGGAATAACCGTATTCAAAACCCAGCACGCCGTATTCGGACAACAGCGAGTTCCAGATTTCGATTTTTGCCTGATCAGGCTGAATGTGGTTCAGCGGTGTGCAGGGCGTCTGGTTGACCTGATCGGTCCATGTGGCGTGGCGCTGGCTGAAGGTGCCGCGCTGGCAGTCCTCGCCAGACAGGCGCACACGGTGGCCATCCAGCAGCAGGGAGCCAAAACCCATGGCCTCGCCCGTTGCCCAGTCAAACCCTTCGCCCGAGCTGAACATGCCAGCCTTGGCCTTGAGCTGGCGTGCGATCTTGGAATTAAGGTTGAACCCTTCGGGTACCTTGGTGATTGCTGCGCCAATTTTTTGCAGCGCATCAAGAGCCACGCCGGTTTCGGGCCATGCCTGTTCGGGTTTCTGCCCCGGAGCACTCAGCCCTTTCCAGCCACCTTCAAGCCAGTCAGCCTTGTTGACCTTGTAGGACTCGGCTGCTTTGTAATCCGCTTCCAACCGGTCCTGGAACGCATCCCACTGGGCCTGCGTTTCGGCCTCGGTCATCACACCTGTTTCCACCACACGGCGGGCATACAGGGTATGCGGCGTTTCGTGGCTGGCAATGGCCTTGTACATAACGGGCTGGGTAAAAACCGGCTCGTCCGTTTCGTTATGGCCATGGCGGCGGTAGCAGACAATATCGAGCACAATATCGCTGGCAAATTTGAGGCGATAATCTGCGGCAAGGCGTGAGGCGTAGATCACCGCTTCAGCGTCATCACCATTCACATGCAGGACCGGCGCCTCAATGGATTTGGCAAGATCGGTGCCATACACACCGGAATGCCCGCATTCCGGGTTGGTGGTAAAGCCGATCTGGTTGTTAACCACCATATGGATGGTCCCACCCGTACGGTAGCCAGGCAGTTGGGACATGGCAAAGGTTTCGTACACAATGCCCTGACCGGCAAATGCCGCATCACCATGAATGACAATACCCATGCTGCCACTACGGTTTTGCGTATCGCCCGCGTCATCCTGCGTTGCGCGCACCTTACCCAGCACAACGGTATCCACCGCTTCCAGATGTGATGGATTGGGCAGAAGGGAAATATGGACCGAGCGCCCGCTTACTTCCACATCAGCCGAAGACCCGAGATGGTATTTGACGTCCCCCGAGCCTTCCACATTGTCAGGCTTGAAGGAACCACCGGCAAATTCGTTAAAAATGGCCACGTAGGGCTTACGCACCACGTTAACCAGCGTGTTCAGGCGGCCACGGTGCGCCATGCCAATGGTGACCGAGCCAACACCCTGCACTGCGGACTGGTCCACAATGGCATGCAGGGCGGGAATGGAGATTTCGCCCCCTTCCAGACCAAACCGTTTGGCGCCAACGTAACGCTTCTGACAGAAAGCCTCGAACCCTTCGGCTTCGGCCAGATTTTTGAGAATGCTTTTGCGCTCGGCTACACTGACATTGTTCTGCCAGTTATCGCTTTCCAACCGGTTGCGGAACCATTCGCGCTGCTCGGCATTGCGGGCGTACAGGTATTCCGCACCAATATTGCCACAGTAAACGCCGCGCAGGGCTGCAATAACGTCCTTGACCTTGGCTGTGTTACGCCCCTTGAGCAGGGGTTCCAGCAAGGAGCCAATAAACACGTCGCGTTCAAGGTCCTTGGGGCCAAAGCCGTAGGTCTGCGGGTTCAGTTCCTCACGCTGCGTGGGAACCTTGAGCCCGAGCGGGTCCAGCGTTGCCTCCAGATGACCGAATTCGCGGTAAGCGCGCACCAGACGGGCAATTGCCAGACTGTCCTGCGCTGCCAGACCGCCAGCCGGGCCACCCTTGGCAGGTGGTGGCGGCTCTTCCCCCGTAATAATGGACGGGCGCGGTGCCCATGATGCGCCAAGCGCGTCATGCAGTACGGCCGCCTCGTCATCTCCCAGCGAGCTGAAGAGAATATTGAAGGAGGGATCTACACTTTTTGGATCCTTTGCCCATTGGGCATACAAATCCGCAAGGTACGCGATATTGGCACCGTTCAGAGCGGTTGCCAGCATATCCGATACCGCCATCTCACATTCCTCCCTGTCGCGGGGTGATCACGCGCCGCAGACCAGATGTTGTGTCACACTCCAACGTAAGCCGGACCATCTTTTCCTTCACCCCACCCATACAGCGGGGTGCCCTTGATATCCCTTGCCAGCGGCACACAGCCCCCGGCTCTTTCTGTCTCAAGAGCTAGACCGGCCATGGGGCCGGAACAAGGGCACCGCCTGTCACGCTCTAGCGAGGCTGTGCGCCGCCTGTGCCGCCTGCGCACCGTGTTCAAGCCAGCTTTCACTGCCCATTTCCGCCAGACGCGAGGCCGTACGGGCAAATGCATCCGATCCCTCGCCCTCGGTAAACAGTTTGTCAGGTGCGGCCGCAGCCGAGGCAAACAGCAGATTTCCGTTGTCGTACAAGGCATCTATGAGGGTAATGAAGCGCCGTGCCAGATTGGCCTCGTCCTGTCCCATGCAGGGAATGTTGTCGATCACGACAACGGGAAAACGCCGTGCCAATGCCAGATAGTCGTTTGGTCCAAGGGGTTTTCCACACAAAGAGTTGAAATCAAACCGGCAGACCCGCCCTGCCGCCTGCTCCACCACAAAGCTGCGACCAATGAACTCCAGCGTAACCGGCTGCGTGCTGGCTGAACCGGCCTGATGGGCAAAAATGCGGTCAAGCGTTGCATGGGCCTGTGCATCGGCCGGGACCAGCCATGTCTGGCGGTCCTGCTCGCGCCCACGGCGGTAATCGCGCGGCGAATCCAGCTCGATCGTATCCAGCTCACGCCGGATAATGGCAATAAACGGCTTAAAGGCATCCGCCCCCGGCCTGTTCTGGAATAGTTGCGAAGGCTCGGTATTGGATGTGGCGACAATCACCACGCCATCGGCAAACAGGGCCTCGAACAGGCGACCCAGAATCATGGCGTCGGCAATGTCGTTCACCTGAAACTCGTCAAAGCACAAAAGCCGCACGCGCGCGGCAATGGCTTTGGCCAACGGGGGAATGGGGTCGGCCATGCCGGGGTTGGCCGCCTTGAGGGCATGCAGCTTCTGGTGCACGTCCTGCATGAAGCGCAAAAAATGGATACGCTCCTTGAGTCTGACCGGCGCACAGCCAAAGAACAGGTCCATGACCATGGTTTTGCCACGCCCTACCCGCCCTACAATATAAAGCCCGCGTGGCCCGCTCTGTGCGGCCTGCGTGGGCTGGCTCATCAGCTTTTTGGCAAGCCCCGCCAGAAAGGCCCGCCCCTTGCTGGCGGGGGAGGCCGCCTGTGGCGCACGTTCGGGCATGGCCGCAAGTTCGCGCCACAACTGGTCCAGACGTTCGACCACACGGGCCTGATCCGGATCGCTCTTGATGTCCCCGGTGGCGATGCGCTGCCGGTAAACTGCCAGAGGCCCCTGTGCGGTCGCAGCGGAGGCCCCGCTCGTGTTCATGTCTGTCATAATTCTGCCCGATAACGGCTTGAAGGCTCTTTAAGCAAGCACCATCACCTCTCCTAACCGTGTCGTGACAAGGTGGGAGTGCTCTGGTGCTGTTGATGGGTCCATCATACCCATATCGGAGTCCACGTCATGACCGACTGGAATGCTTATCGCGCCAATATGCAAAAAAACGTCAAAGCACTGGCGCAATTGACCCCCAATACGCTCAAGGGGTTGCAAACGCTGGAAACTCCGCTCCCCGAACTCAAACATCTGGATGCCAAAACGCGCGAACTCATTGCGCTGGCCGTGGCCGTAACCACCCGATGTGATGGCTGCATTGCCGTGCATTCCGCCGCCGCCCGCAAGGTGGGCGCAAGCAAGGAGGAAATTGCCGAAGCCCTTGGCGTGGCCGTAGCGCTGAACGCAGGGGCGGCCCTTGTTTATTCCAGTCGGGTGATGGAAGCGTTTGACAGCACGGAGGGCTAAAGCCCGGCCAATCAGACCACGCCCCTACCTGAAGCGGCAGGGCTGGTCGACTGTGGGGGCCTCATCCGTCTGGATAACCAGAAGCTGCACCGGACTATCCCCCACATTGCCCGCATAATGCCCTATGCGACCATGCCCGTCGCGCACACTGCGCTGGTCCTCGCCCAGCGATATTTCACCCGGCCCCATGACCACCTTTGTTCCGTCCATGGCGGTTACAAACCATGACCCGCTCAGCGGAATGATCCACTGCACCTTGGGGTCGGGGTGCCACGTGCCATTCCAGTGGGCGGGCTGGACGGTAAAAATCATCTGCGCCGCACCCGGAGCCAGCCGATCCTGCCATTGAGGCCCCGCCGGGTGTGACATGGTCTTGAGATTAAAATTCCGCACCGGGCATTTTGTCATGTGGCTGATACCGGATTTGTCCGTCCAGTTATGCCAGTACCACATTGTGGGTGCCTGCTTATCCTGAGCCTGAGCCTGAGCCTGAGCCTGAGCCTGAGCCTGAGCCTGAGGTAAAAACAGGCTCAGGCCCACAGGTAAACACAGGAGCAGCGCCATATGGTGCGTGCGGATTTTTCCGGCCAGAATTCCGGGAATGATTTTGTAAACATCCATGATCAGGCCCCTACCCTTTAAAAACCAGAAAACTGTTGAACAGGTCGCAACACATCCTGCCAGCCCCGTGCTGGCACCTGCGCCCTATTCGGCCTGCGCCAAGGGGAGTGTTGGCATGCCATGCCCACCGGGCTTAAGCACCCACACACGCTCCCCCCGCCTTTGGCGATCACTGGTAACACGCACGCCATGCGCCAGAAAAACAGCCTGCGCCCCACCCCGCCAAGCGGTAAAACGATCCAGCCTGACCGGCACATCCAGGCAGGACTCCCGAAGGGGCGCAACACTCACCACTGCCGCCGCCTGCGCACAGACATTATTGGGTAAGGCCGCACGCCCATCCGATGAATCATGGATACGCAGAACAACCTCTTGCCCGTGGCGCAACAGGGCGCAGGTGCCTGCCACTTCACCTTCGCCGCAGATCAGGCTGCCATCGGCTGTTTCCGCCCCCGCCACCCCCTTGGCGGGAAAATCGGATACAGGCAGGGCCGTTGCCTGCGCCCATGCTGCTTTTACAACGCGTTCATCCCGCGCATGGCCCATAACGCGCAGGGTGGCTGCGTCCCTTACCCCCATCAACTGCCCATCCGGGCTGATCAGAATATCAGGCTGGGTCATCAGCCACGGGGTTATGGTCCCTAGCAGCACAACAGGCATTCCCCACCACCGCCACGCCCCGCGCCACAGGCACAGCCAGCACAACCCGAGCAGAACAGCGCCCAGCCCCCAGCCCGGCATGGCAGGCACGACAATACGCGCCCCCGGCCAGCCCGCCACACAGTGCGCCAGCCACAGCACAATGCGCACGCCGCCATTCATAAGGTGTAAAAATGGACCATCGGCATGCAAAGGCATGGCGAGAAGCGCGATCAACCCCAACGGCATGATCCACAGCGCCATTAACGGCACGGCCACCAGATTGGCCAACACAAAAAATGGCTGCACAACACCAAAATGCGCCATCACAACAGGTAACGTCGCCGTCCCTGCCAGCAGGCTGGTCAGCACCAGCATCAGACCATGCCGGACCAGTGTCTGCCGCACCCCTGCAAGCCCGGACAGGCCACGCAGCAGACGTGGGTGCAGCACCTCATACCCCGCCACAAGCGCGATAACCGCCGCCATGGACATCTGAAAAGCCACATCCAGCACAACCTGCGGAGCCACAAGCAGCATAAGCGTTGCCGCCAGCGCCAGCCCGCGCATGGACACGGCCCTACGCCCCACCATAAGCCCGAACACCACAATGGAGGACATCAGCCAACTCCGCTCCGCTGGCAGGTGCACACCCGTAAGCAGCACGTAACCACCGCCCACCACCCACGCCACAAAGGCGGAAACAGCCTTGCACGGCCACCGCAGGGCCGCATATTCCCACGTGGCCAGCACCATGCGGCAGACCAGCATGGCAGCCCCTATAACAATGCCAAGATGCAGCCCCGCCACTGCCAGCAGGTGCGCAAGCCCGGAAGCGGCAAAGTCCTCCCGCACACTCTGCGGCACGGCCTCGGCCCTGCCATCCAGCACAGTGGCCACAACCGCGCCGGAGGCTCCGGGCAGAACATGGCGGATACGCGCATCCACCCGCTCGCGCAGTGTATCCAGCACTTGCGAGGCCCCAAACGCGCTAGGCTGTGGACCGGATTCCACCAGCACGGGTTCCTGCGCGTAACCACTCCCCGCACGGCCAGAAAACCATGCCTCGAACTGCCTGTCCCGCCCACCGGGCAAGGCAGGAAAAGGCGGAGGCTGCAACACAGCACGCACACGCACCCCGTCTCCGGGCAGCAGGGCCACCGAATCCTGCGGGACCAGACGAATATCCAGCGTGCGGCGCAGGGGCTGCATGCCATCATCCACAAAATCATGCAGGACAGCCTGTGCCAGCGTAATCCGCCGCATCAGGCCACCTTGCTCCATGGGTGCGGGAAAATAGGCAATATCGCGCACAATACCCGTAACCTCGGTGCCCCGGCGGGGCAGTTCGGGCATGGGGGGCTGGCGGTGGGCTGCAAGCCATGCCACGCCAAAACCTACAGCCAGTGCCACACCAACCCCACCCGGCAGGCGCGCCAACAGGCTATGTGGCCAGCAAAAACACGCACCAAGGCACAGGCCCGCCACTACGGCAGGCAACACCACGCCCACACCCCATCCCGGCTCACAAGGCCACAGAAAATAAGCCAGCGCACCCAGTGCGAGCATAACGGGAACCCACAGTACAAGCCGCCTGTGCTCGCCCTCGAACAACACCATGACAGACATCGGGTTCAGCATATGGCTCCCTGCGCCCGCGCGTGATAAAGAAACGCCCCATGACGACCATCCGCACACGCTTTGCTCCGAGTCCGACAGGCCTGCTGCATATTGGCAACGCCCGCGCAGCCCTGTTCAACTTCCTCTTTGCCCGTCACCATGGCGGTCAATTCCTCCTGCGTATTGAAGATACCGACCGCGAACGCTCCACCCAACAGGCCGTAGATGTAATTTTTGCGGGCATGGACTGGATGGGCATTACGCCGGATGAGGAACCCGTCTTCCAGTCCACGCGGGAGGCCCGACACCGCGAGGTGGCACTGGAACTGCTTGAAAAAGGTCTGGCCTACAAGTGCTACTGCACGCCAGAAGAACTTAAGCAGATGCGCGAAGACGCCATGAAAAATGGTAAGCCCCCGCGCTATAACGGCCTGTGGCGCGACCGCGACCCCGCCGAAGCCCCAGCCGGTGCCCCCTTTGCTGTCCGCATTAAAGCCCCGCGTGAAGGCGAGGCCATTATTGACGATCTGGTGCAGGGCGAAGTGCGCGTCGCCAATATTGAGCTGGATGACATGATCATCCTGCGCTCCGATGGCACCCCCACCTACCAGCACGCCGTGGTGGTCGATGACCACGACATGGCCATTACCCACGTTATCCGTGGGGATGACCACCTGACCAACACCTTCCGTCAGGCCATGATCTACCGCGCCATGGGCTGGGACCTGCCGCGCTTTGGCCACCTCCCTCTTATTCATGGCCCCGATGGCGCCAAACTGTCCAAACGCCACGGTGCGCAGTCGGTCGTGGAATTCCGCGATATGGGCTACCTGCCCGAAGCCCTGTGCAACTACCTGCTCCGTCTGGGCTGGGGACATGGGGATGCGGAAATCCTCTCCCGCGAGGAACAGATCAAACTGTTCGACATTGATGGCGTGGGCCGCGCCCCCTCGCGCATGGATTACGCCAAGCTGGACCACATCAACGCCGTATGGCTGCGCCAGACCGATGACGTGCGCCTGACCGACGACGTAATGGACCGCCTGAAAAAAGTAGACGGCGTGACGGTGGACGAAACCACGCGTGCGCGTGTGCTGGCCCTTATGCCCGGCCTTAAGGAACGTGCGCGCACACTGGTTGAACTGACCGAGAACGCCGCCTTCCTCGGCCGCCATGTGCCCCTGCCCATGAACGCCAAGGCCGAAAAACTGCTCACCCCCGAAGGCCGCGCCCTGCTGGGTGAACTTGCGCGCGATCTGGCCGTGGTTGAACCCTTCAGCCCCGAAAACATAGACGCCGCCCTGCGCGCCTTTGCCGAACGTGGGGGGCACAAGCTCGGGCAGGTTGCCCAGCCACTGCGCGCGGCTGTAACCGGCTCCAACTCCTCCCCCGGAATCGATGCCACGTTGCAGGCACTGGGCCGGGACGAAACACTGGCCAGAATAGGAGCCGTTCTGCATGGCTAGCTTTCCCGGCCGCCACACCCGGCATCTGCTCGGGCTGGAGGGCATGACGCCAGACCAGATCGAGCCGCTGCTGGATCTGGCCGAGAGCTACGCCCTGCTCAACCGCTCCCGCAAGGTCCCGCGCGACGTGCTGCGCGGGCGCACCCTGATCAACCTGTTCTTTGAAGACAGCACCCGCACGCGGACTTCCTTCGAACTGGCAGGCAAGCGGCTGGGGGCGGATGTGATCAACATGTCCGTCGCCCAGTCCTCGGTGAACAAGGGGGAAACCCTGCTGGACACCGCAGCAACCCTGAACGCCATGCGCACCGACCTGCTGGTGGTCCGCCACTCCCAGTCGGGCGCTCCGGCCCTGCTGGCGCGCAAGGTGGAAGCCTCGGTCGTGAACGCGGGTGATGGCATGCATGAGCACCCAACCCAGGCCCTGCTGGACGCGCTGACCATCCGCCGCCACCATGGCACCCTTGGGGGCCTTAAAGTCGCCATTTGTGGAGACGTCGCCCACTCACGCGTGGCGCGCTCCAATATTCACCTGCTCACCACAATGGGCAGTTCCGTGCGCCTTGTTGGCCCGCCAACACTGGTGCCGGGCAACCTTGGCCAGCTTGTGGTGGACATCCACCACAGCATGGAAGACGGCCTGCGCGATGTGGACGTGGTGATGATGCTGCGCCTGCAACGCGAGCGCATGTCCTCCGGGCTGATCCCCAGCGCGCGCGAATACTTCCGCTTTTTTGGTCTGGACCGCAGGCGGCTGGACCTTGCGCACAAAAACGCGCTGGTCATGCACCCCGGCCCCATGAACCGGGGCGTGGAAATTGACAGTTCCGTTGCCGATTCCGACCAGAGCGTCATTCAGGAACAGGTGGAAATGGGTGTGGCCGTGCGCATGGCCGTTCTGGACCGTCTAACCCGCAGCAGGCAAAATCCATGACCACCGTTGTTTTTGACAATGTCCGCCTGATCGACCCCGCATCCGGGCTGGACCAGCCCGGCCGCCTTGTTGTGCAGAACGGACGGATTGCAGGCATAGACAAACCCGGCGCGCAGGACCTACCCGAAGGGGCAACCCGTGTAGATGGCCAAGGTGCGGTGCTCTGCCCCGGCCTTGTGGACATGCGCGTGGAAATTGGCGAACCCGGCTATGAATACCGCGAAACCATAGCCTCCGCCACGCGGGCTGCCTCCGCTGGGGGCATTACCACCATTGCGGTGCTGCCGACCTGCAAACCCGCCATTGATAACCCCGCTCTGGTCCGCATGCTCCGCGCACGCGGGGAAGAAACCGGGGCCGTGACCATTCTGCCCTACGGTGCCCTGACCAAAGGGTGCGAAGGCAAGGAACTGGCCGAAATTGGCCTGCTGCATGAGGCCGGTGCCGTAGCCTTTACCGATGGCAACCGCGCCATAGACCCCACCCGTCTTATGCGGCTGGCCCTGGCTTACGCCAGCGGCTTTAACGCCATGGTGGTCCAGCACCCCGAAGACCCGTCTCTGGCGGGGTCGGGCTGTGCCACATCGGGCGCGCTGGCCACGCGGCTTGGGCTTGCGGGCATTCCCACCGCCGCCGAATCGATCATGATCGCGCGTGATATCCGTCTGGCGGAACTAACCGGGGGGCGCCTGCACTTTGGCCACGTCTCCACCGGGGAAGGGCTGGACCTGATCCGCACCGCCAAGGCGCGGGGACTGAACGTCACATGCGATACGGCCCCCCCCTATTTTGACCTGAACGAAAACGCGATTGGCGACTTCAGAACCTACGCCAAATTCTCCCCTCCCCTCCGCAGCGAGGCGGACCGGCTGGCCGTGTGCACGGGGCTGGCCGATGGCACGATCGACGCCATTGCCTCCGACCACCACCCGCGTGATGCGGACGACAAACGCCTGCCCTTTGCGCAGGCCGCAACAGGCGGCACGGGTATGGTCACGCTGCTGGGCGTAACCCTTGCACGTGTGCATGACGGCACGTTGAGCCTGCCACAGGCTCTTGGCCTGCTGACCCACCGCCCCGCCAGCCTGCTGGGTGTGGAGGGCGGCACGCTGGCCGTGGGGGCCATGGCCGATCTGTGTCTGTTCGCCCCCGAACAGAGCTGGCTGGTGACTGCGGGCAAACTCCCCGGCCGTGCGCAGAACACCCCGTTCGATCGCCGCCCGCTCGAAGGCCGTGTGCTAGGCACATGGAAGGCCGGACAACGCGTGTATGAGGCGGATGCAGCATGATCGGGCAACTCCCCTCCTACGTGCTGTGGCTTATGGCGGCCATGGCCTTCATGGGCTACGCGCTGGGCAGCGTGCCATTCGGGCTGATCCTGACCAACCTTGGCGGTGCGGGCGACCTGCGTAGTATTGGCTCGGGCAATATTGGCGCGACCAATGTCCTGCGCACCGGCCGCAAGGACCTTGCGGCCGCCACTCTGGGGCTGGATGCGGCCAAGGGCTTTCTGGCCGTGCTGATCGCCTGGGTCATGACCTCACCCGATTATTCAGACCACACAGCCTCCCTTGCTGCTCTGGCTGCGGTGGTGGGGCACTGTTTTCCCATTTTTCTGGGCTTTCGGGGAGGTAAGGGCGTTGCAACCGGGTTGGGGGCACTGCTTGCACTCTCCCCCATTACCGGGCTGGTGGGGTGCGCTGTGTGGCTGGGTGTTGCCAAGGCATCTCGCATTTCCTCCGCCGGGGCATTGGCTGCGTTTGTGGCCATGCCGGTTGTTATTCTGGCCCTCTATGGCTTTTCCTTTCAGGCCAGCCCCAAGCCCATGGCGACACTCCTGATCAGCATACTGGTCATTGCCCGCCACCATGAAAACATTGGCCGTATTCTCCGGGGCACCGAGTCCCGCATTGGCCAGAAAAAGGACTGACCGGCCTTTGCGCCGGCTGGACCACCCCAGAATATGAACAACCTGTTCGCGGCCCTGCGGCTTGCACGGACCGAACATGTCGGCCCACGCACATGGCAACGGCTGGTGGCGCAGTATGGCACCCCCGCTGCGGCACTGGACGCCCTGCCGGGCCTGCCCACCAGAGGCCGCACCCGCCCCGCCATTCCTCCGGCAGACAGCATTCAGCGCGAAATAGACGCGACTCTGGCCCTTGGCGGGCAGTTCCTGACCCTGCTGGACGGCAACTACCCGCCCCTTTTGCGGCACATCCCTGACGCACCACCCGTGCTGAGTATTCTGGGCAACCCGGCCTGCCTGTGCCAGCCGGGCATTGGCATTGTGGGCGCGCGCAACGCCTCCGCCCAAGGGTTGCGGCTGGCCGAAAGCCTTGCAACCGAACTGGCCGACTCCGGGTTGACCATTATTTCCGGCCTTGCGCGGGGGATTGATAGTGCCGCCCATAAGGGAGCCCTTTACAAACAGGGGCTAACCCTTGCCGCCATAGCGGGCGGGCTGGACTGCCCATACCCCCCCCAGAACGCTGCCTTGCAGGACCAGATTGCCCAAATGGGTGCGGTCGTAACCGAAGCTCCTCTTGGCACAGCCCCGCAAGGCCGCCACTTTCCGCGCCGGAACAGGCTTATAGCGGGGTTGGCCCTTGGCTGTGTTGTGGTGGAAGCGGCCCCCCATTCTGGCACGCTGATCACCGCACGTATGGCCGCCGATTACGGGCGCGAGGTATTTGCCGTACCCGGTTCCCCGCTCGATCCAAGGTGCAGGGGCAGCAACGACCTGCTGCGCAAAGGAGCTATTCTGACCGAACGCGCCGCGGATATTCTGCCGCACATTGCGTTTACCACCCCCCAGAACCCGGCTTTGGGCCTGAGCCGCACAAAATCCATGCCTGATCTATTTGCATCTCTCCCCCCTTCCGCCACCACATCTGAAGATGAGAGTATTTTTAAAAATAATACACAAAAACAGTTAGTTACGGACAACCCTCCAACTTTATCAGCCGACCAGAACACGCACATTTCCCCCGCCACGCAACTGCTTGACCTTCTGTCCTTTACACCCGTAGCTGTTGACGATCTTATAAGGCGCTGCCAGTTCTCGGCTTCTGTCGTTCTGGCCGCGCTCACCCAGCTTGAGCTGTCAGGTCAGGTGACCACCTATCAGGATGGTCGCGTTGGGCTAACTAACGGGCAGGCAGAAACGAGTAGGTAAGTGCTGCTTCCGGGCAGGTCGGAGAGAGTATGACTGACGTTGTTGTGGTCGAGAGCCCAGCCAAGGCTAAAACGATCAACAAATATCTGGGCGATGGCTACACGGTGCTTGCATCGTTTGGACATGTGCGCGACCTCCCGCCCAAAGACGGGTCCGTTCTGCCGGATGAAGGCTTTGCCATGAAGTGGCAGGCCGATGACCGCGGTACAAGGCAAGTTGCCGCCATTATCAAGGCGCTCAAGGGTGCCAAACATCTCTACCTCGCCACTGACCCGGATCGGGAAGGGGAGGCTATTTCGTGGCATGTGCGGGCCATGCTGGAGGAGCGTAATGCGCTCAAAGGCGTGGACGTGCAGCGTGTCACGTTTAACGAGATTACAAAAAGTGCCATCAAACACGCCATGGCGCACCCGCGTGAGCTTGATCTGCCGCTGATCGAGGCCTATCTGGCCCGCCGCGCGCTGGATTATCTGGTGGGCTTTACCCTCTCCCCCGTGCTGTGGCGCAAGCTACCGGGGTCGCGCAGTGCGGGGCGGGTGCAATCCGTTGCCCTGCGCCTGATCTGTGAGCGTGAGGCGGAGATTGAGGTTTTCAAACCGCGCGAATACTGGAGCGTTATTGCATCCCTGCTGACCCCTGGCAGCGCGCCCTTTACCGCACGGCTGACCCATCTGGATGGCAAAAAGCTCGACCAGTTCGACCTGAGCAATGCTGATCTGGCCGAAGCCGCCAAACGCGCGGTGGAAGCCGAAGAACTGAGCGTGCGCTCCATTGAGCGGCGCAAGGTCCGGCGCAACCCGCAGCCACCCTTTACCACCTCCACCTTGCAGCAGGAGGCATCGCGCAAGCTGGGCATGAGTGCCCAGACCACCATGCGCACCGCCCAGCAGCTCTATGAAGGCATGGAACTGGGGGGGGAAACTGTCGGTCTGATCACCTATATGCGAACCGATGGCGTGACCATGGCGCAGGAGGCGGTCCACGCCATACGCGGCCATATTGGCAGCAAGATTGGCGCGGACTACGTACCCGCCCAGCCCCGCCACTACACATCCAAGGCCAAAAACGCGCAGGAAGCGCATGAAGCCATTCGGCCGACCGATATTTCGCGCACACCCGAGTCCATGGCCCGCTACCTGAACAACGACCAGCGCCGCCTGTACGAACTGGTGTGGAAGCGTGCTGTGGCCAGCCAGATGGAATCGGCAACGCTGGACCAGGTGGCGGTGGACATCGCAGGCCCCTCCGGCCAGACCGTGCTGCGCGCCAACGGCTCGATCATTACCTTTGACGGTTTTCTCAAACTCTACCGCGAAGGGCGCGATGATACCGAGAAAGCCGCAGCAGATGACGATTCCCGCATGCTGCCCCCCATGCACGAGAAAGACCCGCTCAAGCGTGAGGGTGTGGAAGCGGAGCAGCACTTTACCCAGCCGCCGCCGCGCTATTCCGAGGCATCTTTGGTTAAAAAGATGGAAGAGCTGGGCATTGGCCGCCCTTCCACCTACGCTTCCATCCTGACCGTGTTGCAGGACCGCAGCTACGTGCAGCTTGAAAACCGGCGCTTTGTGCCAGAAGCCCGTGGGCGGCTGGTCACCGCGTTCCTCGTGTCCTTTTTTGAACGGTATGTGGACACGGGCTTTACGGCCAGTCTGGAAGAACTGCTTGACGATATTTCGGACGGTCAGGCCCAGTGGAAGGAAGTTCTGGCGTCCTTCTGGCACGATTTTTCCAAGGCGGTGGGTGACACCAAGGAACTGACCATTACCGATGTGCTCAACGCATTGGACAAGGACCTTGGGCCATTCTTCTTCCCACCTCGCGCGGATGGATCGGACCCACGGCACTGCGCCTCCTGCGGCACAGGGCGGCTTGGGCTTAAGCTTGGCCGTTACGGCGCGTTCATTGGCTGCTCGAACTACCCCGAATGCCAGTTTACCCGCAGGCTGACAGCCGAAAGTGCCGAAGATGGCGATGGCAGTGCCGCACTCAAGGACGGCATGCGCCTACTGGGCCAGCACCCGCAAACGGGTGAGGACATTACGGTCCGCCAAGGCCCGTGGGGGCTGTATGTGCAGCAGGGCGAGCCGGACCCTGAGGACAAAAAAGCCAAACCCCGCCGCGCATCCCTGCCCAAAGGCATGGACGGAGCCAGCATTACGCTGGATCAGGCTGTCGGCCTGCTCTCCCTCCCCCGCCTTGTGGGCCTGCACCCCGAAACGGGTGAGCCGATCGAAGCGGGTCTGGGCCGATTTGGCCCCTTCGTTAAAATGGGCGCGGTCTATGGCTCGCTCGACAAGGATGACGACGTCCTGACCGTGGAGCTGAACCGTGCTGTGGATGCTCTGGCCAAAAAGCTGGCCTCCATCCGCAATCTGGGCAACCACCCCAAGGATGGAGAACCCGTTATGGTGCGCAAGGGCCGGTTTGGCCCCTACGCCCAGCACGGCCAGTTTGTAGCCACCCTGCCACGTGGCACAGACATGGACGCAGTCACGCTGGACGAGGCCGTGGCCCTGCTGGCGGATAAGGGCAAGCCGCTCAAGGCCAAGGCCGGAGCCAAAAAGGCACCCGCCAAGAAAAAAGCTGCGGCCAAAACCACTACAGCCAAGACGGCCACCAAAGCTCCAGCCAAAACCGCAGCCAAGACCACCACAAAGAGCGCGACCAAAACCACCAAGGCAAAAGCCGCCACCGCCACGGAAGGCGATGCGGCCCCCGCCAAACCCAAGGCCCGTAAGGCCACCACCACTCCGCGCAAAAAAAAGGCTGAATAACCCATGCCCGGCAGGTCTGAAGTCGCTGCCCTTCCTTCCAGCGCAGCACTTCGGGCCTTCCTGCTGGACGGGGTTGTCCCTGTTGGGCTGAGCGACATGCTCCGCGCATTTGACCGCCCCATCCGGGACAAGGCGCGCCTTAAGTCCATACTGCACGACATGGCCCTGAGCGGAGACCTGCTGGACCTGCCAGCAGGACGCCTCAAAACCTCCATCGGGCTGCCAGAAACCGCACGCGCGCGCATAACCCATATCCGCAATGATGGTACGCCATGCGGCATACTGGCCGATGCCCAGGCAGCAACACCTGTTGTCATCACCACACGCGCGCCAGATCTGCCATACCCTTTGCCCGGCGATATGGTTCTGGTCCGCCTGCGCCCCGCCTGTGGTGCCCGCCGCCGGGAGGCCCGGGCCGAACGCCTGCTTGTACGCACCGAGGAAGCCCTTGCCTTTTCCCGCGCTCTTGGGGCCGATGGCGCGCCTTTGGACCAATTATGGGCGTGCAACCCCCATATTGCGGGTACATTCCCTCTGGCCGCACCAGAACAGCATGCCCTGCCAGAACCGGGGGAAGTGGTTATGGCCACCTTGCGCCAGATGCCCGACGGCACACTGGCCGCAGACAGCCCCATACCCTACGGCCGGGCGGCTGCCGCTGGCATGGCCAGCCAGCTCAGCCTGCTTACGCACGCCATACCCACCAGTTTTTCTGCCGAAGCGGAGCAGGAGGGGCAGCACGTGGCCGAACTGGCTGCGGCCGGACACGACCAGCCCGCCCCCGCCAACCGGTGCGACCTGCGTAGCCTGCCCCTGATAACGCTTGATGATGAAACCGCTCAGGACTTTGACGACGCCATATGGGCGGAGGCGACCGATACGGGTTTTCACCTTGTTATTGCCATTGCCGATGTCAGCCACTACGTGCCCTGTGGCTCCGCACTGGATGTGGAGGCCCGCACGCGTGGGACGTCCATTTACCTGCCCGACCGGACCGTGCCCATGCTGCCCCCCAGCCTGTCGGCCAATGCCTGCTCGCTCCGGCCCGGGCAGGACAGGCTCTGCCTGTTTGCCGATATACAGATTACGCATGAAGGGCAGATACTGGGCAGCACAATCGGGCGCGGCATCATGCGCAGTGCGGCCCGCCTGACCTACCGGGATGCACAGGCAGCGCTGGACGGCAAAGCCCTGCCCGCCACACACCCGGTCCACGCCCTGCCCACAACTTTGCTGCCAACCCTCATGGCTGCAAGCCATGCGTTGGACAAGGATGCAACCAAACGCGGCGCCATGCGTTTGGATGAAGATGCCTGGGCCATCACCTTCCACCCCGATGGGCAGCCTGCTGCCTTTTTACCGCGCGAGCGCCTTGCAACCCACGATCTGGTTGCCAGCTTCATGATCGCGGCAAACACACTTGCTGCCCGGATTGCGCACGAAAACCGGCTGGTTGTGCCTTTTAGGGTCCATCCCGCTCCTACGGCCATGCTCCCCCGCCCCGCCGCGCGTTACAGCGCCGTGCCGGGCCGCCATTACGGGCTTGGTCTGCCGCTGTATATCCACTTTACCAGCCCCATCCGGCGCTATGCCGATCTGGTGGCGCACAGAGCCATAAGCGCATGGTGCGCAAGCAGGGCTGGCCCGGATAAAACCGCCCCTGCTGTGGCCTGCGCGCCACCGCGCACGCAGGATTATGCGCTCGCGTCGCACCTTAATTTTACCGAGCGACGGGCCGGAAAAAGCGTTCAGGATTGCCAAAATCGGCTGACGGCGGCCTTTCTGGTTCCCCAGATAGGGCAAAACGTGAACATCCATGCCACCACAACAACACGGCATGGCCTTTGCGTGCGATTGACGAAAACTGGAACTCCGTCTTTGCTGCCCTGGTCTGCTTTTCCGGATTACGCAAGGATGAATGACGACTCGCCGTACAGCGGCCTTGCCGCGCGCTACACGCCCCTTATCCAGAACGGGGCGCTGCTTATGGCAGTTCTGCTGGCAACCTGCCCGGCGCGTGGCGTGTCCGTACTGGCGTCCCCCACCCATGCGAGCTGAACTTCCCTTCCGCTATGTTCGGGCCATTGTGCAGCACCAGTTGCTCGTGCCCGGCGTTATGCTGGCCATTCTGCTGCTGTGCCAGCCAGCCACGCTGCATGCCCAGAGTGGTAATGGTGCCCCCGTACCCAACCCACCGCCAGCAACCCCTCAGCCCGCACCCTCCGGTGCGCCAGTTGGGGCAGATGCACCGGCCGAGCCGCTCCCGGCTACAGCCAACGCGGCACCCACAACACCTGCCCTGCCCGATGTGCCAGCTCCCCCGCCCCCTCCGGCGGTGGACATGCCGCTTGTGCATTCCGTTATTGCCACCGCACTGGAATTTTTAGGCCCCCGCACGCTTGAGCCCCACAGCAGCCGGGATTTTACCCTATGGGGGCTAGGCTGCCTGACAGCGCTGGACCCCACACTGACCTTCGATTCCCGTGGCACCAACATTCAGTTGCTCTCAGGCCCTCTGCCCCTGCTCTCCCGCCCGGCGCCACCGGCGGACAATGTGGATGACTGGGCCAGACTGGCCACCGATTTTCTGGAAGCCGCACGTGCCCATTCCGCTGCCGTGCGCTCGGCTGAACGCGATGATCTGTTACAGGCGTTTTTTGATGAACTGTTCAATCATCTGGACCCCTATTCCCGCTACATAGGTCCATCCTCGGCCAGTACCGACCGTGAGGCCCGAACAGGTGGGGAGGCCGACGCAGGCATTACGCTGGCCCAGAACGGGCGGCATATTGTTGTATCCGCCATTAACGCCAACGGCCCGGCATGGACGTCCGAGATTGATACAGGGGACCGGATTATTGCCGTTAATGGCCAGTTAACGGCAGGGCAGTCCGCCGCAACCGTTACAGAATGGCTCCGTGGTCCAGAAGACAGCGCCCTTATCCTGCGCCTGCTCTCCCCCGGTCGGCGGCGCGGACATACGGTAACACTACGCCGCTCCAAAGTGCCGCCAGAAACCGTGTTCGCCTTTGCCAGCGGCCCCATTGTAGTACTCCGGGTTACGGCTTTTTCCTCCGATACAGCGGAGGAAATGAGCCAGTACCTCGATCAGGCCACACAGGACAAAAACCTGCGGGGTCTGATCATAGACCTGCGGGGCAACCGGGGCGGCGTACTGCAACAGGCTGTCACCGCTGCGGCATTGCTGCTGGACCACGGCGTTGCCGCCGTAACCAGTGGACGGGACCCACAGTCCAACCATATCTGGGCCGTGCAGGGGGGGGACATGACCAACGGTCTGCCCATTGCCGTTCTGGTTGACGGACGCACCGCCAGTGCCGCGGAAATTCTGGCAGCCGCTCTGGCCGATCACCGCCGTGCCGTGGTCATTGGCAGTGCAACACTGGGCAAGGGGCTGGTGCAGACCGTGGCGCAGCTCCCGGATGAGGGCGAACTGTTTGTCACATGGAGCCGCGTGATTGCTCCCCTGCACTGGCCCTTGCAGGGACTGGGCGTTATGCCGCAGATCTGCACCAGTCTGGGGGAAGCCGATACAACCCATGCCCTGCGTACGCTGGCCAGCGGCAAGCTGGCCAATCAGGCGGCCATAACCGCCTCACGCGCGGCGCGTTACCCGCTGACCGTCCCCAGTATTCTGGCCATTCGCAAGGCATGTCCGGCGGCATTGGGCAATGACCGGGACGTAAGCGTGGCGCGCGACCTGATTAACCATCCGGCATGGTACAAAACCGCCATAGCCGCCATTCCAGATGACGCAGCCCCGGCCCCCCAGATTTCCGCCGCACCATGAATGATGACATGACCCCTCCCCCACGCCTGCGTACCGACCTTGTCGCCCGCGCCCTCCTCCGCCAGTCCGGGCTGGATGGACGCTCGGCCATGCTGCTACGTAAGGGTGACCCGGATGCCGGGGGGATTCTGGTTATATTACTCGGCCGAAACGGAGAGGGTATTGTGCTCACCCAGACCCGCACGGCACAAGGTGAGGCCGCATGGCTGCGTGGCACGGGAACAACACCCGTAGGCGCGGAGCAGATTCAGGCCTATGTTGACCGGCAACTCAAATACGACCCGGATTTATGGGTGCTGGAAATTGAAACTTTGGACTTCAGCCCTCCGTTTGAAGCAATACTGATCTGACAAGAAAGGTAGGTATTGTGGCTTAACCCACACGCCTGCGGTATTTATGACGCATAAAATCCACAAGTTTGGGAAAACTCTGGCTTCTGCCTGTTGCGTCATACACAACTTTACAGCAAAGAAGGCAGGCATGTGTGCCCTCGTACCATCAAACGCCATACGTGATGTATCGCACAACCTTTGCCACAGCAGGGAGAAGACCATGAAGCCGCGCCGTATACTGCTTGCGCAAACGCTGCTTTCTGCGCCGCTTGCGGCTGGCCTCCTGCTGTCCGCCGTCTCAGCGCACGCGCAGCCTGTTCAGGGGCTGTATATTGCCGGGGAAGGTGGCGGGACCCTTAACCAGGACCAGCGCGTTAAAAGCACAGCCCACTTCCCTGACGGTCGTGACCGTTGGAAAGCTGGCGCTGTTGGAATCGGCTCGGTGGGCTGGGGCCTTGGCAACGGTTTTCGTGTTGAGGTCGAAGGCAATTACCGCAATATGGACTATAACCGCCTTGTGACCAGCACACTGGCCACAAAAGGGGATGGCCGACGCCAGACCTACGGCGTTATGGTTAATGCGCTGTTTGACCTGGACATCGGCAAGCCATGGCTGTTCCCCTATTTTGGGGCCGGTGTTGGCTATGGCTGGACCTCCACCAATGCGTCGCTTGTCGGGAGCAATGGCTCTGGCAACACAACGCAGCGTATTGGTGGCACGTACGGTAATGCCACCTATCAGGGCATTTTTGGTCTTTCCTTCCCCGTACCGTGGGTTGTTGGCCTGTCGGCTACCGCGGAATACCGGTTCTGGACCATGTTTGGCCCGCAATCCCATAGTGTGACCTCCACAGGGAACATTGGTGGCATTCAGGCGGCCACGGGCGTTGGTACCATCAGCGGCACCCACAAGACCGTCACAGACTTCAACCATTCCATGATGCTGGGTCTGCGGTACGAATTTAATCCCGCGCCACCTCCGCCCCCACCAGTTGCCAATGTTCTGGCCCCTGCCCCGCAGGCCGCACGCAGCTATCTGGTGTTCTTTGACTGGGATAAAGCCGACCTGACCGACAGGGCACGTTCCATTGTGAACGAAGCCGCACAGGCAGCGGCCCATGTAGCTCTGACCCGCATTACAGTCTCGGGCTACACCGACAATTCCTCCGCCCATCCGGGCGAGAAGGCAGGCGAAGAATACAACATGAAGCTCTCCATCCGCCGCGCAACGGTTGTTAAAGCCGAGTTGATGCGGGATGGGATTGCTGGCTCCACCATTGATATTCATGGTTACGGCGACACGCACCCGCTTGTGCAGACTGGCCCGAACACCAAGGAAGCCCAGAATCGGCGTGTGGAAATTCTCTTCCGCTAACAGACAGGCTTTTCCCCTGTCCTAAAAAAGCCCGCCCCATTTGAGGCGGGCTTTTTTTATGGCCTGAACCAGCCTGCATATGCCGGCTGGTGCTTACAGACCCGAAAAGAGGGACGTGGAGAGGTAACGTTCAGCAAAAGATGGCGCTATGGCAACAATGGTCTTGCCTGCGTTT
The DNA here is from genome assembly GCF_011516885.1 of Acetobacter lambici. Classification (GTDB taxonomy): domain Bacteria; phylum Pseudomonadota; class Alphaproteobacteria; order Acetobacterales; family Acetobacteraceae; genus Acetobacter; species Acetobacter lambici. The sequence continues at coordinate 57,682 of NZ_WOTD01000006.1, read as the reverse complement.
TCTTTTTTATGGGCCAGTTGCAACGCCGCATGCAGCGCCGCCCCGGAGGAAATACCAACGGGAATACCATCAATACGTGCGCAGCGTCTGGCGGCGGCAATGGCCTCACGCTCGGAAACGGTCAGTACCCCATCCAAAGATTTAAGGTGCAACGTTGCGGGGCAAAAACCCGGACCAATTCCCTGAATACCGTGCGGGCCGGGTTCATCCCCGTTCAGAATGGCACTTTCCGCTGGCTCCACCCCAAAGACCTGTATGCCTTTGCGCCGGGGCTTGAGCGATTCTGCAATCCCGGTTGCAGTACCCCCGGTGCCAACACCAGCCACAACAATATCGACCTTGCCTGCCGTATCAATCCAGATTTCTTCCGCCGTGGTCGCGGCATGCACCGCAGGGTTTGCCGGATTATCAAACTGGTCTGGCATCCACGCGTCTGGTGTTTCAGCCAGGATTTCGTTCGCACGGGCGATCGCACCTGCCATGCCAAGGCGCGCGGGGGTCAGTTCCACCTGTGCGTCCATCAGCCGCACCATGCGCCGCCGTTCGATGGAAGCACCCTCGGGCATGGTGACAATCAGCCTGTACCCACGGGCAGCGGCTACAAATGCCAAAGAGATCCCGGTATTCCCCGACGTAGGTTCCACCAGCAGGGTGCGGCCGGGGGTAATTTTGCCCCTACGCTCGGCATCCAGCACCATGGCTGTGCCGATTCTGTCCTTGACTGAGCCAAGTGGATTAAAAAATTCCAGCTTGAGCAGCACGCGGCTTGTCAGCTTGTCTTCGTGCATAATGCGCGGCAGGGCGACCAGAGGTGTTCCACCCACCACATTCAAAACCGAGTCGTAAACTCTCCCACGAGGCGCTGCAAAGCCGTAACCCTCGTTATCGTGCGTTGTTGATGGCATTTGGTCCCTACCTGAACTGTTTATATGTTCAACTGTCTTATAATACGAATTTCCAACGTAGATAAACAGGCATTCCCCTGCTATAAGCACACAACACAGCAAGGCTGGCACATCATACGCCAGACCGTAAGCCAAGCAGGAAGGACCTTGCGCATGATTCTTCGTCGTGACAGAGCAATGACCGCTGTTCTCATCATGCTGGACGTTGCTTTCCACGCAGGACGCTCCAATGCGGTCAGTGCCGCAGATATTGCCGAGCGTTCCGGGCTGGCCCGCCGGGGGATCGAGCCGCTGCTTCAAGCACTCTCACGCTCGGGGCTACTGGAAAGCATTCGTGGCCCGCGTGGGGGCTACCGGCTGGGCCGCCCCCGCCGCGATGTAACCCTGATCAATATTATTGAAGCCGTCCTGAACGAGGACCCCGAAGGCAGCGATGGCCCGCAAGGCCCCCTCTTCCACAAGGTTATTGAACCCTGCTGGAGCGGCTTTGACACAAAGCTGACAGAGCAGATGCGCCAGACCACACTGGACGAACTGGTCCGTCAGGCGGAAGACGCTGGGCTCAAGCGCCCACAGAGCGAACCCATTACTTTTTCCATCTGATTTTCAGCCCCTGTTCAGTGGGCATAAAAAAAGCGGTGCCGCATCAAACGGCACCGCTTTTTTATTGAACCTATAAGAACAGTTTAGTTCTTGCTGGCCTTGGCCGGACGGACCGCCCGCTTGGTCACTGCCTTCTTTTCCGGCGCGGCCGGAACGGGGGCGGTCACCGCAGGGTGTGGAATAAACACGCCTGTGGCATCCACCTGCGCTGTAACCGTAAGATGGGTGCGCTGCTGGCCGGGACCGGGGATAAGGATAACCGTAAACTTGTCCTGCCCCGCGTAACCCTGCGTGGGGGTGTAGGTTACGTGCGTGTCGTTATCCAGCGAATACAGGAACGCCTTGCCATGTTCGGGAGCCGGAGCGGCCCCGAATGTCAGGTAAGGCTTCCCATCAGGCTGGGAGACGAGCACTTCGCACAGACCACCATCGGAGCGGACCGTCATGGTGGTGGAAAGCTGGCCGTCAGCCTCTTTCTTGATGGGGGTTGTGCTGCACACGGCAGATTTTTTGAGATACCCAAACGGATTGGGAGATCCGACATGGACAGGGCCCACGGTTGTCGCGCAGCCGGCAAGCATGCCAGCAGTTAGCGTCAGCCCGGCAATTCCTCGTAAGCGCACTCCACAGCTCCGCTTCATTCTTGTTAAATCAACCATAACCCAGCGCGTTCCATTTAGTTAAAGGGTTAAGCTCTGCCCGCTGGCCAGACCAGCGCAACACGCCATAACGCCGCATGAGTCGTCCTTGCCTTTAAATCATCCAGCAGCAGGAAGGAAGAGGCCCGGCCCGCTCCTTTTGGCACCCCTGCCTGTTTGTTGACAGGCAGGGAAAAGTAAAAACATCGTTTAGCCATAACACAGCCCTATCACGACCAGCGCAGGACACGGCCATATATGCATAATCCTGCCATGAGCCCCCTGCTGGGAAATGACGGTATGACAAATTAGGCCGTTTCTTTCCTGCCTGAATAGGCTATTGCGTTGTGCAGCATCTGTCGGAGGTCCTACCGTATGTTCCTTTCCCGTCTTTTTGCCGCGGGTGTTCTTGCCGCGGGCGTTCTGCATGGTTCCGTTACTTTTGCCGCCAGTCCGTGCGGCCATTCCCCCGCGCATGAAGCATTCAACGTGCAGGGCCTTAAAAGCGAGCTGATGGTAACAGCCCTGTCGTGCAGTGCGCAGGACCGCTACAATGCGTTTGTCGCCAAGTTCCGCACCGTTCTGCTGAACGAGGAAGACAAGCTGAACGGCTACTTCCGCTCCACTTTCGGCCGCAGCGCACAGCGTGAACATGATGACTACATTACCCAGCTCGCCAACGTGCAGTCCGAGCAGGGTTTGCAGTCTGGTACCATCTTCTGCCAGCAGCGCATGGCCATGTTTGATGAAGTGAACGCGCTGGATAACGGGGAAGACCTCTCCAATTATTCCGATGCCAAGGATGTCACCCAGCCCGCATCGTTTGAAACATGTGCAGCCCCCACAACCACACGCGCTCCCGTACGCCGCCGGACCACCCACAAGGCCGCGTAATGGCCCGCAACCACAGGCGGCATACCGGGCATCTAACGTCCGGGCTGCCTCTGGTGCTTGACGAATCAACGCCAAAGCGGGACAGACTTCCCGCATGAGCGATCTGTTTTCCGCCCCCACACCGCCCCGCAAGTCCGCCAGTGCCTCCGCCCGCCCCAAAGCGCCGGAGAACGAGGCGTATGACGCCAGCGCCATTGAGGTGCTGGAGGGGCTGGAACCAGTCCGCCGCAGGCCCGGCATGTATATTGGCGGAACGGATGAAGGTGCGCTGCACCATCTGGCCGCCGAAATTCTGGATAACTCGATGGATGAGGCGGTGGCAGGCCACGCCAACACCATTGACGTACATCTGGCCCCGGACAACCGCCTTTCGGTCCGTGATAACGGGCGGGGTATTCCCGTTGACCCGCACCCCCGCTTTCCCGACCGGTCGGCGCTGGAAGTTATTCTGACCACACTGCATGCCGGTGGTAAGTTCTCGGGCAAAGCCTACGCCACATCCGGCGGGTTGCACGGTGTTGGGTCATCCGTGGTCAACGCCCTTTCCTCACGCATGGATGTGGAAATCGCGCGGGACCGCACCTTGTGGCAGCAGTCTTATGAACGCGGCAAACCCGTAACCGCGCTGGAAAAAGCCGGAGCAGCCCCCAACCGGCGTGGCACCCAGATTACATTCCAGCCCGACCCCGAAATTTTTGGCACGCATGTTTTTGTGCCCGTCCGCCTGTACAAACTCTGCCGCTCCAAGGCGTTCCTGTTCCGTGGTGTGACCATTCGCTGGTCGTGCGATCCCACGCTGATCAAGGCGGGGGATGAAACCCCGACCGAAGCTGTTCTGCACTTCCCCGGTGGTCTGGCCGATAGTCTGGCCGATGACCTTGGCCCCAACGCACCCCTGCTCACCCCCTTCTGGTCGGGGGAGGCGCCCCTACCCCCACAGGCGGATGGAACGGACAACGGCAAGGTGGAATGGGCCGTCGCCTTTTTGGAAAGTGGTGCGGCGTCCCTGATCTCCTACTGCAACACCATTCCGACTCCGCAGGGTGGTACGCACGAGACCGGGTTCCGCAATGCGCTGCTCAAGGGCCTGCGTGCATGGGGCGACCAGCGCTCCATAAAAAAAGCGGCCAGCATTACAGCAGAAGACATACTGGGCATGATTGCCGCCCGCCTGTCCGCCTTTATTCGGGACCCGCAGTTCCAAGGCCAGACAAAGGAAAAACTGACCACGGCAGAGGCCAGCAAGCTGCTCGAAACAGCCTTGCGCGACCGGTTTGACCACTGGCTGGCCCAAAACCCCGCACAGGCGGATTCGCTGCTCAGCTTTGCCATCGACCGGGCGGAAGAACGCCTGCGCCGCCGCGAACTCAAGGACACACCGCGCAAAAGTGCGACCCGCCGCCTGCGCCTGCCCGGCAAGCTGACCGACTGCACCAAGGAACACGCCCCCGATACCGAAATTTTTCTGGTGGAAGGGGACTCGGCAGGCGGGTCCGCCAAACAGGCCCGCAACCGCGAAACACAGGCCGTTCTTCCCCTACGTGGCAAAATTCTGAACGTGGCCAGCGCCACAACGGAAAAGCTACGTGCCAACCAGGAACTGCGTGACCTGATAGAAGCTCTGGGCTGTGGCTCGGGCGAGCGGTTTGACCTGACCAAACTGCGCTATGGCCGCGTGATTATCATGACCGACGCGGACGTGGATGGCGCGCATATTGCCTCCCTGCTCATGACGTTCTTCTACCGTGAGCTACCCGAGCTTATTCGCAACGGTCACCTGTATCTGGCTCAGCCCCCGCTATACCGGCTGACACAGGGCGCGCACAGCGTGTACGCCATGGATGATGCGGACAGGGAACGCAAAATGGCAGTCCTGAGCAAAAAGCGGGGCAAGATTGATGTCTCCCGCTTTAAAGGGCTGGGGGAAATGCCTCCGGCGGATCTGAAGGAAACCACAATGGACCCGCGCACCCGCACTCTGCTGCGCGTGGTTGCCCCACCAGAAGACCGTTTGAGCACGCGTGAGCGGGTAGAAAGCCTGATGGGCCGCAAACCCGAACTCCGTTTTGCCTTTATTCAGGAACATGCCCGCTCGGTTGATGAACTGCTGGATATCTGACCCAGCGACCTCCTCAACCGCGGGTGCCCCTATATTCCACGCCCCGCCATAATGTGAGCAGCCCATGAGCACGCCCACTTTTTCTGTCAGGGAGCGTTTGTCCGCACTGCTACAGGTTGTGGGCGGCATGCTCTGCCTGCAATTTGGTTCATCTTATGCCAAAATGCTGTTCCCCGCTTTTGGGGCTGCGGGCATGGTGGGGCTGCGCACCTTTTTTGCCGCAATCATGCTCATGCTGTTCTTCCGCAGTTGGCACAGCCTCTCGCGCAGGGTGCTGCTGCTGGTACTGCCCTATGGGCTGTCTCTGGCGGGCATGAACTATTTTTTCTATCTCTCGCTCGGGCGGTTGCCGTTGGGCACGACTGTAGCGCTGGAGTTTACCGGACCTCTTGTTCTGTCCTTCATCCATACCCGGCGCTGGAGCGATGTGGTGTGGACAAGCCTGACCGTGCTGGGGCTTGTGCTGCTGCTCCGCCCGGAATCAGCCGTACGCCCCGATCTTATTGGCATTATGTTTGCTTTGCTGGCTGCCATTTTCTGGGCGCTATATATTATTTTCGCCCGTAACATTGCAGGTAAGCTGCCGTCTGGTCAGGCGTGTTCACTGGGTATGCTGTGTGGTGGGGCTGCTGTTTTTGTGCCCTGCACCATCCCTGCCCTGTGGGTTGGGCTGCATGCTCCCCTTTTGCTGGGGTTGAGCGTTGTTGTTGCCCTGTGTTCGTCCGCCCTGCCTTACACGCTGGAAATGCAAGCCATGCAAAAACTGTCCGCCCGCGAATTTGGCGTGCTGTGTAGTCTGGAACCTGTTTCCGCAGCGCTGGCTGGTGCCATATTGCTGCATGAGGTTCCATCCCTTCTGCGATTGTGCGGTATTTTATGTGTGGTTCTGGCGTCTGTCGGCACCGTGCTGATGCCCCGAAGTGGCAAAAGCACAGCGCCAGACGGACCGATTCTTCCAGAATAATCGGTCCGCCAACCCGCTTAGCGGCTGGCTAGATGCAAAACCGGGCCATGCATGGCCGAAGACGCCACACTCACCCCGCTCCCATGCACGGCCTGCATGATCATGGGATCAAAAATCCGGGTGAAGGTCCCGGGGTGCACACCCATCCACAACGTAACCACGGCCAGCGGTGCAAGCACTGCAATTTCACCCACAGTCAGGTCACGCAACAGACCAACCGTGCCGCGCACACTGCCGAACAGAACCCGACGGTACAGCGAGAGCATGTAAACCGCGCCCATAATCATGGTGCCACCCGCCAGCAGCGCCACCCAGATGGACACATGGATGGCCCCCATAAGCACCAGAAGTTCGCCCACAAAAGCGCCTGTGCCGGGCAGACCCACATTGGCCATGGTGAACAACATGGCCAGCAGGGCCAGTACGGGCATCTGCTTGGCTACACCACCCAGTGCATCAATATCGCGCGTTTCTGCCCGCCATGCCACGGCCGCCACACAGAAGAACAGCGCGGCAATAACCACACCGTGGGAGAGCATCTGAAAGATGGCGCCATCAATCCCTTCCGCCGTCAGCGTGAACAGACCAACCGCGATCATGCCCATATGGGAGAAGGAGGAATACGCGATAAGCCGCTTCATATCCGTCTGGGCAAATGCAACAAATGCCGCATACAGAATGGCCACTACACCAAGAGCAAGCACATAAGGCGCAAACTGGCGTACTGCATCGGGGAACATCAGCACACCAAAGCGCAGCAACCCGTAAGCCCCCGTCTTGGACAACACGCCCGAAAGCATAGCCGATGCTGGTGTGGGGGCCTCCGTATACGCATCCGGCAACCATGCGTGGAGCGGGAAGAGAGGAAGCTTGACGCCAAAAGCCAGCAGAAAAGCCAGTAACAGCCAGCCCTGCAACGAATGGGAAAAACCCGCATGCATAAGGGCTGGAATATCGGTCGTGCCCGCATGCAGCCACATGGTGATCAGCCCGACCAGCATGAACAGCGAACCACCAAAGGTGAACAGGAAGAACTGAAGCGACGCCCAGACCCGCTTGGCCCCACCCCATATTCCGATCATCAGGCAGCCCGGAATAAGTGTTGCTTCGTAAAAGACGTAAAACAGAACCAGATCCTGCGCGGAAAACAGGCCGAACAGAGCCGTTTCCAGCAGCAGCATAGCCGCCACAAAGTCCCGCCCCTGCGTTTGCACGCTACGCCAACCCGCCCCCAACGCCAGAGGCGTAAGAAAAGCGGTGAGCATAATAAAGACCAGGCTGATCCCATCCACGCCAGTATGGTACGAAATACCATAATCGCTCAGCCAGCCCAGCCGGGTTTCATATTGCAGGCCGGGCTGGCTGGGGTCAAAGCCGACCCACATCAGCACGCTCAGCCCAAAAGTGAGTAGCGTAGTCCACAACCCCAGCCAGCGGGCCGCGCGATCCCGCTCCGGTCCATGACCGGGGCAAAGGAAGGCCGCAACCGCGCCTGCAAGAGGAAGATAGGTTATCAGCGAAAGCAGGATTGGCTGCACGGCTTCACACCATCCGGGTTTAATGACACTTTTTTAAGACTGCGCCTTTTTGCCGTGGGAGGCCAGCGCAGGGCTGTTCACGTTCCGCCGATCACGCCCCCTGCGGCGCAGTAGAGCTAACGGCGGCCAAACAACTTTTCGAGATCATTACGGCTGAGTTTGAGCCATGTTGGCCGCCCGTGTGAGCACGTACCCGCGCGGGGTGTGGCCTCCATCTGCCGTAGCAGGGCATTCATTTCCTCCGGCGTAAGCCGCCTGCCCGCCCGAATACTGCCATGGCAGGCCATACGGGCGATCACCGCATCGAGCTTGCCATCAAGGGATGCCATTTCGTCCGGCGCACCATTTTCATCCGCTTCCAGCTCATCCGCCAGATCACGCAACAGGCTGATTGCATCACTCCTGCCAAGCATGGCGGGCAGAGCGCGGACCAGAATAGAGCCGCCGCCAAACTCTTCTATTTCCACCCCGAGTCTTTCCAGCATGGGCTGGCGGGCAAGCAGAAGGTCCTGCTGCACACGAGGCAGTTCCACCACATCGGGCACAAGCAGACGCTGGGCCTGCACGCGCCCGCTCAGATACTGCTCCCGCAGGCGTTCATGCGTCAGCCGTTCGTGGGCAGCATGCTGGTCCACCAAGACCAAAGACCCATCCGCCGCTACGGCCAGAATATACGTATCCAGCACCTGCGCCACCGCAGCACCCAGCGGGTGATCCAACCGCGCACCGCCAGCCTCCTCCACCTGCGCAAAGGGGTTACCCGCACCAACCATACCCCCGGCCAGCCGAGCATCCTGCGGCGCATTAGCCCCACCGGGCGCAAAAGACGTGGGAGGAACAGGCAGGGTCCGCGCGAAGGGGGCATCGCCAAACATCAGGCGCGGTTCGGCCATGCCGGAGGTCTGCGGAGCAGCGGGGTAGGCAGGGGCTGGCTGGGGAGCCATCTGCCCCTGCTCGGGCGGATACCAGATACGGGTCGCCCTTGGGGCGGAGGACAGAACAGGGCGTACACCCGCAACCCCTGCCCCATGTTCAAGCGCACGCTGGAGTGTACCGATAACCAGCGAGCGCACGGCCGCTTCATCCGCAAAGCGCAGTTCGGTTTTGGCGGGGTGGACGTTTACATCCACCTGTTCAGGCGGCACCGTTAACATGAGTGCAACCACAGGGTGACGACCCGGCTCAATCACCCGACGGTAAGCTACGCGCACGGCGGTTTTGAGCACCGGGTCCACCACAGGCCGCCCATTAACCAGCATGAACTGCCCATTGGCCGTGGACCGATGGACCGACGGCGGGCAGATAAAGCCGCTCAGGGTCATTCCCTCGCGCTCGCCTGCTATGTTCAAAAAACCATCGGCCTCGCTGGCGTCCAGCAGCGCAGCCGCGCGGGCAGCCATATCCTGCGCAGGCAGGTCCAGCACCTCGCGCCCATCAAGCACAAAGCGGAAGGCAGTCTGGGGCACGGCCAATGCCAGACGGCGCACAACGCTTTCCACGTGGCGGCCTTCCACGCGGGCACTTTTTAAAAACTTGCGGCGGGCCGGGGTGGCAAAAAACAGGTCTTCGACCACAACACTGGTGCCATATGCCCCGGCAACAGGTTCGGGCGGGTAGGTTTTGCCCCCTTCAACCCGGATACGCCATGCGCCACTTTCCCCCTTGGGGCGGGAGGTAATGCTCAACCGTGCCGCAGCCCCGATGGACGGCAGCGCCTCCCCCCGAAAACCGAGGGTGTTGATGTGCACCAGCGTCTCGTCCCCCAATTTGGAGGTACAATGCCGCTCAACCGCCAATGTCAGATCATCGGGGGAGATGCCAACGCCATCATCGGTCACGATCATGCGCTCCACCCCGCCCCCATCAAGCGAGATGTCCAACCGGAGGGCTCCGGCGTCTATGGCGTTTTCTATGAGTTCTTTTACGGCGGCGGCGGGGCGTTCGATCACCTCGCCCGCAGCAATGCGGTTAACAATAACTTCGGGCAACCGCCGCACATGCGGGTGGTCAGGCACACCACCTGGCATGACCACCTGATCAGGCTGGTCTGACATGGTCAGACCCGTACCCTACTTCTTTTTGGGGTGCTGGGTCGGGGTAACGCCTTTGGTGGGCGAGGCACCAAGGGCCGCATTGGTTTTGAGCCGACGGTTTTCCTCATCCGCGTTCACAACGCCCCCTGCCTTGCCACCTTTCCAGAACATCAACTGCTCCACAAAGCCCGAACCAGCGGCACCGAGTTCACCCTGATCGGGTTCATCAGAGGCGGCTGTGGCCTCGTTGACCAGAATGGTCTGGCCTTCACTGGTATCCCCATTAGTGCCGCGCAGAGCCACATCGGGGGAGAGAGTTTCGAGCGCCTGCAGGCGTTCGCTCTCATCGTGCGTGCGTTCATCCCCTTTGCTGGGCTTAACCAGCTCCTCCGAAGGGGGCATGGATAACGGTGAGCGTGTTGTCACCGTATATTCATCTGGCATGCTCCGTTCCAGGCCGAAGGCCTCGGCGGCCTCATGCCCGGAGCAGCCGCTCAGCATCATGCAGCCGCCTACCAGCAGCACCGGAGAAATCAGGGTCGAAACACGGCGCACTATCATCTGCCTTCCACTCATCCTGAAAACCGCGCGCTCTGGCGCGGGCTGCTTATGCCTAAGATGTCCGCTGTCCATCAGACAGAAAATTCTGCAACAACAAGACGCATACCGCGCATACTATAGCGGAGTCAGCCACGTTGAATACATACCAAGACCAACCGAATGCATGGGCATGCAAAAAATCCACCACGGCCCCATAGCGCACACGATCAATTACGTTGCCTATGGCGCCGCCGGTTACCGCACCCACGCACGCTGCCGTCAACCTGCTGGGGGTTCTGGCCATCCACACCAGCAGACAACAAGCTACTACCATTGCCACAGCGGAAAACACAATCCGCCCAGCGCCACCAAGTCCGCCAAACATGCCAAATGTCACGGCATGGTTCCAGACCATGGTAAAGTTAAGGAACGGCAACACTGCAACAGAGCCACGGGCGGGCAGGTCCAGCCCGTACAAAATCCAGAATTTGCTCAACTGATCCACAGACAGAACCAGCATCAGCACCAGCAGGCCAATGCCTGCTGGCCGGAGCATGAACGGCCTGCTCACGCGCCCTCCTGCTCGGATGTGCTGACAAAACCGCTCTGGGCCACCACATCGGCACAACGCGGGCACACACCGGGGTAAGCCGGATTCGACCCCGTTTCTGGTAGGACTTTCCAGCAGCGGACGCATTTTTCGCCCTCCGCCACCCGGACCACGGGCGCGCCATGCAGATCGCCCCCTTCATCCCCTTCCACATAAACGGAAGAGGATGTGGGGTCGATCACCACTTCCACGTGCGAGACAATAGCCAGTTCACCCCAGTTCACGCCCGCAAAAATACCAGCTTCTTCTTCCGAAAAAGTCAGTTCGACCTGTGCCTGCAAGGAGGAACCAATGGTCCCCGCGCGGCGTGCACCCTCGATCTCGGTCGTGATAATGCGGCGGACGGAGCGGATACGCGCCCAGCGCTCTTCCAGAGCCGCGTCGGTCCATTCCGCTGGCAGGTCGGGAAAAGCCTGTTCATGCACACTGGCCTGATCGCCAAAGCGGGCGGCCCATGCCTCTTCCGCCGTAAACACCAGCACGGGGGCAAGCCATGTGCTCAGGCAGCGGTGCAGCACATCCAGCACCGTGCGTACCGCGCGGCGGGTGGGGCTGGAGGGGGCATCGCAATACAGCGCATCCTTGCGGATATCGAAGTAAAAAGCCGACAGGTCCGTTGTGCAAAAGCCATGCAGCGCTGGGTAAACCCCAACCCATTCATGCGTTTCCACCGCGCGGGCCACCAGACCACCCAGTTCGCTCAAACGGTGCAGAACCCAGCGTTCCAGCTCGGGCAGTTCCGCGTAAGGCACCACTTCGGCCTCGGTAAAGCCGTCCAGACCACCCAGCAGCCAGCGCAGCGTGTTGCGTAGGCGGCGGTATAGCTCGCCCTGCTGTTTGAGAATTTCCTTGCCAATGCGCAGGTCGTCATTGGTGTCCGAATTCATGACCCACAGGCGCAACACATCTGCCCCCATGCTGTCGTTTACATCCTGCGGGGCAATCACATTACCCAAGGACTTGGACATTTTGCGGCCCTGTTCGTCCAGAACAAAACCGTTGGTCACCAACGCCTTGTAGGGCGAGACACCCCGTGTGCCCACACTTTCCAGCAAGGAGGACTGGAACCAGCCACGGTGCTGATCCGAACCTTCCAGATACAGATCGGCCGGAAAGCTCAGGCCCGGACGGCCCAGCACAAAGGCATGGGTGGACCCACTTTCAAACCAGACATCGACAATGTCGAACACCTGTTCGTAATCATCGGGGTTGCGACCTTCCCCCAGAAAACGTGCGGGTTCGGAGGTGTACCATGCATCCGCCCCTTCGGAGCGGAAGGCATCTACCACGCGCTGCATCACAACCGGGTCACGCAGGACTTCGCCTGTGCGTTTTTCCACGAACACGGCAATGGGCACGCCCCATGCGCGCTGGCGGCTGATGCACCAGTCCGGGCGGGTGCGGATCATGGAGGTCAGGCGATTGCGCGCCTGTGCGGGCACAAAGGTGACGTTTTCCAACGCCTTGAGCGCGTTCTCCCGCAGGGCGTTTTCTCCGTCCATACGGATGAACCATTGCGGTGTTGCCCGGTAAATGACCGGCGCGCGCGAACGCCATGAGTGGGGGTAGGAATGCACAATCTCCCCCCGCCCGACCAGACCGGCCGGAGCGGTGCCCGCGGCGTTGGCGCGTTCCATCACACTGGTCAGCGTAGCGCAGACCACATCGGCGGCTTTGAACACATGGACCCCCGCAAAACCGGGGACCCATGGCGCGTAAGTCCCATCGTCCTGCACGGTTTCTGGCACATCCACACCGTTGGCGCGGCAGAGTGTAAAGTCGTCCTCGCCGTGGGCCGGGGCCTGATGCACAAGGCCGGTCCCTGCATCGGTGGTCACAAAGTCCCCCGCCAGCATGGGCACGTCAAAATCATACCCTGCGCCACGCAGCGGATGCGCGCACACGGCACCGGCCAGCGCACTGCCGGGCAGGGTGTAAAGGATGTGGTGCGCGGTTACGTGCGCCCCGGTGCAAAAGGACTCGACCAGTGCTTCGGCCACCAGCACGCGGGCACCGGGTTCGAGCATCGCACCCTCGCCCGTTTCGTCCACCCGCAGGACCACGTAGGTGATCTCCGGCCCGTAAGCCAGCGCGCGGTTGCCCGGAATGGTCCACGGCGTTGTGGTCCAGATAACCACGGACACATCGGCCAGCGCATGGGCGGGCGTGGGGTCCTTGACCACGGGGAATGCGACCAGAATGGTGGTGGATGTGTGGTCGTGATATTCGATTTCCGCTTCGGCCAGAGCGGTTTTTTCCACCGGGCTCCACATAACCGGGCGCAGGCCACGGTACAGCTTGCCGTTGAGCAGAAAACGCCCGATTTCCTCGGCAATTGCCGCCTCGGACGAAAAATCCATGGTGGCGTAGCGGTTGCGCCATTCGGCCTGCACGCCCAGACGCTGGAATTCCTCCATCTGGATGTTCAGCCAGTTGCCTGCGTAACTGCGGCATTCGGCCCGGAACTCCAGAACAGGCACGGAATCCTTGTCGCGCTTGGCCTTGCGATACCCTTCCTCCACTTTCCACTCAATGGGCAGACCGTGGCAGTCCCAGCCCGGCACGTAACGCACCGCGTAGCCCGCCATACGGTGCGCGCGGTTGATAACGTCCTTGTTGATCTTGTTCAGCGCATGACCAATGTGCAGGTGCCCGTTGGCGTAGGGCGGGCCGTCATGCAGGGTAAAGACCGGGCGTCCCTGCGCCTGCTGCTTCAGCTTCTCATCCAGCCCGCTTTCGCGCCATTTTTCCAGCCATTTGGGCTCCTGCTGGGGCAGGTTGCCACGCATGGGAAAAGAGGTCCGTGGCAGAAACACCGTATTGCGATACTGGTCGGCCAGGGATGTCTTGTCGGGTTCGCTGCTCGATGAGGTCATGGGAGGCTGAGGTCACTTCGGTTCGGGTTCATGGCATGCGGGCTTTTGGCACCCACGCCACCTTGGTCGTTACTGTCTTATCAAAAAGGAAAAGCTCAGGGTCAAGCACCAAACCGGACAGCACTGCCCAACCCGACCCCGACCATGCCATCCGGGTCAGCTCAAAGAGGGGGGCGCGTCCAGCACCTGCCGGGCCTGCGTTGCATCCTGCGCGATCTGGTTTTTAAGCGCGTCCAGCCCGTCAAAGCGTTTTTCCTCCCGCAGCAGGGCGTGAAGGCTGACCGAGAGTTCCTGCCCGTACAGGTCGCCCTCAAAATCAAAAAGATGCGCCTCCAGCCTGCTTTCCTGCCCATCATTTATGGTGGGACGGCGGCCGATATTGGCAACGCCACGGTGGGTCTGCCCGTTGGGCAGGCGCACTGTGACCGCGTACACACCCCGCGCGGGTTCAAGGTGGCGGCCCAATGGAATATTGGCCGTGGGAAAGCCCAGCAGCCTGCCGCGCTTGTCCCCATGCTGCACAACACCACGAATACACCATAGGCGCCCGAGTTCGCCCGCCGCCTCGTCGGGATAGCCGTCCTGCAACAGGCGGCGGATGCGGGTGGAGGAAAAAGGGCCGCCCTGATCGGCCAGCGCCTGCACAGCGGTAAAGCCCATGCCAAGCTGATGTGTGCGCTCGGCAAGGAACGCCACATTGCCACCCCGGCGGTGGCCAAAAGCAAAGTCCGGCCCACAGCCAACGTGGTGCAGGCGCAGCGCGTTGTGCAGCACATCATCCACAAACTGTTCGGCACTCAGTTCGGAAAAAGCCTTGTCAAACCCGATCTGAAAAACGTGGCGCACACCCAATGCACGCAGGGCCTCCAGCCGCTCCGCACTCAGGGTCAGCCGGAATGGCAGGTCCTGCGGGCGGAACAACTCGCGCGGGTGCGGCTCAAACGTCACAACGGCAGGCGGCAGGTCTGGCCGGGCGGCAAAAACAGAGTGGAGCAGATGGGCATGCCCAAGATGCACACCATCAAAATTACCCAAGGCTGCGGCACAGCCGTGGGCTTCTGCGGGAATATCCCGCCAGTTGGTGTGCAGGCTGATTGTCATCGACCCATTACGCTCCTTCGGGCAGACCGAACAGGCGGGCTGCCTGAGGCAGGGAGGCCGCAACCCGATGGCGGACACCCGGCACCGTTTTGTCCTCCGGGCGGGCAATCTGGCAGACCTGCAACCCGGCCTGCTCGGCGGCTTCCAACTCGGCCACAACATCGGACAGGAACAACACCTCGGCCGGAGCCCAGCCTGCCTTTTGCACAATAGCGCTGTAGCTTGTGCTCTCTCTTTTTCCACCCATTTTCAGGTCAAAAAACGCGCTGAACAGGGGTGTTACATCCCCTTGCTCCGTGTAGCCGTAAATCAGCTTCTGCGCGGCTTCTGAGCCGGAAGAATAAACGGCCAGAGTCAGCCCTGCGGCTTTCCATGCCTTCAGAGCTGGCACCACATCGGGGAACAGGTCAGCCACCAGTTCGCCCTGCCGGTAGCCCTGCTCCCAGCACAGTCCTTGCAGGCTTTTGAGCGGGGCGACCTTGGCGTCCATATCCATCCAGCGTTCAAGCTGTTCTGCCGCAGGCACGCCGGGAGCCAGCTGTGCGGTTTCCGCCAGAGCTTGCACTACCACAGGATTATCGTGCTGCTGTGCAAGCAACGCGGGCAGGTGCGTGCGCGCATAGGGAAAAAGCACTTTATGCACAAAAGCCACCGGCAGGGTGGTGCCTTCAATATCCAGCAGCACCACGCGTGGCGTGGCTGAACCCGTATTCTGCATCATGGTCGTGAAATCTTGCCTAGCTGGAAAAGGAGGGGAACTGGCGGGCAATATCCGCACCCGTATACTGGGCCACCCAGCCTTCCTTGTGGGTAAAGATGCGCAGGGTCACCATATCGGGCTCTGGGCCTGCGTCAAACCAGTGCTTATACCCTTCCGGCACGGAAATCAGGTCACCCTGCGTGCATTCCACATCATACACCCGGTCATTGATGTGCATGATGAAGTGGCCACCCCCATGCACAAAAAATCGTACTTCGTCCTCACTATGGGTATGTTCGGACAGGAACTTGCTGCGCAGGGCTTCCTTGTTGGGGGTCTGGGCATTGACGCGCAGCACATCGGCCGAGCCTGCCCCGGTTTCCCCCATCAGTTTGTCCAGCCATGGGCGGTAGGTTGCCAGCACTGTGGCTTCGTCCGCATCTCTGGGTGGGGGTTGCACGTCGTCCCACCGTTCAAAGCGGATACCAAACGGGGCAAGGGCTGCGGCAATTTCCGCCCCGTCCTGCGTCTGTAACAGGGCCACACCGGGGTGGCTGTCCTCAAACACACTCAGGCTGCTCATTTCCCCAGCTTCCTTCTTTCCAGAACACAGGCCAGCAGGAACTCCAGCCCTTCCAGCCGGGCAAGGGCTGCGGCCATGTTTTTGCCCCACACATACACACCATGACCACGAATAATGTAGCCTGCGGGCATGTCAGCAAAAAATGGCTCCACCTCACGTGCCAGACGGGCAATATCCTGATCATTGGCAAAAAGCGGCACACGCACACTGGCTTCATGCGTGCTCTGCCCTTCAAACACCTTCTGGACCTCGTAATCTTCCAGAATAAGGGCCTGAGAAGGTTCGGTCATGGACAGAACGGTGGAGGCAACCGAGTGGCCGTGCAGCACCGCGCCCACATCTGGCAACAGACGATAAACCTGACAGTGCAGCAGGGTTTCCGCACTGGGTTTGTTCTGCGGCTGGTGGGGCTTGCCCGCCAGATCCACGGTTATCACATCGTTCTGGGTCAAAAAACCTTTGTGGCAGCCCGAACGCGTAATGGCTATGCGCCCATCAGGCAGCCTGCAACTGATGTTCCCTGCCGTGGCTGGCACCCAGCCGCGCGCATCCAGCCGCTGGCCCGCATGCACAATATCCTGCGCGCCGCGGACAAAATCCGTGGTGGCGTTATCCGTCATGATGCTGTTGGCCTTCCTCGGCGTTGGTTAGTGCTGGGTGGTCTTGTCTGCTGGCGCGGCGGCGCGCTCGGCAGCGGCAGCCGGGGGCGGTGCAATATGGCCCGAACCCGCACGCGAGGCGGTATCGTCCATCGGTTCGTCATCAGCCATGTGTTTTTTGAAGGATTTGATGCCCTTGGCCATATCCCCCATGATGGTGCTGATCTTGCCGCCACCACCAAACAACACCAGCACGACCACCAGAACAATAAGCCAGTGCCAGATGCTCAAGCTGCCCATTCCACTCTTCCTTAACCTTGTGGCGCGCATGTGCGGCCAGTCTGCTTGCCGTAATCCGCCTTGTACATGAGGGCGAACACGCCATGATGCAAGTTTTTCCTTTTTAACCCCGCGCAAACGGCCTGATCAGCTATTTCCCGGAGTATACGGTTCTATAAATCCGTAGGTTGGATAAACCGTCTTGCCAAACGCATGTGTGGGGG
This sequence comes from Acetobacter lambici, assembly GCF_011516885.1. Classification (GTDB taxonomy): domain Bacteria; phylum Pseudomonadota; class Alphaproteobacteria; order Acetobacterales; family Acetobacteraceae; genus Acetobacter; species Acetobacter lambici. The sequence goes on along the minus strand of NZ_WOTD01000006.1, from coordinate 40,476 downwards.
ACCACCACACGCGCACCCGCGTCCAGTCATTACGGGGGGATACGTCCTGCACGGGAGCGTGGCGGGTGACCTCCCCCGGCTCCCAGTTGGCATGATCGACCAGCACCAGACGGTTGTTCCGCACTTCCCGAACAACGGAAACATGGCCCGATGGCAGCCTGTGTGTGGCACGGAACACAAGCACATCCCCCGTTCTGGGGCGGGAGCCCCGCGCGTACTGGCCCTGCGCCTGCCACCACCATGTTGCGGCATCACCGCGCAGGTTAATATCCGAATGTTCCCGCGCATAGGGCGCGCACTGCAGGGCCCCATGCCAGCTTCCATGCCCACCACCCGCACAGGCGGCCAGCAGCAACGGCAGGGTAAGGCATAACCGGCCCGCCTTCACGACTCGGCTCTCAAGCGGTCCATCCAGTCCTCCGCCTCCTCGCTCTGCATCTCCAGAACACGCTCGGCCACGTCGCGCGCAAAACCCGCGCGCGCCAGCACCCCCAGCGCCCTGTTCTGCCGGGCCATGCCACTGGCCTCATCCTCATCTGGTTCGGCGGGGTCTGTGGCAAACGGGCCAAGCCTGCGTTTGCGCGCCAGCACCAATGCGGCGCAGAGTTCCCGCTCGCCTGCACCCAGCGTGCCCACGCCCTCTTCCAGCGCCTCTTCCCGCACTTCCGGGGCAACACCTTTGGCCGCAAGGTGGGCCTGCACCGCGCGGGTGGAACGGCCAGAACGCACAAGCCTGCGCACGCGTGAGCGGGCAAACACCGCATCATCCACCGCACCCAGCCGCACCATGTCATCCACCACCGCGACCACTACGGGGCGCAGTCCTGCCGCATGTTCGGCCACGACCTCCGCACAATCCCCCGCACGCTGGGCTTTTTGCGCCCAACGGGCAACGCGGCGCAGCAGAACCTGCTCCAGCCCCTGCCGGGTAGTGCCAAAACGGGCCAGATGCGCCAGTGCCGCCTCCCGCAGGGTTGAACGTTGCGGGGGCGGACAGGTCAAGGAAGGGGGCGTGGTGTTGTCCATGGTTATGGATAGTATGCTCATGTTGCGCCTTTGCGCCACTATGTAGCCACACCAGAATTGCCACACAGCATAATAGATATGCAAAGTATTCAATACAGAAGTTTGACACCCACAACATGAACACGGCATTATAGCCAGATGCGCAACGGGCCGCCCGCTCCACCCTTTTACGGTAGCGGGCGTTTTTTGTTTTGCGCTGTTCCAGCTTCCCTCATTCAGGTTTGATAACCACCAACGTAAAGACCAGATTCCATGATTCCTCCCCTGATGCCGACCTATAAGCGTGCCGACCTCGCCTTTGAGCGGGGCGAAGGCTCTTGGCTGTACGCATCGGATGGACGACGATTCCTGGACTTTGCTGCGGGTATTGCCACCTGCTCCGTGGGGCACGCGCACCCCCATCTGGTAGACACCATAAGCCAGCAGGCCGGGCGGGTTATGCATGTCTCCAACCTGTTCCGCATTCCGCAGGCGGAAAAACTGGCCGAGCGGCTGGTCGCCAACACGTTTGCCGATAGTGTGTTCTTCTGCAACTCCGGGGCGGAAGCCAACGAGGGCATGGTCAAAATGGCCCGCCGCGCGCAGATGATGGCAGGCCACCCCGAACGGACCCAGATCATCTGTATGGATGGGGCGTTCCACGGCCGCACACTGGCCATGCTCGCAGCGACCGGCAACCCGAAATATCTGGAAGGTTTTGGCACGCCGGTTACCGATTTTGTGCATGTGCCTTTTAACGATATCGAGGCTGTAAAGGCCGCCATTACCCCGCGCACCGCCGCTGTGATGCTCGAACCCATTCAGGGGGAAAGCGGCATCAAACGCGCCAGTGTGGAATATCTGCGCGCCCTGCGCGCGCTGTGCGACCAGACCGGCGTGCTGCTGGCACTGGACGAAGTGCAAAGTGGTGTTGGCCGCACAGGCCGTCTGTTTGCCCACCAGTGGGCAGGTATTACGCCTGATGTGATGAGCACGGCCAAGGGGCTTGGCGGGGGCTTTCCCATAGGGGCCATTCTGGCGACCGAAACCGTGGCCAAAGCCATGACCGCGGGCACGCATGGCACCACCTTTGGGGGTAACCCGCTGGCATGTGCTGCCGCCAATGCCGTGCTGGATGTACTGCTGGCTCCGGGCTTTATGGACCAGATATGCACCCGCGCCGCATTGCTCGATGACCTGCTGGACAGCCTTGTAGCCGATGCTCCGGATGTTTTTGAACAACGCCGTGGCCTTGGCCTGCTGATCGGCCTGCGCTGCGTGCCTGTGGTGGGCGATGTACAGGCCGCGGCACAGGAGGCAGGGCTTTTGTGCGTAACAGCAGGCGATAATGTGTTGCGCCTTGTCCCCCCCCTGACCGTAACGGAAGATGACTGCCGCAAGGCCGTGGCCATGCTTGTGCAGGCCGTTACAACCCTGCGGGCCAAACCTGATAACAAAAACAAGACAGTTCTGGAGACAACCCCATGAGTGCGGCTCTTTCCACCTCTTCCATCACACCGGTGCAGACGGGGCTTCGCCATTTTCTTGACCTCAAGGATCTGGACGGGGCAACCCTGCGCCAGATTCTGGATGTTGCCAGCAGCATGAAGCGGATGCAGCAGAACCGCCGCTTTCCGCTCCACCCCCGCCAGCCGCTGGCAGGGCGGCAGTTGGGGCTTATCCTTTCCAAACCCTCCACGCGCACGCGTGTTTCCTTTGAAGTGGGCATGCGCCAGCTTGGGGGGGACGCCGTGGTGCTCAGCCCGCAGGACATGCAGATCGGCCGGGGTGAAACACTGGCCGATACGGCGCGTGTGCTCTCCCGCTTTGTGGATGCCATTGTCCTGCGCACGGGCAACACCACCAATCTGCACGAACTGGCACGGTGGAGCACAAGCCCGGTCATTAACGGGCTGACACCGGACTCCCACCCGGTGCAGATTCTGGCCGATATCATGACGTTTGAGGAACATCGCGGCCCCGTGCGTGGCCGCACGTTCGCCTGGACGGGGGATGGCAACAACGTGCTCGTCTCGCTGATCGAAGGGGCTGTGCGCTTTGGCTTCAAACTCCGCGCGGCAACACCTGCCAAAATGAAGCCCCCGCAGGCTGTGCTGGACTGGGCACGGCTTGAAGGTGGCGATGTGGAGTGGACGGAAGACCCCCATGCCGCCGTGGAAAAAGCAGACTGCATTGTAACCGATACATGGGTCAGCATGTCCGACTCGCACGAGGAGGCCGCCTCCCGCATGTCGCGGCTGGAGCCCTACCGTGTGGACGCAAAATTGATGGGCCTTGCCGCCCCCGATGCCCTGTTCATGCACTGCCTGCCTGCCCATATTGGGGAGGAAGTTACGCAGGACGTGTTCGAAGGCCCCCACTCCGTAGTGTTTGACGAGGCCGAAAACCGCCTGCACGCCCAGAAGGGCATTCTGGCATGGACAATGGGAGGGACCAACTGGACCTCCTTTGGCAAGGAGTAAACTCATGAGTGATGCGGAAAAGCCCGTAACACCAACCTCCACGGAAGAAACACCCAGCGTTCCCGGCTGGGTTGAGCCTGCTCTGGACAGTATTCTGGCGACCCTTCCCTTTGCCGCGGACAGGCTCGCACCGCTCCGTGCCTCCTATCTGGACTGTCTGGCCGGGTGTGGCCGCGCGGGTGATCTGGACATGGAACACGACGCGTGCCGCAAGGGCCTGCTCCGCGCCCTGACCGACACGCTGGGCCTTACCCCCGATGCCGCCCGCACGCTTGAGCGCCAGCTTGAAAAACTTGAACTGGATATTTCCGCTCAGGCCTGAGTAAAGCAGAACACCCCATACTCCCAGCACCTCATGATTAAGGTGCGCCAAGGCATCCCCCCCCTTCCATCCGGAGCGGGGCGGCATGGCCTTGATGTTATTTTGGCAGGATAGAACGTTTTTATGGAAAAACCGGCTTTTCTCGACCGTGACCGCCCCGATGTGCCCGGTCTGGTGGTTCCGGGCGGTGTAACGCCTTTCTATCTGGCGGGACGACCGGTCCGTGGGCGGTTGATCCGCCTTGGCGTGCTGGCGGACGCCATGCTCACCCGCCACGACAACCCCGCACAGGTTACGGCCCTTGCAGGCAAGGCGCTGGCTCTTGTTGCGGCTCTGGCCTCCGCCCTTAAATTTCAGGGGTCTTTTTCCCTACAGATCAAGGGGAGTGGTCCCGTTTCCATGCTGGTGGCGGACTGCACGCATGATGGCGCACTGCGTTTTTATGCCCGCACGGATGACGCTGCACTGGACACCCTGCTGGCCCACAACCCCACCCCGACAGACAGGGAACTGCTCGGAGATGGCTATCTGGCCCTGACCGTTGATCAGGGTGCTGAAATGGAGCGCCATCAGGGTATTGTGGAAATCGCGGGGGACGACCTGTCCGCCATGGCCACGCACTACTTTGCCACCAGCGAACAGCATGCGTGCTGGATTATGCTTGCGTGCACAATGACCGATGCAGGCTGGCGCTCTGGCGCTCTGGTGCTCGAACGCATTGCAGGCGAAGGCGGCACGGCGGAGGCGGAACTGATCGGGACCGACAACGCAACACAGGATGACACGGCGTGGGAAACCGCGACCATTCTGGCAACCACACTGACCGTGGCCGAACTGCTGGACGACACCCTGCCAGCCCCCCAGCTTTTGCACCGCCTGTTCCATGAGGAAGACCTGCATGTCAGCCAGTCCCGTGCTCTGGCTTTTGGCTGCCGCTGCTCACGCGCACGGCTGGTGGAAGTGCTCCAGCGCTTTCCCGAGGATGATCTGGACCATATGTGCGTAAGGGACGATACCATCGTCATGACATGCGAATTCTGTAACAAGGATTTTCATTTCCCGCGCAAGGATATCGCTTCCGCCACAAGCTGAGCGCACCTTTACCCAGAACGCACGGTTGACGGTGCCCCCGCACCGGGGCGTGCGTTGGATTATTTCAGTCGGCTGTTAAAGAGGTTGTGCCATGCTGCCGTTCCCCCGTATGCGTCTTTCCCATCTGCTTGCATCCCTTATTCTGCCAGCAGCACTCGCGGGGTGCGCGGACCAGCCGCAGCAAACCAAGTTTGCCCCCCTGAGCTATGACTATCTGGGCCAGATCCACCTGAACGTGGCCACGCTGGATGTGGTGGACAACTCCGTAACCAACCCAGAGCCGGGTGATATTGGGTACAGGTCCCCCTCCCCACCAGACCACACATTGCGGCAGATGGCGGCTGACAGGCTGATGGCCACGGGCAATACGGCAGCCGCCACCACGGCCCATTTTGTTATTGACCGCGCGTTTATTCTGCACCAACCCGGCGGCACACTGGACGGGCAGATGGATATCCATCTGGACATCCTCAACACCGAAGGCAAGCGCGTGGCGAGTGCTTCGGCACAGGCCACCCAGACCCTGCACCCCGACCCGTCGCAGGATGTGGAAAGCCCGGCAAACCTGTACGAAATTACAAAAGACATGATGCAGACCATCAATGTCGAATTCGAGTACCAGATCCGCCATTCCCTGAACAAATGGCTGGTGGATGCGGGCGGCACCCCCATGAACAACGCCATCCAGACCCAGTCCCTGACCGGAGCGCCCGATGCCCCACCCGTGGCAGGTACACCATCTGAAACCAGCGGCCTGACGGAACTCCAGCCCGGAATAACCGTACCCAGCACCACGCCCGCCACCAGTGCTGGAGCCGCACAGCCACCTGCCAGCACGGACACCCCCAGCAGCATTCCCCAGCCTGCCGCCACACCTGCACCAGCAACCGCAGCAACGCAGGAGAGCGAACCCAACGCCATTTTCCCCGCTGGCATGGACGACACCCCGGCACAGGCCAAAACCCTCTCCCCCAAAGCCGGGTTTTTAACCCTGCCCTCCAGCACAAAAACACACTAACCCCGGCTTAACCCGCCCTCTTCCCCTCCATGCCCCGCGCTGAACATGGAGGGAGGGAATGGGTAAACATTGCAGCCGGACCGCCAGACCGCCATAAAAGGCGGCATGACAGCCCAGCCTTTTTCCCCCGATCCTGACGCAATTGCCAACGGCCTGCCGGTCAAGGAGATTCTACCAGAACTCCGCGCGGTTCTGGCTGTGGAGCCAACGCCAGAGCGCCCGGCCAGCGCTATTGTGGTGGCCCCACCGGGGGCAGGCAAAACCACATCCATCCCCCCCGTACTGGCAGCCTGCGCATGGCGGGGCGAAAGCGGGCGGATTATCATGCTCGAACCGCGCAGGCTGGCAGCACGCGCTGCCGCCCAGCGCATTGCCTCCCTTATGGGGGAGGATGTGGGCGGGTTTGTTGGCTACCGCACCCGCATAGACAGTGCGGTTTCGGCCCGCACCCGTATTGAGGTGCTGACCGAAGGACTGTTCCTGCGCCGCCTACTGGGCGACCCCATGCTTGAAGATGTGGCCTGCGTTATTCTGGACGAGGTGCACGAACGCTCTTTGGAGGCGGATCTGGCACTTGCCTTCTGCCTGGACCTGCAACGCACCTTGCGCCCCGACCTACGGCTTGTGGCCATGTCTGCCACGGCCGAGACCGAACGGCTGGCCAGCCTGATGAACGCCCCCGTGCTTACCAGCGAAGGCCGCATGTTTGCGCTGGAGGTCCACCACGCCAAAAAGGATATTCCCACCCTGCGCGATATTGCCCCGGCCACGGCTGCGGGTATCCGGCAGGCACTGGCGGATACCACGGGTGATATTCTGGCCTTCCTGCCCGGCACGGGGGAAATCCGGCGCACAGCCCAGTTGCTGGACGGGATAAGTGCAACAGTGCTGCCCCTGCATGGGGAGCTACACCCAGCAGAACAGGCCCGTGTGCTACGCCCGGGCGAGGCAGGCGAGCGCCGCGTTATTCTGGCTACATCCATTGCGGAAACATCGCTCACCGTACCGGGGGTGCGTGTGGTGGTGGATTGCGGCTACCGCCGTGCGCCACGGTTTGATGCGGGGGCGGGGCTTTCGCGGCTGGATACACTCCGTATTTCCAAGGCGGCGGCCCGCCAGCGGGCGGGCCGTGCAGGGCGTGAGGCACCAGGTACGGCCTACTGCCTGTGGAGTGCGAACACACAGCGCGCCATGCCCCAGCATGACCGGCCGGAAATTCTGGAAGCCGATCTGTCAGACTACGTTCTGGCCACAGCCCTGTGGGCCGATACCGTGGGCACGCCCCCCCCCCTGCCCCTACCAGACCAGCCCCCCGGCAGTGCGGTTGCCGCGGCACGGGAACTACTGGAACATCTGGGCGCGCTGGATGATGCAGGCGGCATTACCCCACTTGGCAAACGCATGGCCCAGCTTGGCACACACCCACGCCTTGCCGCCATGCTTTTGGCCGCACGCACGGCGGAGGAGGCTGCAATGGCGGCGGACATGGCCGCCCTTTTGGAAGAGCGCGACCCCCTGCGGCCACGGCACACGGCACAGGGCCGCCCCCCCATAACACCCTCAGCCGATATTGGCCTGAGGCTGGACCTGATTGCAGGCGAGGGCCACCCGGATGCGGACCGGGGTGCCCTGAGCCGCATCCGCCTTGCGGCAAAGCGCTTTCGCTCCCGGTTGAACGTGCCCCAGCACCTGCGTGCCCAAGGCAACCCTGCGGCCCTGCTGGCGGCGGGCTTTCCCGACCGGATTGCCCTGTGCCGGGGCGAGCCGGGCAGCTACCGGCTGGCCAATGGCAGCAACGCACGCCTTAAGCGCGATGACGGGTTAAGCCCCCACCGCCTGCTGGCCGTGGCCGGGTTGCACCTGCGCACGGCAGCCGAGATCCGTCTTGCGGCACCGCTGGACCTGAATGACCTGCCCCCTACCCTGCTGGCACGCACACACGAGCAGGTGGAAACCACGCTCGACCCCGTATCGGGCAATATTCTGGCACGCAGGCGCACGCGCATTGGTTGCCTTGTGCTCAAGGACCGGACCGAAAAGGTCAAACCCGAGGAGGCAGCCTCCCTCCTGCTGCTCCATGTGCGCGATGCTCTGGAAACAGCCCTGAACTGGACAGATGCCGTCAAGCAGTTGCAGGCCCGTGTTGCGCTGGCCCACAGTGTGCAGGCCGCCCCCACGCATAACGGACCAGAAGGGGAGCAGGCATGGCCCGATTTTTCATCCCCCGCCCTTGCGCGCAGTGTTGAGGACTGGCTGGCCCCTTACATGGCTGGGCGCACCTCTGTTGCCGCCATAAAGGAACTGGACGTGCATGCCCTGCTGCGCAACCTGCTGAGCTACGAGCAATACCAGTGGCTGGAGCGCGAACTGCCCACTCACCTGCCCTTCCCCGGGGGCCGGGCGGATGTGGACTATACCCAGCCCGTGCCCGTGGCCTCTGCCCGCGCGCAGGTTTTTTATGGCACGGAGCAAACGCCCAGACTTGCAGGCGGGCGGGTGCCACTACGTCTGGCGCTCCTTTCCCCCGCAGGGCGACCACAGGCCATTACGGCGGACCTTGGCGGGTTCTGGCAAGGTGGATGGGCGGATATGCGGCGCGACATGCGTGGCCGCTACCCCCGCCACGACTGGCCGGAAAACCCCGCTCTTGCTCCAGCAAAACCCCGGCAGCGTCCAAGCTGAACCGCGCGTAAAAGGAGAGAGGACCGCACCGTTACATGCACCGGTCCTCAAGCTCTTCCAGCTTATGCAAGGTCCGTGCGTCCTCAAGGTCTTCTAAAATGTCCTTCAGGGTTGGCAGGAAGTTGTGCAGAACCCGCAGGTCATCCAGCCCCTGAGCATGGGCAATGCCGCGTTGCTTGAGAAAATAGCTCCAGAACGGGCTGGTATTTTGCTCAAAATGCGTTTGCAGCAGGTCGAACACCTCGGCTGTCTTGCTTTCCCATTCAACATTCCTGAAGCTGACATAACGATCAAAGCCTTCGGGCATATCTCTCTCTTTCAGTTTTACCGCGCCAGAAAGGGAGTGTGGAATATCAGGAGCGGCCTGTCTGTCAGATGTCCGACAAAAGGCGCATCAGCCGCCCCTTATGGCATCTCCACTGGCCCAGTTTTTGAGTAAGGTCACATCCCCCAACCGGAGGGCGCGCCGGCGCTCCCGCGCAAATGCGCCTTCGCGGATCATGCTGTTGAACTCGGTCGAGACCGTCTGCCGTGTTGTGCCCAGCAGGGCGGCCATTTCCTCCATACCGAGTGTGAGCGGCACAACCTGCCCACGTTGCAGGTCTATGCCAGCCTGTGCTGCACTACGCACAATGTAACGGGCAATCCGGCCTCTGGCATGGTGGAAGGCAAGGTCTTCGAGCAAGGTCATGGTCTGGCCAAGTACTTTTGCCAGACCGTGGATCAGGGCATACTGGAGAGCGGGATAGGCGGCCGATACCCGCTCCACCGCTGTCCGTCTGGCCATAAAAAGCTCGGTTGGCTCGCTTGCCTGCATTTGCAGACGTGTATGGGTGCTGAACATATCGCCCTGCCGGAGATAGGCCAGACTCAGTTCCCGATCAAACGCCAGCAGGAACGCACGCAGGCAGCCGGTTTTTACAACAAATATATAATCCGCATCATCAGGGTGGGTCAGCAGTTGCCCACGCTCAAACGCCACCATCTGGAACACACCACGGAGCGGGTGTGTTCCTTCCTGTTCCAGCAATGCCACAATGGAGGCATGGCCGGGACTATGGGGTGGCATCGTGCAGACCCATAGCGCAAATCCCATACCACATGGCCCTGCCTCCTTAGCGTTACGACGTTAAGCCCGGAACCCGCTTGACCCTGAGGATAAAGCGACGAACGGTGCTTCCTTCACAGGTCTGCCAATAGGGGCATACCTGAACACGCATGTCCTGAACCTAGAACAGACCGAGCTTGGTCTCACTGTAGCTGACCAGCATGTTTTTGGTCTGCTGGTAGTGCTCCAGAACCATTTTGTGGGTTTCGCGCCCAAGGCCAGATTTTTTATAGCCCCCAAAAGCCGCATGGGCAGGATAGGCGTGGTAGCAGTTGACCCACACCCGCCCCGCCTGCAGGCCACGCCCCATGCGATAACAGATGTTTGCATTGCGTGACCAAACGCCAGACCCAAGGCCAAAAGGCGTATCGTTGGCAATGGCCAGTGCTTCCTCCTCGGTTCTGAAAGTTGTGACCGCCAGAACAGGCCCAAAAATTTCCTCCTGAAAAATACGCATTTTGTTGTGGCCACGGAACACTGTGGGCTGGACGTAACAGCCCTTGTTCAGTTCCACGCCAAGGTCTGGTCTGTTGCCCCCTGTCAGCAGTTCCGCGCCCTCGCTTTTGCCAATGGCGATATAGTCGAGAATTTTCTGCTGCTGCATGGTGGAGTTCTGCGCCCCCATCATCGTTTGCGGGTCAAGCGGGTGCCCCTGACGTATGGCCTGAATACGGGGCAGGGCACGGGCGATAAACCGGTCGTAAATGGATTCATGCACCAGCGCGCGGCTTGGGCAGGAGCATATCTGCCCCTGATTGAGGGCGAACATGGCAAAGCCTTCCACCGCTTTGTCCAGATAGTCATCATCGTGCTCCATCACATCGGCAAAAAAGATGTTTGGAGACTTGCCCCCCAACTCCAGCGTGGCCGGGATCAGGTTTTCCGCTGCGGCATGGGCAATTGTTTTGCCGGTAGGCGTGGAGCCGGTAAACGCGATTTTGGCAATGCGCGTACTGTTGGACAGAGCCGCCCCCACATCCCGCCCAAAGCCGTTCACAATGTTCAGCGTGCCGGGGGGAAAGAGGTCACCAATCAGTTCCATCAGCACCAGCATGCTGGCTGGCGTTGTTTCGGCTGGCTTCATGACCACGCAGTTGCCCGCCGCCAGAGCGGGAGCCAGCTTCCATGCCCCCATGAGAATAGGGAAGTTCCACGGAATAATCTGCCCGACAACGCCCAATGGTTCATGAAAATGGTAGGCAATGGTCGTATCTGTAATTTCGCTCAAGGTACCTTCCTGCGCGCGCAGGCACCCGGCAAAATAGCGAAAATGGTCAATTGCCAGCGGAATGTCCGCCGTCAGTGTCTCACGGATCGGTTTGCCGTTATCCCATGTTTCCGCTCTGGCAAGGAGGTCAAGACTGGCCTCCATGCGGTCCGCCGCCCTGAGCAGCAGCAAAGCCCGTTCAGCCGGGGCAGTACGCGCCCATGACGGAAAAGCCGCGTGGGCAGCGTCCAGTGCAAGGTCAATATCCTCAGCGCTGGACTGGGGCACTTCACACAGAATGCGTCCATCCACGGGGGAGCTGTTCTGCATGTAAACGCCCCGGATGGGTGCTTTCCACTGCCCGCCTATATAATTTTCATAACGGGCCTTGAAGGGCGGTTCCTGATTAACGCTCATGCGATGCTCCAGCACATAAAAAATACCAGCCCGCGACCGGTCCGCGCCGGTGCGCAGTCACAAGGCTGGTTCTTGCTGGAAAACAGACGCAAGTTTCGGGCCATAAAACATGTCCTCGCCTGCCCATATTGCAGGAGACATGATCGAAAAAACCGTGATGCCCGTCCGGGGGAAGGAACCCGTTTTTTGAAAATATGGAAAATACCGGGACCGATCAGAGTGGCAGATATGGACGTATAAGCGTGCTGCCCGCGCCCACCACCCGGCACCAGAACTGGCAGTCAGTCCTGCTTTCCTGCGCACAGCCGTGTTAAAAAGAACACGAAAACAGGCTTCACGCTGGCAGCATGGTTGCGCAAGCCCGCCAAACATGGCCTAAAGTTCACATGCTTGGCTCCATGGCACCGCATTTTATGACCAGATTGCTGCAAGGCCTGCCCTCCGTGGCAGTGGCCTACCTGTGCTGCACGCCGCTCCTGAGCACAGGTGCGGCGTGGGCAGACACGCTGCCGCCCTTTGCCCCGGCAACCCCGCTTGTAACGACCGGGCCGGTCAGCTTTGCCCCCCTTGTGCGCAAGGTGGTTCCTGCCGTGGTCAATATTGCCGTCACGCGGGATGACTTTGCCGCAGACAGCCACCATAAACTCCCCTCCTCCGTTAAAGGCACACCGCTGGAGCGGCGCTACCGCGAACGCATGCGCCACCATGGGGATGAACTGCTCGAAGCCGGGTCGGGGTTTTTGATCGACCCGCACGGCTTTATCGTGACCAACGGCCATGTGGTGGAGGATGCGGATACCATTACCGTCTCGCTCGCCAGTGGTAAGGAATTTACCGCAACACTGGTGGGCATGGACCCACTGACGGATATTGCCGTTATCAAAATTACCAGCCCCGAAGCCCTGCCCTATGTGGAATGGGGTGATAGCCGACTGGTACAGGTGGGCGACTGGATTATGGCGGCGGGTAACCCGTTTGGTCTGGGATCATCCGTAACCGCAGGCATTGTCTCTGCTCGTGGGCGCGATATCGGGAGCAGCCCGTTTGATGATTTTCTGCAACTGGATGCCCCCATAAACCCCGGCAACTCCGGCGGCCCGACCTTTAACCTTGCCGGGCAGGTTGTGGCGCTGAACACCGCCATTGTCTCCCCCACCGGCGGGTCGGTCGGGCTTGGATTTTCCATTCCGTCCGAAATTGTTATCCCCATTGTGGAGACCCTGCGCCAGACGGGTCACATAGACCGCGGCTGGCTGGGCACAACGCTGGATGATGTGCAGACCCATAGCGGCGCCAAAGTGACCGAAGTGGACCGCGACAGCCCCGCAGCCCATGGCGGGCTGCGCAAGGGCGATATTATTACCATGCTCAACGGGGAGCATGTGGATACCGCCCGCGCCATGATCCGCGCCATTGCCGCCGCCAAACCGGGGAGTGACGCAACACTGGCCATTATGCGCAACACCCACCCCCAGACCCTGACCATACGTGTTGGCCTGCGCCCTTTATCCGAGGATGGTGGGTTCCACTAGTTTCAGGCCAGTCCTCCCATGGGCTGCCACCATGATCAGATCATGGCCAGCGGCTGCTTGCGGGTGGGGGGCGCAAAAGCTCCATCCAGTTCCGCCAGATCCTGCGGCCCCAGTTCCAGCTCCGCCGCCGCCAGATTAAGCCGCATATGCGCAAGCGTGCCCGCTTTGGGGATAGCCAGCATATTGGGCTGGCGCAGCACCCATGCCAGCGCCACCTGCGCAGGCGTTGCACCCCCGAGCGATGTCGTATGCCGTGCTGCCACACGCCTCAGCACGGGGTTGGCAAGCAATGCCCCACCCTGACCAATGGGGGAGTAGGCCATGGTTACAACCTTGCGCTGCCTGTCCGCTTGCAGCAGGTCATATTCCACCCCCCTGTGTTCCAGACTGTAGAGCACCTGATTGACCGCGCATTCGCCCCCATGCGCGCACCGCTCCAGATCACGCATGTCGTCCGTATCAAAATTGGAAACACCCCAGTGCCGGATCAGTCCCTCGCGCTGGAGCGTGCGAAAAGCCTCCACCGTTTCGGCCAGTGGCACGCTGCCGCGCCAGTGCAGCAGGTAAAGGTCCAGCCTGTCTGTTCCCAAATGCTGTAAAGACCGGCGGCAGCTTTGTGCAACACCCTTGGCGGACGCATTGGTGGGCAGCACCTTGCTCACCAGAAAAACCTGCTCACGCATGGGGGCTATGGCTTCTCCCACCAGTTTTTCCGAGCGGCCATTACCGTACATTTCCGCCGTGTCCACCACCTGCACGCCCTGCTCCACCCCGTAGCGCAGACTTGCAATTTCCTCCTCCCGGCGGGCAGCGGAATCCCCCATGTTCCATGTCCCTGCCCCCAATGCGGGCAGGGTTGTACCATCTGGCAGGGTTATGGTTTGGACCATTGCTGCTTTACTCCTTGTATCCTCACGCCATCAGGCAGCATAGAACAGGCTTGCACCCTGTTCTGTTCCGCCCCACGGCAAGACTGTTATAGTTGATATATGACCCAGATCGGCTTTTACCACCTGACCCGCACCAGCCTGACAGAAGCGTTACCCATGCTGCTGACCCGCACGCTGGACAGTGGGCAAAAGGCGGTCGTGTGGTGTGCGGACAAACCTGTGCTGGATGAGCTGGACAAAACGCTCTGGCAGAGTGCCAGCCCACGGTGGTTGCCCCACGGCAGCGCGGGCATAGCCTGCCCGGACCTGCAACCTATCTGGCTGAGTACGGGGGATGACTGCCCGAACGAGGCACGTTTTCTGTTTTTAACGCAAAACCGGCATTGCGCCGACCCAACCCGCTTTGAGCGGATATTCGACCTGTTTGATGGCCATGACGAAAGTGCCGTGGCCGCCGCACGCACGCGCTGGGCAGAGGCCCACAAGGCGGGGCATGACCTTGCTTACTGGCGACAGGAAGACAAAGGCTGGAAGCGCGCGCGTTAAGCCCGCACTTCCAGCAAAAAGCCGCCTGCCCGCATAACCGGGCAGGCAGAGGTATGGCAGGCTCAGCCCTGTTCAAACCCGTTACGCACAAACCGGTCAAGCAGGCGCACACCAAAGCCGGTTGCCCCTTTGGGCTGGCCATTTTTGGCCTTGCTGGCCCAGGCGACCCCGGCAATATCCAGATGCGCCCATGGGGTTTCACCCACAAAACGCTTGAGGAACTGTGCCGCGGTAATGGAGCCACCGGCCCGACCACCGCTGATGTTCTGCATATCCGCAATATCGGACTTCAGCAGGGCGTCATATTCCTTGCCCATGGGCATGCGCCACAGCTTTTCACCCGTAAAGGCACCGGCATCCGCCAGACCCACGGCCAGCGCATCGTCATTGGAGAACAGACCCGCGTATTCGTGGCCAAGCCCCACAATAATGGCGCCGGTCAGGGTTGCCAGATCCACCATCAGGCGGGGGGCAAAGCGGTCACGCGCATACCAGAGCACATCGGCCAGAACCAGACGGCCCTCGGCATCTGTATTCAGCACCTCAATCGTCTGCCCGGATGCACTACGCACCACATCGCCCGGACGCTGTGCCGTGCCGGAGACCATGTTTTCGACCAGCCCCACAACACCAACAGCATTGACCGGAGCCTTACGCAGCGCAAGCGAGGCCATAAGCCCGGTCACGGTTGCCGCCCCGGCCATGTCCCACTTCATGTCTTCCATACCAGCCGCAGGCTTGATGGAAATACCACCCGAATCAAAGGTCACACCTTTGCCAATAAAGGCTACCGGGGCATCGCCTTCCTTGCCGCCATTCCAGCGCATGATCACGGTGCGCGGTTCATTGGCACTCCCCTGCGCCACTCCCAGCAGGGCGCCAAAACCCAGTTCGGCCATGGCGGCGCGGTCAAGCACTTCCACCTCCAGTCCGTGGGCGCGCAAGGTGGTGGCCCGTTCGGCAAATTCGGCCGGGTTGAGCACATTGGCAGGTTCGCTCACAAGGTCGCGCGTGAGCACAACACCGCGTGCAACGGCCTGAAGGGACGGCCAGAGATCTTCTGCCGCACCCGCGTGCTCACCCAGCACGGACAGGTCCGCCAGAACGTGTTTTTTGTCGTCTTCATCCTTGGTCTGGTAGAGGCCAAAATGGTAGGCCCCCAGCACGGCACCCAACGCCACATGGGCTGCCAGAGCGCCAGACAGGTCCCCCACGGCCAGCGCGGCCTTGGGCGCACGCCCCAGCAGGGAGGCCGCAAGGCCGCCCGCCTTCTCCGCCGCCCATGCATCCACATCGTCCGTCTTGCCAAGGCCTACCAGCACAATGCGTTCAAAACTGTCCGATGGTGCGAGCACAACACAGCTTGTGCCACCTTTGCCCTTAAACCCCTCGGCCTTGGCCGCACGTCCCAGCGCGCCATGGGTTGCCTGATCAAACGCCTGAAAAACGGCGGAGCGTGTGTCCCCTTCGGGCACCAGAATAGCCAGTGCGCCAGCAGCAGGCTGTGTTTGGGTGGAAAATGAAATCTGAAGCATGATTTTGACCGATCTCCCTGAAAACCACATCTTTTCTGCCTAAGTCTCCCACCCTGTCTTGGCAATAGCCACACAGGCCAGCACCCCCGATTGCACGATAAACACCACGCATGCACCACAGGGCATGACGGCAGCCCCAAGCTGGCGTATGCTAGGGTCATGAGCACCCTTGCAGATACAGACCTGCTGGCCCTTGCCGCCAGACTGGCCAACGAAGCCGCCGAAATCATCCGCACCATCCGCGCGCGGGGTTTTGAAACCGTGACCAAAACCGACTCCTCCCCCGTAACGGAGGCGGACCACGCGGCAGAGGCCCACATTCTGCGCGGGCTGCGCGCGGCCACACCCGATATTCCCGTTATTGCGGAAGAAGAAGTTGCCGCTGGCCTGCAAGCTTATGCCACCCCCGCCTACTGGCTGGTGGACCCGCTGGACGGCACGCGCGAATTTGCCGCCGGGCGGGATGATTTTACCGTCAATATCGGCCTTGTACGCAATGGCCATGCGGCACTGGGGGCCATGGCCCTGCCAGCCTACCACCAGCTTTACACCGGCGGTGTGGGTCTTGGCGCCCACCGGCTGGACAAAAACGGGTTGCAGGCCATTCATGTCCGCACAGCCCCAGCCGAAGGGCTGACCGTTCTGGCCTCACGCCATCATGCGGATGATACCCGTCTGGCCGAATACCTGAACGGCAAAAAAATAGCGCATCTGGGCAATATCGGCTCTGCCGTAAAATTTGCCCGCGTGGCCGAAGGGCTGGTCGATCTGTACCCCCGCCTTGGCCCAACCATGGAGTGGGACATAGCCGCCCCGCAGGCCATAGTGGAAGCCGCGGGTGGTCATATTACCCTGCTGGATGGCTCGCCCCTTATTTATGGCAAAACAGACTGGAAAAATCCTCCTTTTGTCTGTACCGGAACGCTATAAACAGGGCAGTCCACCCGTAGCCCCTTTACGCAGGGTTCTCCTGTTGCCAAAACATTGCCAGCCTTACTGATCGGCCTACGGATTGCGCCCTGTTGCCATGAGAAAACCATGACCAGACGTCTGGATGCCACCCAAAGCGGCATTGCCACAGCTGCCAGCATTCTCCGTGCTGGCGGCCTTGTGGCGTTTGGCACGGAAACCGTTTACGGCCTTGGGGCGGATGCCAGCCAGCCACAGGCCGTAGCCCGTATTTTTGAAGCCAAGAACCGGCCACGCTTTAACCCGCTCATCAGCCATTTTGCCAGTGCGCAGGCTGCGTTCGAGCAGGTTACGCCCAACCCGGTAGCACGCAGGCTGGCACAGGCCTTCTGGCCGGGCCCACTCACTCTTATCCTGCCCCGCGCGCCGGGGTGCTGCATTAGCGATCTGGCAGCCGACGGGCTGTCCAGCCTTGCGGTGCGTGTGCCCGCCAATGCCACGGCCCATGCGCTGCTGGAACTGGTCGATCGCCCCATAGCCGCCCCTTCGGCCAACCGTTCAGGCCGTATCAGCCCGGTGGATGCCGCCCATGTGCTGGAGGAATTGGATGGGCGCATAGACGCCGTGCTGGATAGTGGCCCCTGCACCGTAGGGGTGGAAAGCACAGTGGTGGACCTGACAGACCCGCACGCCCCCTGCCTGCTGCGCCCCGGTGGTGTTACACTGGAAGAGTTGCAGACTATCTGCCCGCATATCAGCCTGCCCCGCACAGCCAGTGATCAGGCCCCCCACTCTCCGGGCCGTCTGATTTCGCATTACGCGCCGCATCTGCCTGTGCGGCTCAATGTCTTGCACGCTCAGGCGGATGAGGCCCTGCTGGCATTTGGCGCCCCCCGCCCCACCCCTGCTCCGCTGGTCTGGAACCTGAGCGAAAGTGGCAGTCTGGAAGAAGCCGCCGCACGGCTGTTTACCGGCCTGCGCACACTGGACCGCGAAGGCCAGCGCCTTGGCTTAAACCGCATTGCCGTACAGCCCATTCCCCAGCACGGTCTGGGCCGCGCCATACAGGACCGCCTGAACCGCGCGGCAGCCCCCCGCCCGCAGGACGGAACGGGAGATATGGCGCCATGACCGAGATTGATCCCAAGGAACTTAAAATTCTGTCGGATATTCTGGCACTGGTGCTTGAAGACCACCCCGGCCAGTCGGACACCGCCCTACAGGCCCTGCGCAACCGCGCGCGCAAGAACAGCACAACGGGTGGCGCGCTCAAAAACCTGTTCCAGACCATTGCCGTCAACCCATCCAAGGCCAAAACCGCGACCCGTCAGGCGGGCACACGGGCCTCTACCAGCAAGTCTAAAACAACGGACATGCCCGACCAGTACCGTGTGCAGTTGCGGGAGATGGCGGATAGCATTACCCGGCTGGACCGCAACCTGCGGGTTGCCTACTCCCAGAACGAAACACTTAAATCCGAACTCTACCTGACCCAGAAGTCCCGCGCGGAACTGCAAACCCATCTGGCAACGCTCAAGAGCAGCAACCGCAGCCAAAAACCGGTGACCATTGCCATCAGCCTGATTGTTGGCCTGCTGGTTGGGGTTGCGGGGTCGCAGGCCGTGCATGCCCTGTGGCCAGCTCCCATCCACACCGTAGCCGATAACACCCATTATCTTTACTAAAGGGTGGCCAGACCGCCCTTTTACTTTGTCTTTTTTGTGCTTTTGCAGGGAAAACCAGAGCCATGTCCCAAACGCCCCTTCCCCCAACCCTCCATGATGCGCTGGTGCAGATCCTTGGCCCTTCAGGTGTGCTGACCAACCCGGCGGATACGGAGGCGTTCTGCGTGGACTGGCGCGCCCTCTACCATGGTCACTGCGCCGCAGTACTCCGCCCGGCCAATACCGAGGACTGTGCAAAAGCCGTAGCCCTTTGCCATGCCCACAACGTGCCTATGGTGCCCCAAGGGGGTAACACCAGCATGGTCGGCGGTGCCACACCGGATTCGAGCGGGCATGCCGTGGTTATTTCCACCACCCGCATGAACCAGATCCACAATATTGACCATGCCGACCTGACCATGACCGTAGATGCGGGCGTGACCCTTAAGGCCGCGCAGGATGCGGCAAGTGCGCAGGGGCTTTTGCTCCCCCTTTCCATCTCGTCCGAAGGGTCGGCTGATATCGGGGGGATTCTGGCCACCAACGCAGGCGGCAACAATACGGTACGCTACGGCAACGCGCGTGAACTCGCACTGGGGCTGGAAGCCGTGCTACCCGACGGCAACGTGCTGAACCTGATGCGTAAACTCCGCAAGGACAACACAGGTTACGCCCTCCGCCAGCTCCTTGTGGGCTCGGAAGGAACGCTTGGCATTATTACGCAAGCCGTTATTCAGCTCCAGCCCGCCCCCCGCTCGCGCGAGACGGCCCTTTGCGCCGTAGAAAGCCCCCAGGGGGCACTCAACCTGTTTGCCGCCTTCCGCAAACAGGACCCCTCCGCCATTCATGCCTTTGAGTTCATGTCCGGCACATCCATGGCACTGGTCAACAGCCTGATCGAAGGCGCTTCCTTGCCGCTGGAAGCCCCGGCTCCTGCCTACGTGCTGGTGGAACTGGCCAGCCCCCGTGCCGATGATAGCCTGCGTAGCCTTATGGAAGATGTTCTGGGCAGCGCGCTAGAAGACGAGCTGGTCACAGACGCCGTTCTGGCCGAAAGCGAAAGCCAGCGCCAGAGCCTGTGGATGATCCGTGAAGAACATGCCGAGGCACAAAAACGCGCAGGCGCATCGGTCAAAAACGACGTGTCCGTGCCACTAGCTGCCATACCAGAATTTATTGCGGATGCCACCAAAGCCTGCGAGGCACTTATTCCCGGCATTCGGGTAGCGCCTTTTGGCCATATTGGCGATGGCAACATCCATTTCAATCTGGTGCAGCCCGAAGGCGCGGACCCGACCGCATTTTTGGCACAGGACCACGCCATGATGGATACAGTGGCCGAGATTGTACGCAAACTGGGTGGGTCTTTTTCTGCCGAGCATGGCGTTGGCCAGCTTAAAACCTACATGATGCCATCATGGCGTGGGGGGGCCGAACTGCAAACCATGCGCCGGATCAAAGCAGCCCTTGACCCGCAGGACCTGATGAACCCCGGCAAGGTTTTACCCCCCGCCTGAGCATAACCCACGATCTGGACCGAAGGCACGCTTGGGGCGGTCTTCGGTCCATTCTGTAATAACCGCATAAATACGGGCCAATTATGGAAAATGCTTTTATTGACGCCGAAAAGAAAAAGACAGCGTTGGATACCAAAAGCACAGTATTTGCAAAATAAAAGCTGGCAGAACAATCAGCCCAGGATCAAACCCCACCATAAGCATGGCAAGACCTGTTAAAACGGGCGCTGCAATCCGCTCCACTCTGGCTCCCTGTGGTGTGTTACAGGCCAGAACAGAGCATACACCCCCAACACCAAGCGCGGCTGCCGCCATAACGGCGTAAAGCGGGTGGCTGGCGGTCTGGGGCACCAGACCATCATGCACGCTGGAAAGGGAGGACAGGTCGGACGACCAGCCCGCCAGCCCGAACAGAAAGGTGAATGGCAGCACAAGCACGCCAAACACATCGCGCAGCAGGCCAACAAAGCCCATAACCACTGGGGGCAGCACCACGCACGCCACCCCAAGAGCTACGTCCAGAACCAGAAGGGCAAGGGCGGGCGTGGCCGTATTATTTTTCATTGTGGGCAATCCCCGAACGCGACGTCAGGGGTTAGTCCTTCCACCACTTAACAGGCTGCGGCTCTGCCACCACGGCTGCAACTTCCGCCTGTTCGGGTTCCTTACGTGGGCGGCCGCGTGGCTTGGCGTCCAACTGGCGGCGCAGGGCTGCCATTTCGGCTTCAAGCTCTTCCATCTGGCGGCGTCCGGCACGCATTTCCCGACCGGCAGCAGCCAGTTCCGCTTCGCGCTCAGCCAGTTTGTTTTTCTGCTCGGCAATCAGGGCGTCCGCGTGGCCAATGCGCGTGGTCAAGCCGCGCTGGGTAGCCTGCATGTCGGCCAGTTGCCGTTCGCTTTCTTCCACCTTCAGCTTTTCTTCCGCCAACTGGCGGCGCAGGCGGGAGAGTTCGCTATTGTCTTCTTCATTAAAATGCACGGCGCGGGACGTGCCTGCAACACGTGGCATGGCGACCGTACGCGGCGTTGTGCGGGCAAGGGAATGCTTTTCCACCTGCACCTCTCCATCACGCACAAAGCGACGACGCTTGTTATTTGCGTTTTCGACGGCGGGGCGGGGTTGCGGAGCAGCAGACTGGCGGGAACGGGCGGAATGTCCAATGCGTTCGAGCGCATTGCGCATGGACGCTTCTTCAAGCCCTTCCTCATTATCCCTGTCCACTACAGGGGGGGAGAGAAAAGATGATGTATTCATGAATTCAGATGTCACGTTTCAGATATTTTATGGTCTGTTTAAAAGCTGCCAGAAAGCCAAGTGTGCTTTTATACGTCTGGTTAAAACAGATGCGATGCAACTGTGTTTATGGCCAGATGGTATGATAAAAACAGAGATATGGCCGCAGCACCGGCAGCAGGGTATTTTACACATTGCCGCGCAGGCAATGTCTGCTGTGGTCTTATATACCATACACCCCCCTTTTTTCCAAGGGGTTGTGTGGGGTGGACCTATTTTTCGTCTTTTGGCACGGGCTGCCACACGACGTCGGTTTGCCCGTCATGATTGAAGTGCCGCGCCAGCACAAAAAAGTAATCGGACAATCTGTTCAGTATTTTCAATAAAACCGGATTAACCCGTTCCTCCCGGGCCAGCGCCACCATGCGGCGCTCGGCCCTGCGCACCTGTGTGCGGGTCATATGCGCCATGGCTGCTGGCACGGAACCACCAGGCAGCACAAAGCCCGCAATGGGGGACTGCAGCACCCGCAACTCCTCTATCCTGCGCTCGATCACCAGCAGGGCCGCTTCTTCCACACGGTGCGCGCGCTCGGCCATTGGGCCGTCCTCTGGCAGGCAGATATCCGCCCCCATATCAAACAGCAGATTCTGTACGGCGGTCAGTTGGTGCGCAACGCTATCGCCTGCTGGAGTGTAGGCCTGCACCAGACCAACAAGCGCGTTAATCTCATCGAGTGTGCCAAGCACCTCTATGCGGACCTGATCCTTGGTAACGCGTGAACCATCACCCAGCGATGTGTGCCCGCCATCCCCACCGCGGGTTACAATTTTATCAATCCGTATGCTCATGCCCCATCCCCCTGACACTCAAGATTTATTCTTATCGGAACAAAACGCATTACCATACCCGGCGTTGCAGATACTAAAATTGGCGTCAGAGCATGCAGCACTATTCCCGTTTGCCGCAGACACGCCTATACACCCACTATGCTGACTGGACCTTTTCTTACACGTCTGTGGCGGATCTGTGGTGCGCTTTTGATCGCCACAGGCACGATTATGGGCGCTCTGACCGCGCACCTGCCCGATGCACACTTTGCCGAGGGCGGGCGGATCATGGCACGCAGCGCCATGGATATGCAGATGTGGCAAGGCATAGCCCTGCTGGCCCTTGGCCTTGGACTGGCCGGGCGCACCAACCGCGTATTCCTGTTAGGCGGCTGTGGCGTGCTTGTGGGCACGGTCATGTTCTGCGGCGGCGTATACAACACTGCCTTTACCGGCCACCATGGCAACCATATCGCGCCAGTTGGTGGCAGCTTCCTTATTATCTCGTGGCTGCTTCTGGCTGTAGGGTGGATGCGCCGCGCATGAGCACCTCCATACAGGGCGCATGGCTGGCAGCCGACGGGTTGAAGCACGTTTTGCAAGAAGACCTGCTCCTGCGTGGCGTGGAGGTTGTGGACTGGCATGGCATGCTGGCCCTCTCCACCCACAAACCTGTCTATTCCCCTTGGGCGCTGGACATATGGACCGCCCCGCAGCGCGCCAGCATTACCTCCATCCGCAATGCGTCCGATACATTACGGGCCATCCAACGCAACTGGAGCCTGTATGCGGCGGACAACTTCCGCCGGGCCGGGCTGATTGTGCAAAAACTGCCACCAGTTAAAGCCGCGCCGCTTGTTTTTCCCACTCCCGCACCGACCAGTCCACTGGGGGCATGGACCTTGCTGGACACATCAACCCTGTTGTTTTCGGCCACCAAAAGCAGTCCATTTGTTAATGGCGCGCCCGAATTTGTGGAAAACCGGACAGACCCGCCCTCCCGCGCCTACCTCAAACTGTGGGAGGCCTGCACCCGTCTGGGCCGTTGGCCCGGTGTGGGCGAGCGGTGTTATGATCTGGGAGCAACCCCCGGGGGCTGGACATGGGCGCTGGCAAGCCTTGGCGCGCAGGTGACCGCGTTTGACCGCGCACCACTGGCACCATCGGTCGCGGCCATGCCCGAGGTCAGCTTCCAACAGGCCAGCGCCTTTGGGCTGGACCCAAAACAGCTCCCTGCGGCGGACTGGGTTTTTTCCGATATTATTGCTTACCCCCAGCGCCTGCTGCGCCTGACCCGTGCATGGATTGATGCCGGGCAGACCAAAAACATAGTGCTGACGGTTAAATTTCAGGGCGAAACCGACCACGAAACCGTCGCTGCGTTTGAAGCCATTCCCGGTGGGGCGCTCGCCCATCTGGCGCATAACAAACACGAGCTGACGTTTTTCTGGTCGCAAGATGCCGCCATTAAAGGCGTATCCCCCCTGCCATCCTCCATGCCCTGACCCAATTGCCCGCAGGAGGGAGCATACCGGATGGTCGCAGCCTGCTGGCCGCTCCCTAACGCCTGGACCGCCTGCGCCGGAGTATGCGTTCGGCAGCATGCACGACCAAAACGGCCAGAGCAAAGCAGAAAACAATCAGCGCAATGGCCACGCCCTGCTGGGCCTGCGCATGCCCGTTAGAGGCCAAAAAGCGCAGAACATCCCCCCCCGCATGCCCACCTGTAATGGCATCCAGTTGGGGCAGAAACCCCAGCACCCAGCGCAGCACAAATACCAGAAGGGCCGTAAGACCAACCGTGGCCCCTGTTTTAAGCAGGGTCAGCCGGATGCTGCCATCAACCTGTGCCATAATGGCTAGCGGCTCCCATCGGGCTGTTCGTCCATCTGTGCCTGATGCTCCTGCACCGATGCTTTTAGCCCCGGCACATCCTGCGCCACCAGCGTATCCACGTAAGTGTTGTTCTTCCACACCCAGCGGTCAGAACCATCCACCAGAATGTCCCTAAAGCCACCGTGTGTTGTTGGCAGCAGCTCAATAGGTCCACTTACGGAATCCAGAACCTTGGCCCACGCACCATTCCGCCTGACATACACATCCGTGGAGCACCCGGCGGACCCGCACAGGCTGGCGGCCTGCACCTGTACAAAAAGCGCTGTATTTGCACCATTGGCCGACAGGGGGGCCGACCCTACCAGCACCAGCGGCTTATCATTATGGCGGGCAGCGGCGGCCAGATCATCCGCGTTCAGCACACGGGCGGCACTGTCCAGCGCACTGCCGCGCTGGTCGGTCAGGGCCACGGGGTCGGCTTTACCGTGGGCGGCCCCGGCCTGCCGGGCCGAGCTTGCGCCATGCGCCACCGCATAACAGGAAACACCGCAAGGCAGGGCAGACAACCCCGCCAACACACAATACAACCCCACACGATGCTTCAAGCGCACATTCCTTGTTTGACCTGACCAATATTACCTTTGTGGAGTAGACCCCAAGCATGTCCGAACAGACAAGCCCAAATACCACGCCAGAACAGCCCGAGCACCCAAAGCTCGGCCTCTACCGCCATTATAAAGGGGGATTGTACACGGTTCTATGCGTGGGCCGCCACAGCGAGACAGAGGAATGGCTGGTCACTTACCGGTGCGATGCACTGGGGACCTACTGGGTCCGCCCGCTGGCCATGTGGCAGCAAAGCGTGAACGGCGTGCCGCGCTTTGCTTTTATTGGCACGGACAACTCCGCCAGAAGTGGCGCATAGGGGCACCCCATGCGCCACAGGCGGGTTTGATCAGCCTGCCTGCCCAGACACCTGTGCAATAATTTCCTCCACAATGTCCGGGTCGGACAGGGTGGAAAGATCACCCAGATTACTCAGATCATGTGCCGCAATCTTGCGCAGAAGACGGCGGACAATTTTGCCAGAACGGGTTTTGGGCAGGTCACGCACAACGTAAATCTGCTCAGGCACCGCATAGCGACCCACCCCGTCAGATATGGCGCGGCGCACGGCGGCGGGGTCCAGGCTCCCTTCCGTTCGCGGCACAACAAACACCACCAGCCCCTGCCCCTTCAGGTCATGCGGCACGCCAACAGCGGCACTTTCCACGACCTCGGCATCGGTTGCCACGGCGTCTTCAATTTCCGCCGTGCCAATACGGTGGCCGGAGACATTGACCACGTCATCCACACGGCCAGTAATCCAGAAATATCCATCCCCCTCACGCCGCGCACCATCACCCGAGAAGTAACGGCCGGGGCATGTGGTAAAATAGGTCTGGCGGAAACGCCCATGGTCACGCCACAAGGTCATGGCCTGACCGGGCCATGAGCGGGCCATGCACAAAAGGCCGTCCCCCGCCCCTTCAACCTCGGTCTGGGTCTGTGCGTCCACCAGCACGGCTTCCACCCCCGGCAACGGCAGACCTGCCGCTCCCGGCCTGCCCGGCACCTGCCCGGCACTGGCGGTCAGCATGACACCCCCTGTTTCGGTCTGCCACCATGTATCCACCACCGGACAGCAGGCCTTGCCCACCTCATCATGGAACCACTGCCATGCCTCGGGGCTGATCGGCTCGCCCACCGTGCCCAGCACGCGCAGACTGGACAGGGAGCGACTGCGCACCACGTCCGCATCCTCACGCATGGCGGCGCGTACGACTGTGGGAGAGGTGTAAAAGACACTCACATTGTTGCGGTCGATCACATCCCACCAACGACCCGGCTGCGGCCATGAGGGCAGACCTTCATAGATCAGGATTGTCGCGCCATTGCATAGCGGGCCGTACACAACATAGGTGTGCCCGGTAATCCAGCTTGTATCGGCCGTGCACCAGAACACATCGTTCGGCTGGGCGGCAAACACCACCTCCTGCGTGTAGGATGCCCAGACCAGATACCCACCCGTGCCATGCACCACACCCTTGGGCCGCCCCGTGCTGCCCGAGGTATACATCAGGAACAGCGGATCGCAGGCATCCATGATCTCTGGCGCGCAGTCGGGCATTTCCATCGCCACTTCCGCGGCAAAGTGCAGGTCCCGACCGGGCTGCATGGGCACCTCCGTGCCCGTTACGGGCACCACCAGCACATGGCGCACGGTGCAGGCCGCGCCACAGGCCACAAGGGCCTCATCCATGGTGATTTTGCTGGGAATGGCCTTGGCCCCACGGCGCGCCACATCGGCCGTAATAACCACGACCGCGCCACTATCCATAAGCCGCTCGGCCAGCCCTTCGGCCGAAAAACCGCCAAACAGCACAACATGGATTGCGCCAATACGCGCACAGGCCAGCATGGACACCACGCCTTCGGCCACCATGGGCAGATGAATGGCCACACGGTCGCCCTTGCCAACGCCCAGCCTGCGCAGCGCATTGGCAAGGCGGCAGACCTGCGCGTGCAGTTCGCGGTAGGTCAGCACCAGCTTCTGCCCGTCTTCCTGACCTTCCCAGATCAGGGCGGCCTTGTCGGGCTGGGTCAGAACGTGGCGGTCAAGGCAGTTTTCAGCCACGTTGAGCTGCCCGTCTTCGTACCATGATATGCGCACATCACCGCCAAAATCGGAGCGGGAGGCATGGGAGGGCGCTTTATGCCAGACCAGTCTGCGCGCCTGCGACAGCCAGAAGGCCTCCGGGTCGCGTTGCGCACGCTGCACTTGATCAAGATAGCGATCAGAGACGCCTGTCTCCGTCGTGCAGGGAACTTTATCTTCCACTCGGACTGGTCCTTTCATTTACGTTCTTATTTTGCACCCGAACCAGATGGTCTTTGATCATATCACGCCGCCTGAGGAAAGACATGCCCGCCCCCCAAGCGCACAAAAATGTGCCGAACCGGACATAAAAAAAGGCTGATCACCACCGTGATCAGCCTTTTTTGTTATGCCGTTTTTATTCCACACCTTAATTCCGGTCGGTGCGGAATAAGGCCTGCCGCCAAATTACAGGGCAGCTTTGGCGCGGTCCAGAACAGCCTTACAGGTCTTCTGGCGCAGCGGCAGGGTTGCCATTGCCACGGTGTAGGTGTGGTCGTTCAGGCGGATCTGGCCTGCCGAGCCGATCGCATAGAACATATTGCCATCCGAACCATCGGACACGGCATTGGTCTTTTTGTTGTATTCCTGCAACGTGCGGAAGGCATCGTCGTAATCAGGGACGTATTCGTTCTGTACGCAGTAGTTCAGCAGGCCTGCATTTTCCTTCGGGTCAATGGAGGCCACGTAACCTGATGGGTCCACCGTTGAGAGGAGAGACGTATCCCCCCCACGGATAACCGGCATATTGAGGGTCTGATCCTCGGCATGAGCAAGTGCGGGCATGGATGCCAGCACGGACGTGGTAAGGGCTAGCGCCGACAGGGCACGCACGGCAAACAGTTTCATTCAGAATCTCCCAAACGGAATATGCGCCAAACTGCCCCGTAACCCCCGCAAAGATCAAGCAGCCCCCACGCGCGCAAAAAACATGGCAGACCACAGTCCTGTCCGGGCGGGCGGGTGACATGCCTGTCATAACAAAAACAACGCCACGTTACGGACCCGTGCCATATGCTGTGCCAGCCCTTTGCAAAGGGCTCACAAATGGTGCCCCCAGCCGGGCCATATAAAATTATGCTCTTGAAACATTACGATATTATCTTTGTCTTCTGTAATTTTATACATATGGTTCAGTTCAGGCCCGGCACAGGCGCCAACCCCGACCGGGCCGTTATCGGGCACGGCGACCAACCCTTTGCCAGCCCGCACACGCCAAACCATAAATGGCGTTTGGCCACCCCGCCAACCGGCAATCACGATCAGGTGATATAACACCATGCACCAGATCAGCCTGCCTCATGGCAAGCTCTGGTCGGACTGGCCGATTGAACAGTTTGGCCTTCCACTCTATAACAACCTTAACGAGTCCGTAACGATCCAAGCGGGAGCCCATACCGACATGCTGCCTGCCAGTCTTTTCAAAAGTGTTGAAATTGCACCGCATGGCACCGCGTCAGAGAGCATTTGCACGGCGTTGCGCAAAGCTATTCTGGAAGACCAGTTGCCAGCGGGCCGCGCCCTGCCCCAGTCCGAGCTTGCCGCAGGTTTTGGGGTCAGCATTATTCCCGTGCGCGAAGCGCTCAAGCACCTTGAGGCCGAAGGGCTGGTGGCGTTCATGCCCAACAAGGGCGCAATGGTCATCGGGCTGGATGAGGCCGATATTCTGGAATACTCCCAGATCCGCGCAACGCTGGAAGAACAGGCCGCAGCCGAGGGCGTGCGCAACATGACCCGCGTGGACTTTGCCCGCGTGGAGGACGCCTACGAGGCATTTGTAGCCGGTGTGGAGGGCCCGCAGGGCATGATCCGCTCAGGCGCACTCAACCGTGCATTCCATAATTCCATCTATGCCGCAGCCCCCCGCCCCCGCCTGCTGGAAATGATAGAAGACCTGAATACCAGACTGGACCGCTACATACGCGGACATCTGATTATTGAAGGCCGCACAAACATCACCCACGACGAACACAAGGCCATTCTGGACGCCTGCCGTGACCGGGATGCGGACTTGTGCGCCAGACTGACGCGCATCCATATTCTGGAAGCCTCCAGAATCTCGGTGGATGTGTTCCGGCGTCGGCATGCTGGCCTTAACGTGGGCTGAGCATTTTTACCCTCTAAAAATCCATATTTTACAAACGCTTGTTCATCCATGCGGCGGATCATGCCTGATTGGGTAATATATGATGTTGCAAATCGTATATTATCGTGTCAGAGCGGAAAAATCATTATGAAGCCAAAACCAACCTGCAGACCCGCAGGCGCACGGTTTGGCGGCTGATCTGGATGAACAACGCCATGTCCTCCACCAATACTTTTGCACCCGACTTCACCTCCCGCACCCCGCTGCGCAAGGCCATTACCCAGGCCATCCGCCGCCCCGAGCTGACATGCGTTGAGGCCCTGACCCCCGCCGCCACCCTGAGCGCACAGCAGGACAGCGCCGTAGCCGCCATGGCGACCGGCCTTGCCCAAACACTGCGCAGCCAGCGTAACCCCGGTCTGGTGGAAACACTGGTGCAGGAATTTGCCCTCTCCTCCGCCGAGGGTGTGGCGCTGATGTGTCTGGCCGAGGCCCTGCTGCGTATTCCCGACATGGCCACGCGCGACGCCCTTATTCAGGACAAGATAGGCGAGAGCGACTGGCTCTCCCACGTTGGCCGCGCCAAGCCTCTGTTCGCCAATGCCGCCGCATGGGGGCTGGCCCTGACGGGCCGCGTTGTGGCCGAACATAATGACAAAACACTCTCTGGCGCGCTTATGGGGTTTGTGGAGCGGAGCACACGCCCCGTTATCCGCAAAGCCGTGGATGCGGCCATGCGCCTGATGGGCGAGCAGTTTGTGCTGGGCCAGACCATTGAGCAGGCCCGCAAGAATAGCAAAAAGCTCGAACAGATCGGCTTTTCCTATTCCTACGACATGCTGGGCGAGGCCGCCTACACCGCCGCCGACGCCCAGCGTTACCGGCAGGACTACATTAACGCCATTAACGTAATCGGGCGCAGCGCCAAAGGGGCCAATGTTTACGAACGTCCCGGTATTTCCATCAAACTTTCCGCCCTGCACCCGCGCTATGCCCGCGCGCAGCATGCACGGGTCATGGGGGAGCTTCTGCCCGTTGTGCAGGAACTCACCCTGCTGGCCCGGCAGTACGACATTGGCATTAACATTGATGCCGAGGAAAGCGAACGGCTGGATATTTCACTCGACCTGCTCGAAGCCCTGTGCGCCACACCGGGGCTGGAAGGCTGGAACGGCATTGGCTTTGTGGTGCAGGCCTACGGCAAACGCGCGCCCTTCGTGCTGGATTACATTATTGATCTGGCCAGGCGCACCAGCCGCCGGATTATGGTTCGCCTTGTTAAAGGTGCCTACTGGGACAGCGAGATTAAAAAAGCGCAGGTCGAAGGCATGGCGGACTACCCCGTGTACACCCGCAAATGCCATACGGATATCAGCTACATTGCCTGCGCGCGCAAACTGCTGGATGCACGGGATATCATTTTTCCCCAGTTTGCCACGCATAATGCCCGTACCCTTGCCACCATCTACACACTCGCCGGGCAAAAATACGAGATCGGGTCTTATGAATTCCAATGCCTGCACGGCATGGGCGAGCCGCTGTACCGTCAGGTCGTCGGGGCGGACAGGTTCAACCGCCCGGCCCGCATTTACGCACCTGTTGGCACGCACGAAACACTACTGGCCTATCTGGTACGCCGCCTGCTGGAAAACGGAGCGAACTCCTCCTTTGTCAACCAGATTGGCGATAGCGCCATTGCCGTGGCATCCCTGATCGAAAACCCCGTGACCTCGGCCAAGCGTTACACCCCATTTGGTGCGCCACACTCCGAAATCCGCAAGCCACTCGACCTGTTTGCCCCCGAGCGCCAGAACTCCGCAGGGATTGATCTGGCCGACGATCAGGTGCTCGAAACCCTTGCCGCAGGCATAAAGGCGGCTCCAAAGCAATGGCAGGCAGCCCCCATTGTGCCCGGTGCGCCCACGCATGGTACGCAGCACCCCGTAACCAACCCCGCTGACCGACGCGATCTGGTCGGCCATGTCACCTACGCCACACCCGCTACGGTCACGCTGGCAGTGGACGTGGCGCAAACGGGCTTTGCGGAATGGTCAGCCAAAACCCCAGCCATACGGGCCGACTGCCTGCTCAAGGCCGCTGATCTGCTGGAAGCGCGGCACGCCGCCCTTATGGCCCTGATCTGCCGCGAGGCAGGCAAGTCGCTCCCCAATGCCGTGGCCGAAATCCGCGAGGCTGTGGACTTCCTGCGCTATTATGCCACCACCATCCGCCGCGATTTTAACAACGAGACCCATGCCCCCCTTGGCACCGTGGCCTGCATTAGCCCGTGGAACTTCCCGCTCGCCATTTTTATTGGCCAGATTGCCGCAGCCCTTGCCGCCGGGAACGCCGTTATTGCCAAACCGGCGGAAGAAACACCCCTGATCGCAGCGGTAGCCGTGCAGCTTCTGCACGAAGCAGGCGTTCCCGCAGCAACCGTGCAACTCCTGCCCGGTGAGGGCGATGTGGGGGCAGCACTGGTAGGGGATGACCGTATTATGGGGGTCATGTTCACCGGTTCCACCGCCGTGGCGCAACTGATCAACCGCCAACTCCTCGACCGCCGCACGGCCACGGGCCAGCCCGTGCCGTTTGTGGCCGAAACGGGGGGACAGAACGCCATGATCGTGGATTCCTCCGCTCTGGCCGAACAGGTCGTGGCGGATGTTCTGGCCTCGGCTTTTGATAGTGCGGGCCAGCGCTGCTCCGCCCTGCGTATTCTCTGTGTGCAGGACGACTGCGCGGACCATGTTCTGGCCATGCTGCGCGGTGCCATGCATGAACTTCGGCTCGGCAACCCCTCCGCCCTGTGCACGGATGTGGGGCCGGTCATTACCCCCGAAGCCGCCGCGGGCATTACGGCGCATATTGAAACATTCCGCAGCAAAAATGCGCCAGTCCACGCACTACCTCTGCCAGACAACTGCGCCAATGGCAGCTTTGTGCCCCCCACACTGATCGAGGTCACATCCATCCGAGAAGTTGGGCAGGAAGTGTTTGGTCCGGTCCTGCATGTGCTGCGCTACCGACGCGCCCAGTTAAACCTCGTTCTGGCCGACATTAACGCAACGGGCTACGGCCTGACCTTTGGCCTGCACACACGCTTGGACTCCACCGTTCAGAGCGTTCTGGAACAGGTGGAAGCAGGCAACCTGTATGTAAACCGCAACACCATTGGCGCGGTTGTGGGCGTGCAGCCCTTTGGCGGGCGTGGCCTGTCCGGCACCGGACCAAAGGCCGGAGGACCGCTTATTCTGCGCCGCCTGCTGGCAAAGGTACCGCCCCTGCCGCAAATTGCACGCGGCACCACGCCAAAAGCCATGGTGGACTGGACCGACTGGTTGCGCACACAAGGCGAGAGCCAGCCAGCCCAGCGCGCCCATGCCCTTGCCAGCCAGCCGCTGACCAACGGGCAGATCACCCTGCCCGGCCCTGTTGGCGAGTTGAACCTGTACAGGCTGGGCGCACGCGGCACAGTGCTGTGCATGGCCCAGACAGCTACTGGTCTGTATGACCAGATCTCCTTGGCGCTTGCCGGGGGGAACACTGC
The DNA here is from genome assembly GCF_011516885.1 of Acetobacter lambici. Taxonomy (GTDB): domain Bacteria; phylum Pseudomonadota; class Alphaproteobacteria; order Acetobacterales; family Acetobacteraceae; genus Acetobacter; species Acetobacter lambici. The sequence goes on along the minus strand of NZ_WOTD01000006.1, from coordinate 8,315 downwards.
GGCCATTATGGCGGAGCCCGCTATTCTGGCAGCTATTGCCACCCTGCCTGCCTCCATCGGGCAGTTTGTTCGGCCTGTTACCTCCGCCCGCTCGCTTGAGTGCAGCATTCTTCTGAGTGAGGAAGATAACGAAGCATTCCGTGCCACACGCGCACTGCTAGCTGCGGGCAACGGGGCTATTGTTTCGGCCTACATTACAAAAAATGGTCTTCCCTCAGTCGAAGCCGTGCTGGAAGAACAGTCGCGCAGCATCAACACAACAGCCGCAGGCGGCAACGCCAGCCTGATGACCCTGAGCTGAAAGCACACAAACACCACACTTCAGGCCCGGCGGTTCTGCCGGGCCTTTTTTGTTCAGCCTGCTATGGCCATATGGGCTGGCAAAACATGGCACGGTCCAACTAAGATCATTTTTCCGTGACCGTGCAGAATGTTACAACACTCTCCACCCCGGCGGCACAGGCTGCGGGGCAATTTTTTTCACTTCCATCTGATCAGGAGATACAATGACAACCCGCGCGGGGCATGATGCCAAACTGGTCATTGCCATTTTGCTTGTTACCATGGCCATGGGCATGCTGGACGCCATTTCTCTGCTGCATCTCAAGATTTTTGCAGGCTACATGACCGCCACCATTATTCTGATGGCTGTTAACATTGCAACATCTCAGGCCATTGTTCTGTCCGGGCTGGAAGCTATTGGCTTTTATTTTCTGGGCGCCATGATCGGCGGACGGCTTGTGCGCCGCCAACGCAGCATACGCGCCACTGTTGGCGATATTCTGCTCGGTGTGGGGGCTATGGTCGGCGTTGCCGCATGGATCTGGTCAGCCAATATTCCGGGCGATATTTACGTCACCCTCGCTCTGCTGTCCTGCGCCATGGGCTTACAGACATCCGCCACACGGCACGCCAAACTGCCTGACATGGTCCTGCCCGCCGCCACCATGGTACTGCATGGGCTGGCCCATAACAGTTCCGCCGCCGGGGGGAGCAGTTCTGGCACCCTGCGCCGTGTTGCCGCCATTTTAAGCCTGTTCGTAGGGGCGGCCATTGGCACTCTGGTCTCGGGGCGGAGTGTCTCACTGGGTATAGCACTTGCCGGCGGCACCATTGTGGTGGCCGGGGGGCTGCTCCTGCTCCGCAAACACCCCTTGGCATTCCATCTGGACCGGATGAGCATTCCCTGAGCAGTACGTTGTAGCGCAGGCCCGTTTTGCTGGCCCGCAGCAGACATAAAGGAAAGGCCCGCCGGACTTATGGCGGGCCTTTCCTTTATTCAGAACACACCAAAAATCAGGCCTGCTGTTTGTTCTGCACGGCAAAGTAGGATGCCAAAGCGTAGCAGACGACCGACGTGCCCAAGGTCGCCAGAGCGGTCATGCGTTCCTCAGGGTTAAGGAGCATGGCCACAAACACCAGCACCACACCCGCAAGCGTTGCGTAATTGCACAGCGGGAACAGGAACAGCGTGTAATTGCCTTTTTCTGTCCCGTTCCGGCGCGCGGCAAAGCGGGTTGTAATGTAGGCCGTTACAATCAGGCTATAGATCAACAGGATAACGCCACCGCTACAACTCAGCAGAAAAGCAAAAATGGTCTGCGGTGCAAGAATGGACGAAAACGCCACCAGCGTACCCGCAATACTGCTGACCGTAATGGCCAACCGTGGCGCGGAACTGGCCGAACGGCGGGTCAGAAAAGCCGGGGCATCGCCCTGTGCCGCAAGTTCGGTCAGCACGCGTGACGTAATATACATGGCGGAGTTCAGGCAGGAGAGAATGGCGCTCAACACCACAATGCGCATCATCATCCCAGCACCCGGAATGCCCATTGTGTCCATGGCGGTAACAAAGGGGGAGCGCCCGGCAACAATATCGCTCCACGGCACCACAAGCAGGATCATGGCAACAGAGGCCAGATAGAACAGGGTTACGCGCGTGCCCAGACTGCGGGTAACCCGTGCCACGTTCTTGTCTGGCTCAGGAGATTCGCCCGCGGCAACCGTTGCAATTTCCGACCCCATCATGGTGAACAGGATGGTGGGAATAATGGACAGCACGGCCACAATGCCATGCGGCATAAGACCACCATGGCCCATAAGGTTATGCCAGACTGGCACACCGGGGCCAAAAGCATGCACCACATACAGCGCGCCAATAGCCACAAAAGCCAGAATACTGAAAACCTTGACGGCCGAGAGCCAGAACTCACATTCCCCAAACACGCGGGGGGCGGCAAAGTTGACCAGCTTTAACAGCCCGATCAGCGCAATGGACAAAACCCATATGGGCAGATGAACCCAGTCCTGTATCAAAATCGCACCGGCTATGGCCTCGCTCCCCAGCACCACAACCCAGAAGAACCAGTAAAGCCAACCAGACGTAAAACCCAGCCTGTCCCCGTGTGCTGCACGGATATATTCCACAAATGAGCCGCGACCGGGGTCGGCCACCACCATCTCGCCCAGCATGCGCATGACCAGAATGACCAGCAGCCCCACCAACAGAAAAGCCAGCAGAACCGCCGGGCCAGTAGCCTGAATGGCAGCCCCGCTCCCCACAAACAGACCCGCGCCAATAGTCCCACCCAGCGCGATCATGGCGATGTGGCGGCTACGCAGGCCGGTGGCAGGTTTAACGGCAGACTTGGTGTTCGGCTCAGCCATAGAGAGGTCCTTTATTCTTGTTGGCTTGGTGCGTTCATAACTCAAGAGGAATAAACAGGGAAATGCCCCTCAAAAATGCTTGTAAAAATACGCCTCGATCACACCCGCATGGTGGTCGATATTGGGCATGGGCTGGTCCCCCGGCACTCCGGCTTTTGACAAAGCCCGACCTGCTGGCCCGGCAAAAGCCGCCCCCCCGGCAAGAGCTGCGGACGTGTTCTCGTCCAGCGTGTATTCAACGGAGGCATCCAGCTCATCCGACACATGGCGGCCAGTGTTCTTCAGCCCCATGCCCGAGGCATGGATGAGCGACAGATCGTAAAAATGCAGGCCAAGCTTGAGCGAATCAGTCGGTCGGAACAGATGCACGGGAGGCACGACTGTCAGGTCGATCTGGTGATCCTCCAGATCGGACAGAGGGGCGAGATACATGCCCACAATTTCACCCGGCCAGTAACCGCCATAGGTGTAGCGCTTGCCATCGTACAGAAAGAACGTGTCGTAGTTGTGCTTGACGCCGCCCTCGGAATTTTTGCCGCCCCCAAAGCGGGTGTAACGGTAAAAAATATGCGGGGTCCATGGCAGCATGGAAAAGGTGTAGCCCGGCTCAAAATACATACCGTAAGCCGAAACACCCTTGTACCCATTGCCCGGATGGCTGTTCTGCTCCGAGACAAAGTTGCCATAGAACGTAAAGTTTTTGGAAATACCCAGCGCCTTGACCGGGAACAGCGTGCCGCCCCAACTCAGGGCCGCCACATTCATGCCGTCGCGGTCCGCGCGGGTTGAATAATCATAATGGGCGGACGTATCCGCATCACGCACATGGAAATAGGTGAGGGTCACATACGATGCGCGGTCCGCATAAACCGAAGCACCATGCCCGCCCGCCTTGTTGACAAACCATGTGACGTCAAACCCCACAAAGCTGGTTTTTGGCCGGTCGTATCCGCGGTCGATATCGTTATCCGAATTGCTTTCCAGCATGAACACATCGGCACGGACGGGGTCTCCTTCCAGCTTGATCACACCGGGGCCGGAAAAGGCAAAACGTGGCGCGTACCACCAGGCCCCACGTTCGCCCGAACTATAGGTGCCCTTACCGATCAAAAACCCATCATCCACGGCAAAAGCCTGCCGCCCACCCTGCACGGTAAACACCTGATGCCCACCCGCCAGCCGGACCGGCACCCTGACCCCGGCATAGAGTTCCTCCAGATAGACCGAGCGCGGGGTGCCTGATGTCTGCGAAACCTGTTCGGCATCCCCATCACCAAGGGTGGTCGCGCCAATGGCCGAGGCATTCCCGATTACGTCAAACCCCCAGCCGGTCTTCCATTCGCCCTTGAGCATCGGCTTGCCATACAGTTCGCCATAGGTTGTGTTGGCGTGCCGGGTGTACCCACCCGATGGCCGGGCGGCATAGGAGCCCCCGCCAAAATTGGTGTTGGGGAGATGAAAAGCCGCCCCCCCAATGTCCAGCCCGCTCTGGATGGTTACGCCACTGATGGAGATCAGGGTCTGCTCCGCCTGTGCTGGCAAAATCTCGCCCAGCACGCTGAGCAGCAAGGAGCAGCACCCAAGCCTGACCGCGCCAGAAACCCGGCCCCCGGCGGAGCGGGAAGACCGTAACTCTTCCCGCTCCGCCGGGTATGGAGCCGATATCTGGCGGGGAGTGTAACAGAACAGTCCAGTATGATTTTTGGTTGTTTGTTGCAGACCATTCACGCCCCGAAGCGCTCCCCTTCAAAATAAGCTATAGAGCCCGCGCTCCCCACAGCGGGGTTAAGCAATTATTTATAATGATCGCATCATCCTATAATATGTTCAAGATGATATAATGAAAAATATGCTTATTTTGTATTTATGTATTCTTGAAATTATATTCTTATATCGGAAAGTAATCATTTAATTGAATATCGTTTCTTTTCCGTTCTTGACTGAAAAACGGCCTTAATATGCCGGAACCGAAATAATATACACGGGAATAAATTTCCTCACTGTAGCCGCCCCCGGTCAATATATTTTACCAGATACATCACTCGCGGCCTGCCACTTCCGCTAAATTGCGGACAAGACGCACGACAAACCCCAAATTACGGCCAAAAATGCACAGCACCGTGCATGGGGCACTTGGAGTGGGATAGCAATTTTATTGGGAGAAAAATGAGCGTATGGAGCGGATGAGGGGAATCGAACCCCCGTATGCAGCTTGGGAAGCTGCCGTTCTACCATTGAACTACATCCGCGTAACGCGTGGGCTCCTTATAGCGCGCTCCAACCTCGCTTGCAATGCCATACAAACAGGGCGGGCGTATTATTCCCCCTCCACATCCGGGCCAACCAGATCGGAAATATGGCCCAACTCACGCAGGCTCATACCCTCTGGCGGGCGCGAACGCGCACTCCCCCGTGCAATACGGCGGGGCAGTACGGCCTGAGTAAAGCCCAGCTTGGCGGCCTCCTTCAGCCGTGCATCCGCCTGCGCAACCTGCCTGACCTCGCCCGACAATCCGACCTCACCAAAATACACTTCGCCGGGGCTGGTGGGGACGCCACTGGCAGCGGAAACCAGAGCCGCAGCCACAGCCAGATCGGCTGCGGGCTCAACCACTCTCAGCCCCCCCGCCACGTTAAGGTAAACATCCATGCCCGACAGCTTAAGCCCGCACCGTGTTTCCAGCACCGCCAGCAACATGGCCAGACGCCCGGTGTCCCACCCCACCACGGCACGGCGCGGTGCACCATCCCCCCCTTTGGGGGAGAGCAGGGCCTGCACTTCCAGCAACACGGGCCGCGTGCCCTCCAGCCCCGCAAACACGGCGGAACCGGCTATATTGCCCCGTCGCTCGGCCAAAAACAGTGCGGAAGGGTTGCTCACTTCCTCCAACCCGCGGTCGGTCATGGCGAACACACCAATTTCGTCCGTGGCACCGTAGCGGTTTTTGGCGGCACGCAGGATGCGGAACTGGTGGCCCCGATCCCCTTCAAAATACATGACCGCATCCACCATGTGCTCCAGCACGCGCGGGCCTGCCAGTGAACCTTCCTTGGTCACATGCCCAACCAGAATAAGGCTGAACCCACGCCGTTTGGCAGCCCGGATCAACTCAAACGCGCAAGCCCGCACCTGCGAGACCGTACCGGGCGCGCTGTCTACTGTTTCCAGCCACATGGTCTGGATGGAATCGATCACCACGACCTTGACGTCCGGCTCGGCCTCCAGCGTTGCCACAATATCCGCAACGTTAATGGAAGCCGCCAGATCAAGACTGGTTTGTGCCACGCCAAGGCGAATGGCGCGCAGGCGGATCTGGTCCACCGCCTCTTCACCCGAAATATAAAGAACCCGCTCCCCATTGCCCGCCAGACGGCTTGCCGCCTGCAACAACAGGGTGGATTTGCCAATACCGGGGTCCCCCCCGACCAGCACGACGGAGGCCGGAACCAGACCCCCACCCAGCACCCGATCCAACTCGGCAATGCCCGTGCCCGTGCGTGGAGGCAGTTCAACCTTGCCCCCCAGCCCATGCAACTGCACACGCCGCCCCTTGCCCGCACGGGTTGTGGCCGAAGACGCGGCCAGTGGTTCTACCGCCATTTCCTCCAGCGTGTTCCATTCCTGGCAGGCATCGCACTGCCCTGCCCATTTGGCATGAACGGCACCGCATGCCTTGCACACATACTGGCGGGACGTTTTTTTGGCCACGCGGATTCCCCTGTTCCTGCCTTACTGGAGGCTCCATAAATGGAATAAAACAAGAACAAACTCAAGCCCCGCTTAGCAATCCAGTCCACCACACACCATGGGACAAAGCACTGCCGAGCCAACAAAACAAAAGCATGCTTTGACGAACCCGGCCCGAACGGGTTACGGCTCACACCACAGCAGACCCTGACCACACACAACAGGAACAGACAGCCCGAACTCATGGATATGGTGCTTGATTTTGTGGCCCGCATAGGCCGCGCCACACTCTCGCTTATCCGCAGTGCGGGCGCTCTGGCGCTGTTCGCTCTGGCCGGGTTGTCCCACATTATGCGGCCACCGTTCTACGGGCGAGTGTTTATCCGCACGTTTTTGGAGACAGGATTCTTCTCCCTGCCGGTTGTTGCCCTAACGGCCCTGTTCTCGGGTGGGGTTATTGCACTGCAATCCTATACAGGCTTTGCGCAGTACCATGCCCAGAGCGCCATTGCGGGTATTGTTGTGCTGGCTGTAACCCGCGAGCTGGGGCCGGTGCTGGCGGGGCTTATGGTCGCGGGCCGCGTGGGAGCCGCCATGGCTGCCCAGATCGGCACCATGCGCGTGACCGATCAGATTGATGCGTTGAGCACCCTTTCCACCAACCCCATGAAGTATCTGGTCGCGCCACGCCTGCTTGCGGGCATTGTTGCCCTGCCCCTGCTGGTGCTGGTGGCCGACGTGCTGGGCGTTGCGGGGGGCTTTACTGTTGCCGTGGTCAAGCTTGGCTTTTCCCCCACCGCCTACATTACGGCAACGCTGAACTCGGTTAAGGCCATGGACATAACGGTCGGGCTGGTCAAGGCCGCCCTGTTCGGGTTCCTGATCACGCTGATGGGCTGCTATTATGGCTATAACAGCAAGGGCGGGGCCGAGGGCGTGGGCTCTGCCACCACATCGGCCGTGGTGGTGGCCTCCATTCTGCTGCTGGCCTTTGACTACCTGATTACAGACCTGTTCTTCTCACAATGAGTGCCACTGCCATGGACCAGAGCATGACCAGTGCTCCCCCCAAAATCCGTATCCGGGACCTGCACAAATCCTTCGGGGATAAAAAAGTGCTTGATGGCATTTCGCTTGATGTGCCGCAGGGGACCTCGTTTGTCATTATTGGTGGGTCAGGCTCGGGCAAATCCGTGCTGCTACGCTGCATTCTGGGCCTAATGACCCCGGATTCAGGCTGTATTGAAATTGATGGCGAGGACGTACTGGCTGCCCCCGCCAAACGGCGCGACCAACTCCGCAGCGAAATTGGCATGCTGTTCCAGAACGGCGCGCTGTTTGACAGCCTGCCCGTGTGGGAAAACGTGACTTTTGGCCTGCTCGCCCTCAACAAGCTGACCCGCGCCACCGCGCGTGACAAGGCTGGAGCCATTCTGGAGCAGGTGGGGCTGGCCCCCTCCGTTGGGGACCTGTACCCCTCCGAACTGTCTGGCGGCATGCAAAAGCGTGTAGGGCTGGCCCGTGCCATTGCCGCCCAACCCAACATTCTGTTCTTTGATGAACCCACAACCGGGCTGGACCCGATTATGGGTGCTGTCATTGACGGTCTGATTGTGGATTGCGTTAAAAAGCTTGGCTCCACTGCTATTGCCATTACGCATGACATGGCCTCCGCCCAGCGGATCGGGGATGAAGCGGCCATGCTCTACAAGGGCAAACTGGTCTGGCAGGGAGCCGCCGCATCGCTCATGCACAGCGGGAATGACTACGTGGACCAGTTCACCCATGGCCGCCGTGAAGGCCCGATTACCATGGAATTAAGACGGTAACGGCCATAACCGCACTCTAGCACTACAGTTGCAATTTTGATTTGATATATGAGCGTTGTGCGGCTGCTTGGTGAGACCGTCTGAAGATTGACCATCTGAGAATGTGGGCGACGGGCAGGCTGCGTTGTGCA
>NZ_WOTD01000005.1 GCF_011516885.1 Acetobacter lambici | reverse complement strand
GCCATCTGGTCCGGGGTTAACCCCGGACCAGATGGCCAACAGCAACGCCGTCAGAAGGGCGGCATAACAACAACCGGGTATAGCTTATCAAGCCCGCAAAACTGTCCGAACGGACGGGACCACCTCAGTCCAAACGCGCTTTTCTTATAAAGCAGCATGACCGTGTATGACGATACAACACTGACACAAACCAGAAATATACATAAATACCTGAAGTACAGATTATGGGCATACCGCCTGGAAACCACGGTTGATCCCATCAGGCCCATAAACATAAACAATGGGTAAAACTCGGCCCGATACCGAAAATTCATACTGATCGCCATCAGCATCAACAAAGGGGCGGTACACAGCCCCAGTATGATCAGGAGGGAGGCTGCCTTATCCATTCCTGTATTTTCATGATTTTTGACAAGAGCGACCAGAAACACACTACAAAGCAGCAGCAAAAAACCATCCGTGAGGAAAAAGCTGCTTGGCGGCATTTCCGTGGCGTCAACAAGACGATGAAAACTGTCTTGCAGAATTAAACCACCCTGACCCGACTTAAAAACCCAGACAGGAATAAAATAGTAAATAATCCCCAAGGGAATACGTCTGAAATTGAAAAGACCATACGCCTCCGTACGAGGCAGACGATCTGGAAAGTATTTGTTCATGATATACAAATTATAATTTGCAAAGGTGAACGGGTTCCCCCACCGCTGTTCATTCACCCATGCCGTAACGCCTACAAAAAACAGAAGAATGGCAATGGCCGCCAAACAATGCCCCAACACCTTTGGCGCCGCTTGCCCATCACCCCCACGCCGGGCGGTCCGTACCATGGCAATGCCGCGCCATATACTGAGCAGACCAAACAGCGCCAACGCCGCATATAATGCGATCCCCATTGAAACACGGGTCAGCAGGGCCAACCCGGCCGAAACAGACATCCAGGTCAGCGCTTTAGGCGCTTGTGCCGGGTTCAGGCAGGCACGAACAGCCCAATGAACAAACAGCAGGCCAAAAACAATGGCCCAGAAACACACTTCCTGAAATAATGAAAACCGTAAAAAGCATATCTGCGCACCGGAACAGGTCATGGCAACAAACAGACAGGCCTGAATCCACTGAGTGTTTTTTGGTAAATGGGGAATTAAATACACAAGGGTTTTGTAGTTTATTGACAGCATAATAATAAGTGCCGTCATGCACGATATATTTGTAACGTCTACATTCATCCCATTAGGGAGTGCCAGAACAGGCAACCTTAAAAGGGCTGGGACTATGCCCCAATAGGCATAAACCCTGCCATCACGCAAAAAGCCCTCACCCGCTACAATATCAGGATCAACATCAAAGCGCCCATGCAGCATATGATCCATCATATTATTGAATGTGAGCGAAAAATTATGGGCCTGCCCATTAACCGGGCTATGAAGCCATGACAAAAAAACACCACAGGTCCAGAACAGAACTATAAAAATAACGATATTTTTTAATGGAATACTGTTTTTACCAAACATGTGTTTATACGCACCTTATGGATTTAAATGATGTGTATCCATTTTTGTATTTCCATCATACCCGTATGACTGGCCCGGCTTCCATACTGAACAGACGTTTTTTGACCTTCTGCATATTTGCGTGTGGAAGCAACCGCCCCACGCATAGGGAGCGCGCCACACGGTTTTCATATATGCAAATATTACGCTAATACGCAGGTCTTGGCTGGATCAGCATACCGGGGCGGGAGTTGCCTACCCCGATCTACTCAGGCAATTACCCAGCCATCCTGCCTGAGCGCCACACCAGCCAAATACAGACTGCCACAGATCAGCACCCGTGCGGGTTGCTGTGTGTTGGCGTGGGCGGCCAGCATGCCAAGCGCACGCGCAAGGGTGGGACCAATATGGGCCTTGCCACCAGAGGCATCCACAATAGCCTGCACAGGCAGGGCAAGATGCTGTTCGGGCTCGCAAATAGCCCACAGATCATCCGCATAAGGCAGAAGCGGGCCTAAAAAGCCTGAGGCATCCTTGGTCTGCTTCATCCCCACCAATATGTGCAGGGGGCGGTCTTTCCAATGCTCGAGTTCCTGCGCCAGTGCGGCTCCAGCTCCGGGGTTATGCCCCCCATCCAGCCATAGTTCCCATCCGCTGGGCAGCAGGGATGCCAGATGGCCGTGCAGGCGCTGCATGCGCGCAGGCCATTGCACCTGCCCAACCCCCTGCCATGCGGCCTGCGGCACAGCCAGCCCGGACAGACGCAGGGCCTCCACCGCCAGACCGGCGTTTTCCATCTGCCATGGGCCTGTCAGGGCGGGCATGGGCAGGTCGAGCGATCCTTTGGCGTCGTTCAGGCGCAGCCCGGCAGGCTTGTCCGCGGCACCTAGCTGTGGGGCAATGTTCCATTCCACACCACGGCGGGCCAGAACAGCCCCCACAGCCTGCGCCTGCGTTTGCAGAACCTGCATGACCTCGGCTGGCTGGTGGCCCGTAACCGCTGGCACGCCGGGTTTGAATATGCCCGCTTTTTCCGCTGCAATCGCGGCCAGAGACTCGCCCAAAAACGCTTCATGATCGCGCGATATGGAGGTCACAATGCACGCGGCTGGGTGTTCAAGCACATTGGTGGCATCGCACCGTCCGCCAAGACCGACCTCGATAATGGCCAGTTCCGCAGGGTGGCGGGCAAACAGCACAAAGCCTGCGGCCGTTAACACCTCGAACACGGTAATGGGCGCGCCGTTGTTCACCCGCTCTATTTCTTCCAGCGTGGCCACAAGCTCGGCCTCACTGACCAGCTTGCCCGCAATGCGGAACCGTTCGGTCACATCCACCAGATGTGGGGAGGTCATAACATGCACACGCCAGCCCGCCGCCTCGGCTATGGCGCGCAGGGTGGCACAGGTGCTGCCCTTGCCGTTGGTGCCTGCCACATGGATAACCGGCGGCAGTTTGCGCTCGGGGTGGCCCAGACGGGCCAGCAGAGCCTCCAGCCGACCGAGCGAGAGGTCAATCAGCGCGGGGTAAAGGTGGTTCAGCCGTTGCAGAACCTCCCCCGTGCGACCGGTAAATTCGGGCACAGGGGCCATACCCCCGGACTGCGGCTGGCTCACGGAGGGGCTTACTCGGCTGCCGCAGCAGGTGCTGCCACCGGCTTGGGCGGGGGCGCTTTTACATCGGCCGGGGCATGGGTGAGCAGGCCAATCAGGCGCGACAGGGTGGCTGGCAGGTCCTTGCGGGGCACAACCATGTCCAGCATGCCGTGCTCGACCAGATACTCGGAGCGCTGGAAGCCTTCTGGCAGCTTTTCACGCACCGTATCCTGAATAACACGGGGACCGGCAAAGCCGATCAGGGCGTTGGGCTCACCAATCTGCACATCCCCCAGCATGGCGAAGGAGGCTGTGACCCCGCCAGTGGTCGGGTTGGTCATAACCACAATGTAGGGCAGGCCCGCATCGCGCAGCATCTGCACCGCAACGGTTGTACGGGGCATCTGCATCAGGCTCAGAACGCCCTCCTGCATGCGTGCGCCACCCGATGCGGTAAACACAACCAGCGGGGATTTTTGCAAAATGGCCAGTCGGGCGGCAGCGACAAAGCGCTCGCCAAAGGCCGCACCCATGGTGCCCGCCATAAACTCGAACGCCATAACGCCCACAACAGCGTTGTGCCCGCCAATGGTGCCATGCGCGACCACAAGGGACTCGTCCAGATGGCTTTTGGCGCGGGCGTCCTTCAGGCGGTCGGTATATTTTTTCTGATCGCGAAAACCCAGCGGGTCCACGGGGGCCAACGGCAGTTCAATGCGGGTGAACTCACCGTTATCAAAGGTCCATGCCAGCCGGTCATTCACCAGCACACGCATGTGGTGCCCACAATGGGGGCAAACATTCTGCGCCTTGCGCAGTTCCTTGGTCAGGACCATCTGGGAGCACGAATCACAGGTGGTCCACAGGTTATCCGGCACATCACGGCGCAAAAGACCGCGGATTTTAGGACGGACGTATTCGGTGATCCAGCTCATTTTGAACCCTGTGACTGCACTAGACTAACTGCGCGGACCCTGCCCGCCTGCGTGGTTGCATTACGCGGGCGGCGCCAATCTGCCAAGTGATTATGAAAAAACCTTACCATGCCACACGGGTACGCTACGTTATGGAACGTAGCGCACCCGTGTGGGGGAGCATGGCTTAAAGCGCGCCTTCAACCCATGCCTTGAGCTGGCTTTTGGGCAGTGCGCCAACCTTTGTGTCCACCACCTTGCCATCACGCACCAGCATGAGGGTAGGAATGGAGCGCACACCGTAGGTGTTGGGTGTTACGGGGTTGTCATCAATATTGATCTTGGCAACCGTAACCTTGCCCTGCATGTCCTTGCCGATTTCTTCCAAAGCCGGGCCGATCATTTTGCACGGACCGCACCATTCCGCCCAGAAATCGACCAGCACCAGACCGGACGCCTTGAGCACGGAGGCATCAAAACTGGAATCGCTGACAGCAAGCGTATGTTCACTCATGACATGTTTTCCTTACTACTGGGTGCTGGAGCACCACATGCTGTCCTTATTAACAGGTCTGGGGCCACGCACACAGGGTGCGGACCACCACACCGGGGTTAGCTAACACTTAAGGTGGCCTGCGCCGTGGTCAAGATGCCACCCCGCCAGAACTCCCCGGCGCATGCTGGTCCAGCAGGTGGTCCGGCAACCGGTCGGCACGGGGCAGTTCGGTCCAGACCAGCACGCAGACAACCTGCCTGTCCGGCCATAACCCCTGCAACAAGGCGCGGTAGGCCGCCATCTGGCGCAGGTACAGCACCGGGGTCTGCTCCACGGTGCGGGGGGCGTGGCGGCCACTTTTGTAATCGCACACAACAACCCGGTCAGGCAGTACGCACATGCGGTCCACCTGCCCCACAATAACTTGCCCACCCGCAATACCGGCCAGCCGCTGCTCCGCACGGGCATGGGGGGTAAACAGGTCCACCAGTTCTGGCATGCGCAGCACAGCCACAATCTGCGCGGCAAGCTGCGCCGCCTCCTGCGTGGACAGGCCCGAGGCCGGGCGGGCCAGCCAGTCCGTGGCAAGCCGCTCCCATGCTCCGGCGGGGTGGTCAGGCAGGAACTGGAGGAGCGCATGCACCAGATTGCCTTTGCGGAACGCAGCCTCACGCGCCTTGGCCGGGGTAATGGCCGCCACATCCAGCGGGGAGCGCGCGGGGGGGAGCGGGCCAAGCATGGTGTCATCCGGCCTGCTGGGGGCCAATGGCCGGGTCAGCGGTCCCTCCGCCTGCGGGGGGCTGGAGCGCCACAGGGGCGCCTGCCCTACCCAGCCGGGCATCTGGTACGGTGCGGCACCCACCCCATCCAGCGCAACGGGGGGAACCGGGACTGGCGGGCTGGTGGTTGGGGTGGCCTGTTCCTCCAGCACCAGTATTTTGCCCGACCAGTCTCCAACACTCCAGTCGCGCTCCTGTGCGCCTGCGCGTTCAAACCCAAGGCGGCAGCGTTCGTACCAGCTTTCTGGCGGCACGGTGCGGCCGGGCATCCAGCCACAGACCACCAGCCTGTCGGCCGCACGGGTCAGGGCCACGTAGAGCAGGCGGTTGTACTCTTCTATCGTTTTCTCGCGCAGGCGCTCATACAGGCTGCGGGTCAGCCCGACGGACAGGGCGTTGCGGGGCACATAAAGGGGCACTTCCACGTCTGTTGCTTTATCCCGCGCCCAGAACAGCCGGTCCTCAAACCGGGGCAGGCCCACCGTATCGGGCAGAATGACCAGCCGGGCCTGCAACCCCTTGGAGCCATGCGCGGTCATGACCCGCACGGCATTGCCCCCGGCCTCTGCCTCGCGCTTGACGCTCTCCTGCGAGTGACGGAGCCAGTGCAGGAACCCCTGCAAGGATGGTGGGTGCTGCTCCTGATACCGCAGGGCGGCGGAAAGCAGTTCGTCAATCGGTTCGGCGGCTTCTGGCCCCAGACGGGCCAGCAGGCGTGCCCGCCCGCCCTGCTGGCCAAGGGCTGCACAAAGCAGTTCATACGGGCTGAGGTAATCCACCCGTCCAAACAGGGTATTGAGCATCTGCCATGCCTGTGCCCAGTCCGCCTGCTGTGCATGCCGCTCGCGCAGAATGGACCACAAAGGCGCTCCGGGCGTACGCCCGACGGCCAGAGCCATCAGACTGTCATCGGACAGGCCCCCCAAGGGGGATGTCAGCACGCAGGCGAGTGTAAGGTCATCCTGTGGGAGCAGAAGTGCCGCACACAGGGCCATAAGGTCCTGCACCGCAAGCTGGTCGGCAAGGCCTGTGCGCACCAGTGTGGCCACCGGAATGTTGTGGCCCTTGAGCGCACGCACCAGCAGCGGCACAAAGGAGGAGCGACGCGGCACCAGCACCAGCACATCGCCCGCAGTCAGGGGTTTTTGCCCCGGCTGGGGGGGCGTGGCCAGTTCGCGCGCAATGGAACTGGCCAGTGCATCCGCCAGTTTTTGCCGTGGGCTCTGCCGGGTGGCGTTAACGGCTGCTGGCTCCCACGGGCTTATGCTGTCCTCCGCGCCGAGCACCTCGGCTAATGGCCAGAGCTCCACACGCCCACCCTGACCGGGCCGGGCCGTAACGTGTTGCATGGCGCGGCCCTGTTCCTCCGCCACACCACGGGCTGCCTGTGCATCGGCAAAAACCGCATCAACCAGTTGCAGGACCGGCGCTGTGGAGCGGAAGGAGACGGTCAGTTCCGGCTCCCGCCATGGCAGGTTCGCATTCTGCGCGCGTTGTTTGAACTGCGCCCGCCATGCCCGGAATTCATCCGGGTCAGCGCCCTGAAAACCGTAGATGGACTGTTTGTAGTCCCCTACGGCAAAAACGGTCCGGGGGCTTTCCTCCCCCCGCGTGCCAGCACCGGCAAAAAATTCTTCGGTCAGGTCCCCTGCAATACGCCACTGCTGGGGAGATGTATCCTGCACCTCGTCCAGCAGCAGGTGGTCTATGCCGCCGTCCAGCTTGTACAGCACCCAGGCCGCCCCCGGCGTGCGCAGGAGCGAGAGTGTGCGGTGGATCAGATCGTCATATTCCATCTGGCCCTGCAGGGCCTTGCGCTGGTCAAACAGCGTGGCCACGGGGGCAGCCATTTTGAGCAACGCCACACCCAGACGGGCCAGATGGCGGGCGTTCATGCCCTCTTCCACCGCCAGTATGCGCTCAGCTTCCTTTTGCAGCGCGTCGGCCAGATCCGTGTATTTTTCCGCAAGTTTAGCCGAGAGCAGGCCGCGGCTGCGCAGTTTGCCATCCTTGGTCAGCAGCCCGTTGCGCCACACGCCCCATTGCGCGACCCGTTCGGGCTGCGGCAGGGCCAGCCAGTCCAGCAGAACCAGCGCATTGGTTTTGGCTGTGGCCGACCCTGCCTCCGCAACAGCCCGTAGGCCAGCCCGCAAGGTCACCTCCGCCGCAAACCCCGAGCAGGCGGCAAGCAGGAAGGACTCATCCGTCTGCTGCAAGGCGGTTTCGGGCAGGTCCAGCACTCGGCACAGCATGGCCTGTGCCTGCTCTGGCTGGGTGCTGACGCGCGCACGCGCGGCCTGTGCCCGCTCATCCCGCCGTAAGGTGCCTGCAAGGGCAATAAAATCGCCAAGCCCGATCTGCCCGGCCAAGGGGGCTACCGTGCCGGGAGCCTGCGCGCCCAGTACGGTTTCCACACAGCTTTGCAGCGCCAGTGCCGCGTCTGTTTCCTCCATGACCGTAAAATGCGGGTTCATGGAGGCTTCAAGCGGGAATCGCCGCAAAAGCGACTGGCAGAACGCATGGATAGTGCCAATACGCATACCGCCGGGCAGGTCCAGCACCTCCGCAAACAACGCGCGCGCCTTGCGCCGGGTCTGCTGCGTGCGGGGGACAGACAGGGCCTCAAGCTCCGCATCCAGCCGGTCGTCTGGCAAGGTGACCCACCGGCCAAGGCGGGTTTGCAGGCGAATGGCCATTTCCGCCGCCGCAGCCTTGGTAAAGGTCAGGCACAGAATCCGCGCAGGGTCGCTGCCGGGTAAGACCTCACCATTGGCGTCCACCCGTGGCAGCATAAGCCGGAGCAGGCGGTCAATCAGCAGTTTGGTTTTACCACTCCCCGCCGAAGCCGAAACAAAAACAGACGCCGTGGGGTCGGACGCCATGGCCTGCTGCTGGTTGGCCTGTGCAATGGCGGCACCCAATGCACCCTGAGCCGTATGGGGGATCATGCATCGGTCTCCGTGCGGCCTGTGTTCCATTCCGGCACGCGGGCCAGACGGGCATAATCGGCAAAGCGTGGCTCCTGCCCCGGATGGGGGTGGGAGAGGTAAGGCTGCTCAGGCCGGTCATACGCGGCAATCCGGGCCAGCAGGCGCTGCCATGTCTGCTCGGCCAGAGCGGTCAGGCTGTCATGCTCCTTGGAGACCACGGCGACCTCGCCCCCCGGTTCGGCCCCACCTGTGAGCCGCCAGTAGATCAGCCCTTCAATATCGGTCACATTGGGGGCGGCGGCAAACCCGCCACGCAGCAGCATGGCCGCCTCCAGCGGTAATTGCGGGCTCCACCCCGACAGAACATCGCGCAAAGCGGGCAGCATGCCTGTCTTGTAGTCCTGCACAATAACCTGCCCCTGCGCGCCAAGCTCCACCCGATCAGCCCGCCCCACAAGGCGGAACGGCCCACCCGGTGCGTCGGGCACCAGCACGGCCCCTGCAATTTCGGTCAGAATGGCCTGCGGTGTGCCATTGACCGCCCGACGCTGCTCCTCCGCCTGCGCAACCCAGCTTGCAATACGCTCCAGCCGGGGTGCCCACCATGCCTGTAAGGCGGGGCGCAGAGCCTGCCCGGCAAGGCAGGTTTGGAACACCTCCGCCAGCTTGCTCTGCGCATCCGTTGGCCAGTCCACGCCATGGGTTTTCACCCAGCGCTCCAGCGCTTCATGCACGATCATGCCGTAGTCGGAGGCATCGGCCCCTTCCTCCAGTTCGGGCAATGGGTCAAGGCGCAGGATGTGGCGGGCATATATGGCGTAGGGGTCGCGCATCCATGTTTCTATTTCCGTCACGCTCAGGCGGCGCGGGCGCAGGGCAACCGCGGGCGTGGGCCGGGGTGGGGCCACTGGCATGGCTGGCCCCTCCGGCTGGTCCAGCCGCGCAAGCCACGACAGAACCGGGTGTTCGGGCACCCTGCCCCCCCACCCGGCCAGAAAAGCGTCCAGCCGGGTCAGCCAGCGCGCGGGCACCACGGGTGCGCCATCCCGCCGGAGGGAGGAGGACAGAACAACCTGTTCGGCCGCCGCCGCCATGGCAAAAAAGTCATGCGCGGCCTGCCCCACCGCCTGCTCGGGCGGGGGCAGGCCCACACGCTTGCGCATGGGCCTGCTCATCCACGGACCAGCATCGGGGGCGGGGGGCCACACCCCCTCGGACAGACCACCCAGAATAACAGTTTCCGCCGTTTGCAGGCGTGCTTCAAACAGGCCCCAGATCAGCACACGCGGGTGCAGGGCCTGCGGGTTGTTGCCCCGGCGGGTGGCCACGCGCTCCTGCGCCAGAACAGCGCTCAGCAGCCCGTCCAGCACGGCGGGGGGCTGGGGGGGCAACACATCGGTCGCCAGCATAAGCTCGCTCAGCCGGGCGGCCAGAAGGCTGCCGTCCTCCCCTTTCCATAACCGGGAGGACGCGTCTTCCTCCTCCGTACTGGCAAGCCGTTCGACTGTGGCTATCAGGGCTTCAAGCAAAGCTGGTACCGCTGCCTGATGCCGCATGGCCGCAACCCCGGCCGCCACAGCGCCCTCGGCCTGATCCCAGCCCAGAACCGGCTCAAGGCAATGGGCCAACCGGTCCATGAAGGCAGGCAGGGGTTCGGGGCCAAAGGGACGGTCGGCACTTTGGCCTTCGGCTATGCGCTGGCGGTCTTTTTCGCGCCTGGGTTCAAGCCTGTCCTTGACCGCAGCACACAGCCCCGCAAAGCCGGGCGCGGGTGAGGGGCCACGCAGCACCGCCCGCTCCAGCAGGCGGGCGGAGGCACGGCACACACCCGGGCCCAGACCACATGCCACCAGCGGGTGCTTGAGCACGGACAAAAGTGCGACCGGGGCAAACTGGCTATCCACCAGCCGCGCTACCAGCCGCAGCAGCACCGCCGCAGGCGTGTCCGCCAGTGTGGCCCCGGCACTATCATCAGCCAGAATGCCCCATCGCTCCAGTTCCGTTGCCACGCGCGCGGCCAGCCCCCGGTCGGGCGTGACCAGCGCCACGCGGTGACCGGGCTGCTCAATAGCGTTGCGCATGACCATGCTGATGGCCACGGCCTCCTCCTGCTGGTCTGCCGCCTCAAACCGGCTGACATGGGCCAGCGCCACCGGGCCGGGCTTTGCCCAGTCATCCAGTGCAGCGGCAGGCAGCATAACGCGGGACAGAACCGCCGCGCGCTCGGGCTGGCCCCCTTGCGCGCTCCAGACCTGCACATCCTCACGCCCGGCTTCCAGTGACGCCAGCAGGTGGCTCATGCCCGCCTGCGGGTGGCTGTCGGGCAAGGAGGCAAACACGTCCTCGGGCATGAGCGTGTCCAGCCCCGGCAGAATGACCTTACCCCCCGGACAGGACAGAATGGCCCGCAGCGCATCCGCCGTGGGGGCCATGGCATGCGTAAACCCCGCTGTCCATAAAGGGGCCGTGTGCCCCTGCTCGCCCATGCTCCGCCACAACCGCGCCTGCGAGCCAAGCAGCGCCACCTGCCGGGCCACAGGGTTGACCAGCCCCTGCTCCCGCAGCCATTCGGGCCATTGGCCGGTCACGATTTCCAGAAACCGCAGAATAATCTGCCAATGTTCGGCGTGGTCCTCCTGCACCGCATCGGGCAGACGTTCGAGCAGACTGACCCCCGCCCATTCCGCCTCATCCATCAGTTCGGCCAGCGCGCGGGCCAGTGGCCATGCCTGATCCAGCGTGGGGCGTGTGCCAAAGGCCTTGTCCGCCTTTAAAACAAGCAATGTGAGCATGGCCAGCCGGGTCATGGCGGGCACGGCGGGGGGCAGGGCCAGCGCATCCGCCCCACCACAGGCGGAAAGCCCCAGTTCGGTCTCGTCCAGCGCGCCGATGGGCATAATGCGTGGCAGAAGCATGCTGCGCCCATCCATCTGCCGCAAAAATGCTTCCGTTAACGCACGCGCCGCACGGCGGCCGGGCAGCACGATCGTGCCCTCCCCCATGGCCTCCGGGTCATGGCCCGCTGCCTCGATCCAGCGCGTTGCCAGATTATCCAGAAAGGGCAGATGCGCGGGAATGGTTGCCAGCTTCATGCGGTTTGCTCCGGGGGCATGACCAATTGGGGGGGCAGCCGCTCCGGCCAGCCTGCCAGCGTGACCTGCCGACTGCCATCCGCCCCGACCGTAAAGGTCATATGCAGGGCGTTGGGCGGGGTCATGTCCTCCAGCCGTTCGGGCCATTCCACCAGCATCACGCCCTCGCACGCGTCATCCCAGCCCAGTTCGTCCAGTTCCTCCACACTGCCCAGACGCCACAGGTCAAAATGATAGGCCGTGGTCATGGGGCCGTCATAGGCCTGCACCAGCGTATAGGTCGGGCTGGGCACCTCCATGTCCGGTGCCACGCAAAAACTGCGCAGAAAAGCCCGCGCGAACACACTTTTGCCAGCCCCCAGCGGGCCAGACAGCAAAATGGCGTCTCCCGCACGGGCAAGACCTGCAAGGGTTCTGGCCAGTTGTGCCGTATCGGCTTCGGTTTTCAGCAACATGACCGCTCCGTGTTCCTGTCTCCATGGTGGGCGCGCACCCATGCATCATGGTCCAAGACCGACCTTTTTCATATCAGGCCAAAAACGGAAAGGGTGACGGACCATGATTGTAGATTTTTTACAAACCACGGGTATTTGTTAGGAAATAATAAAACTTTTTAGAGAAAAATTTCACATTCCGTAAAAAAATTACTTTATAATACTTTATTGATTATCTTTTTTGGAACTTTTTGCACATATAATCTTTTCCAAAGGATGATCAATCCTTCGCTGGATATTTTGCCCGAAGCCATACCTAAATCACATACCTGTTATTACTCAAATCATAAAAATAATATGAATTTGTGTTTATTTTTTCAGAAAAACACGTAAAGGTGTCATTCATGCCTACAAATACAACCTTAAGGTGTATAACCCTTTCAGCAGCTATGTGAGGCCAGTCATGCGCATCCTGTTTGCCGAGGACAAATTTACCTCCAGCCGCGCCATCCTTTCCGCCCTGAAAAAAGCAGGCTTTGCGGCCGACCTGGCCCGATCCGGCCAGAACGCCATAGAATTACTGCGTAACTACGATTACGGGCTTGCCATTATTACCATGACCCTGGCGGACATGGACGGATATACCATCCTCAATACCCTTCGCACGCTCAAGATCACAACGCCGGTTATCATTCTCTCCAACATTGATACACCAGATGCCAAGATCCGGGCTTTTGCACTGGGCGCTGATGATTATCTGGCCGAACCCTTTGAATCCGCCGAACTGATTGCCCGCGCGCAGGCCATCCTGCGCCGCTCGAACGGATACGCACATCCGGTTGCACAGGTTGGTGCGCTAACCCTGCACCTGAACAACCACACGGTTACGGTGGAAAACCGCCCCATTCACCTGACCGGCAAGGAATTTGCCATTCTGGAACTGCTTGTGCTGCGCAAGGGCATTGCCCAGACCAAGGAGACATTCCTCAACCACCTGTACGGTGGCCGGGACGAACCCGACATCAAGATCATTGATGTCTTTATTTGCAAACTACGCAAAAAGCTCCAGACCGTGGGAGCCGAGGACCTTATTTCCACCGTATGGGGCCGCGGTTACATTCTGCATGACCCGCAGGCACAGCCAGTTCCCTCCCCCCTGATCGCTCTTTCGCAGCTACCGGTACCGCCAGAACCGGCCCTGCTCCACGCTATTGGGGATTAATTCCGGCGCAACCACGCCAAAAGCCTGATCCCCAGCAGGTTTACGCGCACTACGTTACTCAGGACCGGATTGCAGGGTACCAGGGATGAGCATGCCACAATGGCCCGGCCCCCTTGCCCAGTTCCGGGGCCTGCAAAATTGCCTCATGAACATAGTTGCATGACCGCCTTACCGCATCGGGCAGGGTGTTCCCCTGCGCAAGGGTCGTCGCCAGCGCGCTGCCCAGTGTGCAGCCTGTTCCATGCGTATGCCGGGTTGGAAGACGCTGCCCCACAAACTCGTTAAACCCGGCGTGATCCAGCAGAACATCCACCAGATCATCCCCTGCCAGATGCCCGCCCTTGAGCAAAATCGCCGCACCCGTCTGCTGGTGTAGCCACTGGGCAGCCGCCCGCATGTCCTCCACCGTATGGATAGCGCGGCCTGTCAGCTTTTCCGCTTCGGGCAGATTGGGTGTGACCAGCGTGGCAAGGGGCAAAAGCGTGGTGCGCAGGCAGGCAAGCGCATCGTCCGCCAGCAGGGCGGCCCCACCCTTGGCCACCATAACCGGGTCCACCACCACAATAAGCGCAGGCCTATGCTGGCGGATTCGGGCTATTTCCTCCGCTACAGTCTGCGTTTGAGCAGCACCACCCAGCATGCCTGTTTTTATGGCGTCCACCCCAATATCGTCCACAACACAGCGGATCTGGTCGCGGATAAACTGCGTGGCAACAGGCAGAATAGCCTGCACGCCCTGAGTATTCTGGGCTGTCAGGGCGGTTATGGCGGTCATGGCGTACCCGCCCAGCGCCGTAATGGTTTTTATATCCGCCTGAATACCCGCCCCTCCGCCAGAGTCGCTCCCGGCTATGGAGAGAACTCTCGGGCGCGGGGGGGCGGATCGGGTCATATGCGGCACTCTTTCCGGTCAGGCTGGCAGGGTCACTTTTTCCAGCACGGCGCACATTTTGCTCACGGCTTCTTCCACCAGTGCTGCATCTTCCGCCTCGGCCATTACGCGCACCAGCGGTTCGGTGCCACTGCGCCGGAGCAGCAGGCGGCCCTGACCGGCCAAAATGCGCTCAACCTCAAGCTGGCGCTGGCGCACTTCGTCCGTATCCAGCGGGCAGGCTCCGGCGTAACGGACATTCCGCAGTTTTTGCGGAAAAGGCTGGAAAAGACGGCAGACCTCGCTCGCAGGGCGACCGGACTCGACCAGCACAGCCAAAATCTGCAATGCGGCAATCAGGCCATCCCCCGTGGTGGCAAAATCGGTCAGCACCATGTGGCCGGACTGTTCGCCCCCCACATTAACGCCGCGCTCACGCATGCGTTCGACCACATGGCGGTCCCCCACAGCGGTGCGCTCCAGCCCCACGCCCATTTTTTCCAAAAACCGTTCAAGCCCCATGTTGGACATAACCGTGGCCACCACGGCATTACCCACCAGACGCCCCTCCGCAGTCCATGACCGGGCGATCAGGGCCAGAATCTGGTCCCCATCAATCAGACGCCCGGTTTCATCCGCGATCAGCACACGGTCCGCATCCCCATCAAGGGCAATGCCAATATGCGCGCCGTGCTGCACCACCGCCTTGCACAGGGCCTCGGGGTGGGTGGAACCACACTGTTCGTTAATGTTCACGCCATTCGGCTCGCACCCGATGCGAATAACCTCCGCCCCGAGTTCCCACAACGCCGTGGGGGCAACCCGGTAAGCCGAGCCATTGGCGCAGTCGATCACAATTTTCATGCCATCGAGCCGCAGCTTGCGCGGGAAGGAAGATTTAGCGCTCTCAATATACCGCCCGGCCGCATCGTTCAGACGTGAGGCACGGCCGATCTGGGCCGGGTCCGCCATGTCCGCATGCAGGTCGGTCACCATCAGGTTTTCAATCGTGCGCTCATCCTGATCGGAGAGTTTGAAGCCATCTGGGCCGAACAGTTTGATCCCGTTATCTCCAAACGGGTTATGGGAAGCGGAGATCATAACCCCCAGATCGGCCCGCAGGGAGCGGGTGAGCAGGGCAATGGCCGGTGTGGGCAGTGGCCCCACCAGAGTGACATCCATACCAGCGGACAAAAAGCCGGAAACCAGTGCGCTCTCGATCATATAGCCAGATAGTCTGGTATCCTTGCCCAGCAGCACACAGTGCCGGTGGTCCCCACGGCGGAAATGCAGACCCGCCGCCTGCCCCAGCTTCTGGGCAATTTCCACCGTCATGGGGGCAATATTGGCGGTGCCACGAATACCATCTGTTCCGAAAAATCGCTTCATAATACTCATTCCATTCCGCAATCGGCAATGGACCTGAATACTCTGGCCGTTGCTGGCGGAAACTCCTGTCCTGTCCTGCTGATCTTTCCTAAAACGGTTTTGGATTGGAAGAAACCGTGTTCAGGCCACAAAAAACTTTTTTGGCGCGCGCTGTGTTCATTCCCCCAGCGCGCCCTGCCACACCCGGACGCCCTGCACCATGCTGGCCACATTGTGCACCCGCAGCACCGGGTTGCCAAACGGCAGAGCCATAAGAGAGGCCGCCACCGTACCACTATCGCGCCCGGCCGGGTCCGCAACACCGGTCAGCGCGCCGATCATGCGCTTGCGCGAGAGGGCAAACACCACACGGCACCCCAGATTGGCCAGCAGCAGCACGCGGCGCAGCAGAATGACATTCTGCTCCTGCGTTTTGGCAAAGCCAAAGCCCGGATCAACCATCAGCCGTTCACGGGCAATGCCCGCGGCCACGGCGGCCTCCACCCGGAGCCCCAGTTCGCGCACCACATCGCACGCCACATCGGCATATTGGGTATGCGCTTCCATGGTCTGGGGGGTGCCGCGCATGTGCATGAGCACAACGCCGCAACTTTGCCCCGCCAGCAGTGGCAGAGCGGCAGGGTCATGCCCTAGAGCGGAGACATCATTAATCACTCCCGCACCCGCAGCGAGCGCCCGCTCCATAACCAGACTGTTACGCGTATCAACCGAAAGAGGCACACCCGGCAGGCTCTGGCGCAGCCCCTCCAGCACCGGGCCAACCCGCTCCCACTCCTGTTGGGGCGAGACAACCGCTGCACCGGGGCGTGTGCTTTCCCCCCCTATATCGAGCACACCGGCACCGTCATGCGCCATCTGCTCTGCCGCCTGTATGGCATGGCCTGCGTTATAATGCTGGCCCGCGCAGCTAAAACTATCCGGCGTTGTGTTGAGGATTCCCATAACCAGCGGCCCCGCAGGCAACCCAGCATCCGGTACGGGGGACACAAGGCGTTGCAACACGGGGAGCCAGCCATGGGGCACGGCCGCCACGGACATGGGGCCGGTTGCCGTATTCCCCTCTATCAGCAGCACGGTTGTAAAGGCAGCAGTACTGTTCTGGAGGGGCAACGCCACGCCCTGGCGAATAGCCTCCTGCGCCATTTGCCCGAACAGCAGCCCCATGGGTTCAACCAGTCTGCGCCACATGCTTTTGGTCCTTTGAGTTGGTCCCCACCACGTAAAAAAGGCGGCACCTCATGCCGCCTTTTTTACTGAAAACTCTCTCTTACCGCTCCATCCGACCTTAACCGGGCTGGGGTGCGGGCACTGCGCCACCCTCTTCCGCCGTTGGGCCGGAGGACGGAGCATCCCCCGTCACCTGCGGCACGGATGCCCGGCGGTTGACCGGACCATCATCCGCTTCCTCGGGCCGTTCAATGGGCTGGCCACGCATGATCTGGCGGATATCCTCACCTGTCAGGGTTTCGTATTCCAGCAGGGCTTCGGCCAGACGGTGCAGTTCGTCCACGTGGTCATGCAGGTAGTTGCGCGCCTGCACATAGGCCTCATCAATCAGGCGTTTGACTTCAACATCAATATCGCGCGCTGTCTGTTCGGAGAAGTTACGGGCAGCCCCGAAAAAGCTGTTGCCCCGATCTTCGTCCGCATAGGCGATCATGCCCAGCTTGTCGCTCATACCCCATTCGGTCACCATGCTGCGGGCAACGCGGGTGGCCATTTTAATGTCCCCCATCGCGCCATTGCAGATGTTGTCCTTGCCGTAGACCACCTCTTCCGCCACACGCCCGCCCATGGCCACAACCAGATGGGCAATGGCGTTCATTTTGCTCATGGACAACCGGTCGTCCTCTGGCAGGCGCATGACCATGCCAAGGGCACGACCACGCGGGATAATGGTGGCCTTGTGAATGGGTTCGCTCTCGGGCACCAGCACGGCGGTAATGGCATGCCCGGCCTCGTGGTAGGCAGTGCGCTTTTTCTCGTCATCACTCATGACAAGGGAGCGGCGCTCCACACCCATCAGCACCTTGTCCTTGGCGTCTTCAAACTCGCGCATGGATACGGTGCGGCGGCCAAGGCGGGCGGCGGACAAGGCTGCCTCGTTCACCAGATTGGCAAGGTCCGCGCCAGAAAAGCCGGGAGTGCCACGGGCAATAATGCGCGGGTCCACATCGGACGCCAGCGGCACCTTGCGCATGTGCACACGCAGAATTTTCTCACGCCCGCTTACGTCGGGATTGGGCACTACAACCTGCCGGTCAAAGCGACCGGGGCGCAGCAATGCGGGGTCCAGCACATCGGGGCGGTTGGTGGCGGCAATCAGGATCACGCCCTCATTGCTTTCAAAGCCGTCCATCTCAACCAGCATCTGGTTCAGGGTCTGTTCGCGCTCGTCGTTACCGCCGCCCATGCCCGCGCCACGGTGGCGGCCAACGGCGTCAATTTCGTCGATAAAGATAATGCACGGAGCGGATTTTTTGCCCTGTTCGAACATGTCACGCACGCGGGATGCACCAACACCAACAAACATTTCCACAAAATCGGAACCAGAGATGGTGAAGAAGGGCACATTGGCCTCACCCGCAATGGCGCGGGCCAGCAGGGTTTTACCCGTGCCGGGGGGGCCAACAAGCAGCACACCTTTGGGAATTTTACCGCCCAGACGTGTGAACTTCTGCGGGTCCTTGAGAAAATCCACAATTTCCTGCAACTCGCCCTTGGCCTCATCAATGCCCGCCACGTCTTCAAACGTAACGCGACCGTGCTTTTCGGTCAGCATTTTGGCGCGGGACTTGCCAAAGCCCATGGCGCCACGACCGCCCGCACCCTGCATCTGCCGCATCATGAACAGCCATGCAGCCACCAGCAGAATAATGGGCAGAGAGTTCAGGAAGTAGCGCAGCAGCGGGCTACCGTCCTGCTCCAGCGGTTTGGCCACAACCTCCACCCCTTTACCCACCATGCGCGAGACAAGGGAGGGGTCCATGGGGGCATAGGTCTCAAACGCGGTGCCATCGGTCAGCGTGCCGGTAATGTTGTGATTCTGCATGACAACAGACCGGACGTGGCCCGAATCAATATCCGCCACAAAATCGGAATATGCCAGTTGCTGGGCGGCATGTTGCGCCGTGCCCGGCTGGAACATGTTCACCAGCAACAGCAGCAGCAGGATAATGCTGACCCAAAGCGCCAGATTGCGACCTAAATTGTTCATCTTGCCCGAGTGTCCATACTTCTAGTGCGTAAAGCGCCGGAGTGTCCTGCCATCTTGCCCGGCGCTCGGGGAAAAAAGCAACCTTTGCTCTTATAAATGGGATGCCGGAACCATTTTCCTAGCCCACGGGTCCCACATAGTTCTTGTCGTGTACTTTTTTGCACCCGTACACACCCACCCCGGTTACGGGAACAGGCGGTCTGAACTCAAAAAAAGCGTCTTTCCAGTCCGCCGTGCGGCACCACTCCAGATGCGGCACAGCAACCAGTTGCCCCTGCCACCACAAAGCAGGCAACCCCGCACAGAACAGGGCAGGCCACCCGGCGCGGATCTTGCGCTCCAGCCCGTAACCGGCAGCCCCTACATATACCCCGCAACGCAACAGGGCAGAAGGGGCGTGCAGCACAAAGCGGCTATCCCACACAATGCCGGGGCTGGCCGCCACCGGGGCCGCCACCGGGGCCGCCACCCCTGCCTGTTCCCGAATGAGAAACCACTCATCGCGCCATCTGGCAAGCCGGGTGCCTGCCAATGTGCCCGCGCCGCCGTTTTTGCACAGTCGCGCCACGGCAGCCGGGGCCGGAGGGTACTGCTGCGCGCCCACAGCACGGATCAACCCCGACAGCACCGCAGGTTCTGGCAATACCTGCCCCAACCTGACCCACCCATGGGGTAAAAACGCACAGGTCCGCGCCAGTGCCTTGGCCTGCGCCCTATCCCGCGCCATGCGCTCAAACCCCGCATCCATGGCAAGGCACCAGAACTGCTCGGACAGCCCGCTCTCATTCAGCGCAAAACGGACCCGCACGCGCTCGGCCCGCAGGTCCAGATTGGAGGGATCATCCACCCATGTCTGCCCTGCCGCACGCAACGTATTGCGCAATGCCGCGCGGGAGACCCCCAGCAAAGGCCGCACCAGCCGCACATCCGGCGTATGGGTGATCCAGCCCATGGCCGCCAGCCCATCTGGCCCACTCCCTGCGTTGGAGCGCATCCATGCGGTTTCGGCCTGATCGTCGGCCTGATGGCCAAGCAGCAGGTCCACACACCCGGCCTGCTGGCAAGCCTGCACCATGCGGGCATAGCGGGCCTTGCGCGCCCGTGCGGCCATGGCTGGGCCTTTGGTCAGGTCTGTCAGGGTAATCAGGCGGGCAGGCACGTCCATTGCGCGCAGGCGCGCAAGCGTAAGCTGGGCTTCGGCGGCGGACTCGGGGCGCAGCCCGTGGTCCACCACAAGAGCCAGCAGATTGCTCCGCCAGCGCCGGGCCAACCACGCAAGGGCCAGACTGTCCCCCCCGCCAGAGACGGCCAGCGCAACCGGCGGCTGCCCCGGCTCATCCTTTAACCACGGGCCAAGCGTGTCCAGCAGTGCGGCAAACCAGTGTGGCGGAACCGGCTGGTCGGAAAAAACCGGGCGCTGTGCAAAACAGACCGGAATATTCCTACCCCCCGCACCGCAGGCCCATCAGTTACAGCCACCCTTATGCCCGTATATTTCCGCTGCATGCGCCACACGGGGTGCAGGGGACGGGAACTCGTTATTCAGTTTACCCAGCGCCTCACACGCGGATTTTTTATCCCCCAGCGCCAGAAGTGCTGCCGTAACCCCTAACAGGGCATCGGGCGCACGGGCACTTTTGGGGGACTGGCGATACGCATCGTAATAAGCCACGGCGGACTGGCGATACTGCTTTTGCCCTGCAAGGGACTGAGCCAGAAGAAACTGCGCATCCACCCGGAACGCACCCTTCGCACTTTTCAGGGCGGCCTCGGCATTATCATGCGCGGTATCGTAATCACGCTTCTGCAAGGCGGCCTTGCCAGCGCTCAGCAGGGCGTCTGGCGTGTTGGCGCGGGCTGCTGGCTCTGCGGGAGCCGCAGCGGAGGCTGAACCGCCACCGGCTCCTGCCTGCGCGGCAAACTGGCTATCCGCCACCTGCTTGGACAGGGCCGCCGTTTTTTGCTGCAGGTCATTGGTCAACTGGTCAATCTCGCCACGCATGTCGCGCTGCTGCTGTTCGAGCGTGCTCACACGCTCCAGCAACTGGGATACCAGATCACCATTGGCCGCGGAGGACGAGCCTCCGGGCGTAGCGGATGGTGGCGGCAGTGCTCCCCCTTCGCTCTGGGAAGCCTGCATCTGGCTCATGGCCTGCTTGAGGGCGAGAATCTGGTCCTGAAGGGCAATGCCTTCCCGGCTGGTAACGTCCTGTGCATGGCTTATGGGACTGGTCGTGCCCATAAGCACGGCAACCAGACCCGAAAGCACCAGACCATGACGGACAACGCGTACTGCTTTAACCCGGGACTTCATTGAGAACCTCACCCCATCCATAACAAACGGGCAAGAATTCCATCATTCCGCCCCGCAAAACAAGACACGAAATACAAAACAGGCCGGGCTTTGGGGCCCGGCCTGTTCCGCTTGATCAGTCAGATTTCAGAAATATCTGAAAATCTTACTTCACAGCCGTAATAGCGTTACGGTTCTGTGCCCACGCTTCTTCGGTGTCGCCCAGAGCGGTGGGGCGGTCTTTACCGTAGGAGATGGTGGAGATGCGCGAAGAGGTCACGCCTTTTGCCACCAGAAAGTCACGAGCGGCGTTTGCACGACGCTGACCCAGGGCAATGTTGTATTCTTCGGTGCCGCGGTCATCGCAGTTGCCTGCAACTTCAACGTTCACCTGAGGATACTTGGCAAGCCAGTCAGCCTGCTTCTGCAGGGTGGTCTTGGCATCGGCGCTCAGACCGCTCTTGTTCAGGTCATAGAATACGCGGTCCCCCACGTTAGCGACCAGATCAGCTTCGCTGCCCGGCACCGGGCCAGACGGCTGGACAGCCGCGCCGGTGGAAGCACCCGTGTTTGCATTTTCGTGCGCACAGGCTGACAGAAGAGCAACCATACCAAGCGCAGCAACAACTTTCAGTCTCATGTGTCGGATCCTGAGAATTAGCCTAAGGGCTATTCGGAGAAAAAGAAGTTAATAACCTTGTATCCCCGCGTATTCTTCTGCTCCCCTCCGAACCCTTCGAAGAGCCGACGAATTTTGGAGACCATTCCGCCGTAAGCCATAGCTTATGCGGCCGGTCAAGCATGTTCTCTGTTTCTCATACCAGCCATACCTTGACTGATACCCAAACAACACACCCCGGCCCAAAGCATACTAACCCTAATTTACGAAATTATAAAGAAAATTACGGCGGAATTATGAAAACTTCTCCCGCCCAAAAGCCGGGCGGGAGAATAATCCTTCACCCGTTAAGGGGTGACCACGCCGGGTCGGATGCCCCTTCCGGGGTGGGAATAACGCGGTCGTTAAAGCCCGTAATGTCGACCATGCCGATGTTGGAGCTGAATCCACTCCCCCCCGCGCCGGCGCGGGTCTGACGGCAATAGGCCAGCACGCGCCCGTTGGGGCAGAAGCTCGGACTTTCCACCGTAAAGCCTTCGGTCATGATCCGCTCACCCGTGCCATCGGGCTGCATGACTCCGAGCGAGAACATCCCCCCCGCAATGCGGGTAAAGGCGATCAGATCCCCACGGGGGGACCACACGGGCGAACCATAGGTGCCCTGACCGTAGGAGATGCGCTGCGCGTTTCCGCCCCCTGCGGGCATGATGTACAACTGCGGGCTGCCCCCCCGGTCCGAGTTGAACACGATCTGGGAACTGTCCGGGCTGTAGCACGGGCTGGTATCAATCGCGCCCGATGCCGTAAGCTGGCGGCGCGCCCCCGATGCCAGATCGACCGAATACAGGTCAGACCCACCGTTGCGGGTCACGGACAGCAGGACCGAGCGCCCATCGGGCGAGAAGCGCGGCGCGAACGAAATGCCCTGAAAATCGCCCAGAATCTGCTGCCGACCGGTATTGAGGTCAAACAGATACACCCGTGGCCGGTTATTGGCGTAGGACATGAAGGCAATCTGGTCCTTGGCGGGGCTGAATCGGGGTGTCAGCGTCAGCCAGTTCCCGGCCGTGAGCATACGGGCATTGGCCCCATCCTGATCCATAATGGCCAGCCGGGTGCGCTGGTGCCCACGCGGGCCGGAGCGGGAGATAAAGGCGATGCGGGTATCAAAATACCCTTTTTCACCCAGCATCCGCTCGTAAATCACATCGCCCACAATATGGGCAATCCGCCGCCAGTTGGCGGAGGAGGTGGTGTAGGCCGTGCCCTGAATCTGCTGCTTGGTCAGCACATCCCACAACCGCATTTCCACCCGCACGGAAGCACCACTGCCCGTAACGCTGCCCGTAACCTGCGCATGCGCGCCAAGGCCCTTGGCCGTGGCAAAATCGGGCTTGGCGGCGGCGGATGAACCGGGAATAACCTTGAACAGACCCGTGTTGTTCAGGTCGTTGGTCAGCACCTCGGCCATCTGCTGCCCAAGACCTCCCCCAAAATCGGGGATGATGATGGGAATAGGGGCCGTCCGGGCCTGATCCACCGTAATTTCCGCCTCAGGGGCGGGCGTTGCGGCAAAAGCGGCCAACGGTGTTGCCAGAACACCCCCTGCGGCAACACTCGCGCCCAGCAAGGTACGGCGGCGCAGCGTGCCCACCAGAGTATCTGCTTCCTGATCGGAAATAAGAGGCCGGGTACTCATCAGCATGTGTTTTCCTCCGTGTAGCCTGCTTTTAAGGCCTGAAGACAAATTTGAGTTGCCGGGTCTGCCCAAGAAGTTCCTTGGGAATCGGCAGTTTGGCGCATGTGGGGCTCAACACAGCCGCGCGTGCGCGCTCGGCCAGAGCGCGGTAGGACGCATCCGCACTCATGCGGGCCTGTGTTTCGGGGGCGAACTGCACAATCCGTGCCTCGCCCGTTTCATCCACGGTTACAACAAGATGGGCCACAAAACTGGCATAGTCCTTGGCCGCCGTATCCTCCGAATAGCAACGACGGACGGACGCCCCAATGGCCTTTTGCTGCCCAACGCTCAGGCTGCCCGTAATGTTACTGCCCACGGGTGACCCACCCCCATTGGGCGCGCCCCCGGCCAGCGGGTTGGCCCGCGCCTTGGGTGCGTGTGTCTGCTTCTGGTCCGAACGGAAGGTATCCAGCGTTTCCAGCAGGGAGTGTGTGTCCGGCTCGCTTTTTTTAGCCTTGTTGGGCTGCGTAATGTGCGAGGGCACCACCGTGTCGGGCAGTGTGTCCGTCTGCTGCGTCATGGGCGATGGTGGTGCCACACTGGTGGACGGCTTGAGCGGTGCCGGGGGGGATGGGGGCGTCTTGACCGCCTCTGGCGAGGGTTCCTCCGCCTTGGGCGGCAGGGGCACGTCAGGCAGCGGTTCCGCTTCCGCCTGAGGCGGGGGCGGTACGGCCTGCGGGGGGGGCGGTGGCGGAGGGGGCTCCTCGTTCGGCACGTCCTTGGGCGGCTCAGGCGTGGGGGGGGCGTCCTGCACGGCGGGTGCGGGTGGGCGCTGCTCATCCGCAGGCTTTTCAGCCTTGGCGGACGGGCCACCGTCCTGCGCATCGGATGGCTCGAACTCCATCTCGACCGTTGGCTGTGGGGGTTCTTCCGGCGGCTTTGGCGGCGGCAGGGAGATCAGCAGTGCCACAAGCGCTGCGATATGCGCCGCACCTGACACATAAAGAGACCGCCTGAGCATACGCTGATCAGACCGGCGTGGCCGTGCCATGGGCATCGTGTTCGTACCTCTCCACCCGACGGGATGGCTTATTGCCCGGAGCTGGCGGGTTGCTGCGCCAGCAGAGCCACATGCGTAAATCCACCTGCGGTAATCTGGCCCATGACCTGCATGACCTGCCCGTAGTCTATGTGGGCATCCCCCCGCACAAAAATGCGGTGGTCGGAGTCGTTATTCGCAGCGGCCTTGAGCTGGGCCACAAGCTGGTCTGTCGTTACCGGATCATCCCCCAGATAGAGGGACCCATCCGCCTTGATGGAGACCGTGATCGGTTTGTTATCCGAGTTCACGGGCCGGGCGTCGGTTTTTGGCAGGTCAACATTCACGCCGCTGGTCATCATGGGGGATGTGACCATGAAGATGATCAGCAGCACCAGCATGACGTCCACCATGGGAGTCACGTTGATCTCGGCCATCGGACGCCTGCGTCGGCGACCACCCCCGCCAGATGACATGGCCATGCTCAGACCCTTTCTTCAGACTGGCGGGAGAGAATGGCGGCAAATTCGGTGCCGAACCCTTCCAGACGGTCCTCAAACAGGTCCATGCTGTTGCTGATCACGTTGTAGGCCACATAAGCCGGAATAGCGGTCAGCAGGCCGATGGCGGTCGCAAACAGTGCTTCGGAAATACCGGGAGCCACGACGCTCAGATTGGTGT
Source organism: Acetobacter lambici (assembly GCF_011516885.1). Taxonomy (GTDB): domain Bacteria; phylum Pseudomonadota; class Alphaproteobacteria; order Acetobacterales; family Acetobacteraceae; genus Acetobacter; species Acetobacter lambici. The sequence goes on along the minus strand of NZ_WOTD01000005.1, from coordinate 97,929 downwards.
TGTGTTCAGCCGCAATGGAGCTGAAGGAGTGCATGATCCCCCACACCGTGCCAAACAGGCCCACAAACGGAGCCACAGGCCCAACAGTTGCCAGAAAGATCACCCAGCGGCGCAGGCGATCCATCTCCCGCGTGATGGTAATGCCAATGGCGCGGTCCACGCGCTCCTTGACCCCACCACGCACCAGATCCACGCCGGGAATACGGGCAGAACGCCGCCATTCACCCATGGCGGCACCAAATACGGCGGCCATCGGGCTGACAGGCTTGGCGCCATCGCTCTCGTACAGGTCATCCAGACTGCCACCAGACCAGAACCGGTCTTCAAAGCCTGAAGCCGCCCGGTTGATCCGCCGGATTGTAACAAACTTGTCGATAATAATGGCCCAGACCATGATGGAGCACAAAAGCAGCCCCAGCATGACCAGCTTCACCACAAGTGAGGCGTTCATAAACAACGCCCAGACCGACAGGTCTCCCGCCGCGCTTACGCCGAGATTTGCCGCATCAACCGCACGATCCAATAATGCCTCCTGCCTCTGCACCCGTTGCGGGCCACCAGTCTCCGACTCGGGCGAGATTCCTCACAGCCCAACACTGCTGCTTCTTACTGTTTTCCGTAAAAAAGCAGAAGAGGCGCTTTTAATCCTTTGGTGCCAGCCTGCTCAGAAGATCATGCCATAAAGGCGGAAATCGGGCAGGACGTCCATCTGCCGCACGAACACATGCCAGACCCACGTCCACCTCGGCCGCAACATCCGCCCCACGGGTTACAATCTGTTCCAGCCGGCAACTGGCCGCACGCAGCGACATCAGGCGTGTTGTCACGGTCAGCACGTCATCCAGCCGCAGGGGGGTGCGGTAGGTCAGCTTGGCGTCACGCATCACAAACACCAGACCATAATCATTCAAAAGGCCCAAGGCAGGCATGCCGCAACTGCGAATGGCCTCAGTCCTTGCCCGTTCGGCAAAGGCCAGATACCGGGCGTGGTAAACAATGCCCCCCGCATCCGTATCTTCATAATAAACACGAAAATCTATGGAATGGCTGCTCATGGAGCTTCCTCATCATCGGCCAGAAAATCCATCTGGGGGCCGGCTGTGTTTTCTGGTCTGGGTGGGGGCGTCAAACCAAGATGCCGCCATCCCCGCTCGCCCAGCACACGGCCACGGCTTGTGCGCAGGACCAGCCCTTCCTGAATAAGGAACGGCTCAATCACATCTTCCAGAGTATCACGCGATTCGGCTAGTGCTGCGGCCAATGTTTCCACGCCCACGGGGCCACCGTGGTGGTACTCTGCTATGCGCCGCAGGTATCGGCGGTCCATGCCGTCCAGACCCAGCGCGTCCACTTCCAGCCGGGTCAGGGCGGCATCGGCCACGTCGACCTCAACCACCTGCCCTTCGGGCACGGAAAGGGAGGCAAAGTCACGCACCCTGCGCAAAAGCCGCCCGGCAATGCGGGGGGTCCCCCGCGAGCGGCGCGCGATTTCCATCGCCCCTCCGGCGGACAGGGCAAAACCCAGCTTTTCCGCCCCACGCGCCACAATGCGGGTCAGTTCCTCTGGCGTGTAGAACACCAGCCGGAGCGGAATGCCAAAGCGGTCACGCAAAGGTGTAGCCAGCAGGCCCGCGCGCGTGGTGGCCGCCACCAGCGTAAAGGGCGGCAGATCAATGCGCACGGAGCGGGCAGCCGGGCCTTCACCAATAATCAGATCTAGTTGAAAATCCTCCATCGCGGGGTAGAGAATTTCCTCAATCGCGGGCTGGAGACGATGGATTTCATCAATAAACAGCACATCACGCGGTTGCAGATTGGTCAGAATAGCCGCCAGATCTCCAGCACGCTGGATAACCGGGCCAGATGTCGCCCTAAACCCCACACCAAGTTCACGCGCCACAATCTGGGCCAGTGTGGTTTTGCCCAAGCCCGGCGGCCCGTGCAGCAGCACATGGTCCAGTGCCTCGCCCCTGTTCCGGGCGGCGTGGATAAAAACGGACAGATTCTCACGGCTGGCCTTCTGCCCCGTAAAGTCGGACAGGGTTTGCGGCCGAAGTGCGGCCTCGCCCATATCCTCACCCTGCCGGGTGGCGTCAATCTCGCGCTCGGGGGTAAATTCCGCGCTCATCGCGCCAGATCCTTCAGGCTGTCACGCAGCACTGTGTCCAACGTGGCATCCGGCCCGCTGGCCTCCATAATGCGGCGCACAACGGGGGCGGCCTCCATACGGCGGAAGCCAAGCCCGGCCAGCGCCATAAGGGCGTCGGCCTCTATACTGCCAACGGGTGTGGCCATGACCGGCACACTAAAGCCGCCCTTGTTACCGGGCATTTTGCCGGCCTTGTCGCGCAGTTCGGTCAGAATCCGTTCGGCCAGACGGGCTCCCACTCCGGGGGCGCGCATCAGGCTGGCCTTGTCCGCCGTGGTCAGGGCCGCAACCAGCTCACCAGCGGAAAGGGCGGATAGAATACCAAGTGCCACCTTGGCCCCAACGCCCTGCACCCCTGTAAGCAGACGGAACCACTCGCGCTCCGCACTTTCAGAAAAACCATAGAGCAGGATGGCGTCCTCACGCACCACGGTCTCGATCAGAATCCGGGCTTTTTCAGGCGGGTTGGGCAGGGCCGCCAGAGTGCGGGTGGAGGCCGCGACCAGATAGCCCACGCCGTTCACGTCCACCACACAACTGCCCAGATCCACCTGAATGACAAGGCCGCATAAAAACGCAATCATGCCATGCGCACTCCGGCTGCAATGTGGCGGGCACTGGCCCTGTGGTGGGCATGGCAGATGGCAACGGCCAGAGCATCGGACGCATCCGCCCGAAGGACCTCCACGCCCGGCAAAAGCCTGCGCACCATCATTTCCACCTGTTTTTTATCAGCCGAGCCGGTGCCAACCACTGCTTTTTTAACCGACAGCGCACCGTATTCGGCCACGCTCAACCCGGCAAGGGCGGGGGCCAGCAGAGCCACACCACGGGCATAACCCAGCTTGAGGGTCGCGGCCCCGTTGCGGTTGACGTAGGTTTCCTCCACCGCGGCTTCGGCGGGCTGGAGGCGTTCGATCAGCATATGCAGATTATCGTGCAGAACCTTCAGCCGGTCTGGCACGCTATCCGCGCTGTTGGTGGCGATCACGCCGTTTTCCACATGCCGGAGCCTGTTGCCCTCGACATCGATCACGCCCCACCCCGTAAACCGCAGGCCGGGATCAATGCCGAGCAGACGTACCACAATCAGGCCGACAGTTTTTCCGCCAGATCATCCGGCAGGTCAAAATTGGCATAGACGTTCTGGACGTCATCATTGTCTTCCAGAACATCAAGGAACTTGAACAGGCTCTGGGCCTTTTCCTCATCCAGTGTCACGGTGTTTTCAGGCCGCCAGTCCAGCTTGCCACTTTCCGCCTCGCCAAAGCGGGCTTCCAGCGCGTCCTTGACCGCAAAAAAGGATTCCACTTCGCACGTCACTTCATGTGTCGCATCGGTGGAGACCACGTTCTCGGCCCCGGCCTCGATCGCGGCTTCAAGCATGTCATCTTCGGAGGCAACGGACGCGGGGTACGTAATGACCCCAAGCCTGCGGAACATGAAGGAGACGGAATTGGTCTCCCCCATGGAACCCCCACATTTGGAAAACGCAGCCCGCACTTCCGACGCGGTACGGTTGCGGTTGTCCGTCAGGGCTTCCACAATCACCGCAACGCCTGCGGGGCCGTAGCCCTCGTAGCGCATTTCCACGTAATCATCACCACCCGCACCGCCGGATGCTTTTTTGATGGCGCGCTCAATGGTGTCCTTGGGCATGTTCACGTCACGCGCGGCCACAATGGCGGCCCGCAGGCGCGGGTTGGAGTTGGGGTCGGGCAGACCGGAGCGCGTGGCCACGGTCAATTCCCGGATGATCTTGCCAAACTGCTTGGCGCGCTTGGCGTCCTGCGCACCTTTGCGGTGCATGATGTTCTTGAACTGGGAATGACCAGCCATATTCCTTACCTTACCTGTCCTGCCAGCGGGCGGGCCGTGCTCAGCCTAACTGCCCGTGGCAATGCTTGTATTTTTTACCCGATCCGCATGGGCATGGCGCGTTGCGGGGGGTTTCTCCCCAGCTTGACGGATCATCCGGCATAATGGCGCTACCCCCGATGGGTATAGCCATTTCCGGTGCGGCACCCGGCGTAAGCCCGGTGCCCGGTTCCGAGGCATACCCTGCAACTTCGGGGTCGGCATGGATGGCCGCCGTGTCTGCAAAGGGGTTCTCCATCGGCGGAGGCGAGACCTCCACATGCGCCATCAGCGACACAACGCGCTGGCGCATTTCCTCAAGCATGAAGGTAAAGAGCTGGAAGGCTTCATGCTTGTATTCGTTCAGCGGATCCTTCTGCCCGTATGCACGCAGACCAATGCCCTGACGGAGCTGGTCCAGCGCGTGCAGGTGTTCCTTCCACACCGCGTCATACGTTGTGAGCAGAATCTGCTTTTCAATAAACCGCATCAGGTCCGGGCCAATATTGGCAGCCCGCGCGGCCTGAGACTGGGTAACCGCCTGACTGATCCGCTCGGCCACGCTCTCGGCGTCCATGCCGTCCTCACGCGCCCAGTCGGCAATCGGCAGGTCAAGACCGAACACCTTGTGGACCTGCTGGGTCAGCCCCTCAACATCCCACTGCTCGGCAAAGGATTTTTGGGGAATGTGGCGGGCCACCAGCGTATCGGTCACATCATCCTGCGCTTCGGCCACAATGGCGGATACGTCATCCTGCGCCATGAACTCACGCCGGTGGGCGTACACTTCCTTGCGCTGGTCGTTCATCACGTCATCATATTTGAGCGTGTTCTTGCGCATGTCGAAGTTACGGGCCTCGACCTTTTTCTGCGCCCGTTCCAGTGCCTTGCTCAGCCATGGATGCACAATGGCCTCGCCCTCCTGCATGCCCATCTTCTGGAACATGCCGCTCATGCGGTCTGACCCGAAAATCCGCATCAGGTCGTCCTGGAGCGAGATAAAGAACTTGGAATTACCCGGATCACCCTGCCGCCCGGCGCGGCCGCGTAGCTGGTTGTCAATCCGGCGGCTTTCATGCCGTTCCGTGCCGATGACGTACAGGCCACCGGCCTCACGCACAATGGCGTAGTCGCGGGTCACGCGGTCGCGGATTTCCTGCTCGGCCGCAGCGCGTTCGGGGGTGTCATCCATATCGCCCAGTTGCTGGCCGATCAGCATGTCCACGTTGCCGCCCAGTTTGATGTCCGTCCCGCGGCCAGCCATGTTGGTGGCAATGGTAATGGCCCCCGGAGCCCCGGCCTGCGCCACAATCTTGGCCTCCATCTCATGGAAGCGGGCGTTGAGCACGTGGTGGGGAATGTTCTCGCTCTTGAGCAGGGCGGACAGGGCCTCGCTCTTCTCGATTGAGGTGGTGCCGACCAGAATGGGCTGCTGGCGCTGGTGCACCTCGTGAATGAGTTTGACAACGGCGGCAAATTTTTCGCCCTCCGTCAGATAAATCTCGTCGTCCTCATCCTTACGGGCCACGGGCCGGTTGGTGGGAATGGCCACCACGTCCAGATTATAGATTTCGGCAAATTCATCGGCCTCGGTCATGGCCGTGCCGGTCATGCCCGAAAGGCGGGGGTACAGACGGAAAAAGTTCTGGAAGGTAATGGAGGCCAGCGTCTGGTTTTCCTGCTGGACTTCCACGTGTTCCTTGGCTTCCAGCGCCTGATGCAGACCATCGGAGTACCGGCGGCCTTCCATCATGCGGCCGGTGAACTCGTCAATAATCACAACCTTGCCGTCACGCACGATGTAATCCACATCGCGCGAGAACAGGGTGTGCGCACGCAGGGACTGCTGCACATGGTGCACCACGGCTACGTGGTGCAGGTCATACAGCCCGCCCTCATCCAGCACGCCTTCAGCACGCAGAAGAAGCTCGACCGCGTCCGAACCGGCATCGGTCAGAATAACGGTGCGGAATTTTTCGTCTTTTTCGTATGTGGTGGGGTCCTGCACAAGCTGGGCCACCACAGCATCGACCGAGCGGTACAGATCGGAGCTGTCTTCTGCCGGGCCGGAGATAATGAGCGGGGTCCGGGCCTCGTCAATCAGGATCGAGTCCACTTCATCCACAATCGCGTGGTGGAAGGGGCGCTGAACCATTTCGCCCAACTGGTACTTCATGTTGTCGCGCAGGTAGTCGAACCCGAACTCGTTGTTCGTGCCGTAGGTAATATCCGCGGCATAGGCCTGCCGACGCTGCTCGTCTGGCATGTTGGGCACGATCACGCCCGTGGTCAGGCCCAGAAAATTGTAAAGCTGCCCCATTTCCGCCGCATCGCGCGAGGCAAGGTAGTCATTGACCGTGACCACATGCACACCTTTGCCAGAAAGGCCGCTCAGATACACAGCCAGCGTTGCCACCAGCGTTTTGCCTTCCCCCGTGCGCATTTCCGCAATGCGACCGGAGTGCAGAACCATGCCGCCGATCAGCTGCACGTCAAAATGGCGCATGCCCAGCACACGGCGCGATGCCTCGCGCGTGACGGCAAATGCCTCGGGCAGCAGGTCGTCCAGTGTGGCTCCTTTGGCCAACCGGTCCCTGAACTCTATGGTTTTGGCTGCCAGAGCAGCATCATCCAGAGCCTGAATCTGAGGCTCCAGGGCGTTAATTTCCGACACACGGCGCTGGAATGCCTTGAGCGTCCGGTCATTGGCTGTGCCGAACAGGGCGCGGACGAAGCGTGAAAGCATGAACACCTTTCCAGAACAGTGCAGCCTTGCCTTACCCCTGCTTCGAACCCGCAAAAAGGAAGCGGGGCAGAGTGAAAGACACAGGCATTTTGCGTGGCTTGCCCTGCAAAATAGGACCGGGCTGGTGTTCGGTCAACCAAGCTTACCGCCCAGCCCCCATATCCGAACGAAACAGGGGTTGCCGGGGCGGATAGCCTCCTTCATACATATCGGACTGTTTTTTTACCGACTTTAAGGTTTTGTCCTATGCGGTTTATTCCCTACGCGTTCGGGTTGGCAGCTACTGCCCTGCTCGGTTCCTCCATGCTGTGTGCTCCCTCCTTTGCGGCGGCTCCGGCACCGGCGGCCTCCACAGCACCTGCCCAGCCCACTGACCCGAACACGGTTGTCGCCACCGTTAATGGTGAGAAAATCACCGTTGCCGATGTGCAGAACGCCATGGGCACCATGCCGCCGCAGATGCGCCAGCTCCCCCCGACCCTGATCTACCCCATGCTGATCAACCAGCTGGCGGACCAGAAAGCCATCCTGATCGCAGCGGAAAAGGAAGGGCTGAACAAAAAGCCCGACACCCAGAAGCTGATGAAGACGGCAGCGGACAACGCGCTCCAGAATGCGTGGCTGTCCCAGCAGGTGATGCCCCACCTGTCTGATGACTCGATCAAGCAGTATTATAATGAAAACTACGTGGGCAAACCTGCCGAGCAGGAAGTTCACGCACGCCACATTCTGGTCAAGACCGAAGCCGAAGCCAACGACGTTATTAAAAAACTGCAAGGCGGCGCGGACTTTGGCAAACTGGCCGCAGAAGTCTCTACCGACAAGGGCAGTGCCGCACAGAATGGTGGCGACCTTGGCTGGTTCAAAAAAGGCGACATGATCCCCGCCTTCTCTGATGCCGCCTTTGCCATGAAGAAGGGTGAAATCAGCACCAAACCCGTGCAGAGCCAGTACGGCTACCACGTTATTCAGGTGCTGGACACGCGCACGGACCCGACCCCCACGCTGGACGCGGTGCATGACAAGGTCCGTCAGGCCCTGATCCAGAAATACGTGCGTGAAGCCGTGGAAAAAGCCGCTGCTGGTGTAAAAATCGTGCGCTTTGACCCGACCACCGGCAAGCCGCTGCCAGATGCACCCGCCGCTGGCGCTGGCTCTGCCGCACCCAAAAAATAAAATACTCCAACCGTTAACATCCCCGCTCCACACAAGCATACCCTGATGTGGAGCGGGGATGACATCTACCAAGGATACCGCCAGATGGCGCAGTCTCTCCCCGTTTCTCCCCTTGCCCAGCCACTGCCTGAGCTTGGCACTGTTCGTGGGGTAAGGCTTGGCGCCATTGCCGCGGGTATCCGCTACAAAGGCCGGACCGATCTGGTTCTGGCCGAATTTGCCCCCGGCACCACGGTGGGGGGGGTCTTTACCAAATCCAAATGCCCCGGCGCCCCCGTGGACTGGTGCCGCGCCATTCTGCCCACCGGGCAGGCCCGCGCACTGGTCGTAAATGCTGGTAACGCAAACGTGTTCACCGGCCGCGCAGGCCGCCAGACATGCGAGGCCACGGCACAGGCCGCAGCCACAGTAGCCGGATGCGCGCCCGATGAGGTCTATCTGGCCTCCACCGGCGTGATTGGGGAAATCCTGCCCGCCGAGCGTATTACCACCGCCCTGCCCGCACTCCACGCAGCCCTGTCCGAAACAGGGTGGGAAGCGGCGGCTCGCGGGATCATGACCACGGATACCTTCCCCAAGGCTGCTGTGCGCAAAACGCAGATCAACGGCACGGATGTGGTTATTCAGGGCATGGCCAAAGGCAGTGGCATGGTCGCGCCCGACATGGCAACCATGCTGTCCTTTGTGGCAACGGATGCCGCCCTACCCGCCCCTGTTCTGCAAACCCTGCTGGGTAGCGGGGTCAAAAGCACCTTCAACTGCATTACGGTCGATTCCGACACCTCCACCTCCGACATGGTTCTACTGTTCGCCACGGGGGCTGCGGGCAACGCCCCGGTAGCCGATACGGTAGACGCACTGCACGACCCCGCTCTGGCTGATTTTCGCACAGCGCTGGATGACCTGCTACGGGAGCTGGCCCTGCTGGTCATCCGTGATGGGGAAGGGGCAACCAAACTCATGACCATTACGGTCAGTGGCGCAGTATCTGACGAATCCGCGTGGCGTGTGGCCATGGCCATTGGCAACTCCCCACTGGTCAAGACCGCCATTGCGGGCGAGGACGCCAACTGGGGCCGGGTGGTCATGGCTGTTGGCAAATGCGGTGAACCCGCAGACAGGGACACGCTGAGCGTGTCTATTGGTGGGGTCTGCATTGCCCGCGACGGGACCGTAACCGAAGGGTATGACGAAACACCCGTAGTCGCCCACATGAAGGGGCAGGAAATTGATATTGCGGTTGATCTTGGGCTGGACACCGGCACGGCCCGCGCATGGAGCTGCGACCTGACACACGGTTACATCGACATCAACGGCTCATACCGTAGCTGAGCGTTCCGTTTTTTACAGATGATCCGCCAGCCTGCGGCATACCAGGGAGCCTGACCATGTCCAGCATTACGCCTCCACCCGGCTGGGGTGCGGCACCGCAGCCCCAACCGGATGGCTCCGGCCTGTGGAACGCGCCTCCACAACAGCAGCCCGATATATGGGTCTATGCAGGTTTTTGGTGGCGTGTGTGGGCGTTTGTGATTGATGCGATCATCCTGAGCACGGCTGAAGGTATTCTCAGCCTGTTTTTTGGCCCCAAGATCAATGTGGACTGGGAAGAACTGCCCATTCCCGATGCTTCCAGCCAGACGGTGGATGTGGTCAATATCGCCACAACATCCGTGCCGCATGCCAGCCCTGTTTCGGTCCTGATCCCGCACCTGCATGCGGGTTCGGAATGGCATACTTTTGGCATTCTTCTTACCCTGCTGCCCATGCTGTACTGCGTTATGTTCGAGGCATCCTCGTTCCGGGCAACGCCGGGCAAGCGGCTGTTCCGGCTGGAGGTTGTCACACTTCAGGGGGGGCAGATTTCCCACCTGCGCGCGCTGTTGCGGTTTGTCATCAAGGCGTTTTTGTCCTTTCCCCTACTTTATATCGGGGTTTTGATGGTGGCCTTCACCCAGCGCAAACAGGGTCTGCATGACATGATTGCAGGCACTCTGGTGCTACGGCACACAAAACCTGCCCCGATTGTGCCTTTTCCGCCCCACGACTGACCCCATACCCCTACCCGAATAACAGTTGAACCGGTTGTCGGTCTTGATACCGCCAGATTTGCCTCCTACCCTGCGGGCAACATCAAGCGCGTAGCGCAAAACCCCCAAACCGTTCAGCAAAGGACAGGGCAGGTCATGACCGCACACAGCCGGGACCGGTATTTCTTTTTTTCCTGGATATTCAAAACCTGTTTTGTCCTTCTGCTCGGCTGGGGGCTACTCCCCCACACGCCGGCTCTGGCTGACACCCCAACAGCGGCACAGGCTGGCGGGCTGAACCAGCAGGACGCCCAGCAACTCCTGAACGTGCTGAACGACCCGCAAAAGCGCGCCGACTTTACAAAAACACTCTCGCTCATGGCCAAGGGGCTCCCCCAAGCCCCGGCTCCAGCAAATGCTGCCCCCAAGCCTGCCGCGGCAAATGCGGCCTCGCCCGCGGTCATAGACAATTCCGTTCATTCGGAACTGGATGATCTGGGCAATACCGCCACCGAGTATGTGGACAACTTTACCAGCCTGTTTACCGATCTGGGCGCTGTGGGCACATGGTTCCGCCACGAGATACAGAACCCGCAGTCGCGCCAGTCCCTGCTGGATTCCTTTGGCCGCGCCCTTCTGATTATCGCCTTTGCCCTTGTAGCGGAACGCGCAACCAGCATTGGCCTGCGCAAACCCCTGACCACCGTAAAAAAAATGGCGGAAGCGCGCGAAGCCCGGCTGGCCGAGGCCCAGAGCAGAAACAATACCCCCAGCACAGATGCCGCCACAGCAGCCCCGGACACAGACACCCCCACAGACACCGATACAACCCAAACGCGTGAAACGGACCAGCGCCGGGGGGACGAGGTACTGCGCTACCTTATTCGCGTTCCCTACAACGCCATGCATTTTCTGCTCAAGCTGCTGCCTGTGGGTATCTGCCTGCTGCTGGGCTACCTTGGCGCGGAGTTCCTGACCTCCACCGATCAGGCGCGCACGGTGGCCCTTACACTGGTGAACGCCTACGCCATTGCCCGCTGCCTGTACCTGATTATTGAAACCATTCTGGTCCCCCGCTCCCCCGCCATCCGCCTGCTGCCCATGCCAGATGACACGGCCCGACTGCTAACGCGCTGGTGGAACGTGCTGGTAGCCGCCCCGTCCATTGTAATCTGCCTGTCCATTCTGGGCCGCGAATTTGATCTGGACACACGCGGGGTGGAAGCCATGATGCGCGGCGTGGTACTGGTCCAGCACCTGATTATTGCCGCCTTTATCTGGCGTATCCGCCATATTGTGGCCCGCGCGCTCCAGCCATCTCCCGGGCTGCGCAAAAATGCCCTGTGGGCGTTTGCTGGCACGCTGGCCAAGCTGTGGTGGGTGCCTGTCATGTTCTTGGACATGGCCCTGTGGTTTGTCTGGGCTGCGCACCTGAAGGGGGGCTACCAGTGGATTCTGCACGGCACGCTGCTGACCTTCCTGTGCCTTATTGTCTCTCGCGTGCTGGCCCTGCTGGTTTATGGGCTACAGGACCGGCTGTTCCGTGTTGGTCCGGAATTGCAGGCCCAGTACCCCGACCTGCAGAAACGGGCGGATTTTTACTATCCGTTCGTGCGCAAGATCATGACCATTGCCATTATTCTGACCACCGCGATCTGTGTTGCGCAGAGCTGGAGCATTCCCACTTTTGACTTCTTCCTCCACTCAGCCCTTGGTCTGCGGCTGGTTGGGGCCGCGGCCTGCCTGCTGATTGGCATGACCATTGCCGCTCTGGCGTGGGAGACTGTGAACAGTATTCTGAACAAACAGATCTCGCGCTATTCCGCCAGCGCGCAGGAGGCACGGGCCGCACGGCTGCGCACGGTGCTACCCATTATCCGCACCGTGCTGCTGACCGTGATCATTATTTTTGTTGCTGTGACTACCCTCTCCCAGATCGGGATCAACGTAACACCGCTGCTTACGGGTGCGGGTATTTTGGGTGTTGGCCTGTCCTTTGGTTCGCAAAGCCTTGTCAAAGACGTGATCACCGGCTTTTTCATGCTGGCAGAAGACGCCATTCAGGTCGGGGACTGGGTGACAACGGGCGGTATTGCCGGAACAGTTGAGCACCTGTCCATCCGCACCCTGCGCGTCCGGTCGTTTGATGGTGACCTGCACATTATCCCGTTCTCCTCCGTGACCTCCATCGCCAATACCGCGCGCGGCTTTAACCAGATTATTGTGCGCCAGACGCTGGACCTGAGCGAGGACACGGGCAAGGTCGTCAAAATCATGCAGAAAACCATTGAGGACATGCGCAAGGAAGATGCCTTCCGCCCCATGATCTTCTCTGACTATACCGATCTGGGTGTGGACAGTTCGGACGGGAACGGCGCTGTGCTGCTCGGCATCATCAAAACCGCTCCGATGATGAAGTGGAAAGTCCAGCGCGAGTTCTACCGCCGGATTGCCCTGCGCATGGCGGCTGCCGGTGTTAAGTTCTACACCCCCACCAGTTACTCCACCACGCCGCCCAACGTGCCGCTGCACATGGCGCTCGACGCCATGCCCGCCATGCCGCAGAATGCGCCAGCACCTGCCAAAACCGTGCAAAAGCCTACGCAACAGCCTGCAACGGACACACCACAGGCCACGCCACCCAAAACCCACGAATAAGAGACCCATCCCATGTCCGAGCCTATTTTTGCGGCCACCCTTGCGGGCAATATTATCCAGACTCTGGAAACACCTCTGGCGGAGGAGGGCTTTGCCTTCCTTCAGGCTCAGGCCATGCGGGCCGTGCTGGAGGCTGATGGTCTGGTCGGGTGGGAAGACTTTGCCGCAAGCTGGAACGATCTGGGCGTGGACCGTTACATGGCCGATGGCGGGCGCTACCGGCGCAGGCGCTACGCCACGTTCTCGCTGACCGAGGGGGGGATTACACGCAAACCCCACCAGCCCCACTACCAGAGCCGGGACTACAATGCGCTCAATGGCGGCATAGAGCGCTGGTTCAAGCCCGTTCTGCCCGCCCTTGGCGAGCACCCCGCCCTTATGGCCATTTTACGGCTGGCCCTGCGCGTGATCACGGACATGACCCCGCCCGAACGCAGGCCCAACGCATGGCACACGGAAATACACCAGTTCCGTATTGAGGCCCGGCCCGATGCAGCAGGCTGCCCAACCCCCGAAGGGCTGCACCGTGATGGCGTGGACTGGGTTTTTGTTGTGATGGTCCGGCGGGAAAACGTGGCGCGGGGGGAAACATCCATCCACGACCTCAGCCACAAACAGGTTGGCAGCTTTACTCTGACAAACCCACTGGACACAGCGGTTGTCAATGACAACCGGGTTTACCACGGCGTCACACCCGTACAGCCCGTGGACCCGGACCGCCCCGCTTACCGCGACGTACTGGTGGTGACCCTCCGCCACGAATAGGCGGAATGGGGGCTGCTTATGGGTGCTGGGCCGGATACGGACTTAGTAGCCCGCGTAATAAATGGCGTGCAGCCCAAGAGCTACAAAACAGATAACAAACACCAGAGCCCCTGCCATCTGGGAGAACTCCTTGAATGTCATGCCCGGATCACGCGCAGGCGGGGCCACCGGGTGCTGGACCGGAGCGGGCTTGTCATCCGGCCGGGACGCGGGGAGCACATGCACCGGCTCGGCCAGTGCCTCATGCGTTTGCGTGTGAACCGTATCGCTGCTGGGCAAAGTGGAGTCCGTGGCCTGCGGCGGCAGGGTCTGCCCATCGTGCAGAGGAGCGGTCCCGTCAACACTGCCTTGTGTTTCCTGCTCACTCATGATGCTGTTCTCCACGTGGTTGTCATGCAGACCGAAAAGGGTCCTGTTTTTTTGGTCCTGTCATGGGGGTTCGTCAAGCGGTTCAGGGTATCTGCCCCTCGGTGCCAACACTGGACGGGGCCTGAACAAACACGCCACATAGACCAGACCTGATTTTTTGCTACGGAAGCAGACATGAAACATATTCTTCTTTGTTCCGCCGTGCTGGGGCTTGCAGCAGCCCCGGCAATGGCCGCCCCCCACACGGCAGCGCCCACCCAGACACCGGCTCCAGCGCAGGCTGAAACCAATTACCCCACGGCCACCTTTATGGGGGCATGGACTGTTCGGGCGGAAGTGCCTGCCTTTACGGTTGCGGGCAACAAGGCGTTGGGGCCTGCGGCAAGGCTTTTGGTCAGTGTGCCAGAAGTTTTTGCCGTAACCATTGGCGAAAGCCGGTTCAGCCTTGCCAGAAAAAGCGGCGCGTCCTGGTCGGGCACCCAGCATGACACAACCATGACCATGACCCTGATCTCCCCCAATGCAGGGCATATCCTGATCACCAACACGAACGGGCACAAGGTGGACGTTCCGGTGTACCGCAACGACCCCTAAAGCCATAAGCGGCCAACTAGCCGCGCTGCCAGACCGCCCCCTCCCACCCGCCAGTGCGCGTGGGAGGGTTAACGTTACGCGTTAACGGCGGCTTCTGGCGTCCAGTCTTTCAAAAAAGCTTCCAGTGCGGCATCGGCCTTGCCGACCTTGACCTCCAGCCGCACGTAAAGATTGCCTGCATCCTTGCCACCATGGGCCTGCACACCCTTGCCGCGCAGGCGCAGCACGGTGCCCGTATCGGACCCGGCGGGCACGTTCATTTTAACCGTGCCGGTTGGCGTTGGCACCATAATGGGGCCGCCCAGCACTGCGGTTTTCAGGTCCACGGGCAGGGTTTCACGCAGGTCGGAGCCTTCACGCGTAAAGGTGGTGTCGGGCAGCACGGTCACGGTGATCAGCGCATCCCCTGCTGGACCACCCTGCACGCCGGGCATGCCCTTGCCGCGCAGGCGCAGAACCTTGCCATCCTCCATGCCCGGTGGAATGCGCACGTCCAGCGTTGCGCCATCGGGCAGGTTAACGCGTGACGTGGCACCATTAACCGCGTCCAAAAAGCTGACATTGAGTGCAAAGGAGCGGTCCGCCCCCTTACGCGGCCCGGCCCTGCGCGCACGGGCACCTCCGCCAAACATGCCGCCGAACAGGTCGTTCAGGTCTTCTTCCTGAAAACCACCCATGCCAGCACCACCGGGACGGAACCCGCCCGCGCCGCCAAAACCACCGCCAAAGCCGCCGCCACCAAAACCACCACCCCCGCCAAAGCCGGGGTGGCGTTCCTGCCCGGAGGCATCAATCTCGCCCCGGTCAAAACGCGCGCGCTTGTCCACATCGGACAAAAGGTCATTGGCCTGATTGAGTGCTTTGAATTCCTCTTCGGCTTTTTTGTCGCCGGGGTTCAGGTCGGGGTGATGTTTTTTGGCCAGCTTGCGATAAGCCTTACGGATGTCATCCTGACTGGCTGTTTTGGCAATGCCTAATACTGAATACGGATCGCGATCACTCATGCAGCCGTCCCTTCCCCCATCCTGTTACCGTTACCGGGCCGCACCGTGCGCTGCCCACAACCAGCCACCGCCCTGAAAAGTGCGTTCAGGCGGGGTTTGCAAAAATCCTCCGCCAAGACTGTACTCATTCTAATGCTGTCTCCATACCACGGTGCCCGCCCGCCTAACGCGTGTTGACTGCGCACACCGGTTTTTCAACTGTTATCTCTAATAATGGGAACGCGACCCCAAGCGGTCAATGGAGTGTGAACGAAAGCCACATGTGCGCCATGCGGATAAACTGCGCCACAAAAATGGAATCCGGGGCATGGCCTCTGTCCGGCTGGCGCTTTATTCTTTATAAAGTCGGGACCATAAGAGCGCTACGCCAGACAGCAGCAGGCTGTTGGTCGCTCATAACGGATTGATTGGAGACCCCCGCATGGCTGACAAACCGCGCTTTTTTGATGATCTTGCAGGTGTTGCCGGAGGTGCCGTATCCGCACTGACCGGCGTGCGTGAGGAAATGAACGCCATTGTCCGCAGCCGTGTGGACGAAGTGCTGACCAGCCTGCAGGTTGTCCGCCGCGAAGAATTTGAAGTCATGCGTGAACTGGCTGCACAGGCGCGCATTGGTCAGGAAGAGGCCGAACGCCGCATGGCCGCACTGGAAGCACGGGTGGAAGCGCTGGAACAGCACCTGACCGGTGGCCACCAGCACGGCACGTACTAAAACCCGCGCGCTCTGCTACCGTCCCGTTTTTGTTTTTGACCGCAGGCACGGGAGTCATGCCATGCCAGCCCTGACAACCGGCTCCACCACCCCACCCACCAACCCGCTGGACCTGATGGAACAGGTCATTGCCGGGCATGGGTGGACCTTTGACCGCTGCACCCCGACCGAAATGGCGGCCGAAGCCCCGGCCAGATGGTGCGACTACGGATTGTTCTTTTCGTGGTCGGCCGAGCTGGGCACCATTCTGTTCACCTGCGCCTTTGACCTGCGCGTAAGCCCGGACATGCGTCTGGCCCTGTACGAACTGATCGGCCTTGCCAACGAACAGGTCTGGGTTGGCCACTTTAGCGTGGATACGGAGGATGGGGTGCTGCTGTTCCGCCACGCCCTGCTCCTGCGCGGCACGGAAACCGCGACCGACATCTTTGAAGACATGATCGACATCGCCCTGACCGAGTGTGAGCGTTTTTACCCCGCCCTGCGCTTTTTCCTGACTGGCGGGCTGAGTGCAGCGGATGCGCTGGCCTCGGCCATGCTGGACTGCCACGGAGAGGCATGACCATGACCAAGCATTTCCCCCTTCCCTCCATTCTGCTTGTCGGGTGCGGCAAAATGGGTGGTGCCATGCTTGAGGGCTGGCTTGGTGCCGGTCTGGCACCCTCCGTCATTATTGACCGCCATATGGCGGACCTGCCCGCCCCCCACCGCGTTGTGCGGGCCATACAGGACGTTCCGGCGGATTTTGCGCCAGATGTTATTATTGTCGCGGTCAAACCGCAGAAGGCCAACCCGGTTCTGGCGGAACTGGCCCAGCGTTTTGGGCAGGCAACGCTGCTTTCCGTCATGGCCGGGCGCACCATTGCCAGCCTGCACGCAACCTGTGTGCAGGCCAACGCACAGGCCAATCCGGTTATTATCCGCTCCATGCCCAACACACCCTGCGCGCTGGGTGCGGGCATGAGCGGACTATACGCCCCCCCCAACGCCACCACCGAACAGAAAGCCCATTGCGACGCGCTGCTCAAAGCCGTGGGCGAGACCGTGTGGGTGGAGGAGGAAGGACTGATCGACTCCGTTGCCGCCATTTCCGGCAGTGGTCCGGCCTATGTGTTTTTAATGGCCGAACTGCTGGAAAAAGCAGGGGTCGAGCAGGGCCTGCCAGCCGAGGTCGCCCGCAAGCTGGCCCGTGGCACCCTGTATGGCGCGGGCTGCATGCTGCATACCCTGCCCACTGATGCGGCAGAACTGCGCCGCAACGTTACCAGCCCCGGTGGCACCACGGCTGAAGCACTCAAAATTATGATGGCCCCGCAGGCTTGGCCCGCCACAACCTCCGCGGCCATTGCCGCCGCCGTGCACCGCGCCCGCGAGTTGGCCAGCTAATCTCTTTTTTTTCCTCATTCTCTCAGGTGCCGTTCCCGCCCTGCTCCTTACCGCTCATGCGACAGGTCTTTGATATGGATAATGACGACTTTGACACAGCCCTTGTCTCGGCTGCCCTAACACTGGCTCAGGACCGGGGCTGGGGCTCCGTGACCGTGCTGGCGGCAGCCCGTGAGGCGGGGCTGGCCCTGCCCGAGGCCCGGAGGCGTTTTCCACTCAAGGCCAGTATTCTGCTCCGCCTGGGCCGTCTGGCCGATGATGTGGCTCTGGCGGACGACATGATCTGTGGTGCCGTGCGCGAGCGTCTGTTTGACCTGCTCATGCGCAGGCTGGACGTGTTTCAGCAGTATCGTGGTGGGTTACAGTCGGTCTTTCGCAGCCTGCCTTTGGACCCGGCCCTGACCATACTGCTCGGTGGCGCCACGGTGGAAAGCATGCGCTGGATGACCGATGCCGCAGGAGTGAACGCCAGCGGCGTGCTCGGTTTTGTGCGCGTAAACATGCTGGTAGCGGTATGGACCCATACCCTGCGCGTGTGGGAAAAAGACGAAAGCCCGGATATGGGCAGCACCATGGCCGCCCTTGATCAGGCACTGGACAAGGCGGGCCGGTTTGGCCTGTTCCCCACCGGGACAGACGAAAACGCCAATCAGGACGGGCTGGCCGATCTGGATGACGTGGCGGATATGGACGCAAGCTTTGCCAGCACCACAATATCGGCGCAGGACCACTAATTTAGCAACAAGCGGCCTTTACGACCGAACCCTGTTTAGCTTAAAAGAGGCGCAGGCAGTTCAGGCCATTGGGGCGTAGCCAAGCGGTAAGGCAGCGGATTTTGATTCCGCCATGCGGAGGTTCGAATCCTCCCGCCCCAGCCAGAACCTGTTTTTCCCCTTCTCTTACGATTGGCGGCGGCCCTTCCCGGCATGGCGGAAGGGTAAGGCGGTATTTTTTCCGCCCAAGGTCCGGTCCGACCAGAACAGGGCCATAGCGGTACTGTTTTTGCCAATACGGTGTTTTGATTAGCCCTGCGGGGTGTCCTGCGCATTCATGGCCCGGACGGATCGCTTTTTACACACGCCGCTTTTTTCTGCTCTTGGATACAACGTAGTTTCTGTCATGCCTGATGCCCCTGCTGCTCCTCCCTCCCTCCTGCGTCACCCCGGTCTGGTGGCCGTTATTGGGGCACGGGCTTTGTCCGCCTTTGCCGGGCAGGTACAGGGAGTTGCTGTTGGCTGGCAGGTTTATGCGCTAACCCATAGTGCGGCGGCGTTGGGCTTTGTGGGGCTGGCGCAGTTCCTGCCCATGGTGGCCTTTATTTTTCCTGCCGGGCATGCGGCAGACCAGCATAACCGCCAGCGCATTGTTATCACCTGCCAGACCATAGAACTTCTGGCTGCGGCGTTCATGGCCTATGCCTCTTTTACACACCAGTTGAATGCGACCATGATCTATGGGCTGGTCGCTGTGTTTGGCACCTGCAAGGCGTTTGAAATGCCCGCCCAGCAGACCTTTTTGCCCTCCATTGTGCCCCCGGCCCTGTTCCCGCGCGCAACAGCGCTGTCTTCCTCGCTGTTTCAGGTCGCAAGTATTGCCGGGCCATCCCTTGGCGGGCTTTTGTACGGTCTGGGGGCGGGGGTGTGCTACGCACTTTGCGCGTGCAGCTTTGCCGTCGCTGCACTGGCCACATGGTCCATGGTCATAACAAGCCCTGCACGGCCCCGGCAGCGGGCCACCTTGGCGGCTGTATTTGGCGGCATTGCCTTTTTACGCCGCAAACCCACAATGCTGGGTGCCATCTCGCTTGATCTGTTTGCCGTATTGTTGGGTGGGGCTACGGCCATGCTCCCCATATTTGCAACGGATATTCTGCATGCAGGCCCTTGGGGGCTTGGTCTTTTACGGGCAGCCCCTGCCATTGGTGCTTTACTGGTTGCTGCCGTGCTGGCCCGCCACCCGCTGGGGCGGCATGCCGGGCGATGGATGTTTGCCGCCGTGGCCGTTTTTGGCGTTGCCACCATTCTGTTCGGTTTTTCCCACTCCATTGCCGTATCCGTGCTGATGCTGGCGATTCTGGGCGGGGCGGACGTGGTAAGCGTTATGGTACGGGGTGCGCTGGTGCAGCTTGGAACACCGGACGAAATGCGCGGCCGGGTCTCGGCTGTGAATATGCTGTTTATCGGGTCATCCAACCAGTTGGGCGAATTTGAAAGTGGCATGCTGGCTGCCGTTATGGGGCCTGTTCCCGCGGTTGTGCTGGGGGGCATTGGCACTCTGGTCATAACCGGCGTGTGGATGGGCCTGTTCCCCGGCCTGCGCCAACTGGACCGACTGGAAGATATTACAACCGAGACTGTATAGGTCTGGAACAATAAAAAAGCCGCACCGAAAAACCCGGCGCGGCTCCATTATGTTCCCGGCCCGAAAAGCCAGTAACGCTTTGTTTTTTCAGACAGCTTTTTTAAGATTGGGGCTGGCTTTAAAACGGACTGTTTTACCAGCCTTGACCTTGACTGGCTCACCCGTGCGGGGGTTCAGCGCCTTGCGGGCCTTGGTTTTGCGAACTGTAAACGTGCCAAAAGACGGCAGGGTAAACCCACCTTCACGCTTGAGTTCGACCACAATGGCATCAATAAGGTCATTCGCAGCCTGATTGGCGGCAACCCCTGTGCAATTGATCGAATCCTGGATCACTGCTGCAATAAAGGCCTTGCTCATAGAGTTACTGGCTCCCTTTCAGACAGAATTTTGTACATGACAATTATTGAACGAATATGCCTAAAAGGCTTTACGGCTTGTAGTCATATTTTTTAAAAATTACCAACATAAAAAATATATCTTTTTTCGATTCCTGCCGATGGGAACAGCAGAAACAGAATCTGTGTCTTTGCAGACACACACATCCTTCCTCTCAGGAGGGCGGGTTAGCCTTGCAGGCACACATGGGAATCCATGCTCTTTTCCTTGGGCGTTACAGCATGATCCTGCGTTATTACAGCATTCCCTGCCATTCATATGTATAAGGATTTACATAAAATATTCATAACTCATATCATTTCTACTACGAATAGAAGTCCTCTGTATATCTTCCATTCCCGCCATAAACCCGACCCGAATCCGCTTTTCTGTTGTGATGATTTTAAAAAAATTACTTTATTTAAAACATATTTTCATAAACACGCACTGGACAAAACACTGATCCGACAGCCCGCTGCCAGCAAGACTCCACCGCTCAGAACTGAACGCAGTGTTCTGTTTTGTAGGTATTCCGTATTGCGTAAAATAAAACTTTACCTTTGTGGACTCCCTTCCCCGCCTTGCGCAGGCGGGTGCAGCATCATCCCTTAAAAAACCACACAACACGGAGGGAACTGACACAACAGGACGTTGCCACCACATGGGCAGACCATGACCGGACAAAACGGAAATGGCCACGCATGTGCGTGGTCACACACCATAAGGTGTGGTGTTCATGGCATAATGAATGTAGGCTACATTCATTAACCGAACCAAATTTTCTAAGGAAAATCTGGAGCGGGCGATGGGATTCGAACCCACGACCCCAACCTTGGCAAGGTTGTGCTCTACCCCTGAGCTACGCCCGCATCAGATGGGCTCCTTTTATGGGGGAGCGCTCAATCGCGCAAGAGGGAAAATGCAAAAAAGCCGCTTTTTTTTCATGCCCCTGCACGCATCTGTCATAAAGCAGCACTTTGCCAGCCCTTGGCGGCCACTTTGCCCTCCTGCTAGACAGAACCATGCGCCCCCCGGCAAGGAAGGAAAGCCGTGACCACGTCCTTATTCCGATCTCTGTACCATCAGGGATTTGTGCGCGTGGCGGCCTGCACGGCACCCGTCACCCTTGCTGACCCGCATACCAACATTGAGCAGATTGTAACCACAGCCCAAACCTGCGCTGGGCAAGGTGTTGGCCTGTGTGTTTTTCCCGAACTGGGGTTGAGCGGTTATTCCATTGAGGACCTGCTCCAGCAAAGCACGCTGTTAAACGCCGTGGACACGGCATTGGCGGCACTGGCACGGGCCACCGCCGACCTGCTGCCCGTGGTGGTGGTTGGCGCTCCCCTGCGCCACAGGAACAGCCTGTATAATTGTGCTGTTGTGCTGCACCGGGGGCATATTCTTGGCGTGGTGCCCAAAAGCTACCTGCCCAATTACCGCGAATTTTACGAAAAACGGCATTTTGCACCCGGTGCGCAAATCCGTGGCCAAACCATGCCTGTAGCCGGGCAGAGCGTACCCTTTGGCGTGGACCTTCTGTTTACAGCCCGCGACATACCGGGATTCTGCCTTGGGGTGGAAATCTGCGAGGATATGTGGGTGCCTGCCCCTCCCTCTGCGGCGCAGGCCATGGCAGGAGCCACGGTTCTGGCCAACCTGTCGGCCAGCGATATTACCGTGGGCAAGGCCCGTACCCGCACCATGCTCTGCCTCTCCCAGTCTGCACGGTGCGTGGCCGCTTACCTGTATGCGGCAGCGGGAGAGGGTGAATCCACGACTGATCTGGCATGGGATGGCCAGACCGCCATTTTTGAAAACGGCGTGCTGCTGGCTCAGAGTGAGCGCTTTCCCTCCGGTGCGCGCGCAGTGGTGGCCGATATTGACCTCACGCTCATCCGCCACGAACGCGCGCAGGTTGGCTCCTTTGCGGACTGCGCGGCCACAACCGGCACCCCCGACCCGCTCTGGCGCTCCATAGAATTTACACTCGCCCCACCCGCAACCGACCTTGGGCTGCTGCGCCCGCTCTCGCGCTTTCCCTTTGTGCCAGCAGATCCCACTCGGCTGGAGCAGGATTGTTTTGAGGCCTTTACCATTCAGGTTTCGGCCCTCAAACAACGCCTGAAAAGTTGCCGGGCAGCAGGCATGGTCATTGGCGTATCCGGTGGGCTGGATTCCACCCATGCGCTGCTGGTGGCCGTGCGCACGGCGGATGAACTGGGCTGGCCCCGCACCGCCATACGAGGCTACACCATGCCCGGCTTTGGCACCACGGAGCAGACACTGGCCAGTGCAAACGCCCTGATGGCGCATCTGGGCATTACGCGCGCAACGCTGGACATCCGCCCCGCCGCAACCCTTATGCTCCAGACCATGGACCACCCCTTTGCCAGAGGTGAGCCCGTGCATGACATTACATTCGAAAATGTGCAGGCCGGATTGCGCACGGATTTTCTGTTCCGGTTGGCCAACCAGCACAACGGTATTGTTATTGGCACGGGTGACCTGTCGGAGCTTGCGCTGGGGTGGTGCACCTACGGCGTGGGCGACCAGATGGCGCATTACAACGTTAATGCGGGCCTGCCCAAAACCCTGATCCAGCACCTGATCCGCTGGTGCATTGCCTCAGGCCACTTCCCGGCCGATGTCTGCACCGTACTGCGCACCGTGCTGGCGACCGAGATATCTCCCGAACTCATCCCCGCCACCGCGGGGGCCAGCCAGAGCACGGAGGACACAATCGGGCCATACGCCCTGCACGACTTCACACTTTATTACGTCCTGCGCCACGGCTTTGGTCCTGCCCGCATAGCCTTTATGGCCGAACAGGCATGGCGGGATGCAGCACAGGGCGCATGGCCACCGGGCTTTTTGCCGCACGACCATAAAAGCTACGGGCTGCCGGTCATTCGCAAATGGCTGAAGGTTTTTATGTTCCGGTTCTTTACCACCAGCCAGTTCAAGCGTTCGGCCATGCCCAATGGTCCCAAGGTCATGGCGGGGGGGAGTCTTTCCCCCCGTGGGGACTGGCGCGCCCCGGCTGATGGCAATGCAACCCTGTGGCTGAAGGAACTGGAAGACCATGTGCCCGAAGCCTGAAACTGCCCCCCGCTGGTGGAATGGCATTGTGCCCGGTCTTGGGCTATAAGCTGGGACCATGACAACATCGCGCCACGCCACAGTTCACCGCGTTACCAGCGAAACCGATATTGCCATTGCCCTGACTCTGGACGGGACTGGCAAGGCTCGGGTTGAAACCGGTATCGGCTTTTTTGACCATATGCTGACCGCTCTGGCCAAGCATGGCCTGTTCGATCTGGACATAACGGTCAAGGGTGACCTGCATATTGATGGCCATCATACGGTGGAAGATACCGGCATTGCACTAGGGCAGGCCATGCGGCAGGCACTGGGCGACAAGCGTGGCGTGCGCCGGTTTGGCTCGGCCCTTGTGCCGCTGGACGAGGCATTGTGCGAGGCGGTGGTCGACCTTTCCGGCCGTCCGTTCCTGACGTTTGAGGCCACCTTCGACCGCGACCGTATTGGCGGGCTGGACACGGAACTGGTGGAAGAATTTTTTAGGGCATTCGCCATGTCCGCCATGCTGACCCTGCACCTGAACCAGCGGGCGGGTAAAAACTGCCACCATATTGCCGAGGCCGCGTTCAAGGCTCTTGCCCGCGCACTGCGCATGGCGGTAGAGCCGGACCCACGCGCTCTTGGGGCCATTCCGTCCACCAAGGGCGTGCTGTAAACCAGCTGGCGGCATATGTGATCCAACCATGTTCGGGTCTGAACATGGGGGTAGGCCAGACAGACAACCGGCCTTGTTTTTGCCCGCATGCGGGCAGATAGCAGGGTTTTCCGCAGGATCAGAACCAAGAGGGTTTTATGGCCCAGCCTCTCTCCATTGCTGTTGTTGATTACGAAGGAGGCAACCTGGCCTCCGCCGCGCGCGCTGCCATGCGTGCTGCCGAGCTTTCGGGTCTCAACGCTTCCGTTATCATTACCAACGAACCCGCCGAAGTCCGGCGCGCGGACCGCATTATTCTGCCCGGCCAAGGCGCCTTTGCAGACTGCGCACATGGGCTGGAGGCCATTGCTGGGCTCAAGGACTCCATTTTGCAGGCCGTAGCAAAAGGTACACCTTTTCTGGGGATCTGCGTTGGCATGCAGCTTATGGCCGAGCGCGGTCTTGAGCATGGGGTAACGGAGGGGTTTGGCTGGATTGCAGGTGAAATCGCCCCCATGGACGCCCCCGGCCTGCGCCTGCCCCAGATGGGCTGGAACGAACTGGACCTCCACAGGCCCCACCCGCTCACGCAGGGGCTTGGCCCGGCACCCCACGGCTATTTTGTACACTCCTACGCCCTGCGCAACACCACCGATGACGTGCTGCTCGCCAGTGCGGACTATGGTGGCAGCGTGCCTGCCATTGTCTGCCGCGCAAACGTGGCGGGGACACAGTTCCATGTGGAAAAAAGCCAGACCGTGGGGCTAAAAATCCTTGCAAACTTTCTTGCATGGCAACCGGAAGCCACATTCTGATGTCCCGCGTGCCCCGCGTTCAACGTATTCTCTCGCTGGAGGAAGACGACCTTCAGGCCCTGTGCGAGTCCGTGGATGCCGCCATTCTGGACGGAGGCGGGTTTGGCTGGTTGCAGCCACAGGGGCGGCAGGTGCTCGAACGTTATTTTCGGGGCCTGCTGCTCGTACCCGAGCGCATGCTGTTCGCCATCCGGCTGGATGGGGTTATTGTGGGTGGCGCGCAGCTAATTCGCGCCCCGCGCAATAACGAATTGCAGGCCATGTGCATCACCCTGGCCCATCTGTTTGTTGCCCCCTATGCACGCGAGCGGGGGCTGGGGGCTGCCTTGTTGCAGGAGGTGGAAAACGCCGCGCGCAACATGGGGTTCAGGGTTCTCAACGTGGATGTGCTGCAAACCCAGACCGCCGCCATTGCCCTGTTTAAAAAGACCGGGTTCCACATCTGGGGCCAACACCCGTTTTACGCACGGGTGGGGGACGAGCTCGTACCGGGGCTGTTCCTGACCAAATGTCTGGATGATACCCTGCCTTTACAGTCCGCCAAGACCCGTAACGAACAAGAAGCCAGTTCCACACCATGACCACACCCACTCCCCCCCGCCCGCTAACCCTGTACCCGGCCATCGACCTGAAAAACGGGGCCTGCGTGCGCCTGCGCCGTGGGGAGATGGACGATGCAACCGTCTATTCCGACAACCCCGGCGCACAGGCCACGGCATGGCAGGCGGCTGGTTTTGAATGGCTGCATGTGGTGGACCTGAACGGCGCGTTTGCCGGAGCGTCCGCCAACACGGACGCCGTGCGCTCCATTCTGGCCGCAGCCCATGTGCCGGTCCAGCTTGGTGGTGGCCTACGCGACATGGCCGCCATTGCCGCATGGCTGGAGGCTGGCATTACCCGCGTTATTCTGGGCTCGGTCGCGGTCAAAAACCCCGCATTGGTGCGCGAAGCCTGCAAGGCGTTCCCCGGTCGCATTGTAGCGGGGATTGATGCACGCTCCGGCCTTGTGGCGACCGAAGGCTGGGCCGAAGTCTCCGACATGCAGGCAACCGACCTTGCCCTGCGTATGCAGGACGCTGGTGTGAGCGCAATTATTTTTACCGAAATCAGCCGGGATGGCATGCTTGAGGGGCTGGATATCGAACAGACCGTGGCACTGGCCAACACAGTGTCCATTCCCGTTATTGCCAGCGGGGGCGTTGGCGGCATTGATCACCTTGCAGCCCTGCGCACGGCGGCCAACACCACACCGGGCATAGAAGGTGTTATTGTTGGTCGCGCGCTGTATGATGGCCGCATTGACCCCAAGCAAGCCCTGCGAGTGCTGAGCGGATGCTGAAGCTACGCGTTATTCCCTGTCTGGACGTTAAAAATGGCCGGGTGGTCAAGGGGGTCAACTTTGTCTCCCTGCGTGATGCGGGCGATCCGGTTGAACAGGCCGCCGTGTACGATGCCGCCGGGGCTGATGAACTGACTTTTCTGGACATTACCGCCAGCCACGAAAACCGTGACACCATTCTGGACGTGGTCAGCAGAACGGCGGAAAAAATCTTTCTGCCCCTGACCGTGGGCGGGGGCGTGCGCACAACGGACGACATGCGCCGCCTGCTGCTGGCTGGTGCGGACAAATGCGCCATGAACTCGGCCGCCGTCTCCCGCCCGGACCTGATCAGCGAGGCCGCGCGCAAGTTTGGTAGCCAGTGTGTTGTGGTGGCCGTGGATGCACGCCAGAGTGCTCCGGGCAAGTGGGAGGTGTTCACCCATGGCGGGCGCACCCCCACAGGCATGGACGCCATAGACTGGTGCAAACAGGCCGCCGAACGCGGTGCGGGCGAAATCCTGCTGACCTCCATGGACCGCGACGGCACGGGCAGCGGGTTTGATCTGGACCTGCTGCGCGCGGCAACACAGGCCGTGCGCCTGCCGATTGTGGCCTCTGGCGGCGTTGGCACGCTTGAACATTTTGTAGAAGGTGCCAAGGCCGGAGCCACCGGGCTACTGGCCGCCAGTGTTTTCCATTTTGGGCAGTTTACGGTTGCGCAGGTCAAACAGGCTTTGACCGATGCCGGGCTGCCGGTCCGCCCCTCCCCCGCTCCTTTTCAGGTCAGTCAGACGTCATGATCAAAAAAGCTCCGTCCAAAGCCACCATCAAAGCCGAGACCAAAACCATCAAGGCCAAAAAAACCAAGGTGGCGGAAACTCAGGACCTGCCCACCCTGTCCGATGAGGCTGACGCCTCCGTGCTGAACCGGCTGTATGATGTTGTGCAAAGCCGCAAGAACGCAGATCCTTCGGTCAGCCATTCAGCCCGCCTGCTCTCACGCGGGACATACAAGATCGCCCAGAAATTTGGTGAGGAAGCCGTGGAGTGCCTGATCGAGGCCGTGGCTGGCCGCACCAACCTGCTAGTGGGGGAAAGTGCGGATGTGCTCTACCACCTGATTGTCATGTGGGTGAATGCAGGCATTACCCCTGACGAGGTCTGGGCCGAACTGGCCCGGCGCGAAGGCACAAGCGGCATTGCCGAAAAAGCCTCCCGCCCCAAGCCGTCCCTGACAACACCGGACGTGACCACACCAGACGCAACAAAACAGGACTGACCCTACCATGGCTGTGACCGGCAAAGGCCCATACGACCAGCAGAATATTTTTGCCAAAATCCTGCGCGGCGAAATTCCATGCAAACCTGTTTTTGAAAACGAATGGGTTCTGGCCTTTGAGGACATAGCCCCCAAAGCCCCCGTGCATGTGCTGATCATTCCCAAAAAGCCGTATGTCTCCTTCATGGATTTCAGCAAGACCGCCCCGGCCGAAGAAATTGCCGAAGTCATGCGCTCGGCCGGGCAGATCGCCCATACGCTGGGGCTGGAAGAAAACGGCTACCGGCTGATCACCAACGCAGGCACCAATTCGGGGCAGGAAGTCCCGCATTTTCATCTGCATCTTATGGGGGGTGGGCCACTTCCGGCGTTTCCCCAATAACGCCGCGTAACGCTTCCTTTTGCAATAAAGGCACCCGATCATGACGCCTATGGACATGCTTCTCTCCCGCGCATCCACCGACCGGCTGCAAACTCCCGCACCGGCACCGGAGCAGTTGATGGTCATTCTGGCCACAGCCATGCGCGCACCCGACCATGGGCGTGTTCAGCCGTGGCGCTATGTTGTGATCGAAGGAGCGGACCGCCCCGCACTGGCCGAGCGCATTGTGGCCTCCATGGCGCGCGTGGAGCCCGATGCCCCCGCCGCCAAAATTGAAAAACGCCGTTCCCGCTTTGCCACCATGCCCATGATCATTGCGTTGGGCATGCACCTGCACCCCGCTCACAAAATTCCGCTCTGGGAGCAGGAAATGTGCGTGGCCGCGGGGGCCATGAACATTCTTAACGCCCTGCACGCCACAGGCTTTGGCGGTGTGTGGGTGTCTGGCGCATTGGTGGATGATGCCGTTCTGGCGGCTGATCTGGGTGTTACCCGGCTGGCGGGCTTTCTGTTTGTAGGCACGCCCGAGGGTACGCCCCACACACCCAAGCGGGCAGACCCGGCCCTGTTTACCGCGCGCTGGCACGGCCAGCCCGTAACCTTTGGCGCAGACAAGGACTAACACCCATGTCCGACATACAACTCGCAGATGTTGCGGTTATTGGTGGAGGTCCGGTCGGGCTGGCCACAGCCCTGCTTATGGCGCGTGGCGGTCTTTCGGTAACCGTTATGGAGCGCGCCCCGCTTGATACATGGGCCGAACCCGGCTTTGACGGGCGCGAGATCGCCCTGACCCACCACTCCGTGCGTCTGCTCGAACAGGCGGGGGCATGGTCCCATATTCCACAGGCGGTTATCTGCCCGCTCAAGGAAGCACGGATTGAAACAGGCAGCTTCCGCCACCCACTCACGTTTGACACGCGTGGCGAAGGGGTGGATGCGCTAGGCTGGCTGGTCTCCAACAACCAGATCCGCCGCGCCCTGTTTGCTGCGGCACAGCACATGCCCAACATTACCCTGCTGCCCGGCACAGCCGTGCAGACCATTCGGCAGGGGCAGGACTACGCCGCCGTTCACCATAATGGCGGGCAGGTCAACGCCAAGCTGGTTGTTGGGGCGGATGGACGTTTTTCCCCCACCCGACAACGGGCGGGCATTGGCGCCATTGTGCATGATTTTGGCAAATCCATGATGGTCTGTCGCATGGCGCACGAATCCCCCCACCACAATGTGGCCCTGCAATGGTTTGATGAAGGGCAGACAATCGCCCTGCTCCCCGTTAACGGCATGGCCTCCTCCCTTGTACTGACCCTGCCACCGCAGGAGATCGAAGCTCTGGCCCACATGCCGCGAGAGGCATTTAATGCCGAAATCATGCGCCGCGTGGGCAACCGCCTTGGCGCCATGCGGCTGGTCAGTACCCGCCACGTCTACCCGCTTAAAGGCGTTTACGCGCATAGGTTTACTGCCCGCAGGCTGGCTCTGGTGGGGGATGCGGCCGTTGGCATGCACCCCATTACGGCACACGGGTTTAATCTGGGCCTGAAGGGGCAGGAAACACTGGCCCGGCAGGTTCTGGCCGCTGTTGCCAAAGACGGTGATGCAGGCTCCCCCGCAGCCCTGCGTACGTTCGAGCGCCAGCACCGCAAGGCAACGGCTCTTCTGTTTGCCGGAACCAACGGTATTGCCTCGCTCTACACCCACGACGGCCCGCCCTTCCGCCAGATCCGTGAAGGATGCCTGCGTATGGCGGACAGGTTCTCCCCGTTCAAAAAAGCTGTGACGTCTCTGCTAATGGACCGTCAGCCTTCCGCCCCCGGAGCCTGATTCCCTCTGGGTTTGCCGGTTTTGCGGGCAGGCTGTAGCTCTCGGGGCTGTTCCAGTTCCCTTGCCAGCCATTGCGCCAGCACGCTGAGAACATAGTCCTGCTCTGCCTCACTCAGGCGGCGGCCAGATGGCAAAGCGTGCCATTTGGCCAGACATGAGCGGCAACACGTACCCGTGGCATGCTGGGCTACAAAAACCGGGTGCCCTTTCCATGGTGTCTGCCGCCCGTCCTTGAGCGGCAAAGACGGTGCCAGCCGCCGGGCAATAAAGTCCTGCCCGTGTTCCAGCACCAGAGGCAGACCTTTTTCCCGCAAATACGTCATATCCTGCGCGTTCAGATGAAACCTCTGCCTGAACGCCGAACGTGCCAGTTTTTCCCACAACTCCGCAGGTACTGTCGCCTGTGGCACAACGGCCCGCCGTGGGAAAAGGTCATTTTGAAAACCCGTCATACCCTACTTTATGGGGTGGCCGGGTCTGTTTTGCCAGTGTTACCCACAGTGTTGCCGGGATGATCCGGGTTGTTGGTCGCATAGGCCGAGCGGAGCGCCGCCAGCACCGGAGCAGATGGGTCGCCTAGCGGCATCTGGTACAACCCGCCATTGCTCACAACCGACAGAAAGCCCCATGCCTTGCGGCCATCGGGGGTGAACAGCACTTCCAACTGATATGCGGCGCAATCATGCGGCTTACACATATGCCCCAGCAGATAAGGCTTGCCGTCAATGCTGGTTTTTTCAACCGGAACCGAAGTCGCCTTCAATTCCGACACCCAGGCAGGCAGAGTGCTCATGCCATGGTAGGCAGGTGCAAACGCTGGCTGGGCAGCGAATTGCGCAGTCACAGGAAACTCCGCCGCCAGAGCAGGCGTTGCCACACTCAAAGCGGACAGCAGCAGGAGGGAAAAACGCATGGTCGTACCTCATGAACTCTGTTTGCCAGAATAACAGCGCCATAAGCCGGGCGTATCTGGCCGATAGCTGACCTTATCCGCGTATCTTGCTCAAACAAAGGCAGTCGGTTCTGCCCCCTAAAAGTCAGGAATGGCCAAGAACAACAAAACGCGGTCATTTGTAAGACGGACAGCAAAAGTGCCTGAGTTGTCCCACCCTATACAGAGCCAACAGACGCATGGCCTACCTAGAACAGCTCAACCCTGTTCCATGGATGCTGGTTGACAAATACAGGCTCTGCATAACAGATGTTTTTTAGAATTTTCTAGAGTACAACACGCACTTGGACCGCCTGAATTTTAGCGCTTGAAAGGCATATCTTATGAAAACAAAGACAAAAGCATATTATAGATCTTATGCAGAGCATCGGCACGGAATGATCATACATCCATGCGGCATTGTTACCATACCCTTCGAATATAAATTGTTTATATGAAAATCATAATGTCAATAATCAGTTATTCAAAATAGAAATAAAATTACATAGTATCTTAAAAACACTCAGAACGGATGGGAACATCACCTTGATGACTTTGAACTGTTCATATTTTTCAAAAAAAATAGCGCATATTCCATTAACTGTTCTGTATGGAATTTTCATGTTGTTTGCTGGGATGGTGAGCCTTGTTATGACCCCTCCTTTTTTGGTCCCAGATGAGCCTGCTCATTTTGCACGGGCTTATCAAGTTGCGCAGGGTGGGTTCGTTGGTACACGTATTTCCGCTACCCAGAGCGGTGCTTATCTGCCTGCAACCGTAGCGGAAATTGCAAAACCATTCGCCCCTTTTTTTCCTGACAAAGGCGAAAAAATTACAGGCACAATGCTAGCACAAGCATTTGACATGCCTTGGTCAACCCTACCGACCTTTGTCGACATCCCCAATACTGTTATCTATCCACCGACCTCCTACATGGGAGGTGCTACTGGCATTTTTGTTGCCAAAAGACTCAATGCCAACCCGCTTGCCACCTTTTATCTGGCACGAATGGGCAGTTTGGTCATCAATACCAGTCTGGGTCTTCTGGCACTCTGGATCGCAGGGGATGCAGGGATTTTCCTCCTGCTTCTCTTAACCATGCCCGCATGCGTCAGTCTGGAAGCATCCTGCTCCCAAGATGGTTTTGTGCTGGGGCTAACGGCTTTAGCTGTCAGCATTTTGCTACAGTTTGCAAAAAAAACTACGGTCAATTGGGATAACAGGCTTGTTGTCAGTCTGTCACTGGCTTTGGGCTGTATTGCGGCTGCCAAAATCCCCTGCCTTTCTTTTATCTGCCTTCCCTTTTTTATCTGCTCCTCAAAAGAATGGAAAAAACCTTTCTACATTCTAGGGGGGGGCAATGGCAGTTTTCCTGTTGTGGGCAGTGCTTCAGCGCCATTCTTCCGTTCCCCTCCCTGGGTTACCCGGAGTGTCTTCCTCCGAACAGTTACACTCCCTTCTGCATGCGCCAACCAAAGTCATTCAAGTGACTTTGACCACCATACGGCTTAAGTCCGGGCACCTGTTCCGACAGGTTATGGGAATGCTGGGCTAGGGGTACGTCAAGCTCCCCAAAAAATTCTATTTGTGGGGAGAGATTGCTCTCCTCCTTTCTTTTATGTGGCCGTTTTTTGGCAGAATAAGTTCCGTCTGCAACAAAGAATTTCTTATCAAAACGAGTCTTCTTCTTGGGATTTTTCTGATCACCACTGAAGGCATCTTTATGGCACTTTATCTGACCTTTAGCCCCGCTGGAGCCACTTATGTTTTTGGCCTACAGGGGCGTTATTTTATTCCGCTATTCATGATTCTGGCATTGTGTCCAACATTTTTGCCCAAAGGCACCTCCCCTTTGGAAGCCTCCCCTGTTTTGGCCAAGCCATGCCTGATGCGGATTCTTCTCACTCTATTTATGCTATATTCTCTTTATACGCTGTATAGCACGTTATCCTCACGTTACTGGTAAGGTTATATATTCCTATTGTTCATTATTTGACCTTATCCTGTGATGTATAAATACCATTCCACAATGGTGACTGTGGCAGACAGCATGGTGTTCATAGAAATAGCTTATTTTATGTGCCTCTTCTTTCTGCCCTTTTCCTGAATGAACGTATTATCCCCATGAATATACTAGGGATTGCCATTATGATTGTAGGAATCGCCATTTCTACATGCCGTTAAATGACATTGGGCTGGCTGCCCTGCCTGAATTCTTCCACCGGCACCTCATGCAGCCATAAACGCCAAGACCGCGCCATGGGCAAATTTTTGCATCTGCAAAACTGCAACCAGAAGACACACATATGGCTGGAAGATGGAAAAGCCGTCAGGATTTTGTGGAAATAGACTGGTGGTGGGAAAGAACCCTGCCCATGCCAACTCAGAAAACGCGGTTTCAAAATGGCTCCGGATTGACGCCGGAAGGCAGGACAACCCTGCCAGCCTGAAACCTAAAAACCACCGAAAGCTAAGGAAAAGCTTGGTGGGTGCACAAGGGCTCGAACCTTGGACCCGCTGATTAAGAGTCAGCTGCTCTACCAACTGAGCTATGCACCCCAACAGCCAATTGGGCTGAAGTGGAGGCTTTTTACCACCTCTTTTTCACAAGCACAAGCCTGAAAATTCAGGATTTTAACAAAGCAAGAACGGTATCCAGTTGATCGAGGCTTTTGTAGTGGATTTCCAGAGAGCCCCCTTTGCGCCCATCAAAATTAACCGCGACTTTCAGCCCCAGCCGACTTGCTAGATCACGCTCAAGGGCTGCAATTTCCGGATTTTGAGGTTTTTTCTCTTTTGCAACGGGTTTACCATTCTGCTGCTCCAGTGCTTTTTGCACCAGTGCTTCTGTCTGACGGACAGACAGACCTTTGGCAATAACTTCGGCCGCAGCTTCTATGGGGTTAGGGTGCGGCAGCAATGCTCTTGCATGCCCTGCGGAGAGTGTTCCTTTTTTAAGCTCTGCCCGAACCGCATCTGGCAGTTTGAGCAGCCGTAGCGTGTTGGCAACATGTGGCCGGGACTTGCCAATGGCTTTGGCCAGATCTTCCTGCGTCAGGCTGTAGTCATCCATCAGGCGGTTAAAACCTTCCGCCTCTTCCACCGGATTAAGGTCCGAGCGCTGGAGATTTTCGACCAGTGCTGCGGCCATGGCGTCGGCTTCGCTCAGGTCACGCACATGCACAGGCACCTCGTGGCACTGGGCGAGTTGCGCTGCCCGCCACCGCCGCTCACCTGCAATAATCTGGTACTGTCCTTTTTTATTCGGATCAGGACGCACCAGAATGGGTTGCAGTATGCCACGAGCACGAATGGAATCCGCCAATTCCTCCAGTGCCGCAGGTTCCATATCCTGCCGTGGCTGAAAAGGCCCGGCCACAAGAGCTTCCACCGGAAGAACGCTCACCGCACCACCTTTTTGTTCAGAATCAGTTCCTTTGCCACTAGCGGAGACTCCTGCAGCCTCCCCCAGCAACGCGGCAAGTCCCCGGCCCAGTTTAGGGCGGGGCACAGATTTGCTCCGTGGGGGGGCGCTCATGCCGTTCTCCTCATAATTTCGGCGGCAAGCGCCTGATAAGCCGTGGCCCCGGTTGCACGGGGGTCGTAGGTCATGACCGGCAGGCCGTGGCTTTGTGCCTCGGAAATACGAATATTTCTGGGAATAATGGTCTCAAGCACATCATCACCAAAAAAGCTGCGTGCATCCGCGGCAACCAGTTCAGACAGATTGTTGCGCTTGTCATACATGGTCAGCACGATACCCGCGACCTTGAGACCGGGATTGAGGTTTTTGGTTACATGACCAATCGTTTTGACCAGATGCCCCAAACCTTCGAGCGCAAAAAATTCGCACTGCAACGGGGCCAGCACACCATGGGCGGCCACAAGCGCGTTCAGGGTCAGCAGGCCAAGGCTGGGGGGGCAGTCAATAATAATATAGTCAGCCTGCTGTGCCAGTGGCTCCAGCGCCTCGCGCAGCCTGTATTCGCGGCCCTGAGTCTCAACCAGTTCGATCTCAGCCCCGACCAGCTCCGTATTGGCCGCTATGACAGACAGGTTTTCAATCTCGGTGGATTGTAGAATTTCCTGTGCTGCTTTTTCATGCATAAGCAGAGCATAAGCACCTCCTTTTCTGGCATCGTAGCTGACGCCAACGCCGGTGGAGGCATTGCCCTGCGGGTCCAGATCCAGAAGCACAACACGAGCGCCATCGGCTGCCAGAGCTGCTGCCAGATTAATGGCGGTGGTTGTTTTACCCACCCCACCTTTCTGGTTTGCTACTGCTAGAATGCAGCAGTCTTTTCTGTTCTTGTTAGCCTTCTGCACGATTAAAATTACTCACTTCCAGAATAACACCATCGGGGCTTGTCTTGCTTGGCCATGACCGGACATCAAACTTCCAGGTCTTTGCCGCTTCCTCAATTTCCTGTTCAGCCTGACGTCCCTTTAAGAACAGGCCAACACCATCAGGTTCCAATAACGGGCGCGCCCATGTCAGCAACTTGTCCAGCGGAGCCAGCGCACGCGCTGTAACCACTGGAGCCGGAGCAACATCGGCCTTGTCCAGCCGACAAGGCAGAATGGTCAGTTGCGTGCCCGTTATTCTGGCGGCCTCACGCAAAAAGGCAGATTTCCGCTGATCCGATTCGATCAGTACACCCGGAATATTGGCCGCAATGCCAACCACTATGCCGGGAAAACCACCACCCGACCCCATATCCACAAATCGCTCGCGCCCTTTTACCAAAGGTACAAGCTGGAGACTATCCAGAATATGCCGCTCCCACAGGTTATCCATATCCTTGGGGGAAACCAGATTAATCCGCTCGTTCCATTTTTGGAGCAAAGCCATATAGGCCTGCAAACGCTCTTCTGTTTCACGTGAAACAGTCACACGTTCAGCCTGCATGAGTATGCTCCTGACCTTTGCGCAAATATGCCAAAATAGCCATGAGGGCTGATGGCGTAATGCCGGGAATGCGCTGTGCCGCACTAAAACTTTCCGGCTGTGCCTGCGCCAGCCTTTCCTTCATTTCCGAACTTAGTCCACCTATGCCTGCAAAATCCATTTGCGGTGGAAAGCGGATTTCCGTCTCGGCTTCCAGTTGTTTAATTTCCCTGTTCTGGCGGGTCAGGTAACCACTGTAACGTGCCTGCGTGGTAACATACTGGCGCACACGCTCAGTCACACCAAGGAACCATGGAGCAATATGCTCCACAACAGATAGGTCTGCCCCATACCCCAGAACCTCCAGCAAGGTCCTGCGCCGGCCATCCTGCGCGACCTTCATACCCACGCTGGCAAGCTGCTGCGGTTGCCATGCTTCGGTTCCGGCGCGCTCTGTTGCTGCGTTAATTTCCGCCAGTTCCTGCTCAAAGGCTGCCTTACGCTGCGCGCCCACACACCCCCAGTTCATACCAAGTTGTGTCAGACGAATATCGGCATTATCCGCTCGCAAGGTCAGCCTGTATTCCGCACGGGATGTAAACATACGGTAGGGTTCGCTCACGCCCTGAGTTGTCAGGTCGTCGACCATAACGCCAATATACGCCTTACCCCGGTCCAGACTGACTGGTGCTTGACCACCAGCACACCGAGCCGCATTAACCCCCGCCAGAAGCCCCTGCGCCCCGGCCTCCTCATACCCTGTTGTTCCGTTGATCTGACCTGCCAAAAACAGGCCGGGGCACTGGCGCAGTTCGAGCGAGGTTGTTAGCTCACGCGGGTCTACATAGTCATACTCCACCGCGTAACCATACTGCGCGATCACCGCGCGCTCCAGACCGGGAATGGTATGGATCATGGCGTCCTGCACATGGGCCGGCAGGCTGGTGGATATACCATTGGGGTAAACCAGATTGCCCCCTTCATGCTCGGGCAAGGCTTCGGGTTCGAGGAAAATCTGATGACTTGTTTTTTCCGCAAACCGGACGACCTTATCTTCGATCGATGGGCAATAACGCGGTCCACGGCCGGAAATCCCTCCCCCATACACAGCGGACAGGTGCAGATGTTCCCGAATAATATCATGCGTTTGGGGCGTGGTAGCGGTAATGCCACAGACCATTTGCGGGTTGGTAATAGCCTGCGTCATCCGGCTGAAGGGTTCGGGCACTGCGTCCCCTTTATCCTCAGCCAACGCGCTCCAATCAATACTGTCACGCTCCAGCCTTGCCGGGGTCCCTGTTTTTAACCGACCCATACGTAGGTTCATGGCTCGCAGGCGTTGCGCCAGAGCAATGGCTGGCTGCTCCCCTATGCGTCCGGCGGGTTGTGACTTGTGCCCAATATGGATAACGCCATCCAAAAATGTGCCGGTTGTCAGCACAACGGCACCGGCCTGCCACTGCCTGCCATCCTCGCACACAACACCACTGACGTGCCCATCGCCACGGCACAACAGATCGGCTGCGGCACCTTCCACAATATCCAGCCCCGGTGTCTGGGCCAGCAAATCCTGTATGGCCTGCCGGTATAGCATGCGGTCTGCCTGCGCACGCGGCCCCTGCACGGCTGGCCCTTTGGAACGATTAAGGAGCTTGAAGTGAATACCCGCCCGGTCCGCAGCACGACCCATTAACCCGTCCAGCGAATCTATCTCACGCACCAGATGGCCTTTGCCAATTCCCCCAATGGCAGGGTTACAGGACATGGCGCCAACCGTCTTTTTATTATGTGTCAGCAGGAGTGTTCTGGCGCCACACCGTGCGGCCGCGGCTGCGGCCTCGCACCCCGCGTGGCCGCCCCCTACCACAATCACGTCATAAGACCCCATCATACCCACATGCCCTGCACTATGTTCTTATTTGCCAATACAGAACTGCCCAAAAATGGCATCCAGCAGTTCCTCAACCCCTACATGTCCGGTTAACCGCCCCAAAGCCCGCATGGCCAGCCGCAGTTCCTCGCCCCGCACTTCTGGCCATTCCTGCCGGAGAGCTTCCTCCAGACTGGCACAGGCATCCTGCACACCAGCGCTATGGCGTGCGCGGGTCAGCAACGGCATGCCGGTCGATGATGCCGTTAACGCCTGCACCCTGTCTTCCAAAATATGGCGTAATGCCTCCAGCCCCTGACCATTTTTAAGACTGACCGGTATAACGCGAACGCCCTCTACCTCTGCCGGAAGGTCCGCCAAGTCAAGCTTGTTCCCAACCAGCAAAGCACCGGGGAAGACACTTTGGGGCACATCGGAGGCAGCAAACATCTGCACAACACAGTCTGCCTGTTTCACGTGAAACAAAGCGCGGCGCACACCTTCGGCTTCAATCTCATCCTCGGTTTCACGCAGGCCTGCGGTATCGACAAACGTTACCTTGATCCCTGCCAGACTCCCCACAATTTCCAGCGCATCACGCGTTGTACCCGCAATGGGGGAAACAATGGCGGCATCACGTTCGGCCAGCCAGTTCAGCAGGCTCGACTTCCCTGCATTGGGTGGTCCCGTAATAGCAAAAACCACCCCCCGCCGGATACGCTCGCCCCGCTGGCCATCTGCAATATGCTGCTGCATTTCCCCCATAAGCTGGCGGATGCCTGAGCGAATTTCCTCCTCAACTTCGGGCGGAAGGTCCTCATCGGGAAAATCTATCAGGGCTTCCTGAAACGCCAGAAGCTTTTTCAGCCGCGCTGACCATTCCTCGTAAACCCGGCTCAATGCGCCATTGGCTTGAGCCAGAGCCTGCCTACGCTGGCTTTCTGTTTCCGCCGCCACAAGATCGGCTATGCCCTCGGCTTCCACCAGATCCATCCGGCCATTGGTAAACGCCCTGCGTGTAAATTCACCCGCTTCTGCCGGGCGCGCCCCACCCAGCACAAGGGCATGGGCTACAGCCTGAATAATGGCGGACCCCGCATGCAGATGCAGCTCAAACCCGTCCTCCCCCGTGTAGCTTTTGGGGCCGGGGAACCACAGCACAAGGGCTTCGTCCAGCAAGGTATCCTGCACATCTGCCTGCCGCCATACACGCCGCAAAACCGCCTTGCGCGGCGGAGGGAGTGAACCGCAAAGCTTTACCAGAAGGTCCGCACTGCCTTTGCCGCTCACGCGCATAACGGCAATGGCTGCGCGCTCCACCCCTGTAGACAGAGCAAAAATAGTGTCTTCCCCCTGATACCCCACCGCGCTCTGTTCCTTACTGTTCTGTTCACGATAACAAAGTGTTTTTAGTGCAGTTTTGTCCGCAAACGTAGATTTAAAAAATGATAAAAAACGGACTATATGGGGTATATGCCGCCAATAAGGCTGCACCTTGCCTGCTTTTGCGCCATTCCACTTTGTTTTTATCCAGAAAGTGCCCGATCCATGCCCCAGCTTTCCCTTCATTCTCCTCTGGGACCGCTTACCCTGTCTGAAGAAGATGGAAAAATCATTTCTCTGGATTGGGGCTGGGGCCGAGACCAGACCGAAACGCCACTACTCTGCCAGGCACGGGAATGGCTGGACCAGTGGTTTGATGACCCCTCGGCACTGGGGGCATTCCCCTTTCCTCTGGAACCTTACGGCACTGCATACCAGAAAAAAATCTGGGCTTTTTTGCAGAGTATTCCAGTAGGTGCGACCATAACATATGGCGAACTGGCGCAAAAAGTTGGAGGTAGCCCCCAATCCGTGGGGCAGGCAGTTGGCCGTAACCCTATTCCCGTATTGATTCCATGCCACCGTGTATTGGCACGGAATGGTCTTGGTGGGTATTCGGGGGATGGTGGCGTAGACGATAAAATATGGCTGCTGGAGCTTGAAGGCGTGGAGCTGCCCACAAAGGCCTGAACACGGCCCTTGGTTGCCAAACCCCAACAAGGTAAGGCAACCAAGGGTTATGATCTTAGCGCTTATCGCAGTTCTGCGTTAAATTGTTGTAAAAATAACCATCTTTGCAATTGAACATTGCGGTGCCATCGCTCCCCTGCATTGTACGCGGCGGAGGCTGGCCCGGGCCTGTTGCCGGATACTGCCCATAGTCAGGACTGGCATAATAGGATGGCGGCGCATAATAGCTCTGGCCTGTTCCCTGTTGCACCGGGGCTCCATCTGGCGTGGGTGGAGGCGGTGCCTGATCATACTGTGGGTAGGCACCACCATATGCCTCTACGTCAGCCATACGACCATACGCGTATGGCATGGACCACCCCCAGCCCCAACCTGCCCAGTAGGGGCTCCAGTATGGGTTACCCCAATACGGGTTCCAGCCACCATATCCGCCATACCCCCCGTATCCACCGTATCCACCGTATCCACCGTAATAGTATGGGTAGCCCCAGCCGCCGTAATAACCACCCCAGCCGCCTCCCCATCCTCTGGGGCCACCGCCGCGCCAACCGCCTCCGCCACCCCAGCCACCGGGGCCACCGCCATGCCAGCCACCACCACCACCTGGTCCACCAAAATGGCCGCCCCCACCGGGACCACCACCAAAATGCCCACCACCATGCTGCGCAAAAGCATGGGTGACAGAAAGATTAGCCCCCGCCAGCAGCATGGCTAACAGGCCTATCTTTATTTTACTTGTCTGCTTCATTCCAACGTCCCCCACTCTTGCCTGTTGGTTAGCAGACAAGAAAAACATGTCCTAAAAATGGGCATGATCGGGAAGGCTTTCCAGCATGCGTTACCATCTTTTTTGGTATGTCAGAAAAGCTGATGACGCACGATTTGCCTTGCATTTATTGAATGCCTGATATACTGTTTAAGCAATGGAGAAAGCGGGGTGTCTCCATACACCGTTCCGCTTTTGCCCCCTAACAAACCCAAAATTAGGAGGCCGGAAACATGGCATGGAAAAAAGCAACATTCGTATCGCTCTGGCTCGCAGCCCTGAGCCTTGCTATCTGCTCCACTTTTATTTTTATGACGTGCGGACTCAAATTTTCGGTTTTCCACGCAGGCTTGGCCGTGCATTGGCAGGATTTTACCGACAATTCCGCCCTGTCGCATTTTTTGTGGCAATCCCTGCCAGAGTCCGAACAATGGTCGGACTACGCTTTCTCGCTCCCCGGTCTGGTAGCCAGCGCGGCTTTTGTTTCCAGCATTGTTCTGGGATCTTTTGCCGCATTGCAGTTTGAAGAACTCAACAAGGGTATTCAGGCCGACCGGCAGGCAGATATGCGCCGCTGGGAGAACCTTCTGGTCGGACAGGTACATGATGTACAGCCCAACCTTTTTGCCGCCAATGCTGTGGTGGATGGGCATTACACAGCAGTTGCCAAACGAGCCTGAATAGGCTGACTGACAAACAAAAGCCACTGATACCCGTTTGGAACATCAGGGGCTTTTTTCATGAACTGCACAGTATTTTCCAATGTTTTATCTGACAATCCCCTGTGACAGAGGCAGATAAAACAGGCATGGCTCTGCAAAACAGCCTCAATGTTTTTGACCAACAAAAACAGAGCGCCGTATGACTTCCCCCAAAAGGGAAAATTTATTTTTTCAGGAAAAGCCATGGTCGGAGTGAGAGGATTCGAACCTCCGGCCCCTGCGTCCCGAACACAGTGCTCTACCAGGCTGAGCTACACTCCGTAATGGCTGAATGCGCTATACATCTCTCTTGCTGTATAAGCAAGAGAGGAAATGCATAAACCCCTAGGCTTAAAGGGCGGACATAGGCAGATCGTTCACCTGATCAGACAGGATGGAACAGGCCAGAGCCGCCGATACATCCGGAACAACCTGAAAAAGAGCCCGTGCCTCGGCTG
This sequence comes from Acetobacter lambici, assembly GCF_011516885.1. Classification (GTDB taxonomy): domain Bacteria; phylum Pseudomonadota; class Alphaproteobacteria; order Acetobacterales; family Acetobacteraceae; genus Acetobacter; species Acetobacter lambici. Next base: position 56,760 of record NZ_WOTD01000005.1, on the reverse strand, counting down.
AAGCAAAACCCTGACTGACCGCTATATCCAGCATGGCGACCATGGCATCGCCCCACCCATCCACATTAACCAGAAGAATGGGTTTTTTATGCTGGCCCAGTTGCTTCCATGTCAGAATTTCCATTGTTTCGTCAAAAGTGCCAAATCCACCGGGAAGAATCCAGAATGCATCGGCCTGAGCAAACATGATCTGCTTACGTGCATGCATGGAATCCGTAACGATCAGTTCGGAAACCTGATCATGCATCCGCTCACGGGTTTTTAAAAACTCGGGAATAACCCCGGTAACAGCCCCACCGGATTTGATTACGGCATCCGCCACTACACCCATGAGCCCATTGGCTCCACCACCATAAATCAGTCGAATATTTTTTTCGGCCAGTGTTTTGCCAGCCAGTTCGGCTGTCTGGCGATAAACTGGTTTGTCCCCCATCCGGGAGCCACAAAACACTGCAACGGAACGCACAGTTAAGGACATATGACGTCTTCTCCCTGATATTCTATTTTTATAAATTTTAACAATTCAAACATATGGGCAAAAAATATTCCATGTTCTTGCCGTGTTTTCAGAAGCTTTTTGCAAGGTTACAAGGATTTACATAAAACGCAAATCTGTTCCCTGCTGCTGTGCAGCCCCAAACCATAACCTGCATGGAGCATGGTCTGGGTTTTTACTGCCCTGACAATATAATATATTAAACACTGTTATATTATATTGTTTTTCAAAAAGGCCGGACAACAACCATAATCACGATGATCATCATCAGAACTGTTGGTACCTCATTGGCCAATCTGTAAAATTTTTCAGAATGCTGATTATTGTCCTGTGCGAACCCCCGGTACCAGCGACCACAAAACCCCTGAAAACCAAACATCAGCAGCACTGACAGCAATTTTAAATGCCACCAGCCCGCACTCCAGTCGACAGACCCCGGTGTTAAAACCAGTAAAACACCAAAGAACAGACTGGAACACATGGCAGGCACCATAATAGCCTTGATCAACCGGCGTTCCATGGTTTTAAACCGCGTACTTTCCGCAGTACCAATCTTGACCTGGCAATGGTACACAAACAGTCGGGGCAGATAAAACAACCCCGCCATCCATGCCATGACAGACATGATATGAAAGGCGACAAACCACCTGACCCACGGAAGCAGCACGTCAAAAACCATTATGATGTGACCTTGATCAGTTTGGAAAGAATATGTGGGAAATCAGATAATTTGCTTATCCTTTCAACCCCTTTCCAATCTGGAACGGGTTTTTCCGGTGCGCGGAGCATCACGCAGGCCATACCTGCATCAACCGCTGCTTTTGCACCGGGGTCACTATCTTCCAGCACCACGCATTCGCACGGCAGAACACCTTGGGCCTGTGCGGCCTTTAGGTAAACATCAGGCCGTGGTTTGGGCACCCCCATATCCCGCGCGGAATGAATCCGTCCCTTAAAGTAAGGGGAAAGACTGGTTTTTTCAAACTTTACGTCCATCTCCTCGCATGAGGAATTGGATGCAACACGCACGGGAATACCCAACTTGTGCACCGCATCAAGCATGGCATGTACACCATCAATGGGTTCCACACCTTCCTTCATGGCCGCCACAAAGCGCTGCTGCATTGTTGGCTCCCATTGGGGACCAAGCTTTTTGCCCGCGTGCTGTTCAATCATGGGCTGAATGGTTGCTAAGGACATACCAGAAAAAGTCTGGACGGCCAGCGTATCCGGCACAGTCCACCCGGCCTCCCGCGCCGCCTGCGCACACAGGCGGCAGCAGGTTTCCTCGCTATCAACCAGCACACCATCACAGTCAAAAATGACCAGTTTGAGTGGACCGCGAAAAACCTGTGAGAGAGCCAGAGACATCAGGCTGTTTCCCGCACTGTCCGAACAAGGTCAGCCACATGCTCAACAGGTGTTTGCGGCAGAACGCCATGGCCGAGGTTAAACACATGTGCCCGACCACGCCCCGCTTCGCGCACCTGCAGGGCTTCACGCCGCATGGCCTCCCCCCCGGCCAGAACCGCCACTGGGTCCAGATTGCCTTGCAGGCCCAAAGTTTCTGGCACCATTGTGCGCACGGTCGCCATATCGGCCCCGGTATCAAGTGCCAGAACATCTACGCCCGTCTCACGCGCATATTCCGCAGCCATAACCCCGGCAAGACGGGGGAAGCCGACAACTTTTACGTGCGGGTAACGGGCCTTGATTGTCTGCACAATCTGCCGACTGGGCTTAATGACGTGACGGCGGAATTCTGATGGCGGCAGCAGGCCTGCCCATGAATCAAATAACATGACCGCTTCCGCCCCGGCTTCGATCTGGGCGCAAAGATAGGTGGCTGTTGTTTCCGTCAACAGAGCCATGAGCCTGTCAAACAGAGCTGGTTCGGAAAAAGCCATGTTCCGCGTTACAGAAAACTCGCGCGAGCCACGGCCTTCCACCATATAGCACGCCACCGTAAAGGGCGATCCGGTAAAGCCAAGCAGTGTTGTGGCTCCCGGTTTGGCAACACCAATGCTGTCTGGCCCATCCACAGCCTTACGCAGGCGTGCAAGGGTTTCAAGCACAGGGGCGGTTGCTTCTGCAATGCGGGCCGGAACCAGTGCGTTCAAATCCTGTTCGGAGCGGATTGCACCCAGCACGGGGCCGGTTCCTTCCACAAACTCCAGGGACTGACCCATGGCCCACGGCAGGATCAGAATATCCGAGAACAGAATTGCACCGTCCATGCCAAAGCGGCGGATCGGCTGCAAGGTCAGTTCCGTTGCAATATCAGGGGTCATGCAACGGGTCAGAAAATCCGCCTGAGCCCGCATTGCGCGGAATTCGGGCAGGAACCGGCCGGCCTGTCTCATCAACCACATCGGCGGGGGCCACAGAGCCTCCCCGTTAAGAGTTCTGAGCAGGCGTTTGGCGGCGGGAATATGTGTTTGCGTTGTCATGAGCAGAAGTCCTGCACGTCTTTGTCCACGCTGTCCACGCCCCTCTTCCTATAAAAAAAGAAAGAAAAAGATTTGATGTAGTATGAGGGTACTGTTGATAACGGGGTACCCGGCATTCCAAAAATGTACCCCATCTTTCCCACAGTGTGTACAGTTTCAAGACCCTTGCAAAATAAAGGGTTTTTAGGGTTATCCAGAAAACATCCAACCACCCCTGTGTACAACTCACCGGTTCATGAGAGTTGCAGGTTGTGCCCGGTACTCGGTACGGCCATGTTCTGAACTCCGTACAATCCACATGTACCCCGGTACTAAGGGAAGTACTCACAGCCCCATTTTTGACCAGTACCTGAAAGAGACTCGCTTCCGTGACCGATTTAGTACTAACGCCGACTCTAATACAGAACCGAGCGGATAAACTGCTTTTGGCCAGTGGTTCTGAAGCCAGACGGCGTATTCTGCAAAATGCCGGACTGGCTTTTGATGTTGAGACTTCATCCATCAATGAGACACATCTCAAGCATGAAGGTCTGCAACATAACTGGTCGGCGGATACCGTGGCCCTCCGTCTTGCAGAAGCAAAAGCGCTGTCGGTGCAAAAACCAGATAGAATTGTGATCGGTGCGGATCAGATGCTCAGTTGCGAAGGGGAATGGTATGACAAGCCGGAGGGGCTGGAGGGTGCCCGCCAGCAATTGCTCCAACTCAGAGGTAAAACCCATATCCTGCATACTGCGGTTGTCCTGTGCTTTAACGGGCAGGTCCTCTGGCGGCATGTTGCCCGGCCAATGCTGACCATGCGTCTGTTCTCCCATGCATTCCTGGAGCATTACCTGGCAACGGAGGGAGCGGCCTGCCTTGGCTGTGTGGGGTCTTACCGGCTGGAAGGTCCGGGCATACAGTTATTTGGCACAATAGAAGGTGATGAGTTCGCCATTCAGGGTTTGCCGCTGTTACCTCTGGTTGCAGCATTACGGACGATGAAAGTGCTATCAGATTAAAAATTAGGGCTTGTCAGCATTTTATGTAGGTTGTAAGAGGCTCAACACACACAGCAGGGCTGTTGCAAAACAGGTCTGAGTGGTGTGTGACAGAACAGTGGGGCCATAGCTCAGTTGGGAGAGCGCTTGAATGGCATTCAAGAGGTCGGCGGTTCGATTCCGCTTGGCTCCACCAGTTCTTTAAATCCTCAAAAATACTAAAGTAATCCGCTCCCGTGTCGCAATGGCACGGGTCGTGCTGTGCGTTTTTGTAAGCAATGCCTTTTTTCAGACATATCGGGGTGCCACTGTTTCTGACAGGCAGGGTGTATGTCGCCTTGCAGATTGGTATTTATGAACGAAGGCTGAATGATGAAAAGAGCATTGCTGGCAACAACACTGGTTATGGGCCTTGCAGCTTTTTCCGGGGCTGCGGCCCGGGCTGATGAAGCCGCTTCCACTGTTGGAGCTCCTCCACCCCCTCCGTCTGAATGCGGTGGCATGCACCATGGCCCCGGTGGGCCGGGTGGACATATTCTCAGACTGGACGGGATCAAGCTGACCGCCGACCAGAAAAAGAAGATCAAGGCTGTGTTTGATGCCAACCGGCCTGAAGACCCCAAAGCAGGTATGGAGCAGACCCATGCCCTGCAAGAACAGATCCGCACCGTACTGACAACACCCGGCGCGGTTGATCAGGCCAAGTTGCAGGATCTGGAACAGCAGATCAGCGCGTTGCACACGCAGCATGCATTACACAAGCTTCAGGTTGAAGCCCAGATTCATGACATTCTGACCAATAAGCAGCTCAAGCAGATTGCTGAGCAGCCGGACCACCCACCCGGTCACCATCCCGAATGTAGCGGCAAAATGCCGCCACCGCCCGAGGCAGCCCAGAGTGGCAAGTCAGAGTAATATGGTATCAGGGGCTGCCGGATTACCCGGCAGCCTTTTTTAATGAGATACGCTACCCGATCAGGAGATACCCGGTTTTAGGTGGTGGACAAAAGCAGAGGAGGAGGAGGAGAAGAAAAGACCCATTCTTCCTCCGGTAATTGGCGAGATGACAGTTCCTTCCACGGCCCAGGTATCTTCTTTTCCATTCCGGCTTATTTTTCTTCTGGGGCTGGTTACGGCCATTGGTCCGTTGGCAACAGATATGTATCTGCCTGCTTTTCCTTCGGTCGAGCATGATCTGGGGGGCGGAGCCGGGTCTGCGCAGTTTACGTTGGGTGCGTGGTTTTTGGGGCTGGCGTTTGGTCAGTTTTCGCAAGGCCCTCTTTCGGACCGGTTCGGGCGTAAGGGACCTCTGGTTGTGGGGCTTGGTGTGTACGGGCTGGCATCCGCCGGGTGTGCCCTTGTAAGCAGTTACCACTTGTTCTGCCTGTTTCGTTTTATTGGTGCTTTTGGTGGGTCAGCCTGCGCCGTTATTCCGCGTGCGATTGTGCGGGATGTGGCAACAGGCAAAAAGGGTGCGCATATTATGGCGCAACTGACACTGGTTTTTGGTGTTATGCCCGTTCTTGCTCCGGGTCTGGGGAGCCTTGTTTTAAAAATTGGTGACTGGCGGTGGATGTTCTGGATCGGCACGGTTTATGCCGTAGCCGCCATTGTGGGTGTAGTGGTCATGCTGCCCGATACGCTGGCGGTTGCAAGGCGTATTCGTTTTCGTCCAGTGGAAATACTCTGGCGTTACCAGAGTATTCTGCGCGAACCTGTCTTTTTTTCTAACGCACTGATCACGACTTTTTCCACATTTGTCATGTTCGCCTATCTGGGCAGTGCGCCTGTTCTATTTGAGCAGACATTACATTTTTCGGCCGGGGCATTTGGTCTTTTCTTTGGTGCTAATGCCGCTGCTTTTATTCTGGGCACCCAGATCAACGGACGGCTGATCCACCGCGTATCCATGCCTGCCCTGCTTGAAGGGGCTATAGTGTGGGCCTTTGCACTTGGGTGTGTGTTTGTGGCTCTGGCATTGGCTGGCGTGGTGGGGGTGGCCCATCCATGGCTGACCTGCTGCTTTATTGTGGGCATGACCGGTGCTCTGGGGTTTATTGGCCCCAATGGCACGGTCATGTCTTTTTCCCGGCATGGGCACCATGCGGGCAGTGCCTCTGCCCTGTTGGGCACCATGCAGTTCAGTTTTGGGTCGTTAAGCAGTGTTCTGGTGGGTCTGCTACCCGGAGGGGGCGCTATTCCTACAGCCGTGGGGATGATGACCGGAGTGGTGGGGATGGCCATAGGCGACATTCTGCGCCGCCGAACCTCCTACCAGCATGATGCTGAGGACTAGAACGCGGCGTTATTTGGTTTTTTGGACCTGACTGTCATCCTGTTTGCCATAAACAGCCTGAGCCTGTGGCGTAATGGTATGGCCATTATCCGTACGCATGGGGCCTGCGGAGCCTCCGCCATCGTACATGGGGGGGAGTACTTCGTAATGGTCTTCGGGTTTTGGCGGAGTGTCTGGCTTTTTTATGCCTGCGGCTTCCTGTGCAGCTTCCAGTTTTTCCTGCCGCTCAACATCTCTTTGCGCCGCACGCGCTTCAGCCGGTGCGGCCTCGGGTAAAAAACGACCGGGCCGTTCGGGGGGGAGATCAATATTGTCTCCCTCAATCATATGGTGGCAGCCTGTCAGCAATGGTGCCAGCAGGAGCAGACTGCCAAAATAAGCGCTGTTTTTTTTTCCCAGAAGCATGGGCAAATCCGAGGCAGAGGGAAAAAAGCGTCAATCAGCCTTTAATACGGCGGGCTTCATCTGGCAGCATAACGGGAATGCCATCAAGAATGGGGAAGGCAAGCCCGGCTTTTTCGCTGATCAGTTCATTGGTCTGCGCATTAAAAACCAGCGGACCTTTGGTCACAGGGCAGACCAGAATGGATAGAAGGCGCGGATCAAGCGGTGCTGTATCGGACATAAAACGGTTCCCACATCATATAGTCAGGAAGGAGGGCCTTCCTGTTCCGGACCGGACAGGTCTAGCAGTGTTTGCAGGACCCGCACACGGTCTGTCAGATTTTCTGCATCCAGCAATGCCTGTTTTTCCGCCGGAGGGAAAGGACAGATCATGGGTAAAGTGACCAGAAGCAGGCTGTCATCCATCTGTTCTATCAAGGACCAGCGGGCATTCAGCCCTTTTTTTTGAAAATAACTCTTGAGCGAGTTCAAAAGCTGGGCCCGGTCAAATGGTTCAGATGGAATTTCGTTCAGGTCCCCCGCATAGGAGGACACATCAATACGCGCAACCCGGTAACCACGGCGCAGCCCCGTCTCGCGCAGCAGGCGGAAGCGGAGCAGGCCGGTCAGGGTCATGGCGTAAGTACCGTCGGCCCGTTCGGTCATGGAGGTCAGGCGGCCAAGGCAACCAATGGTATAAAGGGGCGGTGCCTCGTTCTCTTCGTCCTCATCCTCCTGCCAGCGCGGCTGGATCAGGCCGATCAGCCGGTGGGTGGCCAGAGCATCTTCCACCAGTGCAATGTAACGGGGTTCAAACACATTCAGCGGTAGCTTGCCTCTGGGCAGAAGCAGCACACCGCTGAGCGGAAACAGCCCCACCTCTGGCGGAATATCCGCCAAAGTCATGTCCCCCAGCCGTGGAATACGGCGGGGAACATCGTCCTCATCAACAAAAGGGGGAACTGTGCGGGGCAAGGGACGGGTCAGGAGAAAAGAAGGGAGGAAAGGCGACGGCGGGAGACTGCGGTAGCCGGGTCTTCGTTCCCCCATGCCTCAAAAAAGCGCAGGAGTTGCTGGCGGGCCGCACCGTCTTTCCAGCCCCGGTCTACTTTAATGATGTGGAGCAGTTCGTTTGCGGCTTCCTCACGTTTACCTGCCGCGTTCAGGGCCGTGGCCAGTTCGCAGCGGGCTTCGTAATCCTCGGGGTTGGCATCCAGCCTTGCGCGAATGCCTTCCATGGCTTCGGCAGCCTGACGGCCTTCCTTCTTCAGTTCAAGGGCCGCGCGGGCTCCGGCCACTTCGGGGGCATCGGTAATTTTTTCTGGCACATCGGCCAGTGCTGCTTCTGCGGCGTCTTCATCATCAAGGGCCAGCATGGCGCGGATCAGCCCCCCCCAGGCCTTGGGGTTTTCGGGTTCTTCGCCAATCACGGTGGAGTACATGGCCGCAGCTTCCGCCGGGCGGCCTGTCTCCATGGCCACATCGGCTTCGTGCAACTGTTCTGATGCGGGCAGAACCCCACCCCCGCTGGCCTTGAGCAGGGTTTCCACAAACTTTTTTACTTCGCTTTCGGGCAGGGCGCCTTGGAACATGTCCAGAATCTGCCCTTTCCAGAACGCTGCCACCAGCGGAATGGACTGGAGCGGCAGGCCAGCCTGTGCCAGTTGGCCTGCCAGTGCGCGGTTGGCCTCGATATCAATTTTAACCAGCCGGACCTTACCTTTGGCGGCGGTCACAACTTTTTCCAAAATGGGGGTCAACTGCTTGCACGGGCCGCACCATTCCGCCCAGAAATCCACCAGAACTGGCACGTCCCGGCTGGCGTCCATAACGTCGTGCATAAAGCTTGCCTGCGTGCCGTCGGTAATAACCGCTGCTGCACCCGTGCCGCCAAAACTGTTGCTAGGGCTCGGGGCTGGCTGACCGATCAGATGCTCCATCTGGTTTTGTTCCTCAAATTTCTGTCACGCAGGCAAAAAGGCGCCTACCGTGCTTTTGGCCACAGTACATCACTTGTGTCTGTAAATGGTCAATCATGCCTGCAAGCGCAATGGTCAGAATAGCGGGGCAGGCCATTTTGCATGGCGGCGGCCTTTGGTGTGTTTCATGCATTGCATAGGGATGGATTAAAGCGCCATAATAGAGGACAAAACAGGAACGGCGGCAAAGAGCTCTTTATGACAAAATCAGGTCTTCCCGGTCAGCACAGCATTCGGGTGCGTGGGGCACGTGTTCATAACCTGAAGAATGTTGATATCGATATCCCCCGTGACCGGCTGACCGTCGTGACCGGGCTTTCGGGGTCGGGCAAATCTTCCTTGGCGTTTGATACCATCTATGCCGAAGGTCAGCGCCGTTATGTGGAGAGCCTGTCCGCCTATGCCCGCCAGTTTTTGGAACTTATGGGCAAGCCGGATGTGGACTCCATAGAGGGCCTGTCTCCCGCTATTTCCATTGAGCAGAAAACCACCTCTAAAAATCCGCGCTCCACCGTTGGCACGGTAACCGAGATTTATGACTATATGCGCCTGCTCTGGGCGCGGGCGGGTGTACCCTATTCCCCCGCCACCGGCCTGCCTATTGAGGCGCAGACAGTCACCCAGATGGTGGACCGTGTGCTGGCCATGCCCGAGGGCACGCGGCTTATGCTGCTCTCCCCCGTTATTCGTGATCGCAAGGGGGAATACCGCAAGGAACTGGCCGAACTCCAGCGCAAGGGTTTTACCCGCGTGCGCGTGGATGGAACGTTGTACGAAATTGCGGACGTGCCAAGTCTGAACCGTAAACTCCGCCATACGGTGGAAGTGGTTGTGGACCGTGTGGTGGTCAAACCCGGTGTGCAGACCCGTCTGGCTGATAGCTTTGAAACCGCTCTGGCTCTGAGTGACGGCATTGTCTATGCCGAGGAAGTGCTGAAGAATGAAGACCGTGAACCGGAAAAACTTGTGTTCTCATCACATTTTTCCTGTCCAGTCAGCGGCTTTACACTGGAGGAGATAGAACCCCGCCTGTTCTCCTTCAATGCGCCACAAGGTGCCTGCCCGGCCTGTGATGGTCTGGGGGTGGAAACATTCTTCAACCCGGTTCTGGTTGTGCCCGATATTTCTCTCTCCCTTGCAAAAGGGGCCATTGCACCGTGGAAGGATGCCAAATCCCCCCTGCTGGAGCAGACGCTGCAAAGCCTGACACAGCATTTTGGTGTGAGTATGGATACCCCATGGCGTGACCTGCCAGAGGAAGCCCAGAACGGTATTTTATACGGGGTGGCCGACGATATAAGCTTTACCTATCACGATGGCAAAAAGAGCTACGTGGTAGAGCGGCCCTTTGAAGGGGTTCTGAGTAGCCTGCAAAAAAGGCTGGCCAATACGGATAGTGCATGGGTTAAGGAAGAACTCTCCCGCTACCAGTCGGAAAAAGCCTGCCATGTCTGCCATGGCGCGCGCCTGCGGCCGGAGGCCCTGTCTGTTCGTGTGGCGGACAAGACTATTGCGCAGGCCTGTGACCTGTCCATTGGCCATGCGCTGGACTGGTTTGACACGGTCATGCCAACCCTTACCCCCCAGCGGGCGGAAATTGCCCGGCGTATTCTGCGTGAAATTCTCGAACGTCTGAAGTTTCTGGATGATGTGGGGCTGGACTACCTGACCCTCTCGCGCGGTTCGGCCACCCTGTCGGGGGGGGAGAGCCAGCGTATCCGTCTGGCCAGCCAGATCGGTTCTGGGCTTACGGGTGTGCTGTATGTGCTGGATGAGCCCTCCATTGGTTTGCACCAGCGCGATAACGCCCGCCTGCTGGGAACGCTGGAACGTTTGAAAAACCTTGGGAACACACTCATCGTTGTCGAACATGATGAGGACGCCATAAGGAGTGCGGACTGGCTGGTGGATATGGGGCCTGCCGCGGGTGTTAATGGTGGTCAGGTTGTGGCACAGGGCACACCGGAGCAGGTCGCCAAAAACCCGGAGAGTCTGACTGGTGCTTACCTGTCTGGCCGTAAACGTATTGAGGTACCACAACAGCGCAGACCCGTGAACAAAAAGCGGATGCTTACGGTGGAAGGGGCGTCGGGTCATAATCTTAAAGACGTAACCGCGCATTTTCCGCTTGGTACGTTCACCTGCGTGACCGGGGTTTCGGGTAGTGGCAAATCCACACTGGTGATTGATACGTTATACAAAGCGCTTTCGCGCCAGCTTATGGGGTCGGCTACCTCACCCGAGCCGTATAAAAAAATCAAAGGCATGGAGCAGCTCGACAAGATTATTGATATTGATCAGTCCCCCATTGGTCGCACCCCCCGCTCCAACCCCGCAACCTATACAGACCTGTTTACCCCCATCCGGGACTGGTTTGCCGAACTGCCAGAGAGCAAGGCACGCGGTTACAAGGCGGGTCGTTTTTCCTTTAACGTTAAAGGTGGACGGTGCGAGGCCTGCCAGGGCGATGGGGTGCTTAAAATAGAAATGCACTTTCTCCCCGATGTGTTTGTCACCTGCGATGCCTGCAAAGGTGCCCGCTATAACCGCGAGACACTGGATATCCGCTTCAGGGGCAAGACCATAGCCGATGTTCTGGCCATGAGTGTGGATGAGGCGTATCCGCTCTTTTCCGCCCAGAACAGGATCAGGGACCGGTTGGCCATTTTGCAAAAAGTAGGTCTGGGGTATGTCTCTTTGGGGCAGCAGGCGACCACTCTTTCGGGGGGGGAGGCGCAGCGCATCAAACTGTCCAAGGAACTGGCGCGTAGGGCTACGGGCAGAACCGTATATATTCTGGACGAGCCCACAACCGGGTTACATACGGATGATGTCCGAAAACTTCTGGAAGTTTTGCATGCCCTAGTTGATCAGGGGAACACGGTTATTGTGATCGAGCATAATCTGGAAGTGATCAAAACAGCGGACTGGATTATTGATGTGGGTCCAGAAGGGGGCGATGGTGGTGGCACCATTGTGGCTGAAGGCACGCCAGAAACCATTGCCGCGTGTAAAAAAAGCTACACGGGGCAGTTCCTTGCACCACTTCTGGCGCAGTCATAATGCAAAAAGTATGGCTGGCAGGTCTATTTTTGGGAGTTATGGCAGTTTCCCCACTGCCAGCACAGGCCCAGTGCCTGAAAATCCCCAAGAGTGTTCTGTTTGAAAAACTGACATGGACCGAAATTGCACAGGATATATCGTGTGGTTTTACAACCATAATTGTACCCATTGGCGGTACGGAGCAGAGTGGTCCGTACATAGCTGTTGGCAAACATAATAGTCGTGTGCAGTTTCAGGCTGAAAAAATAGCACGTCAGTCAGGTAAAACGCTGGTGGCTCCTGTCGTAGCGTATGTGCCGGAGGGGGGGACTGCTCCGCGCACGTCGCATATGCGTTTTCCCGGCACCATTACCTTACCGCCCGATGTGTTTGAAAGAATGCTGGTTTCTGTAGCAGACAGTTTTCGGGTGCAGGGTTTCAGGCTGGTGGTTCTGATTGGTGACCATGGAGGCTACCAGAAAGATCTGGAAAAACTGGCAGCCCAGCTAAATGTCCGTTGGCAGGCCACGGGTGTGCGTGTGCTGTATGTGCGTGATTATTACAACGTGATCCCCCACCAGTACAGCGAATGGCTCAGGCAGAATGGCTACCGGCTGGACGTGGGGCAGCACGCGGATATAGGCGATACATCGCTCATGCTGGCGGTTGATCCTTCCATGGTTCGGGAGGAGGCGCTCCGCCACGCGCCCAATCCGTCCATCGCGCAGGGTATTTATGGAGGAGACCCACGGCGGGCTACGTCTACACTGGGGCAGCCGGGCCTGTCGATGCAGGTAGATGCCGCAGTGAAAGCCATTGATGATGCGCGAAGCAAATAAATATATAAAATAATTTTTCTATAATAATAAATGGAAGATTTTAACCGCTCCCGAATAGACGTTATTTATTCCGCATGATAAATGCGAAGCCTCATTAAGGGTTAGAGTGATAACAGGCACAGAAGGGTCTGGGTTATGGGTTTTAAGCAGTATCTGGTTGCAGCAGTTGCCATTGCCGGTATGAGTGCCGGCAGTGTGGCGGGTTGGGCGCAGGATGTTGGCACACCTTCCGCTGTGGGTGCGCCAGAAGCACCTCTTGTTCAGACCATTCCCGGTATGCCCGCAGTCCCCAACCCCAGCAACCTATATAGCGAAACAGGGGTCGGCCACATTGCGCCCGACGTCGCACAGGACCCTGCGCGGGTGTATGTGCCTAACCTGCGGTCGAATGATGTGTATGTGATCGACCCGGCCACCAACAAGGTGGTGGATCGTTTTCCCGTTGGTAAAAGCCCCCAGCATGTTGTGCCGTCATGGGACCTGCGGACCCTGTGGGTGACCAACAATGCCGAAGGCACCATCCATGGCAGCCTGACCCCGATTGACCCGCGCACGGCCCGCCCCGGCCCGTCCATTGCGGTGGATGACCCCTACAACATGTATTTCACCCCCGATGGCAAGTCCGCCATTGTGGTGGCCGAAGCCCGCAAACGTCTGGACTTCCGTGACCCGCATAGCATGCAGTTGCAGCAGTCCATTGATGTGCCTGAGTGCAAGGGCGTCAACCATGCCGATTTTTCCATAGATGGGCGTTACGCCATTTTCACCTGCGAATTTGGTGGCCATCTGGTCAAGGTGGATATGGTTGACAAAAAGGTGCTTGGCTATCTCAAGCTGTCCAGCGGTGGCATGCCGCAGGATATTCTGGTCTCCCCCGATGGTAAAACCTTCTACGTTGCCGACATGATGGCCGATGGCGTGTTTTTGGTGGATGGAGACACATTCCGCGAGACGGGCTTTATCCGCACGGGGTTGGGCGCGCATGGCCTGTACCCCAGCCGCGATGGCACAAAAATGTATGTGGCCAACCGTGGCTCCCACCTGATTCACGGCCGCCCCCACAGTAAGGGGGGTGGGGTTTCGGTCATTGACTTTGCAACCAACAAGGTTGTGGCTACATGGCTTATTCCCGGTGGTGGCAGCCCGGACATGGGCAATGTCAGCGCGGATGGCAAAGCTTTGTGGCTGTCTGGCCGGTTTGATGATGTTGTTTACCGGATTAACACCGATGACGGGACCATGATCAGCATTCCCGTGGGGCAGGAACCGCATGGCCTGACCGTATGGCCGCAGCCGGGCCGGTACTCCATTGGTCACACAGGTATTCTACGCTAAATAGCTGGCGGGTTTTCTGGACGGATCAAAAGCCTTTCCTCATAATGGAGGAAAGGCTTTTTTTATGGCTGCATGGGAGTAGCGTGGTGGACGAGCAGACAAATCAGGCTTTGCAAAAGCTTTCCCCCGAACGTGCTCTTTCCGCGGAGCAGCAGGCATTGTGCAGAACTGTTGTCAGGTTCTGTCAGGAGCATGTTGTTCATGGGAATGCGGTTTTTGTGATTGAGGGCGATGCTGGAACGGGAAAAAGCATTGTCATCAATAAAATTTTCAATGAAATCCAGAAAATTTCCCGAGAAGGAACAGAGTCAGATCCTCTGTCGGGAACAAAAAATTACCTGCTGGTCAATCATCCCGAGATGATGAAACTTTATAGGAATATCTCAGAAAACTCATCATATGTGAAAAAGAAGGATTATGAGCGGCCCACAACCTTTATCAATACCATGCACAAAACCGGACAGATTGCGGATATTGTGCTGGTGGATGAGGCCCATCTACTTTTAACAAAATCCGATAAATACAACAGGTTTGCGCAGGATAACCATCTGGAGGAAATTCTTAAATGCGCAAAGGTTGTGGTTCTTGTTTTTGACGACAAGCAGGTTCTCAAGTTTAAAAGCCACTGGACAAAAAGTGCCCTTGCATCGGTTCTGGCGCAAAAAGAGGTTCAGACCTACCAGCTTACAAACCAGTTCCGTATGCATGCCAGTGCAGAAACCTGTTTGTGGATAGAAGAGTTTTGCAGGAAAAACGTCTTGCCTCTCCCCAAAGATCCCTCTTTTGATATCAGGTTTTTTGAGGATGCACAGGCTATGTATGATCTGGTCCGGCGCAAGAACGCGGAATGTGGGCTTTCACGCATGGTGGCAACCTATGATTACCCTTACCGGCTGGATGGCAGGGAGCATTTTGTAACCGAAGGGCGGTTCCACCTGCGGTGGGACATGGCAAAGCCGGAGGCCCGTCTGCCATGGGCCGAGCGGGCCGATACAATAGATGAGGTAGGGTCCGTATACACCGTGCAGGGGTTTGACCTGAATTACGTCGGGCTGCTTCTTGGCCCTTCCGTGCGGTATGATGCCGCCGCCAGGACCCTTGTGCTTGACCCCACCCGGTATGAGGATGGCGCAGCTTTTGCTGGTCGCAACGGCCTTGCCCAGCCCGAACAGACCATGGAGCGGATCATGCTCAACGCGATCAATGTGCTTATGACGCGCGCGGTCCGGGGGCTGTATATTTATGCGCACGACCCCGCGTTAAGGGCGCGCCTTGGAGGGGAGTAGCCCCGGGCATGGAGGACGATCCAAGGGGGGACAGGTCGTTTATGGCATGGCAGCTTTGCTATGACGGCAGGCTTGAAGCACGCAAAACAGCCATATTTCGCTCAGGTGGCGGGCATGTTGGCACTAAAATTTTCATACAGAACTTGTTCTGTCCTCATTCTGGTGCCAACTGAAAGATAATCATACAGGCTTACCCTACAGATCGGACATTTCCCCCATGTTTATCGAAACCGAAGGCACTCCCAACCCCGCAACGCTCAAGTTCCTGCCCGGTCAGGCCGTGGTGGGGGATGCGGGCACCATAGACTTTATTGATGCCGACGCCGTGGCCGGGCGCTCGGTTCTGGCCGAAGCCCTGTTTGCCCTGCCCGGTGTTGCCCGCGTGTTTTTGGGGAATGATTTTGTCTCCGTCACCAAGGCCGATACTGCGGATTGGGAGGAACTGCGCCCGCTGGTGCTGTCTGCCCTGATGGACCATTTTGTGGCGGGTCTGCCGGTTGTAGCCGAAGGTGTGGCTGTTCTTGAGGACGAGATCGCTCCCGAGGACGCGGAGATTGTCGTCCAGATCAAGGAACTGCTGGATACACGCGTGCGCCCCGCAGTTGCGGGAGATGGTGGGGATATTGTTTTTCGCGGGTATCGCAACGGTATTGTGCGCCTGACCATGCAGGGTGCGTGCTCTGGCTGCCCCTCCTCGCGCGCAACGCTCAAGCATGGGGTGGAAAACATGCTCAAGCATTATGTGCCAGAGGTTGTCTCGGTCGAGCAGGTGGATTGAGCAGCCTGCTCAAAGGCGGCACTTTTCGGGGCGCAACACTTGCCTTAAAGGTGTAAGGCAACGCGCCAGAGAACCTTGGCGCAGCAGGAGGCAGGACGGAACATGTTGGACGCAAGTGGGTTAGAACTGCTGTTTACAAAGGCGCGAACCCCCCTGCGCTGGACGACCCGTACTGTGGAGGAGGACCTGTTGCGCCAGATGTATGATCTGGTGCGTATGGGCCCGACCTCGGGTAACTGCTGCCCTGCCCGCATTGTTTTTATTACCGGCACAGCAGGGCGGGAAAAACTGCGGCCCGCCCTGTCCGCTGGGAACGTCAACCGGGTTATGGGCGCACCGGTTATTGCCATTATTGCCCATGATCCGCTGTTTTTTGAACAACTTCCCAAGCTTAGTCCTGGGGAGGAACTGCGCTCGTGGTTTGCCGCAGACGTTGGCCTGTCGGAGGAAACCGCGTTCCGTAATGGCACCTTGCAGGGCGCTTACATGATTATGGCCGCCCGTGCCCTTGGGCTGGACGCCCTGCCCGTTTCCGGTTTTGACCAGTCTGTGGTGGAAGACGCTTTTCTGGCGGAGTGGGGCTGGCGCGCCAACTTCCTGCTCTGCCTTGGGTATGGAGACTTCGCAGGGCAGCCAGAACGTGCACCCCGCCTTGAGTTCGATCAGGCCTGCCGGATTGTAGACTAGTGGTACAGCGCATTCTGGTGATCGATGGTAGCCCGGCAGGAGATAACGCCTGCGGCACAGCAGCCTGTGTAGCCAGTACGGATGGTCAGTTGCAGGTTGTTGCCTGCATGCAGGAGGCAGGCAAGCAGGCGGCGGAAGGGGTTAGCCTGCTGGCGGCAAAGGTTTTGCAACAGGCAGGCTGGTCACGCGCGCAGGGCACGGCACCCGATCTGGTTGTTGTTGTGGTCGGCCCGGGGTCTTTTACCGGCCTGCGGGCATCCTGTGCTGCGGCAGCAGGCTATGCCGTGGGCGTGGGTTGCCCGGTGGTCGGGGTCACACGGGCCGAGGCACTGGCCCCGGAGCTGGATGCCGCTCTTGCCGCCCAGCCAGAGCCAATGGCTGGCTGGCTGGTGGTGACCGCTGCCCGGCGTGGCCGTGTGTTTGTGGAGGGTAGGCAGGGCGTGCAGGCGGCCACCATAGCGGACTGGTCCGCCCCAAAGGGCACATGGCTGGTAGCGGGTGAATCCCGCGCGGAACTGGCTTTTCCCTCCGCCGTTCTGTGTCCGCTCACTCACCCTGATGTCATGCAGATTACCGCCGCCGCATTGCGCCGGGTGAGTGGGGCATTGCCCGCGCGTGCGGCACTCCCAGTTTATGTGGACCCGCCAGAGGCCAAACTGCCAGCCAACGGGTTACGGGCCGCCCCCGTATAATGGCCTTTGTGCAAATGCAGTGTGTGGGAGCAAGCCATGCGCAGGTGCTGGCCAGTTTGCACGCGCAGTGCTTTGCTGCGCAGGAGCACTGGAATACCGCTGCCATGGCCAGCCTTATGGGGTCGGCTGGTGTGTGTGCCGGTCTTGTTCTGGCGGATGGGCAGCCCGCGGGCTTTGTAATGCTGCGTTGCGTTGCGGGGGAGGCGGAAATTCTGACCCTGTGTGTCTTACCCGAACACAGGCGGCAGGGGCTGGCCGCGCAACTGGTTGCATGGAGCCTTGCCCGCGCTCGCGCACAAAAAGCCGAGATGGTTTTTCTGGAAGTATCTGTTGGCAATAGCGCTGCGCAAAAGCTGTACGCGCAGGCGAGGTTCGAGCCCAAAGGCCAGCGCCGCGCCTATTACCCTGATGGGTCTGATGCGCTTGTGCTTGGGCGTACGTCAGAGGGGGCCGCGTAAGGGGGCCATGCCGCAGGTGCTACGGCATGGCTGTATTTATCTGGCGTAAACGACCGGGCGGGTTCTGGCCTGTAGCTTACAGTGCCCGGTCGCCAATATCGGTCCGCCATACCGCACCGTCCCACGTAATGGCGTTGACACCGGCATAAGCGCGTTTTTGCGCGTCCTGCACCGTGTCCGCCAGTGCGCAAACGGCCAGCACGCGCCCGCCGGAGACCACCAGTTCGCCCGCCATGTTCTGCGTGGTGCCAGCCTGAAAAACCCGCACACCTTCCAGCGCATTGGCATTGTCCAGACCGTGAATGACTGCGCCTTTTTCCGGTGTGCCGGGGTAGCCGCGTGCCGCCATGACCACACAGACCGAGGCCTGATTGGAAAACGTAATGGGGGCCACGTCCAGCCGGTCTTCGGCCAGAGCCTGGAGTGCGGGCAGCAGGTCCGATGTCAGGCGGGGTAGCAGGGCCTCGGCTTCGGGGTCACCAAAGCGGACATTGTATTCGATCAGGGATGGCCCCTGTTCGGTCAGCATCAACCCTGCGAAGATAACGCCACGGAACGGTGTGCCCCGGCGCACCATTTCGCGCAGCATGGGGCGCACCAGCAGGTCAAGGGCAGCTTCCTGCTCCGCCCGGCCAAACCCTTTGGGGGGCGATACAGCGCCCATACCGCCGGTGTTGGGGCCTGTATCCCCATTTCCAATGCGTTTGTGGTCCTGTGCCGCGCCAATCAGGCAGGCTGTCTCCCCCGCGCAGAAGGCAAAAAGCGAGACTTCTTCCCCCACAAGGCAATCCTCGATCACCACGCTGCGGCCTGCATCGCCCAGTGCGCCGCCGGTCATCATGTCTGTAATAGCGGCTTCGGCTTCGGCTACGGTTGTTGCCACAACAACGCCTTTGCCAGCGGCAAGCCCATCGGCCTTGACCACAATAGGCGCCCCCTTGAGGCGCACATAGGCAATGGCGGAGGCAGCATCGGTAAAGCGCTCCCATGCGGCGGTGGGAATGCCCGCTGCATCGCACACTTCCTTGGTAAAGCTTTTGCTGCCTTCCAACTGGGCGGCGGCCTGCGTGGGGCCTGCACAGGGCAGACCCACCAGCGCGCATGCATCGGCCAGCCCCGCAACCAGAGGGGCCTCGGGGCCGGGTACCACCAGATCAATTTCGTGCTCGCGGGCAAAGGTGACAAGGGCTGCCACGTCATGCGCGCCAATGGGTACGTTCACCCCGCAACGGGCCGTGCCGGGGTTGCCGGGGGCAATGAACAGCGCGGAAAGTGCCGGGGATTTGACCAGTGTTTCGGCCATGGCATGTTCACGGCCGCCTGAGCCTACCAGAAGTACGCGCAATTCTTTTCTCCTGCTGTTCATGTCTGCTCTTTCAGGGCGAGCGTCTGTAGCATAGGTTATGCGGATGCACGAAGAGTTTGGAGCCGTCACCCCTTCTGGCGGCAATGTCCCTGAATATACGGTTTCGGAAATTTCCGGCGCAATCCGGCGTACGCTGGAGGGCTCGTTCAGCCGCGTGCGGGTGCGGGGCGAAATTACGGAATTCAAACGTTACCCCTCCGGGCACATCTATTTTTCGCTCAAGGATGAACAGGGCAAGATTTCCGGCGTGGTCTGGCGTGGCAGTGTAAGCCGCCTCGGGCTGGTGCCTGAAAACGGGCTGGAAATTATTGCAACCGGCAAGGTCTCCGCCTATGGCGAGCGCTCAAGCTATCAGCTTATTGTGGAGCGCATGGAATATGCGGGTGAGGGCGCGCTCCTTGCCCGTATTGAGCGCCTGCGGATCAAACTGGGGGAGGAGGGGCTGTTCGACCCCGCCCGCAAACGCCCCATTCCCTTACTGCCCCGCGTGATCGGGGTTGTGACCTCCCCGCAGGGGGCGGTGCTGCATGATATCTGCACAACCCTCAGGCGGCGTTTCCCCCGGCCTGTGGTGGTATGGCCCGTGCCGGTGCAGGGCGAAGGTGCTGCCGCCCAGATTGTTGCCGCCATTAACGGCTTTTCCGCGCTGGATGGCATGGGCGTGGTGCCCCGCCCCGACGTGGTTATTGTAGCGCGTGGTGGTGGCTCGCTCGAAGACCTTATGGCCTTTAATGATGAAGCCGTGGTCCGGGCGGCGGCGGCGTGTTCCATCCCCCTGATCTCGGCCGTTGGGCATGAGACCGATACAACCCTGATCGACTTTGCATCCGACCGCAGAGCGCCGACCCCCACAGCCGCGGCGGAAATGGCCGTGCCCGTACGGAGCGAACTGCTGGCCGAACTCGAACACCGCGCAGCACGCGCCACAGGCGCGCTGGCCCGGCAGATGCAAACAGCCCGGCTCAGGCTGGACAGGGCCGCCGCCGCCCTGCCTGACCTGCCCGCTCTTGTGCAGACCGCGCGCATGCAGCTTGATGATCGTGGCCGCAGGCTGGATGTGGCTTTGCCCGCCCTTGTCCGCCGCCGCAAGGCGGATCTGGTGGCGGTGGAGCGGCATATGCCTGCGGTGGAAACGCTGCTGTCTGGTCGCAGAACACGGCTTGCCGTGCTGGGTGGTGCTTTTGTGGGTGGCATGCAGCACACGCTGCAACGCCAGGAAGTGCGGCTGGGCCGTTGCCGTGTATCCCCCGCCCCCCTTCAGGCGCTTTTGCGCGAGCGGCGGATTGCGCTGGGTGGTGCTGCGGGGCAACTGGAGGCCGTATCGCCCCAGGCGGTGCTGGCACGGGGCTATGCGCTGGTTACGGCGGAGGGGCACCCTGTTACAAAGGTAACGCAGCTCAAGAGCGGGCAGCAGGTTGATCTGACCTTTGGCGATGGCTCCTGCCGCGCCGTTATAGGGGGCCGTCCAATGCAAGGGCTGCTGGACCTGTAAGCCCGGCTTGGGTACAGGCTGGCATGCGGGTATGCTGGCCCTTACAACCGTGTGGGCGACACGCCACCGCGTGCTGAAAGACTGAAGCGCATGTCCATTCCTGTTCGTATTCCGGTTTTGGGTTCGGCCCTCATGCTTGGGCTGCTGGCCGGGTGCGCCAGCCAGCCCACCCGTATTCCCCCCCAGAGCTTTGCGCCGGGGCTGAGTGCGGAAGCCCCTCCCCCCGCCAACGAGAGCCAGTTGGTGAACGATCCCTCGGCTCCCGCCAATACGCCCCTGTGCGGCACTGCCGCGCGGGAGGCCATGGCCATGGCCGTGCAGAATTACCCTCAGCCGCTTGCCGTTGGGGGCAGTTGTGTGCGCAGCGCGTGCTATAATACCCAGACCGGCACCTATATTGCGGCAGATGGCACGCAGCGCGTCTGCCGCTAGGGCAGCCGGGGCGCTTTGTACAACAAATGCCGCCAACAAACCCTTTTCGGGGCGGCAATTTGCTGGTAGGGGAAAAAGCAGTTCGCGAGAGTGACGGAACTGGTAGACGTAGTCGACTCAAAATCGACCGCCCTTACGGGCTTAGGGGTTCGAGTCCCCTCTCTCGCACCAGACTTGTCCCTTCCTCTTCTCGGCCAAGGTTATGAACGCCCTTTCCCCTTCCGCTTCGTCCCGTCCGGCCATCCGTCCGCTCAATCCCTGTTTTTCATCCGGTCCGTGCGCCAAGCGCCCGGGGTGGAGCCTTGCAGCACTCGATAACGCGCTGGTTGGCCGCTCCCACCGCTCGCCAGAAGGGCGCGCGCGGCTGAACGAGGTTATTGTGCGTTCGCGCAAAATTCTGGGTGTGCCCGAAGGCTGGCGTGTTGGCATTGTTCCCGCGTCAGACACGGGTGCGGTGGAAATGGCCCTGTGGTCCCTGCTGGGGGCCCGTCCGGTAGACGTTCTGGCGTTTGAGAGTTTTTCGGCCCTGTGGGCGCAGGATATTGTAACCCAGCTCAAGCTGGACAACACCCGCGTGCTCAAAGCCGATTATGGCCAGTTGCCTGACCTGTCGGAGGTCAACTGGGCGCATGACGTGGTGCTGGCGTGGAATGGCACCACCTCTGGCGTACGCCTGCCATCGGCCAACGCCATTCCCGCCGAGCATGAGGGACTGGTGATCTGCGATGCAACATCGGCGGCCTTTGCCATGGACCTGCCATGGGATCGGCTGGATGTGGTGACATGGTCGTGGCAGAAAGCCCTTGGGGGCGAGGCCGCACATGGCATGATCGCGCTCTCCCCCCGTGCGGTGGAGCGGCTGCAAACCTACAAATCACCCCGCCCGCTGCCCAAAATCTTCCGCATGACCGCCAAGGATGCGCTGATCGAGGGTATTTTTAAGGGCGATACCATCAATACCCCCTCCATGCTGTGCGTGGAAGATGCGCTGGACAGCCTGCGCTGGGCGGAGTCCGTTGGTGGGCTGGAAGGTCTCAAGGCCCGCTCACAGGCCAATCTGGCAGCCGTTGCCGCGTGGGTGCAAAAAACCGAGTGGGTGTCCTTTCTGGCCGAAAAAGAGGAAGAACGCTCCTCCACCGCCATCTGCCTGCGCATTGTTGCGCCGTGGTTCCTTGCTCTGGAGCGCGACAGGCAGACGGCAACCGTAAAAACAATGCTGTCCGTTCTGGATAAAGAAGGCATTGGTTTTGACCTTGCCAGCTACCGTGATGCGCCTGTGGGCCTGCGGATATGGGGCGGGGCAACGGTAGAAACAGCGGATATTGCCGCACTGCTACCGTGGCTGGACTGGGCGTTTGCACTGGTTGTGCCTGCGTAAGTCTGCCTTTGGGAGGCAAAAAGCCCGACCATTGTTTAAAAAAGGCTGTGTGCGGGGCACACGGCCTTTTTTAATGCTTTAGTGGCCGACGCGCAGTCTGGAAAAAGTATGATCCATGAAGAGGGTATTCCAACATAACTGTGGCATACCCCCTATAAAAAGGGCGGAAGGATAACTCCTTCCGCCCTTTTCAGTTAACGCCGTTCAATGTTGCATTAGAACGGTGCGTCAATGTCCACAATGTCAATCAGCTTGGCATTGACGAACTCTTTCAGGCCAAGGCCCAGCAGTTCGCGGCCAAAGCCCGAGCGCTTGACGCCACCAAACGGCAGGTCGGCCTTAACCATGGTCGGATGGTTGATGTAGACCATGCCGGTATCAATCCGCCGTGCCAGTTCAGCCCCGCGTTCTTCGTCTTTGGTGAAGATGGAGCCACCCAGGCCGTAGGGGGAGTCGTTGGCAATTTCAATGGCGTGGTCAGCATCTTTCGCACGGAAGAGCATGGTCACGGGGCCAAAGAATTCTGTACGACGGGCCGGATTGCTTTCTTCCAGATCGGTCAGAATAACCGGACGGAAGAAGCAGCCTTTGTTGGGCATTTCCAGCGGAATTTCTTCAACCGTAGCGCCCTGTGCCTTTGCGTCGGCAACCTGCTGCTTCAGACCCTCCACAGCCCCGCGCGAGGACAGGGGCGGCAGTGTGGTGGCGGGGTCCATCGGGTCGCCCATGCGAAGGGCTGCAATACCCTTGCGGTACAGATCGACAAACTTGTCGTAAACGCCGTCTTCCACAATCATGCGCTTGGCGTTAACGCAAACCTGCCCACCGTTCCAGTGGCGGCCAAAAACGGCCCACTTGGCGGCTTTTTCCACATCGGCATCGTTCAGCACGATCAGGGCGTCGGAACCACCGAGTTCCATGGTGCATTTTTTGAGCGCAAGACCGGCTTCGGAAGCAACCTTGGCGCCAGCCCCTTCGGAGCCGGTCAGGGCCACGCCACGTACGCGGATGTCGGCAATAATTTTGGCCAGCTGGTCACGCGTGGGGTACAGGTTCTGGAACCCGCCTTCAAGCAGACCGGCATCATGCATCAGCTTTTCCATGGCTGCGGCACACTGCGGCACGTTGGATGCGTGCTTGAGAATGACCACGTTACCAGCGGAGAGCTGCGGCGCAATAATGCGGGCGACCTGATAGAATGGGAAGTTCCACGGTTCAATCGCCAGCAGAATGCCCTGCGCTTCGAACACGATCTTGGCGCGACCTTCCTTGACGGAGGCAAGTGGCAGCACTTCGGGGGCCAGCAGGCGTTCGGCGTTGACCGCGTAATATTCAAAAATCGCAGCGGACAGCTCGGTTTCCGCCTTGGCTTCGGCGTAAAGCTTGCCCATTTCCAGCGTCAGCAGCTTGGAGTATTCGTCCACGTTGGCGCGCAGCAGATCGGCCGCTTTTTGCAAAACGCGAGCACGTTCAGCAAAAGATGTGTTTTTCCATTTTTTGAAGGCAGCATGGCCCTTGTCCAGCGCTGCATCCACTTCGGCATCAGTCGGGCTTGGAAAAACCTTGACCTGTTCTTCGGTAAAAGGGTTTGTCGTTGCGTAAGCCATGGAAAAAATCCTTTTGTTCGTCAATATTGAGGACGGTTAGTTTCTGAAATCCAGAACAACACGCCCCTCAACACGACCATGCTCGAGATCATCAAATATCTGATTGATGTTTTCAAGCCGATCAGTCTTGGTAACCGAGGTCACTTTTCCTTCAGCAAAGAAGGAGAGTGCCTCAATCATGTCCAGCCGTGTGCCCACAATGGAGCCTCGGATGGTAATGGCGTTCATGACCATATCAAAAATGGAAATGGGGAAGTCGCCGGGCGGCAGGCCATTGAGAACCAGTGTGCCACCAGCACGCACATACCCCATGGCCTGAGAAAAGGCCTTGGTGGAAACAGCCGTGATCAACCCCCCATGAGCGCCACCGACTTCCTTCTGGATAAAGGCCGCCGGGTCCGTTGTCTTGGCGTTAACGGTGTGTGCGGCGCCAAGTTTCCGTGCGGTTTCAAGTTTGGCGTCGTCAATATCAACCGCGATCATGTTCAGGCCCATGGCAACGCCATACTGGATGGCCATCTGCCCCAACCCGCCAGCGCCGGATACGGCAACCCAGTCGCCCGCCCGCGTGTCGGTCATTTTCAGACCCTTGTAGACGGTCAGCCCCGCGCACAGAACCGGTGCGATTTTAATGGGGTCTGCCCCTGCGGGAATATGGGCGACATACCCCGGGTCCGCCACCACGTATTCCGCAAAGCAGCCATTAACGGAGTAGCCGGTCTCTTCCTGCTTCTGGCAAAGGGTTTCCCAACCTGCATAGCAGTGCTCGCAATGACCGCAGGCGGAATACAGGAACGGCACGCCAACCACGTCCCCTTCCTTGATCCAGTCAACATTGCTGCCAACTTCCACCACGGTGCCCACGCCCTCGTGCCCGGGAATAAAGGGGAGGGTGGGTTTTTTGGGCCAGTCACCGCTGGCTGCGTGCAGGTCTGTGTGGCAGACGCCGCAGGCGATCATTTTGACCAGAATCTGGTTGGGGTTGATGGAGGGAATGTCCAGTTCTTCAAGCGTGAGCGGCTTGCTAAATTCATGGACAACAGCGGCTTTCATCTTGCCTGACATAATCTACGCCTTTTGTTGCAAACAAAAAAAACGGGAGGGACCGTCTGGTTCCCTCCCGCTTGCCCTCAGGCTGTGCCGAGCGCTTTAACAGCTTCGACCATTTTGGAGAGCACGGCCTGTGCATCCCCAAAGACCATGGTGCAGTTCTTCTGGAAGAAGAGCGGGTTCTGCACCCCGGAGTAACCCGTGCCGGACCCACGTTTGATGACAAACACCTGACGGGATTTGTATGCGTTCAGGATAGGCATGCCATAAATGGGGGAGGACTTGTCGGTCAGGGCTTCGGGGTTGACCACGTCGTTCGCACCAATAATCAGGGCAACGTCGGTGGTGGCAAAGCTGTCGTTAATATCGTCCATATCGTAAATCATGTCGTATGGAACGCCAGCTTCGGCCAGCAGCACATTCATGTGCCCCGGCATGCGGCCTGCCACGGGGTGGATGGCAAATTTGACGTCCACACCATCGGCCACAAGCATTTTAACAAATTCGTACAGTTTCTGCTGCGCCTGCGCCACGGCCAGACCATAGCCAGGCACAATAATCACGCTAGAAGCATAACGCATGGAGGTGGCGGCGTCCGACGGATCGGCGGACTTCATTTCCCCTTCGGGGCCTTTGGCGGTGCTGGCCGTGTCCCCAAAGTTGCTGAACAGCACGTTGGTGAGCGAGCGGTTCATGGCCTTGGCCATCAATGCGGTCAGCAGGGTGCCTGCGGAGCCGACGACCATACCTGCGATCATCAGCGCGGGGTTGCCCATCACGTAGCCTTCAAGGCCCACGGCAAGGCCGGTAAAGGCGTTGTAGAGCGAGATCACCACCGGCATGTCCGCCCCGCCAATAGGCAGGGTCATGCAGATGCCGAACAGCAGAGCCGCACCAAAGAACAGAATGCCCGGCAGCACGCCCTCGGGGGTGCCATACTGCATGACCGTGCGCGCACCCAATGCGAGTGCGATCAGGAACAGGGCTGCGTTGAAGATCCGCTGGCCACCAAAGCGCACGGGCTTTCTCATCCGCCCATCAAGCTTGGCCCATGCAATGATCGACCCGGTAAAGGAGATACAGCCAATAAGCGCGCCAACAATGGTCACACTCAGGTGCAGGCCGGACGTGGCATGGTCGGACAGAAGGCTGACCGCAGCAAGGGATGCGGCCGAACCACCCCCCATGCCGTTAAAGATGGCGACCATCTGCGGCATGGCGGTCATCTGCACCGTGCGGCCGCGCCAGCCGGTCCACAGGCAGCCCAGCAGCAGGGCCACAACGGCCAGTGCTACATTGACCATAAGGTGCGGGCGGGCGTCGGGGCTGACATTGAACAGGTTGAGGAACGTGGCCCCAACCACAAACACCATGCCATAGCCTGCGGTAACAATGCCCGATACGGCGGTTACGGGGGAGGACATGGCCTTCAGCCCGTAAATGAACAGTCCTGCGGCGATCAGTCCGCTCAGACCAACAATGTATTCGATAAACATGTTACTGCTGGCCTTTTTTCTCTGGTGTCTGTTTCTGGCTCGGGCGGAACATGGCCAGCATGCGGTCGGTTACGACGTAGCCGCCCATAACGTTACCTGCTCCCAGAAAAACGCCGACAAATCCAATAATCTGCCCGGTCAGTGTGGTGGCGTTGAACAGTGCGTCCAGCGCGCCAACCACCACAATGCCGTGAATAAAGTTGGAGCCCGACATAAGGGGCGTATGCAAAATGGAGGGCACCCGGCTAATCACCACGTAGCCGGTAAACGCGGCCAGCATGAAGATGTAGAGGGCGATAATGAAGGTCATGGATGTTACGGAATCCATCATGCTTTCTCCGCTGGTGTGCCTTCGATGACCATTTGGATGGCGGCATTGGTGATCTTGCCATCGTGGGTCAGGGTGGTGCCGGTTATGACTTCGTCCGTGAAATCGGGCTTGAGCACACCATCATGCAGAACCTGCTCTAGCAGGTTGTAAATGTTTTTGGCGTACAGCTCGCTCGCCTGCGCGGCCAGGCTGGAGGGCAGGTTGGTCGGGCCAACCATGACCACGGGACCAACCTTAATGGTTTCACCCGCCTTGGTGCCCTCACAGTTGCCACCGTTGGGCGCACCCATGTCCACCACAACGGAGCCTTCCTTCATGCCTGCCAGCTGTTCGGCGTCAATCAGGCGTGGGGCCTTGCGACCGGGGACCGCGGCGGTGGTAATGATCAGGTCAGCCTGTGCGATATGCTGCGACAGGGCCGCGCGCACCTTGGCTTTTTCGTCCGCTGTCAGTTCGCGGGCGTAGCCACCTGCGCCACGGGCATCAATGCCCGTATCCACAAATTTGGCGCCTACGGATTCCGCTTCTTCCTTGGTTTCGGGGCGTACGTCGTAGCCTTCGCACACAGCGCCAAGGCGGTGTGCTGTGGCCAGTGCCTGCAAGCCAGCAACACCCAGCCCCATGACCAGCACGCGGGCCGCACGGAGCGAGCCCACGGCGGTGGTCATCATGGGCAGGATTTTCTGCATATGCACACTGCCCAGCAGGGGGGCGTAGTACCCGGCAAGGGCCGCCTGACTGGACAGGGCGTCCATGGCCTGTGCACGGCTGATGCGGGGGATAAGCTCCATGGCAAAAGTGGTGATCTTGCCATCCCGCAACGCCTTGACCAGATCAGGCTGTGTCTGGGCGTAAATGAAGGAGACCAGCAGGGTGCCGGGCTTCATTTTCTTGACGGTCTCGACCGATGGGGGCTGGACGGCCAGCACAATATCCGCATCGGCAACCAGTTTCCCAATGTCGGGCTCCTGCGTTACCTCCGCCTTTGTGTAGGCGTCGTCGGTGTAGGTTGCAGCACTTCCCGCTCCCTGCTCCAGAACAAGATTTGCCCCAAGCTTGGCTATGCGCTGTGCTACCGCGGGAATCATGGCGACCCGGCGTTCGTCGGGCAGCGTTTCCTTCAGGATGGCAATTTTAACGGTCACGTTCTTTTCCCAATGCATTCTGTATGGGGTGAGGAGGGACCGGGATGGCAGGGTAGAAAAACGGTCTTCCTCCACAACTTCTTCTGGTTGATATGACAATCATATCTGAAAAAGGTTGCATTGATATGCGTCAAAGAAACCTTTCCTACGGGATATAAAATTATTTTTTTCATTATTGCACTTTATAAATAAGTTTCAGGCGTCATTTCTCCTAATGCGCGGGTGTTCAGGTGTGCGTGTGCTCCTGTCACCCACCCCGGAACGCCGCCTGCCTTGGGGGGCGGGAAAGCTTGAGGCCGGGCAATTCCATTTGCAGGCGGAATGGTCTAGGGTTCGCGCCATCGAGCGCCCCCCGCGCGGGGGAGCGTTTTTGCTGATTTCAACGTGCTCTGAATCAAAGGTGGATTATGGGTTATCGGGTTGCTGTTGTAGGCGCGACAGGTGCTGTAGGACGGGAAATCCTCAAGACACTGGCCGAACGGGAGTTCCCGGTGGATGATATTGTCGCACTGGCCTCCCCCCGCTCTGCGGGACGTGAAGTTTCCTTCGGGGATCGCGTTCTGAAAGTGCAGAACCTCGAGACCTTTGATTTCAAGGGTTGGGACGTGGGGCTGTTTTCCCCCGGCGGGTCGGTGTCTGCCAAGTATGCGCCCATTGCGGCCAAGGCTGGCTGTGTTGTGATCGACAACACATCGCACTTCCGCATGGAGCCCGATGTGCCGCTGGTGGTGCCCGAGGTAAACCCCCTCGCCCTCAAGGACATGAAGCGCAACATTATTGCCAACCCGAACTGCTCGACCATTCAGATGGTGGTGGCGCTCAAGCCGTTGCACGATCTGTTTACCCTCAAGCGGGTTGTGGTCTCCACGTATCAGGCCGTGTCCGGTGCGGGTAAGGATGGCATGGACGAGTTGTTCTCCCAGACCCGTGGCAGCTTTGTGAATGATCCGCCAAAGATCGAACAGTTCCAAAAGCAGATCGCCTTCAACTGCATTCCCCAGATCGACCGGTTCATGGATGACGGTGCGACCAAGGAAGAATGGAAGATGCGAGTCGAGACCAAGAAAATCCTCGATCCGGACGTGGAGGTTCTGGCCACCTGCGTGCGTGTGCCGGTGTTTGTCGGTCATTCCGAAGCGGTTATTGCCGAGTTTGTGGAGCCGGTTGACCTTGAGCGCGCGCGTGAGGCCCTGCGGGAGTCCGAGGGCGTTGTTCTGCTCGACCAGCGTGAGGATGGCGGGTACGTGACCCCGCTTGAATGCGTTGGAGAGGATGCAACCTACGTGTCACGCCTTCGTGTCGATCCGACCGTTCCCCATGGTCTGGCCTTCTGGTGTGTTGCCGATAATCTGCGGAAAGGTGCGGCTCTGAACGCGGTTCAGATTGCTGAAACCATGATTGCGCTCGACCTGCTACCCAGACACGGCTGAGTGAGAATCCTCCCCCTCTCGGTCTCGTGTTGATCCGTTGAATTGACCGGGCCGAGGCACGGGGCGTAGGACAAAAACGATGCAAAACGCTGGATGCAACCAGCACTCAGGGATAGACACGGGGTACGAGGCTGACAATGCAGGATATCCGTAAGGCCCTCTATGTAGGGAGCCGAAGTGACGGCACACTGATCGAGCGGCCCATGTCGCCGCATTTGCAGGTGTACCGTTACCGGCTTTCCATGGTTCTTTCCATTTCGAATCGAATCACGGGAGTGATCGCCACGGCCGGTGCCGCACTGGGCGTTTTCTGGCTGGGTGCTGCGGCCAAGGGGCCAAAGTCTTTTGCCACGGCACGTAAGGTAACGGGCAACCCGCTGGGCAAGCTTGTGCTGGTGGGGTGGCTGGCTTCGGTCGTTTACCACACGGTCGGTGGCATCCGGCATCTCATCTGGGATGCGGGTTACCGGTACGACAAGGAAGAGCTGAACAAGGATGGCCCAGTGGCGGTGGGTGTTACAGCCGGTGTGAGCACCGTGCTGGCCGTCGCCCTGCTAGCTGTGGCGGGTTGCCGCAGAAGCAAACGTGCCAAAGCCGGGAAGGTGTCCTGACATGAATGCTTCTGTTCCACATATTGAAGTCATGCGCTCCCAGCTTGGGCGTGCACGCGGTCTGGGTGCTGGGCACTCGGGCGTTGGTCACTGGTGGGCCGAGCGCGTTTCCGCCGCCAGTCTGCTGCCGCTTTCCACATGGTTTGTGGTGCAGATGTTTCGCCTTGGCGGGGCGGACCATGCCGAGGTGGTCAAATGGGGCGGCAAGCCCGTTAACGCCACCATGCTGGCCGCACTGATCATTACCACGTTCTACCATGCGCAGGTTGGTCTGCAGGTGATCGTGGACGATTACGTGCACGGCAAGGCGCACCTGCCCACCCGCCTGCTGATCAAGATTGGCACGTCTCTTATGGGGCTGCTTGGCGTGTTCGCCGTGATCAAGCTGGTGGCGCGGAGCAGCACCGGCAAGTAAGCCGGGCATCTGCCCAAGTATAAAAGAGCCTTGTGCCGCCGACGGAACAGGTCGGATACGCGGCGGCATGAACCTGAACGACTGACAGGCCGAACGCATATGGGAGCGCCGTCACGATGAATGCCAATTCCTCTCCTTCTCGGGGAGCTTACCGGATTGTTGATCACGCATACGATGTTGTGGTCGTGGGTGCAGGTGGTTCGGGCCTGCGTGCAACGCTGGGCATGGGGGCCGCAGGCCTGAGCACCGCGTGCATTACCAAGGTTTTTCCCACCCGTAGCCACACCGTGGCAGCACAGGGTGGTATTGGTGCCTCCCTTGGCAACATGGCCGAGGATAACTGGCGCTGGCATATGTACGACACCGTAAAGGGGTCTGACTGGCTGGGCGATCAGGACGCCATTGAGTTCATGGTGCGTGAAGCCGTGCCCGCCGTGCAGGAACTGGAACATTTTGGTGTTCCTTTCTCCCGCACGGAAGAAGGTAAAATTTACCAGCGCCCCTTTGGTGGCCATATGAGCGACTTCGGCAAAGCACCGGTGCCCCGTGCATGTGCTGCCGCCGACCGCACGGGCCATGCCATTCTGCATACGCTGTACCAGCAGTGTCTTAAGCATAATGTTGAGTTCTTTGTCGAATACTTCGCCATTGACCTGATCATGGATGACGAGGGCGCATGTCGTGGCGTTATGGCCTGGTGCCAGGATGACGGCACAATCCATCGCTTCAATGCCAAAACGGTGGTGCTGGCCACGGGCGGTTATGGCCGTGCCTACCAGTCCTGCACATCCGCCCATACCTGTACGGGTGATGGTAACGGCATGGTCATGCGTGCTGGCCTGCCTACGCAGGATATGGAATTTGTTCAGTTCCATCCCACGGGCATTTACCCTGCGGGCTGCCTGCTGACCGAAGGGTGCCGTGGTGAAGGTGGTTACCTGACCAACTCCGAGGGTGAACGCTTTATGGAGCGTTATGCTCCTACGGCCAAGGATCTGGCCTCGCGCGATGTGGTGTCCCGCGCCATGACGATCGAGATCAAGGAAGGCCGTGGCTGTGGTCCCAAAAAAGACCATATCATGATGCATCTGGAACATCTGGGTTCCGAACTGCTGCATGAACGCCTGCCGGGTATTCTGGAAACATCGCGTATTTTTGCCGGTGTGGACGTAACCAAGGAACCCGTGCCTGTTCTGCCAACCGTGCATTACAATATGGGTGGCATTCCCACCAATATTCATGGCGAGGTTGTGCGCCCCAGTGCCGAAAACCCCGATGCGGTGGTGCCGGGCCTGATGGCTGTGGGTGAGGCCGCCTGTGTGTCCGTGCATGGTGCGAACCGCCTTGGCACCAACTCCCTGCTCGATCTGATCGTGTTTGGTCGTGCGGCAGCCCGCCGTGCGGCGGAAGTGGTCAAGCCGACGGACTTTGTGCGCCCACTACCCGCAGGTGCGGGGGAAGCCGCACTCGATCGTCTGGACAAGCTGCGTTACGCCAAGGGGGGAACCAAGGTTTCCGCCATGCGTGACCGCCTCCAGCGCGATATGCAGACCCACGCCGCCGTGTTCCGTACGCAAGAAAGCCTACAGGAAGGCGTGAACAAGATTCGCGAAATCTGGAGTGGTCTGGGCGACATCTCCGTTTCTGACAGCTCACTGATCTGGAACAGTGACCTGATGGAAGCGCTGGAGTTTGAAAACCTGCTGGCCAATGCAACCGCCACGCTTGAAAGTGGCCTAGCCCGGCATGAAAGCCGTGGCGCGCATGCCCGCGATGATTACCCCGATCGTGATGACAAGGAATGGCTCAAACATTCCGTTTCGTGGCTGGATGACAAGGGCGGCGTCAAGCTGACCTATCGTCCCGTGCATATGAAAACCCTGACCGACGATGTCGAGGTTTTCCCACCCAAAAAGCGCGTTTACTGATCCGCAGGGCAAAGGGAGGCGAACATGGTCGAACTCAGACTGCCGCGTAACAGCACCGTAGGGAAAGGCAAAACCTTTCCCGCTCCGGCCGGCGCAAAAAATGTTAAAACCTTTCAGGTGTACCGCTGGTCCCCTGACGATGGTAAAAACCCGGTCATAGACTCATACGTTCTTGATCTGGATGCCATTGGGCCAATGGTGCTTGATGCCATCATCCACATCAAGAACGACGTTGACCCTACACTGACATTCCGGCGCTCCTGCCGCGAAGGGATCTGTGGGTCCTGCGCCATGAACATTGATGGCGAAAACACGTTGGCATGCCTTAAGCCAATCAAAAGCATACAGGGCGATGTAAAGATTTATCCGCTGCCCCATATGCCGATTGTCAAGGATCTGGTGTCCAATCTGGATGGTGCTTACGCGCAGCTCCGCTCCATCCAGCCATGGATGCAGTCGGACAGCGCTCCCCCACCTGATGGCGAACGCCGCCAGAGTGTGGAAGAACGCGCCAAGCTGGACGGGATGTGGGAGTGCATTCTGTGCTTCTGCTGCACCACGTCCTGCCCGTCCTACTGGTGGAATGGTGACAAGTATCTCGGTCCGGCCGTGCTGCTTGCCGCATACCGCTGGATTGCGGACAGCCGTGACGAACATACCGGTGAACGTCTGGATACACTGGAAGATACGTTCAAGCTGTATGCGTGCCGCACCATCATGAACTGCACCCAGACCTGCCCCAAGGGGCTGAATCCGGCCAAGGCCATTGGCCGGATCAAGGAACTACAGATCGAACGCAAGATCTGAGCTTACAGGCTCAGTCTGGTAAGAACTGGGGAAACCCCGGCAGGAATATCCTCCTGCCGGGGTTTTTTCTATTCTGGGGAACGCTCTGCCGTGGCGGGCAGGTGCCAATATTGACGTATAGGGCCGGAGGTGGAACATGTGGGCCAACCATGCACCTGCATGACACATGAGGGGGTTTTGTGTTTAACGGCCATCTTTCTTCCCTGACCGGCCGTGCCAGAGCATGGACGGACAGCCTGTTTGTAGATCATGCTGTTCTTCGTCTGGTCTGGACCAACTTCCATGCTGTTATTCCGGGCAAGGTGTACCGCTGCAACCACCCGACCCCTGCCCGCCTGCGCCGGGCTGTGCGCAGGCTGGGCTTACGCACATTGGTCAATCTGCGTGGCCATAGGCAGTGCGGTTCGGACGCCCTTTCGCGCAGTGCGGCAGCACGCATTGGCATAACCCATCTGGATATGGCGTTTGAAAGCAGGGGCGCTCCGCACAAGGACCGTATTCTGCGCTTTGCGGACATGTACAGCACGTTGCAGTTCCCCATGCTCATGCATTGCAAGTCTGGTGCGGACCGGGCCGGTCTGGCCTCTGCACTGGTTGTTATGTTCGAAGGCGGGAGTGCGGAGCAGGCATTGCGCGAACTTTCGTGGCGGTTTGGGCATTTTCGTGGGTCGCGCACGGGTATTCTGGATGCGTTTTTCCTGCGGTATCAGGCTCAGGCGGAAGGGCGTATCCCGTTCATGGACTGGTTGCGCACGGAGTATGATGAGGCCGCTCTTAAACAGGATTTTGTGACAGGCCGGATTGCCGCGTTCCTGACCGATCAGGTGCTTAGAAGAGAATAATGTCCCCAAAACAAAAATGGCTGATCGGATAATGCTTAACGGTGCAGTGCTACGGAATGTGCCTGCTCTGGCGGTCTGTGCGGCCATTCTGTTCTGGGCCAGTGCTTATCCACTTGTGCGTATGGCACTGGTTTATGTACCGCCTGTTCCGCTGGCGTCTTTGCGTTACGCTGTGGCGGGGCTGATTGTGCTGGGCTGGTTCTGTATCCGGCGGCCCGTTATTCCCCAATGGCGGGATATGCCCCGTTTTTTGCTCTGTGGTGCCGTTGGCATTGCGCTGTACAATATTCTGTTCAACACGGGCGAGCAGACGGTCTCTGCCGGGGCTACCAGCCTGCTGATTAACTTTGCACCATTCATGTCTGCTTTTGTGGCTGTGGTTTTTCTGGGCGAGACGTTGCCATTCTGGGGGTGGGTTGGCTCGATTATCAGCTTTACCGGCATTGTGCTGATCGGGAGCGGCCAGCCGGGTGGTTTTGCCTTTGGGTCCGGGGCTATGGATGTGCTGGCGGCGGCCTTTTGTTCGGCTCTGTATTTTTTGCTGCAAAGGCCATTGGTGGCACGCTATGGCGCGCTGGCCTCCACTGCATGGATTTTGCTGATTGGTGCTGCCGTGCTGCTCCCTTGGTTGCCAAAGGGCATTATGGCCCTGCATGCACAAGGCCCATGGCCGTGGATACTGGCGTTCCTGCTCGGGCTTTTTCCCGCCGTGCTGGGCTATGCGGCTTGGGCGCATGTGGTGGGGCAGATGGGCGTGGCCCGGTCATCGGGGTTTTTATACCTGCTGGCCCCGACAACCCTGCTGCTCGCTTATGTGATGACAGGTGAAGTCCCGACCCTGAAAACATTGCTCGGTGGGTGTGTGGTCATGTCCGGGGTGGTGCTGATGCAGACTTACGGGCGGCCCCGGCCCATTGTGGTTACGCTGCCCGATGGCCAGAGCTGAGCACTTTGCTCGTGGTTATGGCGTTTGTAATCACCCCATAAAAAAACCGCCGCAAGCCGGAGCTTACGGCGGTCTGGTCGTATAAAACGGTTGTGCCTGCTTAGATCGGCAGGGTTTTTTCCAGCGTGGTGCTAATGGCCGTCAGGCCCGGCAGGACCTTGCCTTCCAGCCATTCCAGAAAAGCGCCGCCTGCGGTTGAGACATAGGTCATGTCATGCAGCACACCGGCATGGCGCAGGGCGGATACGGTATCCCCCCCACCGGCAACGGTTTTCAGTTTGCCTGCTTTGGTCAGACGGCCAGCTTCCTGCGCGACGGCATTTGTGCCCTCATCAAACGGAGGGAGTTCAAACACGCCCAGCGGGCCGTTCCAGACCAGAGTCTTCAGGCCTGCCAGTTTGCTGTTAAGCAGTTTGACTGTTTCCGGCCCGACATCGAGCGCCATCCAGCCATCGGGAATAGCGTTTGCCGGTACGGTGCTTGTGGGGGCACCCGCCATGAAATCTTCGGAGATGATCATGTCCACCGGCAGGATCAGGTCGCAGTTTTTGGCCTTGGCCTGCGCCATAATCAGGCGGGCCGTGTCCAGCATGTCGTCTTCCTTGAGCGACTTGCCAACATTCAGCCCTTGTGCTGCCAGGAACGTATTGGCCATGGCCCCGCCAATGGCCAGCATGTCCACCTTGTCCAGAAGGTTTTCAAGCAACTGGAGTTTGGTGGAAATCTTGGCCCCGCCCACAATGGCCCCAACGGGGCGTTCGGGGTTTTCCAGCGCGGCATATAGCGCCTGAAGTTCGGCCTCCATCAGTCGGCCACCAAAGGATGGCAGGTGGGAGGCAACTCCCGCCGTGGAGGCATGCGCACGGTGGGCTGCGGAGAACGCGTCGTTCACATACACATCGCCCAGACTGGCGAGTGCTGCGGAAAGTTCCGCGTCATTCTGCTCTTCACCGGGCTGGAAGCGGGTGTTTTCCAGCAGCAGTATTTCCCCGTCATTTAAGGAACGGGTTGCAGCTTCCGCATCGGGGCCAATGCAGTCATGGGCAAAATTGACCGGGCGGCCCAGTGCCGTGGCCAGTGCCGTGGCAATGGGCTTGAGCGACATGGCAGGGACGACCTGCCCCTTGGGCCGGTCAAAATGGCTGAGCAGGATAACCCGCCCGCCTTTTTCCGCGAGTTCGCGAATAGTGGGAATAATCCGCTCGATCCGGGTCTGGTCGGTTACCTGACCGTCCTTCATGGGGACATTCAGGTCAACACGGAGCAGGATGCGCTTGCCCTTGGGGTCAAGCGTGTCCAGCGTGGCGAAGGGGAGTATTGTAGCCATTAGAGCGATCCAAACAGGGCTGCCGTATCGGACATACGGTTGGAGAAGCCCCACTCGTTGTCGTACCAGGAGCACACACGCACCAGCTTGCCGCCATCCACCAGTGCTGTCTGTGTGGCATCAAAGGTGGAGGATGCAATGGCGTGGTTGAAGTCGGAGCTGACCAGAGGGGCCTCGTTATAGGCCAGCGCGTTTTTCATTTTGCCCGAGTCCACAACCGTGCGGATGGCGTTATTCACGTCTTCCACGCTGCCGGGCACCGTTTTGGGCACGAAGTCGAGCGAGACGACGGACACATTGGCCGTGGGCACGCGAATGGCCGTGCCATCGAGCTTGCCTTTGAGCTGCGGCAGAACCAGACCCACGGCGCGGGCCGCCCCCGTGGAGGTGGGGATCATGTTCATGCCAGCAGCACGGGCACGGCGCAGGTCCTTGTGCAGGGTGTCCACCGTGCGCTGGTCGCCGGTGTAGGAGTGGATGGTCACCATGTAACCACGCTCAATGCCAAAGGCATCTTCCATCACCTTGGCCACAGGGGCCAGACAGTTGGTGGTGCACGATGCGTTGGAAATAACGGTCATGTCCGATGTCAGCACATCTTCATTCACGCCGAACACGATAGTGGCATCCACATCCGTTGCGGGGGCGGAGACAATAACCTTGCGTGCGCCAGCAGCCAGCAACAGGGCGGCTTTTTCCTTGGTGGTGAACAGACCCGTGCATTCCATGGCCACATCCACGCCCGCAAAAGGCACCTTGGAGGGGTCACGCTCGGCGGAAACGGTAATCGGGTCCCATGTGCGGCCATTGGCGGAAATGATCAGTTTGCCATTTTCCACCCGAACGTCCGCAGGCAGGCGGCCATGCACGCTGTCATAGCTCAGGAGGTGTGCGTTATCTTCAACGCTGCCCAGATCGTTAATGGCAACCGGCACCACGTCCGTGCGCCCGCTTTCAATAATGCCGCGCAGCACAAGGCGACCGATACGTCCAAAGCCATTGATGGCGATTTTGACTGCCATAGGATGTGTCTCCGTATTTTTTATAATCTTGTTATCGTTAGTGACATGTCCAGGTCTTCCAGCCGGGACGGAGGTGGGGCGGTTGGGGACAAGTCCTTTTGCGCTCCAGATGCAAGAAAACGCGCAAGCACTTTCTCGCAGATCGCTCCGGCTGTAATGCCAAAGCGTTCATACACCGCGTTGGCAGGAGCGGATATGCCAAAATCATCCATGCCTACGAAAATTCCATCCGTTCCCAGCCAGCGTTCCCAGCCAAAGCTGCTTGCCGCCTCTATTCCCACGCGCAGGCCTTCGTGGCCCAGCACGGCTGTGCAGTAGGTGGCGGGCTGCTGTGCAAAAACCTCCCAGCAGGGGATGGAAACAACGGCCACGTTCAGCCCCCGCTCGGCCAGATGCTGCCCTGCCTGCGTGGCAATGGCAACCTCGGGACCAGAGGCCATGAGTGTTACGTGTCGCAGTCCTGCCCCGCAGCTTATAAGGTAACCACCGTGGGAAGGACCGCCGTAATGGCCCACCCGCCGGCCTGCGCGCGGGGGTGGGGGGTGGGGGCACAGGATCAGCAGGGCCGGGCCTTGTGGCCAGTTCAGGGCGGCCTGCCAGCAGGCAAAGGTTTCCTCCGCACAGGCGGGGCGGAATACTGCCAGATGCGGCATGGCGCGCAGGCTGGCCAGTTGTTCCACAGGTTGCCAGCCGCCACCGTTGTCGCTCAGGGCCAGCCCGTCATCGGTCAGCAGGTAGAGCACTTTGCTGCGCATGAGCGCTGTCATGCGCAGGGCGGAGCGCATGCGGTCAATGGTCATCATGCCCGCCACCCCGCAGGGCAGAACGCCCCCATGGCGGGCCATGCCGTTCAGCATGCCCGCCATGCCGTGCTCCTGTATGCCGCAAGGCTGGGCTGTGTGAATGAAGGGAACGGGCAGGTTGGCGCGGCGTGAGCTTCTGGTGCTGGAGGTTGCGGCCAGAATGGCCACGTCCTGCCGCAACATTGTAAGCGAGCGCAACCCGGCAAAAGCCGCCTGCTGGGAGGACCCGTCGGGTGCTACGCGCATGGTCTGCCGCCAGAGTCGTCCCCAGTCCTCGCGCATGGTCTGGCGGGTCCTGCCCGACTGGTCACGCTCAAAATCGGCGCGGGCGCGGTGCTGGGCCAGCCTGCGCAACCATGAGCGGCGGATGGAACTCCCCCGTCGGGCGGTGGGGCTCCACGGGCCGGTCAGTTCCTCTTCTGGTGGCAGGTCGGCCAAGGTGAGGCAGCATTCGGGCATGCAGGCCAGAAGTGTGGGCTTTCTGGCCCGCAATGTGGCCTGAAGAGCGGCCATGATGCCGCCAAGGTCATGTGCGCGCACCTTGCGCACACTCCACCCCGATGCGCCAAACCGGGCCAGAGAATCCGAAAAATCCGCAGGATCGGTCAAAGGAGACGGGCAGACCAGAACGGCCATGCGGTTCAGGCCGAAGCGGCTGGCAAGCTGTGCGGCTTCGAGTGCAACACCCGTGGCCAGATCACTGTCACGCGCAACAACCCATGTGCGGTGGTTAACCAGGGATCGTCCGTAACGGCTGGCCAGTTGCTGCTCGGCCAGAGCCATACCTGCTGCTGCCGCCATGCCCTGCCCGGCTGGCCCGGTTGCAATTTCCACCGCAGGGTGCTGGCCGTATTCCAGCGTTGGGCCGAGGTCCTGCGCATCGGGCGTGGTCAGCCGCAGCATGGCGGCCAGTAAGGGCAGCATGGCGGAAGAGGGCACCACGCACCGGTCCCGGTCTGGCCAGTTGGGGACTGCGGGGTCAAAGCGGAGTATGCGGCACCACAGAGCCGTCATGGGCAGGCACATGGTCTGGAGTTCGGCCTGCGTGTCTGCCTCCGTTGTGCTGGAGGCCATGAGTGCGCGGGCAGCTTTGTCCATGCGCAGTACAAGTGCGTCCTGCGTGGGAGAGGAAGATGGGATCGTATGGTCTGAAGTAGAGGTGCTGGCCATCAGCCCTGTGTCTGTCAGAGGGAGTGCTGTGCGGGCGCGCCCGGCGTAACCGGCCCGGTGCTGTGTGGTAGTTAACCCCAGAGCAAACGGTCACTGCAAGAGGCAGTTTTACGCCTCAATGCGTGTTTTTAGGGGCAAGATACCGGTGTAAGGGCTTGCGCCGGGCGCGTGGGAGCGCGAAAGAAGAGGCAAGAGTCCTGCAAAATACGTGCGTCTGGCGCGCTATCAGTCTTGGTGGAGAATGGGTCCGGTCATGCTGTCTGTTTTTCATGCCGCAAAAAAGGGGCGTGCTTTTCGGGCCGCTCTGGCCATCTGCCTGCTAACAGGCGTGGCCGGGTGCAAGCTGCTGGACCAGAGAACATTCAACCCTTCCGCAAGCGTTGAGCCCAAGCCGTATATTCCACCGCCCCCCCCCGGTCCCCCGCCCGTGCCACCCCTGATCGAACTGGTGGCCGGCACGCCGCAGGCGGAATGGAAGGCTCCGGTGGACCAGATTGCCCGTCAGGCTCTTGCGCGTAAAAAGGAAGTGCTCTTTGTTGTAAGCTGTCTGGTGCCACAGCAGGCTGATCCGGATCAGGCAGGGCAGGAGACGGAACAGACTGCCTTGCAGACGCTGGTCCAGCATGATGGCCATGCCGTTATGCAGGAACTGATTGACGCAGGAGCCCCCGAAGCACAGGTGGAAATGTCCGCTATGCCGGATTCGTCGGTGACGAAGCCAACCGTACGGGTGTATGTGCGATAGGTTGCCTAACCGAAACACAAAAGTATGAAGACAAAAGGCCAGACGGCCGATGGGTAAGCCCATGCCCCGACCGTTTCTGACGAGAAGCGAGGAGAAACCAAGCGTGGGAGCGATCAAGAACGCCCGGCATCCTTTTTACGAGCATTGCGAGGAGGCGCTGGGGCGGATCAAGCAACAGGGGCGTTACAGAACCTTTACGCCACTGGCGCGTCAGGCGGAACGTTTTCCCCTGTATGAGGAATACGTGGCCAACATGCCTGAAGGGCGTGAGGTTATCGTCTGGTCCACCAACGACTATCTGGGCATGGGCGTTGTGCCCGAAGTGCAGGATGCTGCCATTGCCGCCATACGCGAGCACGGTGCGGGAGCGGGGGGCACGCGCAACATTGCGGGCACCAGCCCGCTGCATAACCAGTTGGAAGCCGAGCTTGCCGCCCTGCATCGCAAGGAGGCCGGACTACTCTTTATTTCTGGTTACGTGTCCAATCAGGCCAGTTTGCAGACAATCCTGATGTCCATGCCCGGCTGGATCTGTTTTTCCGATCGGCTGAACCATGCCTCCATGATCGCGGGCATCAAAGGCGCACGGGGGTCGCAGACCGTTATTTTTGAACATAACGATTTGCAGGATCTGGAGGCAAAACTGGCGGCCGCTCCGGTGGATGCCCCCAAGTTGATCGCGTTTGAGAGCGTGTACTCCATGGATGGAGACATGTCCGATATTGGCGCGATCTGTGCGTTGGCCAGAAAATACAATGCTCTGACCTATCTGGACGAAGTGCATGCCGTGGGGCTGTACGGGCAGGAAGGGGGCGGTGTATCCCAGCGCGACGGCGTTGCCGATCAGGTGGATATTATTGAGGGTACGCTGGCCAAGGGCTTTGGCGTGCACGGTGGTTACATTACCGCCTCGGCCGAGATTGTGGATTTCCTGCGTTCAACGGCTTCCGGATTCATCTTTACGACAGCACTGCCTCCGTCCGTGGTTGGGGCGGCTCTGGCCAGTGTGCGTAAGGTGCGGGCGGAAAGCTGGCGGCGCGAGTCCCTGTTCGAACGTGTGCATACCATGCGCCAGCGCCTGCGGGCCGCAGGTGTGCCCTTTACCATGACACCAAGCCACATTGTGCCTATTCCCATTGGGGATGCCGAGCGCTGCAAGCGGATATGCCGCCGCCTTCTGGTGGAGTTTGGCCATTATGCAACGCCAATCAACTATCCGACCGTGCCGGAGGGGACCGAGCGCCTGCGCCTGACACCGGGCCCTTTCCATACGGATGAGATGATGGACGATATGGTGCGCGCACTCTCCCTCCTGCTGCGTGAGGAGGGAATTATTCCCGAGCATGTGGCGCACAAGGCTGAAAAAGTGGCCTGATTGTTCTGCCCGGACTAAATATTAGGGCACAGGTCTGTAAAAACCCCCTCCGTTTTACATGGAGGGGTTTTTTTTAGTGCAGGTTATAATGTGCTGGCAGGCTGTTCATGTTGGTTGTGATCTGCGCAAGTTCAGAAACATTGATGAACAGGTTGTCGCAAATGGCATTAGTGTTGTGAACAGTCTCATTGTTTTTTGCGGTTGAGATGTTCAGTTTCTGCATAATCTGGTGGAGTTGGTGTATCTCTTCTTTTTGTGCAATGGCAGTTTGTTCAAATTCCTTGAATGATTCACTTATTTTTTCAACGTGGTGAATAATTCCAGCCAATGTCTGGGAGTTGTCGTTCATGGAGTCCGAGCAGGTGCTTATGGCATCCTGTGAGTAGACAATAAGTTTTCTTGTCCGTTGCAGGGATTCCGATGTCATGCGGGACAGGTTGCGTATTTCCTGCGCCACAACACCAAAGCCCGCACCATAGCTGCCCGCCTTGGCTGCTTCTATGGTAGCGTTAATACCCAGAATATTGATCTGGGATGATATGCTTTTCATAATATCCAGAATTTTTCCAATATCTTCTGAAGCTTCTGATATTTTTTTAAATTTTTCGATGGTGTCATTAATTTTAATGCACGATTCACGAATATTGACGGACGCGTGCTGAATGTAACTTCTGGATTGCTCCATCTGTACGTTCTGGTCTTCTGTTTTTTGAATGGTGGATTTTATTCTCTGGTCCGATTCCAGCAGATGTATGTTCTGGGTGCTGTTCCGCTCCGAAAGGGTTTCGGATTCATCCTTGAGGTTACGGGATTCTGCATTGATCGAGTGCGTTGCGGTCTGAATTTTATGGAGTGTCTCATGCAGTGTTCTGGTTCTGCTCTGCAAGGTATCGGAAATACGGTTACTGTGGATGTAGGACATACGCATAAGGTCAAAAGGGGTGGCCGTACCCACATAGGACTTATCGTCGGTAATAATAAAAGATTTGTTAATGTCGGATATTTTATTGTTCAGGATCTGTTTTGTAAAATCAAGAATGGGGGTTCTGGCTTCCACCGTTAATGGACTGTCGTCCATGAGCAGCGTAACAGGCCGTTTGTGGTACAGGGCGTAGGAAAACGGGCTGGACATGAGGGAAAGGAACCTCTGCCTCTCTACTACGCCAATAGGTATGTTTTGGGCATTGATAATGCAAATATGATGGGTGTCTGGATGATTTTTAAAAATATCCATGACCGCGCTGCCAGATTCTGTCGGACAGAGTCTGAACCCATCTTGCGCGAGGGAACCCATGCAGAGCTGATCGAATTGTTGCGGCAGGGTCATTGGTCAATTTTTTGTTAAAATAGAAGGATTTATGAAGATAAGATCAGTTTTTGTGGGGAGTAAAGTGACAGTTTTATGTCGGGCTAGCCATTGTATTTTACGGTTTGTGTTAGGCGTGGCTGCGTAAAAGCAACAGGTGTGTTTTTCAAATCTTATTATGTCATAACAAATAATGTAAAATTAATGTGATATTTATATAAAAAGGGCTTTTCAAACGGATAGGCCCCGCGAATCGTTGGTTAATTGGTGCGTTACATTTCAAGGCGCACCGAATATGGGTTTTCCTGTTCAAAAAGCTTTCTTTGGCCGTATCGGGCGGATAAAGCGCGGCCCAAACCCTTATGCCGTATCAGAGTTGTCGGATTATGGAATTCGTGGACAACGATGTGCTCACCTGTCCAATGGCATTCTTCAAACCGTAGATGCCATAGGCTCTAAAAAATAGAT
Organism: Acetobacter lambici; assembly: GCF_011516885.1. Taxonomy (GTDB): domain Bacteria; phylum Pseudomonadota; class Alphaproteobacteria; order Acetobacterales; family Acetobacteraceae; genus Acetobacter; species Acetobacter lambici. The sequence continues at coordinate 13,566 of NZ_WOTD01000005.1, read as the reverse complement.
GATGCTTTGTGGACAGCGGGCATAACCTATGGGGAAGGGTGTTTGTGCCGGCTGGCCGTTCAGAGGCGGGAATGATGTGTAAGGTAAAAAGGGGAGGCATTAATGCCTCCCCTTTTTACCGTCGGTTGTGGGATTATGTGATCAGCTTTTGTAGTCAGGCTGTTCCCGGTCAAGTTTGCGGCGTAGAGCCTTCCAGATCATCTGACCCTGATCGGGGTCGGTATCAAACTGGTTTTTGGCGCGGAGCAGTTTTTCTTCCGAAGGGATGTGTAGCGGCACACCGGTTGACTGCGCCGCAATCTGGATCTTGCAGGCCTGTTCCATGTAATACATGCGGTAAAAAGCCTGCGCCACTGTGCTGCCAACGGTCAGCAGGCCATGGTTTTGCAAAATAATGGCGTTGCGTGTGCCAAGGTCGCGCACAAGGCGTTCACGCTCGCTCAGATTGTCATCCGCAGCAATGCCTTCATAGGCATGGAAGGCAACCACGCCATAAAATTCAATATTGATCTGGTTAAGCGGGAGAATGCCTTTGTCCTGTGCCGCAATGACCATACCAGCAATGGTGTGGGTGTGCATGACGCACGCTGCATCCGGCCGGTTGGCATGGACGGCGGAATGAATAACAAACCCGGCGGGGTTGATGTTCCAGCTTGTTTCTTGCTGTGGCACCCCGTCCGCGTCCACAATAACCAGACTGCTTGCTGTAATTTCTTCAAACAGAAGCCCGTATGGGTTGACCAGATAGCGGTGCCCTTCACCGGGCAGGCGGACGGAAAGGTGGGTATAGACCATATCCGTCATGTTAAAATGCGCCATCAGCCGATATGCGGCTGCCAGGTCCTCGCGCAGTTCCTGTTCTGTCTGCTGTACCGTCATTGTTGTGTTGTCCTTAAATGCAAAAAGTGGTGTCAGGTTGAGGCAACGCGTTTGAAATGTCCGAATGTTGCAGTCTTGCGTGCCCCTTCGGGGAGTGTGAGGTCCCCTTTTTCAACCTTGCGAACCAGATACTGGTATGTCTGCAAGGCCTGCGCCCACATGTGCTCGCCAATGGTTATGGTCTCATAGGACGCATCATCATCCTTGGCAAAAGCAGGCAGGGGGCGGATCTGGGTATGGTAGTCACAGGCATAGAAGAGCGGAAAGGAATAACGTTCCTCAGCAACTTTGCGTAATCTATGTGCCGTGGCCACAAATTCGCCTGCGGTCATGACTTCAAGCATGTCGCCAATATTGACGACAAAGGCACCGGGGATCGGGGGGGCGTCAATCCAGTCTCCATGACCGTTCATAACTTCCAGCCCCGGCTTGTCTGCCAGCAGGATTGTAAAACATTCGTAGTCTGTGTGGGCGCCAATGCCGGGGGCATCCTGCGCTTGTGCGTCATGCGGATAATGGATCATGCGCAGTTTGGAAGGCGGAAAGTTGGCTACGGAATCAAAGTAGTTTTCATCCAGCCCCAAAGCCAGGGCAAAACCGCGGAAAAGTGTGCGCCCCAGATCAAAAACCGCACGGTAATACGCTTCCGCCGCAGCACGGAAATTGGGGAGATCGGGCCAGTTGTTGGGGCCTAACAGCGGGGTTCCTGCCTGCACCAGCGGATGGTTGGCGGGAACTTCATAGCCAATATCAAACGCTTCCTTGTGGTCGGGGCGGCCTGCGGAATACACTTCCTCTCCCTCGGGCACAAAGCCTTTGTGGGTGGCGGATGTGCCAATGTAGTATTCCATTTTCTTTTCAAAAGGCTGGGCAAAGAAGTCTCGTGCGGCTTTGCGTACACCTTCGATCAGCTCTTCTGGAACACTATGGCCGGAGATAAAGAGAAAGCCGACATTCCGCGCGGCATCGCCCAGTTTTTCTGCTACGGCCTGGCGTTGTGCAATATCGGGGCTGTACAGGCCGCTGATATCGATAACGGGAATACGGGTGAAAGTTTCGGTGGTGGAAGCGGACATCACCCCAGTTCCTTCTTGCTGCCACAGTCTGACATGGCGTGTTGAAAATGCTGGCGCTCGGTCTGGCCAGTCCAGATGTTGAGAGACCACAGGTCCGCTACGGGCATGTTGGTAAACGGCAGGGTATGCAGGTAACCATCTGGCCCGCATTCGGGGGTCATGGTGGTGGTGGTGTAGCCACGAGCACGTTGGCTTTGCCATATCTGTTGCCAGATATTCTGGTGGAACCGTAAAGCGGGTGCATATTCCGGGGCACCGGGGTGGGGGGCCTGTGGCCCCTGATCATACCCCACGCGGGCCTGAATGTGGTGAACACGCTCGATAAAGGTCGACAGGTCATCCGCGGGGTCATCCAGCAGGCGCTCACAACAGACAACCCAGTGGCTTATGTCGGCTGTAAACAGCATATCGGGTAACTGTGCAATAACATCCAGCGTGACCCACGGCGTTGCCAGAATACGGGAGCGGTGTGTTTCAAAACAGCAAAGCATATTTGCTGTTCGGCAGATTTCCTGTGCCTGTGCAATAAAGTCCACCTGCTGGCTGGCGGGCCAGCGGTCATTCCCCCCCAAAATGGTGACAAAGCGGGGGTTCATGTGCAAGGCGTGGTCTACGGCACTACGCAGGTCGTCCAGATGGTTTTGTACGGTCGCACTCTGGTTAGGAATAACGCCACCGCCAGTCATGGCGATGGCAATATAGGGGGCGGCCTCCTCACGCAGGATGGTGGCACAGTCCCGCGTGGCAGTAAGCGTTGGGGGAATGCGGGCTTCCAGTCCATCAAACCCGGCGGCCCGCGCTTGCGCCAGTGGGAGGTCCCACCGGCGGTTGTCACCCCATAAAGTACGGAAAAGTTCAAATTTCATCATCGCTTTCCCGGTTTTTTGTCAGATATCAGAAGTTGTAGTGCAGGTCACAGCCGACCCAGCGAGGAGTTTGGATGTACTGGGCGCGGTTCCCGTCGCTTCCGGTAAAGGAGTAGGTGGAACCATGGTTGTCCTGCAGGTTGTCAACATAGACGGCAGCAGTCCATTTGCCAGTTTTGGGGCCGACTTCCATACGCAGGCCAAGGGCGCTGATTTTGTCGGTTTTTGCTTTGTTGTCACCCAGTGCGGCCCACATGTTATCTTTCCACGTGTAGCTTGCCTGAAATGTTGTGCGATAGCTGCTGACATCAACGTGGTAGCGTGCAACAGCGCTCCATGAGAACCGGGGTGCAAACGGGAGCTGAGAGTTATGCGCAATCGTTGGGTCAAGCGTTAGACCGGGGAGTGAGTTAACCGGGCTTTTGATCTGAGCATCCAGGTAGGCAAAGGAGCCGTTCAGATCAAGGTTGGGAATAACGTTGTGCAAGGTGGTGGAAATTTCGCCACCACGGGTCCGTGCGCGTGGAATGGTGCCCAACGTCAAGGAGTTACTGGTAACGGTCGAGTTTGCATACGGTGTGAAGGTGCCAAAGAAGAGTGTCTGACGATTGTGGTATTCGTAATCAAACAGGGAGCCTTCAAGAATAACCTTGTTGTGCAGCAAGGAGGATTTAATACCAACCTCGTAGGCAACCAGATTTTCTGGACGGACATAATCCAGTGCTGCGGGTGCCAGCACAGGAGCAGCAAAGTAGCTGCCAGCTTTATAGCCGTTGGAAATGGTGCCGTAGGCGTACGTCCCGGGCACAATCTGGTAACGCAGACCGACACGCCCGGTAAAGCGTTCGTAATCATGCCGTTCGTTCAGATGATTGATCGCGCCATTGAGCGTTGCATTGTATACGCCCCCAATGCGTGGACTGCCCGGGCCAATAGCCGAGTAGGACGAGCCGCCATTAAAACCACGTTCGTCATAAGAAAAACGACCGGAGGCAATAAAGTCGAGTTTCTTTGTAATGTTGGTCACGGTGTTGACATACACACCAGTGGACAGATTCTGCTGCGAAAAATGGTTGGTCAGATTGACCATGCTGCTGGGGTCATCCATGCGGTAGCTGGTGTAGTTCCCGTCAATTTTGTCATAAGATTCGTAAACACCAACGGTCAGATGGAAGATTTTGGCCAGATTCATGCGCAGGTGCATGTCATGGGACTGGGCAATGGCTGTGTCATTCCAGCGGTAGTCGGCATATTTTGTGCCAACACCGGCTGATGTGGTGCCCAGACCATCGTAGTTGTCCAGATCATTCCGGCGATAAAAGTCGATCCCGGTTGTGGACGCGAACGTGCCGAAGTCAAAAGCTTTGGTAAAGTTGAGCGAGACACCCCCACCGTTTTCGTTGCGTTGGGGCGGTGTGTTGCCAACATTCACGGCATGCGGGTTGGGGTTTGGCCCTGTGCCACCATCGCTGATCGAACCGAGATCCTGCGGGGACGTGGACGTGCCTTTATCCCGCGTATAATGGATGTTCAGCAGAAAGGAGGATGTGTCATCGACCGTAAACTTGGTCAGGTTGCGCATAGCCAGCAGATCCTGCGACCCATAACGCGCACCAGTCGTGATATCTTTCTGCCAGCCATCGCCTTTGACATAGTTGAAGGCCAGACGGTTGGAAATCTTGCTTGTAATGGGGGTGTTAATAGCAAAGCGACCACGGCTGGTATTGTAGCTGCCGTATCCCCATTCCGCATAACCACCAAATTTATTGGACGGTTTTACAGACTGAATGTTGATGCTGCCGCCCGTGGTGCTGCGCCCCATGTCAAAGCCCTGAGGGCCTTTTTCTGTTGCAACGCTTTCCACATCAAGCATCTGACCGGTGTAGAACACGGGGAAAGGGGCCAGAACACCATCCAGATAAATCCCAATCCCGCCCATGTTGGTGCCAACATAGTCATCCAGACCAACGCCACGGATGGAAAAAATGGGAGCAGAACCAGAAACGGCGTTCGTGGCCGTTACACCGGGGGTGAAGGATGCAATGTCCTTGGGGTTCTCAAGATGGAGAGAGCGCAGTTCCTGCCCGCTGATCACATTAACCGTGGTGGGTTCGGACAGGTAACGGTGGGTGTGGGACTGCGTGACCTCAACGTCTTCCGACCCTCCCTGGCGCGGCGCCAGATTTTTGCGGCGTGGAGCCGTGCCCGCACGTTTGTGGCCTGCGGCAATATGGCTTGTATCTGCTGGCGGCGGGCTGGCGGCAGGTGTTGCCGCCGTTGCGAGTGGTGAGGTGGATGCCAAGAGCAGGCAGGGCAGAGCTGGCAGGGTAACATACGCTGGAACCGAAGCCAGAAGACGGAAGGACCGACGTAAAAAATAGGATTTCATGCCCGTATTCCTGATTTTATTCCAGTTGGAACCGGCCCTGGGCTCAGAGGCAACCGGTCTTTTCATTTCCATTTGATAACGAAATATCAGGCACATTCGTTTGAAAATGACTAAATCATACTTTTGTTCGCGGGCATGCGGCCTTGTGGAGCGTCAATAACGGAGCATCTGGTTAAGAAAATTCTGCGCCCTGTCTGTCTTTGGGGAGGTAAAAAAAGTTTCTGGGGGAGTAATTTCTACAATCTTCCCCTGATCCATAAAAATAATACGGTCGGCAATTCGGCGGCTAAAGGCCATTTCGTGGGTTACGCAAACGGTTGTAATGCCCTGTTCTGACAGTTCGTCCATAATGCCGACCACACCAACAATGGCTTCGGGGTCCAGCGCTGCGGTTGGTTCATCAAACAGCATGACTTCTGGCTGCATGCACAGGGCGCGGGCAATGGCGACGCGCTGTTGCTGGCCGCCAGAAAGCTGGATGGGGTATTTGTCCGCCTGATCGGGAATGCCTACCAGATCAAGGTAGCGGCGGGCCAGAGTCGTGGCCTCTAGGCGGGTCATGCGTTTGACCCGCATGGGGGCAAGAATACAGTTTTCCAGAGCGCTCAGGTGCGGGAACAGGTTGTAGTTCTGGAACACCATTCCCACCATGCACCGGAGTTGTATGGGGTCGGTCTTGTCGTTGATCAGCTTGCCATCAATGGTGAGCATGCCGCTATCATGCGGTTCAATCTGGTTGAGAGTGCGGATCAGGGTTGATTTTCCCGACCCGGACGGCCCCAGCACCACAATTTTTTCACCACGGCTTACGTCAAAATCCACACGGTCTAGGGCCACAAACTTGCCAAACAGTTTGCTCATGCCCCGTACGGAGATCATGGGAGGGTTTGTGGTTTCATGCTGCATTGGAAACAACCTTTTTGCGGTCGGACCAGGAAAAACGTCGTTCCACCCGTTTTTGGAGGAAAAGGAAAAAGAACACCATGACAAGATAGTAAATAAGGGCGGCGGCATAATACTCTGTAAAGGCAAATGTCCGCGCGACCTGTATCTGTGTTACGGCCAGCAATTCCTGCAACGAGATGACTGACGCCAGCGATGTGATTTTTAACAGGTTGATAAACTCGTTAATGGTCGGCGGCAGGGCAATGCGGAATGCCTGCGGAAAAATAACGCGCCAGTAAATATCGCGCCGGCTCAGCCCCAGAGCGCTCGCGCCCAGTTCCTGCCCCGGATCAACCGCACTCAGGGCAGCTCGGTTGATTTCGACCTGATAAGCGGATTCGTTAATGGACAGGGCCAGAATGGTCGCCAGAAAAGGTGTGAACCACTGTTCCCGAAAAATAGGGAAAAACTGCGGCACGGCGTTCCAGATAAACAGGAGCTGGAGCAGTGTCGGTGCTGCCCGGAACAGGGAGACATACCCTTCGAGCGCAATTTTAAGCACGGATTGCTGCGGGCTGTTGAGCACAATGGCGATGGGGACAGAGATTGTAATGGCAATAATGTGCGAGATTAATGCCACGCTGAGCGTAATCAGCGCGCCATGCAGGAAAGCCGTGGACGTCAGAGCCGAGAAAAAGGCAGACCAGTCAAACATGCCGCTAGCTGCTGCCTCGTCCGGTCCATTCTTGGTGGACTGGTCGGTCACAGACCATTTGGTGCGGAGCGTTTGCAGGGAGCCATCGGCATCCAGCGCCGATATGGCGTTCTGTAGCAGTGTCCGGTCTTCCGCATTCTGGCGGATGTAAATGGCAAAATGGCGGTAATCGGGAATGTCGGGGGTGATCAGCACATGCAGTTTGTCCCGGAGCTGGCGCATGCGGTAGAAAAGCTCGACATCCTGACTGACAAAGGCAAACACACGCCCGATCAGCACCTGCTGCACAACCTGCTCTTCGGTCGGGTATTGCTGGATAATCATGGGGGGCTTGCCCGCGGCCACCAGAGCATCGTTTACAACGCCCAGTCGGGTCACGTAGCTGGTGCCCGATTCCACCGCGACGTCCTTGCCTGAGAGTTCATCCATGCTGCTCAGGGAGGGCGTGCCCTTGCGCCCGACAACAACCAGAGCCGTATCCTGATAGGAGACGGCATCAAAGCTTTTTTCCCGCGCAGGTGTGCGGATAATCCCGCTCATGACCAGACCGCACCGCTGGGCGGAAAGGCTGGGGAACAGGCCAGTAAAATCCATTGTTATAACGGATAGGCGGGCCTGCCAGCGCGTGGCCAGCGCTTGCGCCACGTCTATGTCAAACCCTTCCGGGTGGGAGACATCCTGCCCTTTTACAAATGTCATCGGGGGCAGGGTGGGGTTTGTGCAAACGGTCAGTGTGCCATCATGCACAAACGAGGGGATCTGTTCGGCATGGGTGGTGCCGTGCGCTCCAATGGGCGCGCCAAGCATAACCGCAAGGGCGGCAACACGGCGGAACCTGCGCATGAGCGGCAGGCGGGAGAAAAAGCTGGTCATTAATATGAAGCTTCCAGAAGGGTACGGAACGTCTCGACCATCAGGCTGGTTTCGGGAGACGTGCGCGCCAGAAAATGACAGCAGGTGATCAGGCGCAGATCGTTAAAAACAATCCGGCGCAGCAGTCCTTGCGCAACAAGCGGGGCTGCAAAAATTTCGGGCAGGAAGCCAATGTAACTGCCAGAAAGAATGAGGAGCGCGCGTGCATCCACCTTGTCGGCCTTGGCGCGGTAGGTAAAGAGCGGGCGAATCTCCTCCCACCTGTCGGATGTGGCGGCATCCGCCACACTGACCATGCTGTGGCTGGTCAGAACATCAAGCGTGATGTCCTCTTCAGGCATATGGAAAAGAGGGTGGCGCGAGCCACAGAAAAGGAAGGAAGCCTCCGCCACAAGCGGGCGGCAGCCCATGGGGGCCTGCCCCTGTGCGTAAAGGGCTATGCCTGCCGTGGCCTGCCCGGTCATGACCGCAACCTCGACCTCCTTGGTGGAGGCAGAATGCAGGTTCATGAACACGCCGGGGTGGCTTTGCGTAAATGTGTGAATGGCTTTGACAAGCGGTGTCTCGCCATGGGTCTGTATGTTGTCAGGGACATACAGGTTGAACGTGCCGCTCAGCATGCCACTGGTCTGGTTGATCTGCTGGCGGAAGTGTTCAAGGCTGACAAACAGTTTGCGGGTTGCCTCCAGCACTTCGCGCCCTTCATCGGTCAAGGCAAAGCCACTGCGGCCACGCAGGCAGATGGTCAGGCCCAGACGGGTTTCCAGTGCGGAAATGTCCAGACTGATGGACGATTTGCTTTTGCCCAGCGTAATTTCGGCCGCACTGAATCCCCCCTGTTCCGCCACTGTGTGGAAGACACGCAGCAACCGCAGATCAATTTCTGAAACATGCCCCTGAAAGCCACGAGGTCTCTTTCTGAGGCCGGGTGTTTTGTGGCTGCTTCCCGTCATGGTTTGAATGCTCCTGTCAGATGGGGCGTCAAGAAGAGGGCGGAGGGTGCTGCCAAAAGCTCCTGTTCTATGCTGGCAAACCGTTATTGTTATTTATCCAGAATAATTATGACGCGTAAAATATACGATGGGAAGAGAGAACCGGTGCAATGCATAAACATGCGCGCTCCAGAGCATGGGAGAATGACGGTTTTCTGCGTTGTTGAGATATGTTTGCGAAAAAACTAAAGTAAACTCATGTCTGTTCATATTGGGTCCGAAACGAGACTCGGATAGCTTGCGGGAGAAAACAGATACCTTGGGGATTTTTAAGACATGGCTGCAAACAGGTGGTTTATAGATAGTGAAACCGGTGTGCTGACAGATGTTCTTTTATGCCCGCCAGATTACTATGAATGGATTCCGAGCAACGATATCGCCATTCAGACCATGGCAGGCGGTGGCAGCATTGATCGGAACATCCTGAGCAGCCAGTTTAATGAACTGGTCGCAACCCTTAAGGGGGCAGATGTTTCCTGTCATTTCCTGACACCGCATGAAGGCATGCCATACGAGGTTTACACCCGGGACAGCTCACAGACCACGCCTTTTGGCACGGTAGTGACCAGCCTTTCCCGCCCCGAGCGGGTGGGGGAGGAAAAGGAAATCCGCACGTTCTATGCTCCAGATGAAATCTGGCGCACCTGCACCGCAGGCCGGATTGAAGGGGGGGATATCCATATTATCCGTCCCGGTCTTCTGGCTGTAGGGGTTAGTGGTGGACGCACGGATACAAAGGGTGCCGCCGAGTTCATTAGTTGGTTTGAAGAGGCAGGATGGACCTGCCGCATGATCCATTTCCCCGAACATTTCCTGCATCTGGACGTTATTTTTTGTATGGTGGCGGAAAATCTTGCAATCGCCGCTGTGGACGTGCTGGACGAGGTTGATCTGGAATGGTTCCGTGAGCAGGGTATTCGCATTCTGCCCGTAACCTACCGTGAGGCCATGCGGGACATGGGGTGCAATGTGCTGGCTCTGGGGCGTGATCGGGTTGTAAGCCCGCGCCACTCCACCCGCATCAACGCCATGCTGCGGGCTGAAGGACTGACCGTGCTTGACCCGGAACTGAACCAGTTCTCCCGTGGTGGGGGCAGCATCCATTGCATGACCATGCCTTTGCGCCGCCAGTCTTTGCAAACGGCGTAAAACAGCCAGTAAGGGAGCAGGGGCAAATGCCAGCACGGATTGTTATCAGCGCGGATGGTAAACAGGCGTTTGAGAACTGGCGTCAGGCTTTTGCGGCTGTTGCTCCCGATCTGGATGTCTGTTCATGGTACGATCCCGCGTGGAAAGCTGGCGCGGATGATTACGCGCTGGTCTGGCACCCCGAGCCGGAGCATATGGAACGCCTTGCGGGTATGCAGGGCATTGTATGCACGGGGGCCGGGGTGGACCACCTGCTCGCGCATGCGCACTTTCCACGCTCTGTGCCACTTGTGCGCATGGGTGGGGAACAGACAGCCCGCCTTATGGCGGATTATGTGTTGTGGGCGGTGATCGGCTTGCTGCGGGATGCGCGGACATGGGCTGTGCAGCAGCAGCAGGGTCTATGGCGCAACAATGTATGCTGCCGCACGTCCAGCACGACCAGAGTGGGCATTATGGGCCTTGGGCACCTTGGGGCCTATGTGGCGCAGGCGCTGGCCCATGTCGGGTTCCGCGTGTCCGGCTGGAAGCGTACTCCCGCCGTGCTGGATGGTGTGACGGTCTGGAACGGTGTGGACAACCTGCCCAGTTTTCTGGCCGAACTGGATGTGTTGGTAAACCTTTTGCCAGCAACCCCCGCAACAGATGGGTTGATCAATCACGCTCTGCTTGGCCACCTGCCCAAAGGGGCTGGTTTTGTAAATGTGGGGCGTGGGCGCCACGTGGTGCAGAGCGATCTGCTCCGTGCACTGGATGATGGAACATTGTGTGGCGCGGTGCTGGATGTGGTGACACCCGAGCCTTTGCCTCAAGGAGATGCCCTGTGGCACCACCCGCGCCTGACAATAACCCCCCACGTTGCGTCTGAAGCTGCGCGGGAGGTGCAGGCCCGTTACGTGGCTGACGTGGTACACTGCCTGGCGCGGGGGGAAAAACCCGCGTTGTTGTGTGATGTCACGCGTGGTTACTGATAATAAAATAGCTTGAAACGGGGAATGGACAGGATATGAGCCAGTATGCCGACCTGACAGTCAATGGACAGGCCCTGTGGCATGATCTTGTCACAACCGCAGCCTTTGGCGGAACGGAGAAAGGTGGCGTGTGCCGCCTTGCCCTGACAGATGAAGACCAGCAGGTCCGTGCGTGGTTTGAGCAGACATGCACCGCGCTGGGCTGCACGGTAAGCTATGATTCCATGGGCAACCAGTTTGCCCGCCGCCCCGGAACCCGGAGTGACCTGCCCCCTATTATGATGGGGAGCCATTTGGATACACAGGTCACAGGTGGACGGTTTGATGGCATTCTGGGTGTGCTGGGCGGTGTTGCCGTTCTGCGGACGTTGCATGACAAAGGTATAAGCACCAATCACCCGCTGGAAGTGGTGAACTGGACCAATGAGGAAGGGGCCCGTTTTACCCCGCCCATGCTGGCCTCAGGTGTTTTTGGTGGGGCCTTTACCGAGGAATTTGCAGGCAGCAGGGCCGATGCGGCAGGCATTACCTTGCGGCACGAGCTTGAGCGTGGCGGTTTTGTTGGTGCAGAAAAATGTGGCCAGCACCCTGCCGCAGCTTATTTTGAGCTGCATATTGAGCAAGGGCCGGTGCTGGAGGCAGAGGAACGCACCATAGGCGTTGTAACAGGTGTGCAGGGCATGCGCTGGTACGAGGTCAGTGTGCGTGGTCGGTCTGCCCATGCCGGTACAACTCCCATGCCCATGCGTAAGGATGCCCTATTGGCAGCGGCCCGCATGATCGAGCAGGTGAACGCCGTGGCACAGGCCCATGCGCCGGACGGGCTGAGTACAATCGGTATTATTACAGCACTCCCTGCCAGCAGTAATGTTGTCCCGCGGGAGGTGCGCTTTACCGTAGATCTGCGAAATCCGTCAGAACCGGTGTTGCAGGCCATGGAAGAGGACTTTTTGCAGCGTATGCAAGACTGTGCGCAGGCGAACGACGTGCAGGTAACGGTTACACCAACATGGAACTCCCCTGCCGTACATTTTGACCCACGGTGCATTGCCAGCGTTGAGGAGAGTACAAAAGAGCTGGGCTATACCATGCGCGATATTGTTTCTGGTGCGGGGCATGATGCGGTGTATGTCTCCCGTGTTGTGCCGACCGCCATGGTGTTTGTGCCGTGCCTGCATGGCATCAGCCACAACGAGGCAGAAAGTGCCACGCCGGAGGACGTAACCGCTGGGAGCAATGTTCTGCTACATGCAGTTTTGAAGGCGGATCAGGTCTTTTAGAAAAAACATTTTTCACAGAGTGTTTTTTAGGGATCATACACTCAGTCTGGTCGTGTTCTGAAGCCGCTTCTGGGCTGGATTTTATGAAAAAGGGAGGGAGAAATTCAATTTCTCCCTCCCTTTTTGTATATTGTTTTGCTCTTCCAGATTTTTTATTTAAGCAACAGGGCAACCTGTTCCATGGCCTTGCAAAAAGCCTGCACGTTACTGGTAGAGCCAACGGTAATTCTGGAGCAGGTTGGCCATATATCCCAACTCCGTCCAATAATCACATTGTTTTGCGCAAAGGTTGAAACAATTGGGCCGGGAGTTCTGCGCCAGTCGGCCATAATCATGTTGGCGTCACTCGGAATGGTCCGCACACCGTAATGGGTCAGGCAGTCCTGCATGGTTTTACGGTTCTGTTTTGTTTCTGCGCGACGTTTGGCAATTTCAGCCGGGTCTTTCAGGCTGTCGGTGCCAATGGCTACCGCCGGGACGGACAGCATGGTCGTCTGGTAAATACCATCATAACGCATCATTCTGTTTTGCAGGCTGGGGTGGGTTATGCTTAACCCCAGCCGAAGCCCCGCCATGCCAAACAATTTGGAAAAAGTGCGTAAAACAATCAGATTACGGTAAGATCCAAGCAGGGAAACAGCGGACGGCGCATTGCTAAAGTGCAGATAGGCTTCGTCCACCACCAGAACGGCATTTGCAGGAATATTGCGTGCCAACCATGCAATATCGGCCAGAGGCGTTACGGTACCTGTGGGGTTATTGGGGCTGCATATGTAATACATGCCTGCATGGGGGTTGGCCTTGAGCATGGCCCTTACATCCGCCTTATAACCATTGTCCGGGCGCAAAGGGACTTTGGTCAGGGGGATTTGCAGCCATTCCGCAACACCCCAGACAGTCTCGTATGTGGGGTCGCAGGTCACAAGGCCCTGCGTTGGGGAACAGAAGGAAATAACGGTCCTGCACAGCGGGTCGCTCGAACCGGGCCATGGGGTTATGAGTTCTGGCGCAATGTGGTCGTAGGCTGCGGCTGTTTCAACAAGAGCCTGACGTTCCTGCCCGGTCAGGTAGCGGTTGCCGTTCAGTAACGCTTTTTGCCCGGCAGGTAGCGCCGAAGGGAAAGGGCCGGTCCAGAATTCATTCCCATTGAGCAAAATGGAACCCGGTGGATAGGTCCCGCCAACGGGCAGAGTATCTGCGCGGCTTCTGTGCCATGGCATGCCTGCTACAGCAGCACCGGCACCCAGCACAAGGGCAATGCGACCGATCTGCCTGCGGGAAAAACCACGCTCCTGAAACTCCTGCTGTGTTTGCGGTGGCAAAGGGGCAGCCATGGCGTGTCTCCTGTTGGAAAAGGGAAGAGATTACGGGCCAGCATATCTACGGCGTGTCGTCAGTTAAGCCCTGAGTATGGTACGTGAGGGTTGTACTTTCCGGCGTCCTGTGCTGACTGTTTTTCTCGCTTTGAGGGAGGCAGACGAATGCGACGCT
>NZ_WOTD01000004.1 GCF_011516885.1 Acetobacter lambici | reverse complement strand
ACACCCATGATCTGGGCGTCAGTAAAGCGATCACTCTTCATCAGAATCTCCTCAATTCTTACGCTGAGAAAATTCTCATTCAAAAGTCACTCTTTTTATGGGGGGATTACCAATGGTCGTTGTGACGCGACCATTGGTCGCATTCGAAGGGTGGCTGTGCGACGATTGGTCTCTCTCGGGGAGGGCTGGCCGTGCGACCATCGGTCGCTGTGATGCGACCATTGGTCGCATGGTGCCGATCCCTTTTGTCCCTCATTCAGGGTCATGAAACCGTGCCAGGCATCTTAGGAATTCACCAGTTTGCAATGTCGTCGGGATAGGTAATGGCCTCCACAACCCGCTGGAGGTTCTGCAGATCAATAGCCGATGTGTATTGGGTTGTGCCCTGACTTTTGTGGGTGGCTTCATGACCCAGCAGATCATCAATCCAGAGTTCCCGGATGTGACTGTCCTGGTTTCTGAGCACTGTCGAAACCAGATGGCGGAAGGAGTGAAAGGTGACGTCCGCTGGCAGGTTCAGACGCCGTTTATGTTTGGAAAAGACCATTTCGAAGTTTGCGCCTCGAACCCCGGAAGCGGAGATGGGCAGTTCGCTGAAGAGATAGGGGCCGGAATTTCTGAATTCCTCAATGATCCCTTTTTCCAGCAGTTTGGTGTGGATGGGAACGATACGGGTGCCGGCTGATGTCTTGGGAGACCATTCCCGGATTTTCCCGTCGATCTCGACTGTATGGGGCCGGATCTGGAAACAGGGAATACCGTTAAGGATTTCGATATCCTCATTTCTCAGATTACAGATCTCACCCAGACGCATGCCGGTATAGAGGGCTATGAGCACAATGCCCCGATAGGTGCGTTCGGGGAAAACCCGGCCCAGCCATTTTGAGTTCAGGAGTGTTCTCAGTTCCTCTTCCGACCAGGCCCGGCGGTTGGTTTTCTGCGTCAGATCGAAAGACCAGTTGGCCCATGGATTTTTGGGGGCGTGGTCACGTCGGACCAGCTCGCTCCAGATCGCGGACATGCGCGAGAAATGGTTTTTGACGGTTTTGCCCGAGACGGTTTCCACCTCGTGTTCTTCGGCCTCTCTGACCGCGTCTCGAAGGGGAAGAGTGGTCTTGCCTTTGCCATGTGTTGCCGGGAGGCCTGACAGCAGGTCGTAAAATTCTCCCACGACCTCACCGGTCACCTGATGAACTGGCATATCTCCAAAGGCTTCGGTGAAGAGGGCTACGGTCTTGCCTGTTCCTTTGATGGTCCCCGCACTTTTGGAGGAAACTGAGAAGACAAATTTCTCAGCCGCCGCAGACAGTTTCATACTGCGTGGCTGCTTGAGGGAAGGTGTTTGTTCTGCCGGGCTCTCCGCGCCTTTGTACAGGCTGGTCTGGATCAGGGTGCTGAGGGTGGTGATCTGGTTCTGCAGCCCCTGTTTTTCAGCGACGTTCCAGACATCCCGTCTGTCGAGCGTGTGCTTCAGTTGCCCCAGTGCCTGAAGAAGGCTGTCCATGTGGGGCTGGACCTTGTTGAGGAAGGTCGACTGCCGTGAGACCAGATCGGCTTTTTCAATGAGATGCTGGGCCCGTTCGGCTTCCAGCACTTTTCTGGCACTCTCCTCCTGAGCCTTCAGAGCGATTTCGTAGTTTTCAATCAATTCGCTGTAGAGGACCAGAAGGTCTTCTCTGGAGGGGTTTTGCATCTTGCCTGCTCTGAAAAGCTGTCCCGTCCTGGCATACAGGGCGGCTGCACGTTCACGGGCGACCAGTTTATCAGAGGTATGAAGGACGAGGGAAATCTCGGTCTTGCCCAGCAGGGGGCGGAGCATTGCCGGGACGATGCGGCGGAAGTGATAACGAGGCTGTCCTGTGCGGCGGGACGGGATGGCGCGGAGCATGAAGTTTTCCCATTATGGGAAAATTTCCTCTCGGACAAAATGCCTCTGTTTTTCAACAGTTTATGGTGCGAACTGCGGGACTCGAACCCGCACGCCCATACGGGCTGGAGATTTTAAGTCTCCTGCGTCTACCATTCCGCCAAGTTCGCGCATGGTTTGTAAACCATTAGGAGCAGTTCTTTAGCATGCTTCAGCTATTGCGCAAATCTCAGGTCTATCTGGCGTGTAAAAGCAGAGACCCCTTCTGGCGCAGCCATGTTTCTGCCTGTTTCCTATAAGGCGTTATGCTGATGACTTGTTGCCAGAATAGAGGACCATGATTCATGTGCCGGAGATGGCTGAGTTCATGGGCAATCAGGTAGTGCCTTACCCAATCTGGAGCCATTATGACCCGCCATGATAGCATAATCCGGCCCGATGTTGAGCAGCTTCCCCAGCGGCTGGTGGTATCGCGGATATCCACGCGGCTTGGGTGTAAACCGGTTATTTGAGCCATATGCTGTACTTCTTTTTTAAGTACGGTTGCGGCATGAGTTCGTAAAAAGTCAGTAACCCGTCTGTTGATAAAGGTTAGATCCCCGCTAACCATAAGACGGTTGTTTTCCAGCCATGCGCCACCTGATTGTTGGGGGGCATGTACAATAAGGTAAGGTTTCCCCCTGATAAGAATAGTATTGTTGTCTGAAAAAGATGGTGCTTTTATCAATTGTTGCAGGCGGTCTTTAATCCAGGCGTGATTTTTGTTTGCAAATGTAAGAGCCTGTGTAGGGGAGCACCCCTGCGGAATCGTGACAACAAGTTTTTGTTCATGGGGCGCAATGCGTAGGGAAAGTCGCTTGGCCCGCAATGAATGTTTCCAGATGACCTGTATGGTTTCCTGAGAACAGATATTAATTTCCGTCGGGAGTTGTCGCGGGTTCTGCTGGCCAGTCGACAATGTAATCCTCCAGTGCTCCTGCGCGTCTTTCGCTAATACAGCGGCCCGCGGCAGATGCGCCGGAGGCGATAACGGTGTTGGGGTCTCCTGTAATCAGTGGGTGCCATGATGGCAGGTCATGACCATCTGAAAGACCTTTGTAAGCACAGTCTGGGGGGAGCCAGTCCAGTTCGGGAATCATGGTGGGGGTTAAGGTTACGCAGTCCTGAACTTTGCGGTGGCGTTTGGGGTAATCCGTGCATTGGCAGGTTTTTACATCCAGAAGTCTGCACGCAACAGATGTGTAGTGCAGTTCTTCTGTGTCATCATCACGGAGTTTGTGCAGGCAGCATCGACCGCATCCATCGCATAAAGATTCCCATTGCTCGGTTGTCATGTCCACAAGGGGAGTGGTTTTCCAAAACGGGAGGGGAGATGAGACTGTCATTGTACGATGCTAAAAACCAGTGAAAGGAAAATGCTTAAGGCGACAGGTTTCTGTAAAAGAGGCCACCAGAACAAGCGTAATCTGGAAAGCCTGTTTGCACCAAGTTCCTGTGCTGTTTCTGACCAGCCGGTCTGTAATGTTCGAACAGGCAGGGCTGCGGGGAACAACAGTAGAGGCAAAAGTAAAAACCCTTGTAAAAATGGTATTATTGCCGAGGTCCAGAGTAGAGGGAGTGCGGCGGACAGACCCGTGCATGGCAGAAGTAAGGGAAGAGTCAGTGTGTAAAGGTGCTGCTCCGCACGCAAAGTTACACTCAGGACTAAAAACAGGGCGGTAGCCAGCAGGCTGGTTGTGGCAATAAAAAGACCATGGACGAGCGCTATATGAGCGGAGGCATGGACCATGTAATATGGGATCATGTGTGGTGCATCCATTGCTGGAAGCGTTCACTCAGTTTTCCCAGATTGGCTGCCCAGAATGTGTCATCTACCGCAATGGCGGGTGGGATGTGGCCAAGATGGGGAGCTAGAGCGTTCAACTCCGCCATGGAGGGGAGCGAAGGCCATGCATTGGCAAACGCCTGTTGTTGTACAGCCTGTTCCAGCCAGGACACAAAAGCCAGAGCCGCAGGGTTGTTCGCGGCGGCAGTCATTACGCCCCAGCCATATTGCACCAGAAAACGCTGCTGCCAGAGCAGGCCAAAACGCTGTCGGTCTGGTCCTGCTGCGCCCAGAATTTCCCCCGTGGGTACACACCCCATAAGTGCGCCCCCCGATGTCAGTATGTGCCCGGCTTCTTCTGGCGTGGACCACCATGCAATATAGGGGCGTAACTGTTCCAGTTTGAGGAAAGCGTGGTCGACCCCCTCTGGCGTGGCCAGAACATGGTAGAGCGCGCTTGCGGGCACACCATCTGCCAGCAGGGCGATCTCGAGCGTGAGGCGTGGGTCACGGCGGAGGCTACGACGGCCGGGGTGGCGCGCAACATCCCAAAAATCCGACCAGCCGGGGGCTGTGTCAAACCGTGCTCTATCCCATGCCATGGCGTAATCAATGGCGGCGGAGGGCTGGCCGCAGTTGCTGGCGGAATTATCCGCCTGATGGCGTGACAAGAGTTTGAGGTTACAGCCAATGCGCAGGCTGCTGGCTTCCATCATGGCGGCCGCCAGAGGAAAATGCGTCAGACCTGTAAAATGTTGTAGATCGGTAATCTGCCCATTCCAGCCATGGGGCACAATGGTCTGGTGAGTCAGTTGTTCGTAGGGTTTGAACAGGACCTTGCCCTGCGTTTCGGCAATTTTGCCGGAGAAGGTGAGAATGTGCAGGCCTTTGCCCGTTCTGGTCTGTTTTGGGGCGTGGTGCGCCATGGCGGAGCCGGGGAGCAGGCACCCCAACCCGGTCAGTAACGCACGACGGCGGGACAACGCGTTAAGAGAACGAACCTGCCCCTGTTCCTGGGAGGACATTGCCTGCCTGTCGGGTATGTTCAGGAAAGGGAGAGAGAACAGGGTAAACCTCACGCGCCGTTATCGTTGACCAGTCATGCCAGCCTAAATCTAGCTGGTTTTTTTATCCATCGGAAAGGCCGTTGCATTCCGGGTTTGCCACGCAAGCAGGGCCGACCGACCCGCTCCTAATTCCCGCTGGGTGTGTACCGGGGGGCGGTTGACGGTTATTTCCGTCCCGTCCCGCAGGCGCATCCGCATAATAATGGTGTGGCCAAGATGATGGGCGGAAACAAGGGTGCATGGCAGATCGCCCGCTTCCGCAGTGTTATCAGCCTCCGCCTGCCGCGGAAAGAGAACGGAGAGCCGATCAGGCAAAATGCATATGCTCGCCAGATCATGCTCCGCCAGATCGCCTTCGGCCATGGCTTCCACCGTCTCACCCGATGGGAGCCGGAGTTCGGCTACGTCATCGTCAAGGCGCAGAACCTTGCCGGTCAGGATATTGGCATCCCCAAGTGCTAGCGCCACGGCCGGGGTGGCTGGGCGGTTGAGCAGGGTCGGCGCGTCCGCCAGTTGGAGCAGGTGCCCATGATCCAGAACACCAATGGTGTTGGCGGCCATGAATGCTTCCGTGCGGTCACGGGTGAGGAATAGAGATGTCAGGCCAATGGCCTGCCGGAGTCGCTCCAAAAACACCAAAGAGCGTTTTGCCGCGGTCGGAGGCATGGCATCCAGCGGCTGGTTCAGCACCAGCAGATCCGGGGTGACCACAAGTGCGCGGGCCAGAGCCGCCCGGAAAGCCTGCTCGGCTGAAAGTGCGGAAGGGAGAAGGGAGCAGACCGCGTCCAGTCCGGTCAGGGCCAGAACTTCATCCCGTCTGCGCTGGATTTCGGCTTTGGAGAGTGTGCCCATGGCGCGTAGGGGGAACAGAATGTTGTCGGTCACGCTCAGGTGCCCGAACAGTGGTGCGTGCACCCCCATGGTGGCGATTCCGCGTTGACCTTGTGGCAGAGGGCTTACGTCTACCCCATTCACGCATATCTGCCCAGAGGAGGGGCAGCGTCCAGCCAATGCTGCGGTCAGCGCGCTCAGGTCCTGTGCTGTTGAACCGATTCCCAGCAGGGCAATGCAACGGCCGGAGGCCAGACGCAAGGCAAGGGGAGGCGCTTTGGGCAGGACAGTAAAATCCGTGAGCGCTAAAGCCGGGGGTGAGCCATGCGCGGGCGGCATGCAACTATGTCCTTTTTCGTGGGTTACAAGGGTGTTGTAATTTAAAACGATAAAGTCAACGAGGTTTGTTTCATGTCATCAGATAAAATCAAAGACGTTAAGCTTGCAGGTGAAGCCGCAGCCGACACCGCGCGTGAGGAACTGGACGCCGTTAAGGCTCATATCGAACGCCTTGTTACACAACATATTGTTCCAGCACTGGGTCGTGCGGGCGGCAAAGCGGGCGATCTGACCGAACAGGCAGTTGCCAATGCGCGCGAACTGGCCGATCATACGCGCAACGATCTTGCAAAGCGTACAGGCAGTCACACGTCCTGGCTGTCCATTGCCATTTCCGGCGTGGTAGGGTTTATCATCGGGCGCATGTCTCGCTGACGCTCTGCGCGTCATCTGAACGAAGGTAGCTCCAGAGCCCATGCGTATCTTTGATCTTGGTAAATCCGCCCTATCTGCCCAGTCCTCCCTGATGCAGCAGATGGCCATCCGTTACGGTCGTCAGGCCGCTTTTTTGATTATGGCTGCGGTGTTTGGCCTGTTTGCCCTGATTACAGGGCATGGGCTGCTCTGGATTCTTCTAGTGTTTGTTGGCCACTTCGGGCCGGTTGGCGCATCCTTTACCGTTTTTGGTCTGGATGTGCTGGCCGCCCTTGTGTGCATTCTGTTTGGCCGCCGCTCCTACCTGACCACGGATGAGGTAGATGCCCGGATCATGCGTGACCGTTGCATGACCCAGATGCGCGACTCCGTAACCATGGCTGCGGTTACGGCTACCGTTGCCACCGCCGTTGGCCGAGGTGGCACCCGCAAGGTGTGGGATATTGTGCGCGGTAAAAAGGACTGAATCTGTCCAGTCTAGGTTAAGCCATAGGTTCCATTCCAAATTTGCATTGGCGCGCTGGATTGTTTCTGTAAATGATGGCGTCAGTCTTTTGTGAGTGTGCAAATTTTTTGCATGCTCGCTAGTGTGAGCAGTGAATGGAACTTGAGCATAATCCTGTTGTGGACAACGAGACCCGGCGGTCGTTTGGCTACCGTCTGGCTCGTCTTGCGTCCATGTGGCGGCGGGAAATTGATGCCGACCTGCGGGTGTTCGGCCTGACCGACGCCACGTGGCGGCCCATTTATTACCTCAACTTTTCATCATCATCCATGCGCCAGACCGATCTGGCCCGTTCCCTTTCGCTGGAGGCCCCTTCACTGGTGCGGCTTCTGGATGTGCTGGAAAAACGTGGCTACGTGGTACGCGAAACGGATGAGGAAGACCGGCGTTCCAAGCTTGTCAGTATTACGGCACAGGGCAGGCAGGTCGCGGCTCTGGTAAGCCGCGTGGCCGATCAGGTCACGGCGCGGCTGATGGCCGGTGTGTCCGACCCGGAGCTGGAGGAATGCTGCGGCGTTCTCGACCGGGTGGAGCAGGCTGCTCAGGCACACAAGGAAAGTGCCGATGCTGAAAAAAAGGACGCACGGTAATGCTGGTGTCCAGGGCGGTGTCATGCTGACGGAATTTAATCTTTTTGGTGTCTTTATGGCACCTATTGTTGTGTATGCACTGGCAGCACTCCCTATAACCATGTGTATTCGGTTTGCGTTGTGGTGGAGTGGCCTGCTGGGCTGGTTCTGGCATATCGCGCTGTTCGAAGTTTCGCTCTACGTCTGCATTCTTTGTCTGCTGATCCTCTACGTCTGACCTGAAAAGGCTTTTGAGTCTCTGCAATGCCCCTTCTGCGCACCCTGATACGAGTTGTTCTGACCCTTGCGGTCGTCTCTCTTGCGATTGTTCTGGGGATCACTCTCTGGAACGTCTACATGATCGCCCCTTGGACCCGCGACGGGCGCGTGCGTGTTTACGTGGTCGATGTGGCCCCCGAAGTGGCGGGCACCGTGGTCCAGATTCCGGTGGTGGATAACCAGTTTGTCCATAAGGGCGACCCGCTCTTTGTGCTTGATCCGGTCCGCTTCCGTCTGGCTATCCGCGAGGCACAGGCCCGTCTGGACGGCGCATTGGAGGACCTGAAGCTCAAACGCAATGACGCCAAGCGCCGTATGGGCCTGGGTGGCATTGTGTCGGCCGAAGAGCAGGAAGTGTTCAACTCCAACGTGGCAACCCAGATTGCAGCCGTGGATGCCGCCCGAGCCGCGCTGGACGTGGCCAAGCTGAACCTGCAACGCTCGGTTCTGTATTCCCCGGTCAATGGTTATGTGACCAACCTTAACCTGCGGGTGGGCGACTACGCCGCAGCCAGTCAGGCGCGCATGGCGGTGATCGATGCCGATTCCTACTGGGTTTACGGATATTTTGAAGAAACCAAAATGTGGGGCGTGCATGTGGGTGATGTCGCCCGCGTCAAGCTCATGGGTTACAAGCCGATCCTGGCCGGGCATGTGGTCAGCATTGCCCGTGGTATTAACGATACCAACGGCACACCCGATAAACTGGGTCTGCAGGATGTAAACCCGATCTTTACATGGGTCCGTCTGGCGCAGCGTATTCCTGTTCGTATCCATCTGGACCATGTGCCCGACAGTGTTACGCTTGCAGCAGGCATGACGGCTACGGTCAGTGTGGGGCCAGAGCCAACCGGGCGCAGGGGTACGTTGACCACCTGGCTGCAAGATCATCTCTGAGCGTGGGCCAAGGATGAAACGCATGAAGGCTCGCCGTAGCTTTGGGTTATGTGCCGCAACAGGCATGCTGCTCTCCGCCTGTACCGTTGGGCCAAACTACCAGCCCGACCGTATGAAGTTGCCTGCCCAGTTCAAGGAGGCAGCCGAGGAACACGTTGCTACCCCCGAAGAGATTGAGCGCACAAACAAGGAAATGGTCGAGTGGTGGGCTCTCTTCAAGGACCCGCTCCTTTCCCAGCTTGTGCAGGACGCCATAAAAGGGAACTACGATCTGCAGATTGCGGGGCAGCGTATTCTGGCCGAGCGCGCCATGCGCGACCGTTCCGCCGCGCAATGGTACCCCCAGATGGACGCCAATATGGGGGGCGGGGATGTCCGCTACTCCCTGAATATTGACAACTGGCCGCTGCGACCGGGAAATCCGGCCAACAGGCCAGAAGCTTCCATGTTGACCTATGGTGCTACCGCATCGTGGGAGCTAGATATGTTCGGGCGCATCCGGCGGGACGTGCAGGCCCGTGAGCACGCGGTGGAAGCTACGATTGAGGCCCGCCGCGCAGTATTGATGGGCCTTTTGTCCGAACTGGCGTCGGATTACATGTTGCTGCGCGTCACGCAGTTGCAGATCCAGATTGCGACGGACAACATCCGTGTTGCCAAGGATGCAGTGGACCTGACCAACAAGCTGTATCTGGAAGGGGTGGGTAACACCTTGCAGATCGCGCAGGCTCAGGCGGAACTGGATGCGCAGATTGCCGCGCGTGAACCGTTGAAAACACGCGTGTCTCAGGTCACGCATGCCATTGCGGTGCTTCTGGGCAAAATGCCGGGCGAACTGGAAGATCAGCTCAAGCAGCCTCGGCCGCTGCCTGTAGTGCCAGAATTCCCTGCGGTTCTGCCTTCTGTTGTTATTGCCAATCGCCCGGATGTGCGTATGGCGGAACGGCGTTACGCGGTTGCTACGGCACAGATCGGTGTGTCGGTTGCCAATCTGTATCCGCATTTTGTGGTGCCGCTGACCTTTAACCCCAATGCTTCGGCCATGTATCAGGCGTTTCAGGTCAACGCCATGAGCTGGCAGTTCCTGCTTATGGCCAGCCTGCCGCTGATGCATGGTGGTAAAATGACGTCGGAAGTCCGTGCGACACAGGCTTCGGCAGAAGCGTCGCGCCTGACCTATAGGCAGACGGTTCTGAACGCCTTCAAGGAAGTCGAGGATTCCATGGCGGCGTGGCATGACGACATTGAATATGCTGAACAGCTGCACAAGGCGGCGGAAGATAGCGCCACCGCCAGTGATCGTGCCCGTAAGCTGTACGGTGCCGGTCTGGTCGGCTTTTTGGAAGTGTTGACAACAGAACGCACGACGTTGAACGCACAGAACATGGAGGCACTAGCCCGCCTTGAACGTCTGCGCGATGCCGTTAATCTTTACACGGCATTGGGCGCGGGCTGGAAAGGCGTTGCCCTGACCAATTCCACCCTGCCTGTTTCGCTGGAAACACAGAATATTCTGGCACGCGCCTTCTCGCAGTAATCTGTCTGATTTTTTGCAGTGCCCAGACCCGTCCGGTATTTTGCCGGGCGGGTTTTTTTATGGGCTGACGGGTTCCATCCATATTGAGGAGGCCCAATGGAAATCCGTTGTCGCTTTATAAAGTTGGAAGAGGCAGTGGTAGCATGTTTGAACGCACGGCTGCCACTCAGCCCCGGGTTGTGCCTGTTGCAAGCTGCCTGAAGGCAGGACGGTTGGCCTGCTCATGCAGGAAATGCAGCATGGCCTTACGGGCCAGCCCGGCATCACGGCCCAGATTGATCAGCCCGCCAATCTGGGAAGGGTGGCGGAGCAGGGAGCGCAGGAGCAGGCCAATTTTAAGCCCTCCATCGGGGGAGAGGACGCAGGTCGTAACGGGGGGGAGGGAGCGCGTAGCTGGGTCACATACAACACGGAGCACGGCAAAGGGCAAACCCGCTTCCTGCGCGGCACGGGCCAGAAAACCGCTTTCCATATCCAGCGCGGCACAGCCTGAAGAGGTAAACAGGTCGGCCTTATGGTGTGCCTGTAGCACCACGTCATCATTATGGAGCAAAGGCCCACTTATGGTGCCCTGTTGGTCCCCTCCCAGAATGTGGCGCAAGGTCGGGTCGCAGGCCCATGTGTTGCCCCATGCCTTGACCGCAGTGGGAATGATTATACTGCTCGGTGGCAAGGCCGGGTCCAGCCCGGCCGCTAATCCAAAAGATAACAGGCAGTCCGCACCACATGCAGCCAGCCTGTTGGCCTCGCGTTGTGCGCCTGTGCGTGTGGCGCCACTTGCGGCAATAGCCGCATGGGGGAACACGCCCCGGATCAACTGCGCCTCGGCTTTAAGGCCGACCAGAATGCCGGGATGCATGGGGGCGGAGTATGGGGTGGTTGGTTGCGTCATGGATCAGAACCCAAGCTTTGATGAACATGAAAACAGTCGGATTGACCGATATTGTAAAACAGTTCCCTGCCATGCTCGGTCTATTGAATGCTAGGTGGGAGATCAGTTGCCCTTAAGCTCCGCACATTCTGCTGCGACCAGAAGGGTAAGAACACAAGACTTCGTCTGCGGTTCTGCCAGAAGGACTGCTCTGGCACACATGACCGCAAACATGGAACGGTACGGGGTGTTATTCAGGACGGTGTTTTAAGGCCTAGTGCTTGAACGGCGTGCAGGCCCGAGCGCATCGCACCTTCAAGTGTTGCGGGCAGGCCCGTGTTTGTCCAGTCACCCGCCAGTGCCAGATTGATCAGCGGTGTGGCCGAACCAGGCCTGCGGCGGTTCTGCTCGGGAGTTGCGGCAAAAGTTGCGCGCTTTTCCCACACAATCCGCTGTGCATCGGGGGTTGGGGGCAGGGGCTGCTCCAGTACCGCATCGCAGGCGCTACGGAGTTCGGACCAGATGATACGGGCCAGCTCTTCATGGTCATGCTTGGCGTAACGGTTGGCTGCACTCACCGTAACAGACAGAATATTCCCACGCAGAAAAACCCATTCCGTAACCCCGCCGATAACACCCATAAACCCGCACTTGGCAAAAGAGCCAACGGGGCGTGGCGCATCCGCAAGACGGAAATGCAGGTTGAGAATGCTCTCAAACGCATTGGGGGTCATCAGCCCTGCCATGTGCTGGCTGAGCAAACCTTCCGCGACTGGTGCAGTGGTTGCGACAATAACCCTGTCATGCTCAGACAGAGCGATGCTGTCCTGTGCTGTATGGAGAGCCGTCACGCGGCCTTTTGCCACATCCAGCCCTGTAATGCGTGTTTGTGTGCGGACCTCGGCGTTCATGGTGCCCAGATAGGCCACTGCGGGGTCCACGAGGGACTCGGAAAGACCATCACGCGCAAACCACGGCACACAGGCATGCCCGCCGAGCGAGAGGGATTCCCGCACCACAGCGCCAAGCAGTGCCGCACTGCCTGTATCGCTCAGAGTGTTCAGGGCGGAAATAGAAAAAGGTTCAAGCAGCCTGCGGGTAAAGGCACCGGGTAGCAGGCAGTCGGCCACGGTTGTCTGCTCGTCCGCGCGGATCAGGCGGTACAGGCTCTGCAATTCGGGCAGGCGCATATCCGGCACGCGGCGGTGTGGCTGAAAAACCCATAAAGGCAACCGTCCGCGCGACAGGTCGAGCGTCCAGCGGGCATCTTCGGCCAGATCCACAAACGGAAAAATCGGTTCGCCCGGCCCGCTCAGCGTATCCAGTGCTCCCGTTATGCCAAGGTAGCGAAAAACCGTGCTGTTAGCGGACAGGAGCAGGTGGTTGCCATTATCTATGCGGCAGTCAAGGTGCCGGTCATGGTAGGAGCGGGCACGCCCGCCACATGTCCGCCCGGCTTCATGCACGATTACGCGGGTGCCAGTACCCGCCACGTCCACTGCCGCGGCAAGGCCAGCCATGCCGCCGCCAATAATATGCAGAATACCAGCCATACCGCGTTTTGCCGTTTCTTAGGACGTATAGGAAAGGGCAAACCACCGGGCTTTGCCAAGAAGGGAAGTATGGGGGCGTGCGCGCAGCACGGCGGCTCCCCAGCCACGTTTGCACAGAGCCTTGAGAATGGACTCGTAGCTAGCACCCATAATCCGTGCTGGCAGCATGGAGCGGGGTTGGCAGATTTTCATGGTTGCAAATGCAGTGCGGAAGTGGTCCTGCGCACGCGCGGCCATAACGCGGGCAACCTGTTCCAGCCCGGGGGCGTACAGGGCCTGAACCGGGTCCTTGGGCACATCAAAGCGTTCAAGCAGATCGGCGGGCAGGTACAGCCGCCCCCGGACCGCATCTTCGGGAATGTCGCGCAGGATATTGGTGATCTGGAGCGCCCGGCCCAGATGGTAGGCTACACGGTCACCATTGGCTGAACTGTCGCCAAAAATACGAACGGACAGGCGGCCCACGGCGGAGGCCACGCGGTCGCAATACTGGTCCAGTGTTTTTTCGTCCGGGGCGACAATGGCGGTCTGGGTGTCCATCAGCATGCCATCAATCACGGCGTCAAAATCGACCTGCTGAAGGGAGAAGAAGTTGATGGCGGCCAGCAGAACGCGGTCCAGCGGTTCTGTTGGGGGAAAAGCCCGTTCTGCGTACAGTTCGGCAATACGGGTGTGCCAGTCTTCCAGCCCTTTGGTGCGTTCGGCCAGCGGGGCGTTGCCATCCGCAATATCGTCCACCACACGGCAGAAGGCATATATGGCGTACATGCCATAACGCCGCATGGGGGGAAGAATACGCATGCCAGCGGCAAAGGAGGTTCCGGCCTGTTTGACGGTGCTTTCCACCCAGGCAAGATCAGCCGGATCGCATCCGAGCGGGGTCGGTTTGTCGTGCATCTGGATGTTTACGGCTGTCACGCGCTTTTCACCTGTTATTCATCACGATTGAAGAGAACGGGTCTCTTTTTACAGAACTTTCACCGTTCGGGAAGGTCATGCCCATGCCCGCAGGGCCGCAATGGCTGCATGCATGACGTCCGTCCGGCGCAGGGCCACCCGCCCTGCAAGCGGGTCTTCGCGGCGCAGACGCTGGGTCAGGCGGTGGGCAAGTTCTACAATAGCCGCGCATTCCATACGGAAACGCTGGTCCCGAATATGGGCCGGTAGGGCGCTGGCCTGTAGGTTAAGGGCATCCACCCCGTCGAGCAGGGTGTTAAAAACACGGCGCATGGCAGGGCTGGTCCGCCCAGCCAGCAGGTCCTGTGCAGAGGTGCCTGCCTGTTGCATCAACTCGGAGGGCATGTAGCAGCGTTCAAGCCGTTCCAGGTCTTTGGCGCAGTCCTGCAGGTGGTTCAGAATCTGCAAAGAGGTGCATAGCGCATCTGACGGGCCAAAGGCGGCGGGGTCTTCCCCATGCAGGCAGATCAGGTAACGGCCGACCGGGTTGGCGGAGTATTTGCAGTAGTGCAGCAAGTCGTCCCATGTGCGGTATTCATGACCGCGCGAATCATCACGAAAAGCGATCAGCAGGTCTGTTGCGGTCTCAAACGGCACATTGGTCTGTATGAGCGAGGCCCGCAGCCGGGCGGCACTGAGCGCATCGGCGCGGTTAATGGCGCTGCGCTGGCCATGGAGCACGTCCTCCATGGCGTTGAGCCGGGTTATTTTGTCTTCGGGGGAGAGGGTCTCGCAGTCTGCAATATCGTCAATAACACGCGCATAATCATAGTAGGCATGCACATGCGGGCGCAGTTTGCGGCTGAGCAGGAAGGAGCCTACGGGAAAGTTCTCATCAGACGCACCCTTGCCGGATGAAACGTCAGTTTTTCCCCAGATGCGTGTATCGTCAGTCATGCTGTGCCGTGTTCAAAAAATGGGACCCCAAAGGCAGCTTGGTGTTTACATGAGGCCGCCTGCCATGCCTACCCTTAATGCCGGAAGCCGGTCGCAGCAAAAAACCCTACCGACCGGGGGCCTGTATTTTCTGCCCCGCCTCGGCGCTGCTTACGCGCCCATTATTGGGAATGGCCTCGGTATAGGCCCGGTTCTTCCAGACCACGCCGCGTCCACGGTGGTGGTTAACGGCGGAGCCTATGGTAGCCGCAGTGTAAAAAGCTGAAATCAGTGGCAGCCCCAGTGCCCAGAGGGGGGAAAGCCTGAAGCGCCGGAGGGTCGGCAAAAAGGACAGGGTAGAGGCAAGCCACACCCCGCCTCCGATCCACTGCGCGGCTCCGTGGGCAAACAGGGCCAGAGCTATGGGAGCAATCCAGACCACCAGCATGGCCGTAACGGTCAGAACAAGCAGAAGCGGCGAAAAATTGAGCTGCACGTAAGCCGTGCGCGCGATCATACGCCAGATATCGGCAGC
The DNA here is from genome assembly GCF_011516885.1 of Acetobacter lambici. Lineage (GTDB taxonomy): Bacteria > Pseudomonadota > Alphaproteobacteria > Acetobacterales > Acetobacteraceae > Acetobacter > Acetobacter lambici. The sequence continues at coordinate 122,957 of NZ_WOTD01000004.1, read as the reverse complement.
GGACGGGTAGGGGCGAATGGAACGCGCAAGGCAGGAATGACCAAGGAAGAGCCGCCCGCCGGCCTGTTTGACGCATGAAGCCAGGGTGCAGTCATCAATCAGGGCACCTTTAAGGGCCTGAATGCCCCCGATCTGGCGGAGCATGTCGCGCCGGAGCAGGATGGAGCCGCCCGCGGCACCTGCGGTTTTGTCCTTGGGGTTGTTCACCTTAGCAAAGGGGTAAAGCAGCGTGAAAAAGAACACAAAGGCGGGCACCAGTGCCCGTTCGGCCAGTGTTTCGCACTGGAGTTCCACCATTTCGGAAACCATGTGCAGCCGGTCAGCCTGTGCCTTGGCAACCAGCGTGGAAATATGGGCTGGTGCGTGAATAATGTCGGCATCAGTCAGGAACAGGTAGCCGCTGCCATGGGGGTTCTGCCGCTCCGCCTCGTGCACACCCTGAGCCACGGCCCACAGCTTGCCGCTCCAGCCCGGTTCGGGGTTGGCGCCGTCCAGCACACTCAGCCGGTTGTGGGGGTCAGGCAGGGTTCTGGCCAGTGCGCCTGTGCCATCCGTGCTGCGATCATTGACCAGAATGACCGAGAGCGCGCCGGGGTAGTCCTGTTGCAGCAGTGACCCCAAAGCGACTTCAATGGACTCCGCCTCGTCCCGTGCCGGTACAACTACGGTTACGCCGGGGGCAATGTCGGCTGGTGCGTCCGCCATGCTGGCAGGCTGGAGGATGGGGCCAGCCTGCCAGAAATGCCCGTGGCAGAAAATAAGGCCGACCCAGATTATGGCGCAGAGAAGAGCGAGAGCCAGAACCATGACGGACCTCTTCCTTATTTGAGCATGCCGTTGTTACGGAACCACGTAATGGCGTCTTCCACCGCCATGCGGGCCGGGCGCGGTGTATAGCCCAGCTCGCGCATGGCTTTGGCGGAGGAGAAAAACATTTTCTTGCGAGACATGGCGAGCATCTCCCGCGTGACGCGGGGCGAAAAGCCAAAAGCACGGGACAGCCACTCGGACACAATGGCTACCGGCCAGATGACCTCCTGCGGCAGGCTGATCTTTGGCGGGGGCACATGCGCAATTTCGGACACCATGGCGAACAGGTCGCGCAACAGATAGTTCTCGCCGCCCAGAATGTATTTTTCGCCGATTCTGCCTCGCTCAAGAGCCAGTGCATGGCCTTCGGCCACGTCATCCACATGCACAATGTTCACGCCCGTATCCACATAGGCGGGCATGCGGCCTGCCGCGCAGTCCAGAATCATCTGGCCCGTGGGGGTGGGTTTAATGTCGCGCGGGCCAACGGGGGTGGAGGGGTTAACAATAACGGCTGGCAGATTCTGCTCACGCACAAGGCGCAGTACTTCCTGCTCGGCGCGGTATTTGGAGCGTTTGTAAATGCCAATAACGGCATGTTCCTCCACCGGCGTGTTCTCATCCGCAATGGTGCCATCGCCAATCAGGCCAAGGGCCGCCACGGAGGAACAGTAGACAATCCGCTCCACGCCCGCCTTTTGTGCGGCCAGCATCAGCAGACGTGTGCCCTCCACGTTGGCGGTCATCATGGGGGCAGGGTCGGGCACCCACAGGCGGTAGTCGGCAGCAACATGAAAAACATACCGGCAGCCCTGGACCGCGCGCGCAAATGTGTCCGGCTGGGACAGATCACCTTCCACCAGTTCGGCTGGAATGTCGGCAATATTGCTACGGTCGCTTCCTTCTCGCACCATCAGGCGCAGGGAATGGCCACGTTCCAGCAGTGTGCGAGCCACGGCGGAACCGACAAAACCAGTTGCGCCGGTTACGAGCGTATGAGCAGTCATGAAGGATGCGCTCCCGGTAGAGGGCTGAAAGAAAACAGGTGTTGGGCGTTAATCCCGAACGGCTGGTCTGTTTCTTTATCCTGACACCCGAGGTGGCGCCAGACCCCGTGGTAGTGTAAGGGGGCGGAACATTCACACATGCGCCCGGTTGGGCTTCGGGCGTGCCCAAGGGCGTGACGGAGCCGCGAGCGTAACAGGCGGACAGAGCTGAGGCCTTGAAGAAGCTTACGGTTTTTCTCACTTTTCTTGGGCTCGTGGTCGTTACGGCAGCAATGGCGTGGAGCGGTTTCGATTCCGTTTTGCGCGCCGTTATGCGTATTGGTCTGGGCGGCTTTCTGCTTATGGTATGCTGCCAGCTAGCCGTGGATGGCCTGCTGGGTATGGCATGGCATGCCGCTTTTCCTGAAATTGGGTATGTGCGCCTGCTGCTTGCCCGCATGGTGCGCGACGCGGCCGCGACCTGCCTGCCGTTTTCGCAGGTTGGGGGTATTGTTATTGGCATTCGCGCCACCTGTTCGGGCCACGGCGTGCACCGTGCATCGGACAGGGAGGTGGAACTGCCCGAGGCCGCCTGCGCCAACCTTGTGGATATTACAACCGAAGTCATGGGGCAGGTGGCGTTTGTGCTGCTGGCCGTGGCCTGCCTTGTGGCGCACCAGCGTTCCAGCCCGTTTGTGGTGCCGGTCGTGGGCGGCACCGTATTCCTGATCGCGGGAACTGCGGGCTTTATCTGGACCCAGACGCATGGTGGTAACCTGTTCCGCAAGTTCGGGGGCATGTTTACCCGCAGCTTGGCATCACAATGGCGGGACAGCATTCTGGCAGGTGCCGATAACCTGCAGGAACGGATGGAGGCGGCATGGAGCCGCCCGTGGCATATCTGCCGTTCGGCCAGCTACCATCTGCTTGGCTGGCTGGGCAGTGCTGGTATGCTGTGGCTGACGGCGCGTTTTCTGGGCGCGCAGCTGACCTTCCCCGGTGCCGTGGCGGTGGAGGGCGTGACCTGCGCCATCATGTCTGTCGGGTTTCTGGTTCCTGGTAGTCTGGGTGTGCAGGAAGGGGCTTACATGGCTCTGGGTCATGCGTTTGGTATAGATCCGTCCCTGTCCCTTGGTATTTCCCTGCTCCGCCGTGGGCGGGAAATTACGATCGGTATTCCCGTTCTACTGCTCTGGCAGTTTATGGAAATGCGCGGCCTGCGCCGTAATACCCCCGCCCAGCCTGCCCAGAACAAGGGCGAGGCCATGGGGTATTCTTCCTCTTCCAACACGGTGAAGGATAGCTGAGCGGTGGCTGAGGAGCATCTTCCGGTCGTATTCGACACGCTTGTTGTTGTGGGGCCGGGCCTGATCGGTTCTTCCGTACTCCGCCGCGCAAGGGCGCATGGTAATCTGGCCCGCAGGCTTATTGCCGTAGATAATAGTGCGGATGTATGCGCGCGGGTTATGGAACTGGGCTTTGCGGACGAGGCAACAACCGACCTGACCGCCGCAGCCGCACAGGCGGACTGCGTTATGCTGTGTGTGCCGGTGGGTGCCATGGGGCCTGTTGCCGCTCAGGTTATCCCTGCCATGAAGCCGGGTGCGGTGCTGACCGATGTAGGCTCCACCAAGGTTTCGGTTACCGAAGCCATTATTCCCAGCCTGCGCGCGGATGTGCCTTATGTGCCAGCGCACCCCATGGCGGGTACGGAGTTTTCCGGCCCGGATGCGGGGTTGGTGGACCTGTTTGAAAACCGCTGGTGCCTGTTGACCCCGCTGGAGGCGACAACACCGGAAGCCCTGCAACAGATCCGCGCGTTATGGACACGCTGTGGCGCACGCCTGCGGGAGATGACCCCCGCACACCATGACCGCGTGTGCGCCATTGTCAGCCATCTGCCACACCTGCTCGCCTTTACCATCTGCGGCACGGCAGACGATCTGGCGGAGGAAACACGCTCCGAGGTGCTGGATCTGGCGGCTTCGGGTTTTCGTGATTTTACGCGGATTGCCGCATCTGATCCCGTTATGTGGCGCGATATTTTTCTGGCCAACCGTGAGGCCCTGCTGGAAATGCTGGGGCGCTTTATGGAAGACGCACAGGCCATGGCCCGCGCCATCCGCTGGGGGGATGCGGACTATATTGTGAACAAAATTGAACGTGGGCGTGAGATCCGCAAAAGCCTGATTGAGAACAAGCAGGTCTGAACCCGGTCAGGTTGGCTGGCCAAAAGCCTTGAGTCGCAGGGACTCGGAGCGTTTGTGGGTCCTGTCCAGCATCGGGTTGAGTGCCATGGCTTTCTGCCAGGCCTTGAGTGCCGCCTGACCGTCGTTCAGGTGCTCTTCCACACTTGCTAGCAGACTCCAGCTTTGTGCGTCATCCCCGTCGCGCATCAGGGCTTCGCCTAGATCTGCCACAGCGCCCTTGAGGTTGCCAGCAACAAGACGCATCTGGGCGCGTGTGCGCCACAGGATGGCCTGATCGGGCTGTAGGGCAAGGGCATCCCCCATATCGTCCACCGCATCATCCGGTTTTTCGGATGTCAGGTCTTTTTCTGCCCGGCGGACCAGTAACTGCGTGGTGGGCGAAAGGTGCGATGCCCGCAGAGCTTCCAGCTTGTCTTGCAAAGCATGGGCGGCTTCTGGGGTTGGCGCTTGAGCCAGCAGCTTGACCAGCAGGGCGATCTGCCCCGCCGTAGTGCCAGTGCCAGTGCCAGTGCCAGTGCCAGTGCCAGTGCCAGTGCCAGTGCCAGTGCCAGTGCCAGTGCCAGTGCCAGTGCCAGTATGGTCTGCTGGTGGCGGAGATGGTGCGGCTGAGGGCGCGGGGGAAGCTTTGGGGGCCGTCTGTGCCCATGTGGCGGGTACAGCCGTTATGGTGAGTGCAACAGACAGGCCACAAAACAAAAACCCGTTCCTTCGGTATCCGAGGGAACGGGCTTTGTACATGATTGTCATGATAAGCTTGCCCGTGAGGGCCAGACCCACCATGAATTAGCCCTGACGGGCCTTCATGCGGGGGTTCTTCTTGTTGATGACGTAAACCCGGCCACGACGACGGACCACACGGCAGTCTTTGTCGCGCACCTTGGCTGACTTCAGGCTATTTCTGATTTTCATGGCCCGTATTCTCCGCCGATGCTGCTCAATGCATGAATAAGTTGGCTCGGCACATACCGGCCTCGTGCGGCTGAGTCAATATTCTCCGCATTTATAGCGCGTTTTTCTTGCTGATTTTGCGCTTTAAAGTGCGTTCTGTGGCGTTGGTTCCCCCTGATTTGACCTTTTACGCAGGGTCGAGGGCAAGTGTGAGCAGTGTGCTGGCCAGAGTGGAAAAATCCGCAGCACGGGGGGAGCGGGGCCGCCATGCCAGACCAATGGTGCGCCATGTGGCACCATCGGCCAGTGGGCGGGCGGTTATTTTGCGGTTTTTAAGAATGCCCCCGTTAATGGCCAGTGCGGGCATAATGGCGATTCCCAGCCCCAGTTCCACCATTTCCGCCATGCTGTGGAGCGACATGGCGGTAAAGGTGGGTTCGCTTTCTCCTTCCGAGCCATTGCGGCTGGGGCTCTGGCGGCAGATGGCCAGTGTCTGCTCGCGCAGGCAGTGCCCGTCTTCCATCATGATCATATTGTATTCGGACAACCGCTCCACAGGTACGCTTTCCAGCGCGCTAAAGGGGTGGTCCGTGGGCATGATCACGTAAAAGGGGTCCTGCCACAGGGGGTGGGTCTCCGTGCCATCACAAAGGCAGGGCATGGCCAGCACCAGCATGTCCAGTTGGCCAAGGGAGAGTTTTTCCAGCAGATGTTCGGTGGTGTCTTCCGTCAGGGATAAAAGCAGGCGCGGAAAATGCTCGCGCAGGATCTGCACCGTGCGGGGGATAAGGAAGGGACCAATGGTCGGAATAACCCCGAGTCGCAAGGGGCCGGTCAGTGGGGTGCGGGCTGCGGCCGCCAGTTGGGGCACGGCCTCCAGTGCCGCGAGTGCCTGCCGGGATTTCAGGGCGATCTCATGCCCCAAAGGGGTAAAAACCACTTTTTTGCCCACGGTGCGGTCCAGCAGGGGCGTATCTAACTGGCGCTCCAGTGTCATGATCCCTGCGGACAGGGTGGACTGGGTGACAGCACAGGCCGCCGCTGCCCGGCCAAAATGGCGTAATTCGGAAAGAGCGATCAGGTAGCGGAGCTGCTGGGCGGAGGGGAGGGGAAGCATGGCCAAGTCCTACCTGAAAACCAGAGAATGGTTAATCGATACGTTCAATTGTTCTTATATAAAATATTCATTGGATTAAATGAAAAAGGCGGGTCATACATACTTGCACCGTCTGATCCGGCCTGAAGCCGGGTCAGGCACAGTGCCAGAAACAAGGAGCAAACATATGCTGACCGTTGGCGATAAGTTTCCCAGCTTTGATCTGACCGCCGTTCCGGGTGGGCCGGAAGGCCTGAAGGGCGAATTCGTTCAGATTTCCGACAAATCCGATGCCGGTAAGTGGAAAATCGTGTTCTTCTGGCCGAAGGACTTCACCTTCGTCTGCCCGACCGAAATCGTGGCTTTTGGCAAGATGGCCAAAGACTTCGCAGATCGTGACGCAGTCGTTTACGGCGTGTCCATTGATAGCGAGTTCGTGCATCTGAACTGGCGTCTGCACCACGCTGACCTGAAGGATCTGCCGATCCCGATGCTGGCAGACATCAAGCGCGAGCTGACCGAAGGTACGGGCGTTATGGCAAAGGACGCGGGCGTTGCCCTGCGTGCGACCTTTGTGATCGACCCCCACGGTGTGATCCGTCATGTGTCCGTCAACGACCTGTCCGTTGGTCGTAACCCGCAGGAAATCCTGCGTATTCTGGACGGTCTGCAGAGCGATGAGCTGTGCCCGTGTAACTGGAAAAAGGGTGAAGACTTTATCAAAGTCTGAGCCTGACGCACTTTCCGGTCCGCGTTTGCGGGCCGGGGGTGGTGCGGCAGCCACTGCGTGTGGCCTGCCGTAACCCACCGCATGATTCTATCAGGGCTGTCTGCCTGACCGGTCAGCCTGAGGCTGCGCGTAATATGCTCCAGCCCCGCTGTATTGGTCTGGCATAATTTTCCCAAAATAATTCACGACGGAAAAAGTCATGTCTATCGATGCACTCAAAGACCGTATTCCCGATTACGCCAAGGATCTGCGCCTGAATCTGGGCTCTTTGGCAAGCGATATCGCCCTGACCCCCCAGCAGCTTGGCGGTACTTTTGTTGCGTCCGCTCTTGCCGCCCGGAATGATGATGTGACGCGTGAGATTGTTGCCCAGTTCCGCGATGTTCTGTCCGAACAGGCGCTGGCTGCCGCGCAGTCCGCCAATGCCATTATGGGCATGAACAATATTTACTATCGCTTTGTGCATATGGCGGGCGGCGAATACGCTAAAATGCCAGCACAGCTCCGCATGAGCGTTATTGGCAACCCCGGCGTGGATAAAGCCGATTTTGAACTGTGGTGTCTGGCCGTGTCCATTATCAATGGGTGTGACCTGTGCGTGACCAGCCACGAAAAAATCGTGCGTGACGCGCTGGGTGCGGCTGCGGTGCAGACGGCTGCGCGTATTGCGGCAACCGTGCATGCTGTTGCGGTTACCTTGCAGGGTGCAGATGCCTTGCAGCAGTAATGCGGCAGGATATTTGAAGAGGAAGGGTGTGGGAACCGGTCGTTCTGGCGGCCGGTTAGTCGCCTTTGGGCGGCGCGCAGGAAGGCGCTCGACACCACTTTCTGATACGATAAAATTGTAAAGGAAAGTGGCGCGAGTGACGGGGCTCGAACCCGCGACCTCCGGCGTGACAGGCCGGCGCTCTAACCAACTGAGCTACACCCGCATTTTCCAACGCTCAACAGTTGTGTGCGTCGGTATGTGGGGCTTTATAACGATGTTTTTTTCTTTGGCAACAGGCATTTCATAAAAAAATGCAAAGAGCCGCATTTTTGCCGGAGCGGTATCGCGTAGCAGTGCGGAATTGCCAGCACAGACCGCCATCAACCAAAACGATAGCCCGATAATGCCTTGCCCAGCACCGTATCGCTGTAAATCTGCTGGCCGTAATCCTGCCCGGCGGCTCCGGCTGCCACCATGAGCGGGAGCAGATGCTCCTCGCGTGGGTGGCACAGGCGTGCGCCCGGTGCTTGCGTCCAGTGTGTCAGGTGCTGGTTGCGCTGTGGTGGTGGGGCACAGACGGCATGGGTCAGCCAGACATCAAATTCTTTTGCAGGCTGGTCGGTTACGGGTGATCCGTTCATAAAGTGGATCAGGTTATGGTAGCTCAGGCCTGTGCCCACAATCAGCACATTGCTGTTGCGCAACGGGGCCAGGGCCGCACCAAGGGCCAGATGCTCGGCCGGGTCCAGCGTTTTGAGCAAAGACAGTTCCACAATGGGAATGTCGGCCTGAGCAAAGGCCAGCATGAATGGAATAAACACACCGTGGTCAAACCCCCGCCCGCTATCTTCGGCACTGGCAAGGCCCGCCAGTTCAAGTAGCGCACGTATGCGCTCGGCCAGAGCAGGGCTGCCGGGTGCCGGGTATTGCAGCGTGTAGGTGTGGGGTGGAAAGCCGTAATAATCGTAGATCAGCCCCGGCTTGGGGGCGGACATGACCGTGGCGACCTGCTCCTCCCAATGGCCCGAGACCACCACAATGGCATCCGGCTTTTGGGGGAGTGTGCCAGACAGGCCGCGTAAAAAAGCGGCCATGCGGTCCCATGTCTGTGGCCAGTCCATAAAAAAGCAGGGACCACCCCCATGGGGGATGAACAGGGTTGGCTGTTTTTGGGGTGTTGAAGCAGCAGGGCCAGTGGCGGGCATGAACATCACCTTAACAAGAGGAGGGGTCTTGGGTGCTGTTCAGAGCATGGCGTAAAACTGGCAGGCTGATAATCCGCAATGCACGGAATATATCTCACACTCGTGGTGTGATCATGGTGTGCGGCAGGCAAGGGGTTGGCGTGCCTGCCGCAAATAGCGCGTGTGTGGGCGTTATTTAGCTTTGGCAGCTTCCAGAGCTTTGAGAATGAAGTCGCCTGCCTCTTCCTTCGTGCCCCAGCCGGTCACTTTAACCCACTTGCCTTTTTCAAGGTCCTTGTAGCGGGTAAAGAAGTGTTCAATGGCCTTGACCGTAATTTCGGGCAGGTCAGCAATGGTTTCGACCTTGGAGAACTCGGGGTGCACCTTGTCGTGCGGGACGCAGATGATCTTTTCGTCCTGCCCGGATTCGTCTTCCATCTTCAGCACGCCAATGGGGCGGGCCCGAATAACGCTACCCGGCACCACGTTGGTGGGGGTCAGGACCAGTGCATCCGTGGGGTCGCCATCGGCTGCCAGCGTGTTGGGGATAAAGCCGTACGCCGTTGGGTAGGCCATGGGCGTGAACAGAAAACGGTCAACGAACAGGGCGCCACTTTCCTTGTCAATTTCGTATTTGACAGAGGAACCCTGCGGGATTTCAATCACGACATTAATGTCGAACGGCACATCCTTGCCGGGGGAAAGTTTGGAAACGTCCATGAACACTGCTCCAACCGATAAATAATGGGAATGTTGCAGACCCTATCCGCCCGTCTGCGGCTTGCCAAGAGCCGGATTTTAAACGGGTGATATATGGATTTTCCTCCCCCAGACCCTTGCCAAATGGCTCTGGTTGCGTAATCAGATACTCGCCTGCGCGCCCGTAGCTCAATTGGTTAGAGCGGGCCGCTCATAACGGCTTGGTTGCGGGTTCAAGTCCTGCCGGGCGCAGGCTGTTCCAGCCAGCAGCGCAGCCTGTGGCCGCTTAATTTTTTCAGTTTATTTCGCATAACGGGAGTTCATCATCATGGCATCCTATCAATACGTCTATGTGATGAAGGATCTGACAAAATCCTATCCCGGTGGGCGCGAAGTGTTCAAGGGGATCACCCTGTCCTTCGTTCCCGGTGCCAAGATCGGTATTCTGGGTGTTAACGGTGCGGGTAAGTCCACCCTGCTCAAGATCATGGCCGGGATCGACAAGGAATATGGTGGTGAGGCATGGGCGGCCGAGGGTGCCCGTGTTGGCTATCTGGAGCAGGAACCCCAGTTGGACCCCAAGCTGACCGTGGGTGAAAACGTTGCTCTGGGTTTTGGTGACCTGAAAAAAGCGGTCGATCGTTTTAACGAGATTTCCGCCCGGTTCGCAGAACCCATGGAAGACGACGAAATGAATGCCCTGCTGGCCGAACAGGCCGAATTGCAGGAAAAAATTGACGCAGGCGATGGCTGGGAGCTGGACCGCAAGCTGGAGATCGCCCTTGACGCCCTGCGCTGCCCCCCTGCGGACAGCTCGGTGGAAAAACTCTCCGGGGGTGAGTGCCGCCGTGTGGCCCTGTGCCGCCTGCTGCTGGAAAAACCCGACCTGCTGCTGCTCGATGAACCCACCAACCATCTGGACGCCGAAAGCGTGGCATGGCTGGAAAAAACCCTGCGTGACTACGACGGCACGGTAATGGTCATTACTCATGACCGTTACTTCCTGGACAACGTGACCAACTGGATTTTGGAAATCGAGCGTGGCCGCGGCATTCCGTTCGAAGGGAACTATTCTTCCTGGCTGGAACAGAAGCGCAAGCGCCTGTCGCAGGAAGAAAAGGAAGAAAGCTCCCGCCAGCGTGCCCTTGCCGCCGAGCAGGAGTGGATTAACGCCAGCCCCAAGGCCCGCCAGAGCAAAAGCAAGGCCCGTATTGCCAAATACGAGGAAATGCTTGCCGCCAGTGCCGAACGTGTGGGCGGTGTGGCCGACATTGTCATTCCCCCCGGCCCCCGCCTTGGTGGCACGGTGATCGAGGCAGACAATTTGAGCAAAGGCTTTGGTGACCGCCTGCTGATTGATAATTTGAACTTCAAGCTGCCACCGGGCGGCATTGTGGGGGTTATCGGGCCGAATGGCGCGGGTAAGTCTACCTTGTTCAAAATGATCATCGGGCAGGACAAGCCGGATTCGGGCGAACTGAAGATCGGGGAGACGGTCAAGCTCGGCTATGTTGACCAGTCGCGTGACGACCTTTCACCCGATAAAACCGTGTGGGAAGAAATTTCCGGCGGAACGGATGTTATCTATCTGGGCAAGCGGGCGGTTCCCTCTCGCGCCTATGTGGGGGCGTTCAACTTCAAAGGCTCCGACCAGCAGAAAAAGGTTGGTGTGCTCTCCGGTGGTGAACGTAACCGTGTGCATCTGGCCAAGATGCTCCGGCAGGAAAGCAACGTCATCCTGCTTGACGAACCAACCAACGATCTGGACGTGGATACCCTGCGCGCACTTGAAGATGCACTGGCCGAGTTTGCGGGCTGTGCTGTGGTCATTTCCCATGACCGCTGGTTCCTTGACCGTCTGGCGACACATATCCTGGCGTTTGAGGGTGACTCCCACGTTGAGTGGTTTGAAGGTAACTTCCAGGCTTATGAAGAAGACAAGCGCCGCCGCTTTGGCCCGGACGCCACGGAACCGGGGCGCATTCATTACAAACCGCTTGCCCGTTAAGGGCATGCCCGTGCGAAGGCTCCGTAAGGGGGCCTTCCTTTGTTATGGAGGCTGAGCGGTGGACTTACGCTCGGTCAGAACACCTCGCCTGCTTCTTAAGCCCGTCACATGGCGGGATATGGAAGATATGGTGCGCCTGAAGGCCGATGGCGGTGCTTTTGGCCAGATGCTGGGGGGTGTTTGCACCCGCCAGCAGGCTGAGCGCGAGATGGCGGATGACATTGCATTCTGGGCCTGTCACCGCGTTGGTATTTTTACCATTCATGAAAATGGCCAGTTTGTTGGCATGACCGGAATCCATGACCGACCAGATGGGCGGGGGTTCGGGCTACGCTTTGCTCTGTTTGCAAGTGCAAGGGGGCGGGGTATTGCGCGCGAGGCCGCCAATGCGGCCCTGAACTTTGCGCATGATGCCGGTTTGCACCGGGTTATTGCCGTCGCGGCGGAGAGCAACGTGGCGTCCCGTACCATTCTGGGCGGCATAGGTATGCATGTGTGCGAGACATTCGCCAGAAATGGCCAGACAATGATGGTGTACGAAAGCAAGCGTGCATAAAAAAAGGCACCCGTTCAGGTGCCTTTTCTCCAGATCGCGGGGGTTATGCCGCCAGACTGTTTTGTCCGCTTAGTTGCTGGCCTGATTGTGGCGGTCCAGCTGCTTTTGCAGGGCGGAAAGCAGTGTCGCCACACTCCCGCCATTGCGCGCAATAAAGGATGAGTAGTCGTTACGCTGTGTCAGCCGCAGGCTGGCACCTTCCCCTACCACGTCCACAACCTGAGGCTGTCCGCTGTCGTAGCTGACAACCCACTGCATGGATGCAGGCGGCTGCTGTGGGCGCATAAGGATTGCGTTTACGGAATCTTCACCGCCGGATTTGCTCACATCACCAATGGTAAAGCTGACACCACGGTACTCGCCCAGCTTGTCGGTAATGGCGTTTACCAGCACCTCATGGAACAGCGCCAGATAATGCTGCCGCTCTTCGGGGGTGGCAATTTTCCAGTAACGGCCAAGGCAGTAACGGCCAATACCATCAATATCCACGTTTTTCTGCACGAGCGGAAGAACCTTGGTCTTCTTTTCAGACAGCGGGACAGGGCTGTTCACAATGGCAACAAGCTGAGTGCCAAAGTTCTGAATAAACTGTTTGGCGTTATCCGCTGCACGGGCAGGCAGGGCAAACAGTCCGCTGGCGCATGTCAGGGCCAGAGTGGCAAGAACAATACGGCGACCAGAAAGGAGTTTCATGTCTGCGCTACCTTCTTGTTGTTAGTTATTGATACCAGTCTGGCACGGTGGCGCGGCGGTCATTTTTAATGGCCTCGGCCTGTGCCTTGCGCTGCTGCTGGTAAGCGCTGCGAATGGTGGCGTATGGGTCCAGTGCATCACGCTGCAGGGCATCCAGATCTTCCAGATGTTCCGAGCGGCCATGCACAACGCCCATCATGTTATAGGCCCAGTTAAAGCTGACAAGCCCATAACCACGCGGCACGTAATCCCACGGGGAAAGCCCCTGATCAATGCCATAACCAATGCCGTCACGGAAGGAGGACGGCCCCATGGGCAGGAACAGGTAGGGACCGGAGGAAATACCCCAGTTGGCCATGGTCAGGCCCGCATCGTTGTCATGGTGGGGGAAGCCGGCCATTTTGGCCACATCAATCAGCCCGCCAACACCCACGGTCATGTTAATGCACCACCGCACGAACGAGTCCCCCGCGCGGCGGGGTTTGCCTGCCCCAACGTCGTTAAAGAAGACGGAGGGTTCGTTCATGGTCGTGATCATGTTGCCCAGCGAGTTCCGCACAGGGCGGGGCACGGCCCACACATAGGCCTTAGCAACCGGGCGCAGGGCCCATGTATCGAACTTCATGGTCAGGTTGAACACTTTGCGGTTCAACGGCTCATACGGGTCGTTTGCAGCCTTGTATTCGGCCAGAGCGTCCGGGTCCGTGGGAACGGGGGCTTTTATGGAGCTGCACCCGGCCGTGCCGAGCAGCACAAGACCAAGGCAGAGTGTTCCCAGACGGAAACGGCGATGTACCGAGGAACCTTCCCGCGCCTGATCATGCTGATCCCGTGCGCGAGGGCGGAGCCGTGAGCCGTTCCGTCCTGAAATCATTGCCACCTTTACCTTTGCCTTGTGACGTCCGCATGGCCTGCCGGGCAGACCTGTTTATTGCTGCCTTCTCTACCATGAGAAACGCAGGGTGCAATGGCAGGGCTTCTCTGCGTAGAGGGCAGGGGACAAAAATAGCCCTTTGCATGTTGTCTTTTTGCCGGGAAGAACAGATTTTTGCAATCGCTGTTGCCAGAAAGTCGCACATCCTGCTCAGGATGTGATGGTAGCAGGGAATCCGGCGTTACAGCCCCCGTTCGCGTTTGATGATATCCCACGCAGCATTGATTTTGGAAATGCGGACCGAGGCAATCTGCACCTCTTCGGGGCTGGCGTTGCGTGCGGCCATAACATCGGGGTGGTACTGCCGGACGAGTTTTTTCCAGTGCGCGCGCAGTTCCTCGTTAGAGAGGGAGGCGCTGACTTCCATAACGGTATAGGCGTCATCTTCGCCCATGGCGGCGCGCGCACGGCCCTGCTCGGCGCGCTCCCACGCCCCACGCCCCAGCCCGAAAAGAGCATGCACGCGTTTGAGAAAGCGCAGCTCCTCGGGGGCAAGGGGTTCATCGGCCGCCAGATCGGCGCGGGCAATGGCAAACAGGGTCCCCATCAGGTCTTCAAGAGGGGGCTTGTCCTTGCCGTACGCCTGCCCGAGTTCACGGGCAAAGGCTTCGTAGTCGTCTGTTCTCTGGCGCGCCATGTCAAACAGGCGGCCAATGTCGCGCATGTTCTCGTCTGGCACTCGGAAGCGGGTTTTAAAGGCGTTGATCTCCCGCCGGTTTACAGGGGCGTCGCATTTGGCCAGCTTGGCGCACAGGATAACGCATGTCAGCCCGTAGAGCTGTTCCTTCTTGCCCAAGGTGGCGGCCAGCTTGGCGGCTACAAAAGCCGCGGCACCGTTGGGGTCCGGGCGGGCGCGGGCGGCCCATCGGTCGCTCCAGCCAACGGCAGGGGGGTGCAGTAATGTGCCGCTATCCGCAGCATGGCCCAAAGCTGTGCCCAAAGCCGCGCCCAGTGGCCCGCCAACGGCAAAGCCAGTAACACCACCAAATATTTTGCCCCATATCGCCATGGTGTTCTTTTATCATGTTCTGGCGCGGAACCCTAGCCTGAGCAGGGGGGCTGCAATGGCTGGGCAGCAATGTGCCAGTATCGCATTCGGCGCAAACAGCACCTGAAGGATGAAGCATGCGAACACAGACATCTCCCCACCATGCTCCCGCGCAGCCGGGGGTTGCCCTGATCGGGGCCGGTGCGGTGGGGCTTGTTGTGGCTATGGCCTTTGCCCGTGCGGGGTGGCGGGTGCAGGTCTGTGGTGCGCGTAACCCGTTTGCACACCTGCGGGTGAGCGAGGGGGGGCTGGGGGTTGAATATCCGGTCCAGCATGCCCGTACTCCGGCGGAACTGGTGGGCTGCACGGTGGCCATTGTAGCGGTCAAGGCGTACCAGACAGCCGATGTGGCGGACTGGATTGCGGCCTTCAACCGGCCGGATGCCCGTATTCTGGTAGCCCAGAATGGTCTGGAGCAATGCGAGCGCATTGCCGCCTACGCACCGCTGGCAGTGGGGCTGCCCGTAGTTGTTTATTTTAATGCCGAACGGCCCGCTCCGGGGTGTTCCGTCCTGCGCAGAATCGGCCCGACTGATCTGTGCCTGCCCGCCAACAGGCAGGTCCATGACCTGAGTGTGGCTTTGCAGGCGGGGGGGCTGCGCGTAACCACGGCGGAGGATATGGCTACCGTGGTATGGACCAAGCTGCTGGCTAACAGTGCCGCCAACCCGCTGACCACCTTGTGCGGGCGGCATACGGGGGTCCTGCGCGAGCCGGATTTTGTGGCCAATGCGCGGCAGGTCATGACCGAAGTGGCGCGTGTTGGTCAGGCGGAGGGAGCGGCCCTGACCGCACGGCATGTGGAGGACACACTCGTATGGCTTCAGAATGTGCCGCCCGACAGCACAACATCCATGTTGCAGGATCGGCAGGCAGGCAGGCCTTTGGAATATGACGCCATAACCGGGGCCATTGTGCGGGCTGCGGAGCGGCATGGGCTTGATGTGCCCCTTAACCGGCTTATTCTGGGTCTGTTGTCCGCCATAAGGCCCACACAGGCATAAGTCTGGCGGGCTTGGGGCAGGTCAGCGCGGGATGTCATTGCCCCATAAACGCAGCCTGAGCCCGCAACGCTTGCTCAATTTTTTCTATTTTGCACCGTTTATGCGAGAAGTTTTATGAAGCGTGCTTACAAGGTTGTGGATGTTTTTACAAAAACACCTTTTGCAGGCAACCCGGTTGCCGTGGTGCTGGATGCACAGGGGCTGGATACCCCTGCCATGCAGGCGATCGCGAGTTGGACCAACCTGTCAGAAACAACCTTTGTGCTCCCGTCCCAAAATGCGGTGGCGGACTACAGGCTACGTATTTTTACCCCCCGGAGTGAACTGCCCTTTGCAGGGCACCCCACCCTTGGCAGCGCCCATGCGGTGCTGGAGGCCGGGCGGGCCACTCCGCGTAATGGCCAGTTAGTGCAGGAATGTGGCGTAGGCCTTGTGGCGTTCAAGGTGGCGGGCAGCGGGGTTGGGCGCACGCTATCCTTCGCGTTGCCACCTGCGAGCCAGACGGTGCTGGATGAGGCTGACATAACGGAGTTGGAGGCTATTCTGGGGGTGCAGATGGACCGTGTGGCACGCCCGCTGCGTATTGATGTTGGGCCGGTCTGGATTGTGGCCCGTGTGGCCACAGCGGAGCAGTTGCTGGCTCTACGGCCCGATTCAGGGCGTTCTCTGGTGTTTGAAAACTGCCTAGGGGCCACGGGCATAAGCGTGTTTGCAGCCCATGGCGCGGGGCGGGAGGACATAGAAGTCCGCTCCTTTGCCAACTCGCAGGGGGTGACGGAAGATCCCGTATGTGGCAGCGGCAATGGCAGTGTTGCCGTGTTCCGGCATGTGCATGGCCTGTTGCCCCCCGGTCTGGTCCATTACAGCGCAACTCAGGGGGGCTGTGTTGGTCGTGCGGGCCGGGTTAGTGTGCAGGTTGCCCCCGATGGAGCGGTGCAGGTGGGTGGTCCGTGCATAAGCACGGTCGAGGGGTATCTGGCCGGGTAATAAAGGTCAGGGCCGCTGGGTCAGGTCATGCCCATTACGCACAGCTTGGGTTTGTTAAAGACGGGGTTTGAGCGGGTCTGTTCCCGCCTGCCGCTGGAGCCATTGCAGAGCCGTAACCCGTAGGGCGGATGCCAGGGACTGATCGGGTGCACGGGTTGCGTCTACCTGCGTAACCAGTTGGACCAGCGTTACGTTCTGGTGGGTAATCATGTCCTCCAGAACGGCCCAGAAGGCGGGTTCAAGTGCAACACTCGTATCATGCCCGGCCAGTATCAGGCTGCGTTTGCGTAAATGGCGGCTCATGTCTGGCGGCTTTCAAGCTGGGCAATTGCCCAGTATGCGGCGTCACGCACAACCGGGTCTGGGTCGGTTGTCAGGGCGTGGGCATGGGGCAGCAGGTGCGGCCTGCCGGAATTGCCAATGGCGACCAGCACATTGCGGATAAAACGGTCCCGCCCGATCCGTTTGATGGGGGAGCCTGAAAACAGGGTTCTGAACGCCGGATCATCAAGCTGGCTCAGGGTGGCCAGATCAGGGGCGATCAGGTCTGCGCGGGGTTGGAGTTTGATGTGGCGTGCCGCGTGGGCAAACCTGTTCCACGGGCAGACGGCCAGACAGTCATCACAGCCATAAATATGGGTGCCCATCAGGGGGCGCAGGGCCAGTGGTATGGGGCCTGCATGTTCGATGGTCAGGTAGGAAATACAGCGCCGCGCATCCATCTGGTAGGGCGTGGGAAAAGCCTGCGTGGGGCAGGCGTTCAGGCAGCGGGTGCAACTGCCGCATCCACCGCCGGAGGGGGCGGAGGAGGGCAGGTCAAGCGTTGTGTAGATTTCTCCCAGAAACAACCAGCTCCCATGCTGGCGGGAGACAAGGTTGGTGTGTTTGCCAACCCACCCCAGCCCGGCTTTGTGGGCAAGAGGTTTTTCGGCCACGGGGGCTGTATCCACAAACACTTTGACCTCGGGTGCCCCCACAGTGGCCAGTCTGCCCTCACGCACCACAAACTGGGCCAGATGCTTGAGCATGCCCTTGACCACATCATGGTAGTCCCTGTGGCGGGCGTAGACGGAAATATTGCCGCAGTCGGGTTTTTGCAGGGTTGCCAGAGCATCGTCCGGCGGTGCGTAGGACAGGCCAAGGGCAATCACCGTGCGGGCCTCGGGCCACAACGCTGTTGGCTGGCTGCGCTGTTCCGTACGTTCGGCCAGCCAGTCCATTTGACCGTGGTATCCGTTTGCCAGAAAATCCTGCAAACGCGCACGGGCCTCCGGCCCCAGTGTGGCCGGGCAAAAGCCAATGGCGTCAAACCCCAGTTCCAGCGCTTTTGCACGTATGCGCGCACCAAGGCGGCTGTTGGCGTGTGACGCACCAACCGGGGGTGGGGCGGAGGGATCTATGGCCTTTGTCATGCGTGAAGGGCTGGCCCGCAAGGGGTGGTCAGGTCTGTGGGGGCGTTAGGGAATGGGGGGAATGTGGGGCTGTGGCATTTCATCTTCCGTCCAGTCCTGTGCGGTCCAGTCGGCGCGCATGCGTGCGGCCGTGGTGTCCAGATTTTTGTCCATAATGGCCTGACGGATCTGGCGCATGAGGCGCTGATAGTAGGCGATATTATGCCATGTGAGCAGCATGGGCCCCAGAATTTCGTTCGCGCGGAACAGGTGGTGCAGATACGCGCGGCTGTAGCGTGTGCAGGCCAGACAGTCACAATGGGGGGAAATGGGCCGGGCGTCCGTGGCGTGGCGGGCATTGCGCAGGTTGAGCGTGCCCCGCTCGGTGTAAGCCCGTGCCGTGCGGCCCGCGCGCGTGGGCATGACACAGTCAAACATATCCACTCCGCGCTGCACGCTGCCGAGCAGGTCGTCCGGTGTGCCAACCCCCATAAGGTAGCGTGGCTTGTCAGCCGGCATGATCGGGGTTGTGGTGTCCAGCGTTGCGAACATGAGCTCCTGCCCCTCGCCCACCGCCAGACCGCCAATGGCATAGCCTTCAAACCCTATATCGGTCAGCGCCTTCACACTTTCGGCGCGCAGGTCGGTTTCCGTGCCCCCCTGCACAATACCAAACTGGCCATAACCCGCACGCAGCACATAAGCCTCGCGCGAGCGGGCGGCCCAGCGCATGGACAGGCGCATGGAGGCGGCAATGGCCTCGGGTGGGGCGGGTAGGGCGGGGCACTCATCAAAACACATGGTTATGGTGGCATCCAGATCATGCTGGATGCCAGTTGAGCTTTCGGGCGTTAGCCGATGCTCCGACCCATCAATATGGGAGCGGAAGGTCACTCCGTCCTGATCCAGCCGTCGTAATGCCCCGAGGGACATGACCTGAAAGCCCCCCGAATCGGTCAAAATCGGGCCGGACCAGTCCATAAAGCGGTGTAGCCCCCCCAGTGCGCGCACCCGTGCGGCGCCGGGGCGCAGCATAAGGTGGTAGGTGTTGCCCAGCACAATGCCCGCCCCTGTGGAGCGCACGGCGTCCATGGTCATGGCCTTGACCGTGCCAACCGTGCCCACGGGCATGAAGGTAGGCGTGGCCACGGGGCCGTGGGCTGTGTGCAGCATGCCCGCGCGGGCGGCACCATCAGTACTGTCACAGGTCCAGTGGAAACGGCTCATCGATTGGTCCTTGTGGGGTGGGGCTGTGGAGGGCGGGAGTCTTTAACCGGCATGAACGCTGTTTGCACATGTGAGCAGGCAGGCATCGCCATAGGAATAAAAACGGTAGCCGGTGTGCAGTGCATGGGCATAGACCGCTTTTGCCCGCTCCTGCCCGGCAAAGGCGCAGACCAGCATGAACAGGGTTGAGCGTGGCAGATGGAAGTTGGTCATGAGCATATCCACCGCCCGAAAGCGGTAACCGGGACGGATGAAAATAGCGGTCTCACCCGCAAACGGGTGCACAGTGCCGTACTCGTCCGCCGCACTTTCCAAAAGGCGCAGGGTGGTGGTGCCAATGGCGATAATGCGCCCCCCCGCCGCCCGCGTGGCGTTAATGCGCGCAGCAGTTTCGGGGGTGATCACCCCGTGTTCGGAATGCATGTGGTGGTGCGCAATATCATCCGCGCGGACGGGCAGGAACGTACCGGCCCCTACATGCAGCGTTAAGGTGCATCGCTCGGCCCCCGTGGCATCTACCGCGGCCAGCAGGTCTGGCGTAAAGTGCAGCCCGGCGGTTGGGGCGGCCACAGCCCCTTTGTAGCGCTCAAAAATGGTGGCGTAGTCCTTGCTGTCCTGCGCCGTGGGGCCATTGGGGCGGTGGATGTAGGGCGGAAGGGCCAGAGCGCCCGCTGTTTGCAAGAACGCGTCAAACGCATCCCCCTCGCATGAAAAGCGCAGGGTTGCCCCCCCACCGGGTTCCAGCGCCATGACCTGGGCAGTCTGGTCCGAGTGGGGGAAAGTGAGTGTGTCCCCCACCTTCAGGCGGCGGGCGTTGCGCACCAGTACGTGCCATGTGTCATCGGGGCGGATCTGGTCGAGCGTTATGCCAATTCTGGCCTCCCCGCGCAGGGCATGGAGCTGTGCGCGAATAACCGCCGTGTTGTTGGCCACCAGCAGGTCCCCCGCGCGTAGCAGGGCTGGCAGGTCGCGTACATGGCGGTCCACTAGCGTGTGCGGCATTGTGGCATCCAGCAGGCGTGCGGATTCACGCGGGCGGGCGGGCTCCTGCGCGATCAGGGCCTCGGGGAGGTGGAAGTCAAAATCTTCGGTGCGGTTGCTCATGGTGTGCCGGGTTTACGCAATAGGGCAGCGCAATGCCAGAGGGAAAGGGAGGTCTGCCTCCACGCTACGGGGCTTGCGCATATGGCCATGGAAGGCCAGATTCGGGGTGGAGAAGCCACAGCCAGTTCCGCTTTGGCCCACAGTTTACGTAAGGAGACGTCCCGGTATGTCCTATGCTCTGCTTGATGCGGCCCGTGTGGCCAAGGCTTCTGGTGTTTCGCTCGGTGTTCTCAAAACCAGTGCGGAAACATCCGAAACCCATGTGCGCAAGGTGATCATGATTGAACGGATTGAAGCGCTGGCCAGTGCCGCCGCCGAATCCGGCGAACGTGTGACCCTGACATCCGAAGAGTTCTGGCTGATCAGCAAGAACTGGTAAGGGGAGCGTCCGCCATGGCGTTTGTTCTGACAAGCCCTGCCTTTGCCAATGGGGATGTGCTGCCACAGGCTCAGGTTTATAATGGTATGGGCCAGAGCGGGCAGAATCTTTCTCCCCCGCTCCAGTGGCACGGTGCGCCACAGGGGACAAAGAGTTTTGTGGTGACGGTCTATGACCCCGATGCCCCGACCGGCTCTGGCTGGTGGCACTGGGTTGTGGTGAACATACCCCCCACCACAACGTCCCTGCCCCAAGGGGCGGGCTCGGGCAAAGCCGGTCTGCCAGAAGGGGCCGTGCAGGTCCGCACCGATTTTGGCGCACCCGGCTATGGCGGAGCGGCACCCCCTGCGGGGCATGTGCACCGCTACGTGTTTACGGTGTATGCGCTGGACGTGCCCATGCTCGACATAACGCCCGATGCCAGTCCGGCACTGGTTGGGTTTATGGTGAACCACCACAAGCTGGGGGCCGCCAGCCTGACCGCTCTTTACGGCAGTAACCAGCACTAGCCTGCTGCACACGGCCAGCCTGTGCGGGCTGGCCGGTCAGGCTGTTGGCGGAGTTGGTTTTGTGGGGCGGCGGGGCGTATGGACTGCCAGGTCGTGCAGCACATCCGCCTGCGAGACCAGCACAGCACCTGCTGCAATACTTCCCGCAGGCATGACCAGCACGGCCGCTCCCTCGTTCATGAACCGGACAGACAGGCTGCTCCAGTGGGGTAGAATGAAGTGGCGTAGCATCTGTGCCAGCGCGCAGCGGTCCATGGCGGTATGGACCGTGCTTTTGGGCGTATAAACGGTGTTCAGGTAATCATTCATAAAAGCGGCAATGGCGGGCAGGCGTTCAGGCTCGCCAAAATAGGCTGTGTCCGTGCCAATGCCCCAAGGCGTACCGTGGCTCTGGCGGCCATCATGGTTGAACAGTGCCAGATCAAACCCGTAAGTGGCGGTATTTTTGAGCGTGCGGAGCAACGTGGCTGTATTGGCGGGAAAATACCCCGCGCAATCCCCCGTAAGCACCGGGCAACGGAACCGGGCTACAATGTCTGGCAGGATCAGGTAACGTAACGCGGGCTCTAATGCTGTATCCCGTTCGGCGGTGGCGCCATGGCCAAAGCTCAGGCGCAGGCTGGCGGCGTATTGTTCCAGCCAGTCGGCAATGGTGCGTAAAAAGGCCAGTTGCTCGGTGTTGGGGTTGGCAACGCCAATGCAAAGCTGCACCGGTCCGCTGGAGCGGTCCTGCCGGTAGGCTTGCAGCAGGGAAAGGATAAGGCCGGGCAGGAGGTGAAAGTTCGCACTGTCACACGCAAAAACCAGACAGAGAGCGGGGGGCGTTCCCGCCGGACTGAACCGCCATTCCCAGCGTGAAACACCCGTGCGGTCCGGTATGGCGCGGCTGGCAAGCTGGCTGCATTCCTGCGCCCCCAGCCACGAGAAAATCCCGGCATTATCGGGCGAGGGCATGGCCCCTGCCTGCAAGGCAAGACGGCGGGCAATGGCGTAGTGGGCATCGGCCTCGGCCATAAGCCCCGCCAGCCAGCTTGTGTGGCCCATGGCGGTTTCGGTCCACCAGCTCAGGCCGTTCAGGCGGGCTTCGGTTTCCAGCAGGCGCAGGTCCGTGGCGGTGTTGAGCCGCTGGTAGGCGTTCTCGAACAGCATGGCGTATATCTGGCGGATGTCCGGACCATTTTTGGCGGCCAGCCGCATGGGCACCAGCAGGGTGTCAAACCGTTCATCAAAGCCGGGCAGGTCGAGTTCGTACAGCATGTCGGGTACGAGCAGCAGTGCGTCCTCCCCCTGCGGCAGGCGGGCTAGGAGTGCTGGCAGCGTGGCTGAAAAATCCTGTTTGGGATAGCGCTCGCGCAGGGCCACGGCCAGCAGGTCGGCTGCGCGCGCGTGGTCATGCAGGCGCAGGGCTATAAGAGCCTGTAGCCACACCAGGTCGGCCATCTGGGCAAAAGACTGGGCATACACTGCAAACTGCATGCCCAGTTCCCCCTGCCCGCACTGGCAGCAGAGCTGTGCCAGCACAATGCATGGGGCAATGGCCGAAGGGGTGATGCTCAGCTTGAGGACTTGTTCGCGCACATCATCCACCGTGGCCCATGGGCTGAGCGCACGGCGGAATGCACCAACTTCAAGCAGTTCGGTCACGTTTTCGAGCAGGTTTTCCAGTACGCGGGAGGGGCTCGCGCTTAGTGTGACCTTCTGGGGGGCGGCACTGGTCCATAGGGTGAGCGTATCAGCCCGGAACTCTGCCTGTAGCTGCTCCACAGGCCATGTGTGCGGGCCAAGGCGCAGTTCGTGGCCCGTGCAGGTGGGCTGGCCTACAAAGGTGCGGCCATCATGCCATGCCCCCCGCAGCAGTGTGCGCAGCAGGTCGGCCAGTTCGGGGGGGAGGAGCAGAAAATGCTCCCATGTGGCGCACAGGGGAACGGCGTCAAACTGTGTGGAGCTTCTGCTGGAAAGATAAGCATTGCCCGCCCTGAGTGCCACAAGGGGGCGCTTGGCAATGGAGCTTATGGGTTGGGCCTGCACAAAGGCCCCACCGGGGGCGAGCGTGTTGTGTTGCGCGTCCAGCACAATGGGGGTGGTGGCGCGGCTTGTGCCCGCCGTGGGGCAGAGTGGGTGCAGGCGCTGGCCGGTAAAGCCGACCAGAGCGCCATGGAAGGAGAGAAGGTAAAACGCCATGCCGACCCCGTTGGTAAAAGCGGCACACCCGGCAATACGGAGGTTAAGGTCCTCCTGCGGGGGTGTGCCTGTTCAGGACACCGCTTCAAGCAGGGCGGGCAGGTAGTGCTCCAGTTTAACGCGCACGGGCATAAGATAGGCCGAGCCCTTGTCCCGGTTCAGTTCGCGCAGGACAGTCTGGGCAAAGGCGATGTTGGATTCGAGTGTTGTGGAAAAATCCTTGGGAAACACAATGTGGTTTGTGGTCTCCCAGTAGGAGCGTGAGCGTGGACCAATAACGGGGGACAGCCCCCAGAACACATCCTCGCCTTGCAACCACTCGCGGCACAGGTCGAACAGTTTGTAGTCAAACACGGGCTGGGTGAAAAAGCCGCAGGCTCCGGCTTCCTTCTTGCGGGCGATGTCCTCCAGTTCCTTCCACGGGGCGCGGCGGTAGGGGTCGAACGCGGCATAGACCTTAAGGTGCGGCGCTTCCTTGCGGTAGCGGCGGATAATGCTTTCCGTGCTGTTGGGGTACGTGCGCATGGACAGGTCGGCCGGAGGGTCCCCGTGTACGACCAGAATTTCCTCCAGACCCTCCTGCTCGGCGCCGGGCAGGGGGGCGTGGGGTGCTATGTCTATGGCGCGGATATGCGGAATAACGCGCGGAAAGCTCGGGTGCAGCAGGGCCGCTGCCTCCCAGCTCCGTAGGGGGAAGCGCATGAGGTCAGGCACGTTGAGCGTATCCGCCACGGGGAAAACGGTTTTAACGGTTTCCAGGTCCTGCGTCAGCGCTTCGGCGGAGCGGGGGATCAGTTCAACGCACAGGCGGTTCAGGCTCATTCGGTTTTTCCCTCGATCTGCATCTGTGCCGCGGTGAGTGTGTTCTTGAGCAGGCAGGCAATGGTCATGGGGCCAACACCACCCGGTACGGGGGTAATACGACCGGCTACCTTTACGGCCTCATCAAACGCCACGTCACCTACAAGGCGGCTTTTACCACTTGCAGTCTGGGTGCGGGTAATGCCCACGTCAATAACCGTGGCACCGGGTTTGATCCAGCCGCCCCTGACCAGTTCGCGGCAGCCGGTGGCCACGACCAGAATATCGGCCTCGCGCGCAAGGGCTGCCGTATCCCGCGTGTGGATATGGGCAATGGTGACCGTGCAGCCTTCTGCCAGCAGCAAAAGCGCCATGGGTTTGCCCACAAGGTTGGACGCGCCAATGACCACGGCATGCTGGCCCTTCATGTCGCCAAGCTGGTCGCGCAGGAGCATCAGGCAGCCAAGGGGCGTGCAGGGCACAATGCCGGGCAGGTCCACGGCCAGACGGCCAGCGTTGACCTCACCCAGACCATCCACATCCTTTTCGGGCACAATGGCGTTGGTAATGCGCCGTGCATCCAGCCCTTTGGGCAGGGGGAGCTGAACCAGAATGCCATGAATTTCGGGGTCGTTGTTCAGCCGCCCGATCAGGGTGAGCAGCTCGGTTTCAGACGTGGTTTCCGGTAGCATGTGCATGAAGGAGCGCATGCCTGCATGGTGGGTCTGAATGGCCTTGTTTTTAACGTAGACCTCGCTCGCCGGGTCGTTACCGACCAGAATAACGGCCAGTCCGGGCGTTACGCCATGCTGGTCATGGAAGGCCAGAACATCCTCACGGATCTGCTGGCGCACGGTTGCGGCAAAAGCCTTGCCATCAATCAGGCTGGCCTGATGTTCGGGGGGGAGGGAGGAGGATGTGCTCATCAGTGCCAGTCCGGTCGCATCAGCAGGTGGAAAAAAGATCAGGCGGGCATACGCAAAAAAACGCGTGCCGACAATGTTTGCAGCCCCCTTTGCCCTTTTTGTGGGGGTGGGTCGTGGGGTGTGGCGTTACGGGTTTTGGGGCGGGTGGTCCTGCCGGTAGGGGGTTAGGGCGTTCAGGGCTTGGGCCTCGGCCTGTATGGCGGGGCGCTCGGCTTGCAAAAACCGATCCACCGCATCGCGCAGTGCGGGGTTTTGCAGCCAGTGAGCGGAGTGGGTGAGGGTAGGCACATAGCCACGCTGGATTTTGTGCTCCCCCTGTGCCCCGGCCTCCACACGTTGCAGGCCGTGGGCGATGGCAAAATCAATGGCCCGGTAATAGCAGAGTTCAAAATGCAGGAAGGGCCAGTTGCCTTCGCACCCCCAGTTGCGGCCATAGAGCGTATTTGTGCCCATCAGGTTCAGGGCCGCGGCCACAGGGGTTGCGCCGTTACGCGCCAGCATAAGCACCACCCGATCACCCAGACGCTGCGCCATGAGCGGAAAAAAGTCCTCGCTCAGGTAGGCGCTCCCCCATTTGCGGTCGATCGTGTTGCGGTAAAACTGGTAAAAAGCCTGCCAGTCTGCCTGCGTTATGCTGGCTCCCTGCCGCGTTTCAAACGTCAGGCCCGCGGCATTGGCGTCTCGCCGTTCGCGTTTGATGCTTTTGCGCTTGCGGGCGGAGAGTGTGGCTAAAAAATCGTCAAATGTTGTGTAGCCGTTATTGTGCCAGTGGTATTGCAGGCCAAGGCGGGGCAGCCAGCCACGCTGGTGTAGCACGGTGCTTTCCGCTTCGGTGCAGAAGGTCACATGGGCGGAGGACAGGCCCGTATCCGCGCAGATCTGGCGCAGGGCGTCCGCCATAACGGAGGCGGTCTCAGGCGGGGCATTGGGGTGGAGGAGCAGTCTGGGGCCGGGGGCGGGGGTAAACGGAACCGCAATCTGGAGCTTGGGGTAGTAGCGGCCACCTGCGGCCTCAAACGCGCGGGCCCAACCCTGATCAAACACGTACTCGCCCCACGAATGGCCTTTAAGGTAGGCGGGGCAGACAGCGGCCAGTTGTCCATCAGGGGCGTGCAGGCAGACATGCCGTGGCACCCACCCGCTTGTAGGCCCCGTGGAGCCGCTGTCTTCCAGTGCGGTTAAAAACTCATGGCTGATAAAAGGGTTGTCCGGCCCCGCACACTGCGCCCACTCCCTTGCGGGAATGTCGTGAATGCTGTTGTGCAGGGTAACGGACCAGTCAGCCATAAGGTTTTTTCCGCTTGGTCAGGCGATCTCGAACAGGCCTTCCACTTCCACCGGTGCATCCAGCGGCAGGGAGGGCACACCAACGGTGGAGCGTGCGTGACGTCCTGCATCCCCGAACACGGCAACCGCCAGATCGGATGCCCCGTTCATGACAGAGGCATGGGCCGTAAAGTCCGGTGTGCAGGCAATAAAGCCGCCCAGACGCACAACGCGTTTAACGCGGGAGAGGTCACCCACGGCGGCTTTGACCTGGGCAATGACGTTGATCATGCTGTAACGCGCGGCTTCCACCGCTGTTTCCACACTCACCGCATCTCCCAGCTTGCCGGTGGCGAACAGCTTGCCATTATGCAGGGGCAACTGACCAGACACCACAAGGAGCGAGCCTGTTTGTACGCAGGCCACATAATTGGCCACGGGGGCTGCGGGTGTGGGCAGGTCAATACCCAGTTCGGCCAGACGGGATTGGGGAGTGCTCATGGCGTTTTGTTCCGTTCCTTGTAAAAAACCGGGGCCTAGCAGACCAGACGCAGGTTGCGCCGTGGGCGTGTGGGCTGTGTATCGTCCCCCTCGGGCAGGTCCAGCGGGAGGAGCGGGTCCGGCTCGGACGCACTGTCCTGGTGGGGGCCGTCGGGTAGGCGTCTGTCCAGATAGGTGTCGGACAGGGCCCTGAACGCATAGTCCAGCATGGAAGTGGCATAGGAGGCAACCGGGTCGCCCTCCACCGTGCCTGCGGGGCCAAAGCAGGAATAGGCAAAATTTTCCACGTAGGCTTCCAGTGGCGCGCCATATTGCAGGCCAATGCTTATGGCGTCGCCAAAGCTTTCCATCAGCCCGCGCACCATCGGACTTTCCCGCGTGGGGGTGAGGGACAGCTCACCCAGCGTGCCATCCTCGTATTCCCCCGTACGCATGAACAGGCGGTGGCCGCCAATGGTGGTTTTTTGTGTAAAACCACCATGTCGTGCGGGTAGAATCCGCCGCATGCCCCGCTCCAGCCTGAGCTTTACGGGGGTGGGCAGTGTTTCGGGGCGGGCGGGCATGCGGTCTGCAAAGCCGGTTAGCGCGCGGTACATGGCCAGATGCGCCTTGGGGCCGGGCTGGGGCAGCACAGTCTCGCCCGCAAGGGCTGCGGCCAGTGCGGTTTCCACCGTAAAGCCGCGCACGTCCAGCCGTTGGCGCGTGCTGCTGGCCAGCCTGCCATCTGGGCGGAGCATGGAAAACACGGGAGCCAGCCCGCAGGCTTCCACGCCAAGCAACCCATCTATGGGGTTGGGGGTGGAAAATCCTGTCTCAATCGGGGCTACGGGCGCATCGGTTTCCACTGCGGCTTCATTCCAGACCGCGCGCAGGGTCTCGCCCAGTCCGGGCAGTACGGTCCGGACGGGGGGCAGGGGCAGGGACTCCGGTCCACGTCCCGCGTGGGCGGTCAGTGTGGCCAGTGCCGTAATGGCGCAGGCGGCGGCGCGGCCATCCTCGCTATCATAATCAAGCCCGACTCCTGCCAGACAGGCATCCATGTTGGTCAGCAGGATGTCTCCCGCTGTGAGGGCCTGCATGGGGGGGGCGTCTGTTCCGGCGGAGGGGGTGGGCACAAACAGGTCAGGTAGTAGCAGATCACCATTACGCTGGTCCGCTTTGTTCAGGGCCGTCTGGCGCAGTACCGAGCAGATGAGCTTGAGGGCCGCAACAAAGGTCCGCGCGGCAAACCCTTCCCCGGGGGAGACAAAGGCGGCCAGATTGACCACAAACCCCGCCGGGCGGTCGAATGTGCAGTGCCACACGGCCTCCACCGGAGCCGCCTGACGCGTCAGCAGCAGCCAGACCAGTGATCTGGCCGAGGCCTCGTCCGGTGCAAGGGCCGTGATCCACCGCGACGCAAGCGTGGGCAGGTCGATCGGGCCGTCGCCCGGCATAAGCTGTGCAAGTGCGGACGCGGCGTCCACATCCCACTCTGCGGGCAGGGTAACGGAGCGGAGCGGTGCGTCCGGGTCTGCTGCGGCTTCCAGTGTGCTCATCAGCACACCGTTCCAATGGCGTCTGGCTGTTGTCATGGCCCCATGTTACCGCTGCGCGCACTGGCGGCGTAACCCGACAAAACACGTTCGGGGCCGGGTTATCACCCTGCAAAATGAGGATATGGGGGATAACTTTTGCCAACCCCCTGCTCGCGCGCGGTTGATCGGGTGGTTTGCGATAAAACATGGACCACAGGTCATGCGGAGTCCTATCATCCTCCCATGGCAAATTTCGGAACATGGCTGCATACGCGCCGGAAGGGTCGGCTGTTTGGCAAGGATGCCGATGGCCGCTGTTATTATGAATCAACCGGCCCGGCCCGCAAGGGTGGTGGCATGGAGCGCCCCGAACGCTGGGTCATCTACCTTAAAGGGGAAGATGCCTCCGCCGTGCCGCCCGAATGGTGGGGGTGGCTGCACCATACGCTTGATGCCCCCATTGCGGCGGAGGAGCGCAAACCCTGGCAACTGCCCCACCAGCCCAACATGACCGGAACCGCACAGGCCTACCACCCGCAGGGTAGCCTTTACGCAACCGGCCAGCACCCGCCCGCAACCGGCGATTATGAAGCATGGACGCCCGAGGGTGCTCCCGAGGCGTGATTTGCGGTTCATTCCCTGTTAGAGTGGTCTGTCTCATCAGGGAGTGTACGTAGTTTATGGCATCGGCAATGGCGGAAAAATCACGGCGCAGTCTGGCGGAGCTTCTGACTGGCACAGCCGTGCTGGTGGCTCTGGCGGGTATGCTGGCCGCAGCAGTGGTCGGCGAAGGCCGCAAGACAGATACGGTCGGGTATCG
Organism: Acetobacter lambici; assembly: GCF_011516885.1. Taxonomy (GTDB): domain Bacteria; phylum Pseudomonadota; class Alphaproteobacteria; order Acetobacterales; family Acetobacteraceae; genus Acetobacter; species Acetobacter lambici. The sequence continues at coordinate 93,793 of NZ_WOTD01000004.1, read as the reverse complement.
GCTGGGGGCTGATTTCTCGCAGGTGGACGGGTTGAGTGTTGGCTCGGACGTGCGGCTGGCCGGGGTAACAATCGGCACCGTGCAGAGCGAGAGCGTAAACCCGCAGACCTTCAAGGCGCATGTTGTCTTTACCGTGCGCCCGGATATCCACCTCTCGGCGGATACAGCGGCCATTATTACCAGCGACAGCCTGCTTGGCGGCAAATATATCGCCCTCTCCCCCGGTGGGGATGACAAGACCCTGCAGGCAGGGGCTACCATCAGCCAGACCCAGGGGTCGATCAGTCTGGAACAACTCCTGAGCAAGTTTATTTTCTCTGTGACCGATACGCTTACCCGCGCCAACAAGGGGGCAGCAGAGGGCCAGAGTGGGGGCAGCGGCGCAAGCCTGCCCTGAAACAGACATAAAAGCAGTTTAGCAAGACGACTATGATTGAGGCGGACAGAATGACGGCGTTGCGCATATGGCCGCAAGAAGACGGGCAGCCCGTTACATGTCAGGAAAAACTGCGCATGCTGGAAGAAAACTGGCAGGAAGTGCAGCAGGTTCTGGCAGACGCGTTTGAGGATGCAGTGCTGATGGGGGTAAGTGAACAGGTTATGCGTGAACGTCTGGCAGACCTTGTGGCATCCCTTTCGTCCCCCAAGGTGGCCGGAGCATGAAAATGCTGGTCTGGGGGCGGTGCTCCCGCCTGCTGGTAACGGGTCTGCTGGCTTTTGCCGGTTCTGGTGGCGGTGCGGTATGGGCTGCGGGCACTCCGCTGCCCCCCCCTGCTGTTTACCCCTCAGGCACATGGCAGGGTAAGGGCACAGCCGTTGTGCGTGTTCTGGACCGACTGGACGCCCATGTGGAGGTGTTGTCCGTGCCAGTAGGGGGCGAGCCGACACATTATAAAAATCTGGACATTCTGGCCCGCCGCTGCCTCCAGCGCCCTCCAACCCGCGCGCCCGATGCCGCCGCATGGTTGGAAATACAGGACACCCACCCCGGCGGGGCAACTTTTAAAGGCTGGATGCTGGCGGCCGAGCCGGGCCTTGGGGTGCTGGAAAGTTCGGTTTACGATGTGCGCATGGTCAAGTGCGGAGGGGATGATATGGCCCCGTTCCTGCCAGCCCTGCCCAAACCCGTCACCCCCCCACCATTGCCAGAAGCCGCTCCGGTTGAGGATGGTACGGGCATGCCAGCAGGTGCTCCAGCCCAACCCGGCCAGCCCGGGATTGCCGCCCCTGTGGCCCCCGCCCGCCCTGCTGCGCCGGATAACGCCAATCCGTTCCAGCCGGAGAGTGATGGGACGTATTAAGACCCCGATTTGAAGAATTCCTGATCATTACTGTTGCGCCATAGGGGCATGTGGGTTTTGCCCGGCGCCGCAGACAGATAATAAAAGAGGTGCATTGTGTTTGGTTCCTCCTTTGCGCAGGACAACCGTTTTAAAATTCCACCCCTGAGCCAGACAGCGTTTTTGCTGGATTTTGATGGCACACTGGTGGACATAGCCCCAACCCCCGAGTCCGTGGTGGTCCCCCCCGATCTGCTGGAAACCTTGACCCACCTGCGCAATGCCTGTGGGGATGCGCTGGCAATTATTTCGGGTCGGCCGATCGAGCAGATTGATCAGTTTTTAGGGGATGTTCCCTTTGCCGTTGCCGGCGAACATGGCGTGGCCATCCGCCACCGCCCCGGTGGCCCTGTGGAGCGGGCTGTGCTGCCTACCATGCCACAGCGCTGGCTGGTGCAGGCGTCCGATCTGCTAGCGACCCTGCCGGGCACGCGGCTTGAGCACAAGCAGGGCGGCTTTGTGCTGCACTACCGTGCTGCCCCCGAAAAAGCGGAAGTCCTGCGCCAGACGGCGGAACGCTGGGTTAGGGAATCCGATGGTGCATTCATGCTCCAGCCCGCCAAAATGGCGTGGGAAATCCGCCCGACCGGGGTGGATAAAGGGTATGCTGTATCTGTGCTGATGGAAACCGCCCCCTTTGCCGGGCGTAAACCCGTTTTTGTGGGGGATGACGTAACGGATGAGGACGGCATGGCTGCTGTTCACCGTATGGGGGGAGATTTTTTCCGTATTCCTGCGGATTTTCCCACACCGGCGGTGTTCAGGGCCTGGCTGGCATCCCTTGTTGCAGGTAGGGGGTGAGGCATGCAAAGGCTGGTCATTGTTTCCAACAGGGTACCAGCAGTACGTGACCGCAAACAACCCGCTGGCGGTCTGGCTGTAGCACTCCGGGCCGCTATTCAGGATCATCCCTGTTTGTGGTTTGGCTGGTCTGGTCACCAGATAGGCGGAGATGGCGCGGACAGGCCGCTTGGTGTGGATACACTTGGCAATGTGACCTACGCGACCATAGGGCTGACCCAGAAGGAATATAACGGGTTTTATCAGGGCTATTCCAACGGCATCCTGTGGCCGCTGTGTCATTACCGTGCCGGGCTGATGAATTATAGTCGGCATGATCAGCAGATTTATGCCAGCGTCAACACTCTGTTCGCCACCAGACTGGCCCCCCTGCTTGAGCAGGATGACATGGTGTGGGTGCATGATTACCACCTGTTCCCTATGGGGAAAGCCCTGCGGGATTTAAAAGTCAAAGCCCGGATTGGCTTTTTTCTGCATATCCCCTTTCCACCATGGAGCCTGATGCGCTCCCTGCCTGAAGCCTCGGCCCTGCTGCGTGCCCTGCGTGCCTATGATGTGATTGGCGTGCAGACCGAAGACGATGCCCGGAACATGAACGAGGCTTTCTCGGTTCTGGGTATTCCCGCCAGAGCGCGCGTTTTTCCCATAGGAATTGACCCGGACAGTTTTGCAAGCTGTGCGCGTGCGGGTCAGACCCTGCCACAGGTGCAGCGCCTGCAGCAGGACCTGCGCGGCATGCCACTGATTATTGGCGTGGACCGTATGGATTATTCCAAAGGTCTGCCAGAACGGTTGCGTGGGTACGATACGTTCCTCAAACGCTACCCTGAATACAGGGGCAAGGTTGCGTACCTCCAGATCACGCCAGTCTCACGCGGGAGTGTGCCCGAATACCAGAGCCTGCGTGCCGAACTGGACCAGATTGTAGGGCACATTAACGGCACGTATGGTGAGTTCGACTGGACCCCCGTGCGTTACCTGACCCACCCGCTCCCGCGTGAACTTCTGGCAGCTTTTTTCCAGATCTCAAGTGCAGCCCTTGTGACCCCCCTGCGTGATGGGATGAACCTTGTTGCCAAGGAATATGTGGCGGCCCAGCGGCCCGATAATCCGGGCATGCTTGTTCTGTCCCGCTTTGCCGGTGCAGCGGCGGACATGGAGGATGCACTGCTGGTCAATCCTCATGACTCGGACGAAATTGCAACCGCCCTGCACAAGGCGTTAAGCATGTCCGGTTCCGAGCGGCGCGTACGCTGGGAGCGGTTGCGCTCGGAAGTGTGGCGGGTTACCGCCGCAAGCTGGGCGCGGTCGTTTATCGCGGCGTTGTCTGAGGTGAGAACAGCATGAAAAAACCCATGCGGCTGAGCACGGTTGCTTTTTTTATGATTCTGGCTGGTGTTGCAGCCCTTGGCGTTGCGTGGTGGACGCAGCACAAACTTGGAATCATGCCGTGCGAGCTATGCCTGTGGGAGCGCTGGCCGTGGCGTGTGCTTATTGTGCTGGGAGTTATGGTGCCTGTTCTGCCTGCCCGGGTGGGGCGGGGTGTTTTGTGGCTGTGCGCGCCTGTCCTGCTTGTGGCGGAGGGTCTTGCAATATGCCATGTAGGTGTGGAGTGGAAGTGGTGGCCAAGCCCGTTCCCCGCCTGCCATGCCGCCCATGTTGTGGGGCGCACGCTGGCGGAACGCTGGGCCTCCATGCCACTTATGCCGTCCAAACCGTGTGATGCGCCAACGTATCTGATCCCCGGCCTGCCTGTTTCCATGGCGGTTATGGGGGGGGTATTTGCCTGTGTTGTGTTTGTTACGTTGTGCGTGGGTATGGTGCGGAGTAAAAAAATCCGTCGGTTCTGATGGATATTTGGGCTGGGGCGCGCAGGGGCACCAAAACCGGCGCGCAAAACCTATAGTCTATAGTTTTAAAAATTTAGTTTCAGGGCTTTCTGGTTTTCAGGCGCTCGTAAGGCGAATAAAAAACAGACTGTGCTGAAATGCTTTTTCAGATCTACTTTTGTGCCTGCATAATGCTTTGCGCAATCGTATACAGGCGTGCGCTGGCTTTTGTGCCAAGCTGGCTGATTTCCTCATAACTGAACCACCGGACCTCCCGCGCGTCATCCCCGGCAACGGGAACGGTCAGGGCGGGTTGGGGTTCGGTGCAGAGTACGGCCAGAATAAGGTAATGAAAAGCCAGCGTGCCGTCGGGTGTGTAATGTATGCTGTCAAACACGTCTACAAGAGATGTTGCTTGTGCCTGTAAGGATGTTTCTTCCATAAGTTCACGTTCGGCAGCGCGGAAAAAGGCTTCTCCCCCTTCTACCTTGCCGCCGGGAAAACCCCATAAACCCGCATCGGGTGCGTTGGCACGGCGGACTAGCAGAAAATTACAATCACGGCGCACAATAGCCAGCACACCAGCACGAGGAAACACAGAAGGGGTGTGAGCGTTCATGGTCGTGCAGTGTAGGGTGCCGTGCATACAGGTCAACCCATCTTTGCAGTAAAATACTGCATCTCTATCCAGATGCGGTGTTTAATGGGTAGAGTGTGGCAATAGCGCCGTAACTGGCCTGTTGGAGAAAAACATAGTCTGGGAGAGTATAACGTGACGGCGGAATTTATAACGATTGAGGGCATTCCCAAACCGGCCTCGCGTATTGCCTTGGGCACATGGGCCATGGGTGGGTCCATGTGGGGTGGGCCTGATGATGATAACGCTGCAAAAACAATAGATAAAGCACTCGATGTTGGCATAAATCTGATTGATACAGCTCCAGTCTATGGATTTGGTCATTCGGAGGAAATTCTGGGTAAGGCGCTGGAAGGACGGCGCGACCGGGTTGTGCTGGCAACCAAGGTGGGGCTGAACTGGCAGGATGGTCAGGTGTTCCGTGATAGCCGGAAAGCACGGATCGAGGAGGAGCTGGACGCATCGCTCAAGCGTTTGCGCACGGACCATATTGATCTTTATCAGGTGCATTGGCCTGACCCTAAAACTCCATTTGAGGAAACCGCACGCGCGCTGGAAAAAAGTGTTCAGAGTGGCAAGGTCCGCGCTCTTGGGCTGAGTAATTTTTCGCCCGAGCAGATGGATGAGTTTCGCAAGTTCGCGCCGGTTGCGGCCATTCAGCCACCTTACAATCTGTTTGAGCGTGAGATTGAAAAAGATATTCTGCCTTATGCTGTCACCAACAAACTGGTTGTTCTGGCCTATGGTCCGCTGTGCCGTGGTCTTCTGTCAGGTAAAATGACGGCGGAGCATGTGTTTACGGGCGATGACCTGCGTAAGGTGGACCCCAAGTTCCAGCAGCCTCGTTTCAGCCAGTATCTGAACGCGGTGGAAGGACTTAAAACCATTGCGGAACAGCATGGCAAAAGCCTGCTTGCCCTCGCTATCCGCTGGGTGCTGGACCGGGGGCCAACCATTGCCCTGTGGGGTGCCAGAAAGCCCGAGCAGATCACAGGTGTGCAGGACGCCTTTGGCTGGACACTGAGCAAGGACGACATGGCTGCTATTGACGCCATTTTGGACAAGACCATTACCGACCCCGTGGGGCCCGAGTTTATGGCGCCTCCTGCGCGCTCGTAAACCGGGTCTGACCTGCTCTCCCTGCCTGGCGGGGGCTTTGTGGTGGACGGTGGGGCATGGTGATTATGCCCTTCCGTGTCCACTTTGCAGGACGTGCCCCGCCATTGCGCGTGTTTGCAACAGTTGCTCCCTTGCATAGGGGGGCAGAGTTGACCATCTTGTAGGCATGGGTGCTTCATCTTCTTCCGCCGCGCCGCCGCCGTCGCGTGGCAAAAAACGGCCTTCTCTGAGCGAACGGGCAGCCAGCCTGCCGCCCGTGACCTTTGTGCCGGAGCAACAGTCAGTCCGTCCGCGCCTGCGCAGGATGGAGGTTGTCTCCGAATATGATCCCGCAGGTGATCAGCCGCAGGCGATCAAGGAGCTTGTGGCCGGGGTGGATGGGCAGGAGCGCGATCAGGTGCTGCTCGGCGTAACCGGCTCGGGCAAGACGTTCAGCATGGCCAAGGTGATTGAAGCCACCCAGAAGCCAACCCTTATTCTGGCTCCCAACAAAACACTGGCCGCGCAGCTTTATGGGGAGATGAAGCAGTTTTTCCCCAACAATGCCGTGGAGTATTTTGTTAGCTATTACGATTATTACCAGCCCGAAGCCTATGTGCCGCGCTCGGACACGTATATTGAAAAAGATAGCCAGATTAACGAACAGATCGATCGTATGCGCCATGCAGCCACACAGGCGCTGCTTGAGCGGAATGATGTGATTATTGTTGCCTCGGTCTCCTGCATTTACGGTATTGGCTCGGTGGAGACCTACTCCCGCATGGTGGTCAAGCTGGAGCTGGGGGGGGAGATCGACCGCGACAAGCTGATCAAAAGTCTGGTGGAACTGCAATACCGCCGCAACGACGCGGCTTTTGCGCGTGGCGCGTTCCGTGTGCGGGGGGAGAGTGTGGATATCTTTCCCGTGCAGAATGAAGACCGGGCGTGGCGTGTCTCCCTCTTTGGCGATGAGGTGGACGGTATTATCGAGTTTGATCCGCTCACTGGTGATAAAACGGCTGATTTGCAGGAAGTTACCGTTTACGCCAACAGCCATTACGTAACGCCCCGGCCTACACTCAATCAGGCCATAAAGGGTATAAAACATGAACTGCGTACACGGCTGGACCAGTTTACCAAAGACGGCAAGCTGCTGGAGGCCGAGAGGCTGGACCAGCGCACCACCTTCGACTTGGAAATGTTGGAAACAACAGGTGTGTGCAAGGGAATTGAGAATTACTCACGCTACCTCTCCGGTCGTAAACCGGGAGATCCGCCACCAACCCTGTTTGAATACCTGCCCGAAGATGCCTTGCTGATTGTGGATGAAAGCCACGTAACCGTGCCCCAGATTGGTGGCATGGAGCGCGGAGACTTTGCACGTAAATCCATTTTGTCGGACTTTGGGTTCCGGCTTCCTTCCTGTCTGGATAACCGGCCGCTCAATTTTGCGGAGTGGGACAAGTTTCGCCCACAGACCATATTTGTGAGCGCGACCCCCGGCCCGTGGGAAATGGAGCGCACGGGTGGCGTATTTGCCGAACAGGTTATTCGCCCCACGGGTCTGATAGACCCTGTAACCGTTATCCGCCCCGTGGAACATCAGGTGGACGACCTGCTGGCTGAATGCCGCGAGACCATAGCCAAGGGTAGCCGCGTGCTGGTGACCACCCTGACCAAGCGCATGGCCGAAGACCTGACCGATTACATGAACGAAGCGGGTATTCGGGTGCGCTACCTGCATTCGGATGTGGATACGCTGGAGCGGATCGAAATTATTCGTGACCTGCGCATAGGGGCCTTTGACGTGCTGATCGGCATTAACCTGCTGCGTGAGGGGCTGGATATTCCCGAGTGTTCGTTAGTGGCCATTCTGGACGCGGATAAGGAAGGCTTTTTGCGTTCACGCACATCGCTCATTCAGACCATAGGCCGCGCCGCGCGTAACGTGGATGGGCGCGTGCTGCTGTATGCGGATAAAATGACCGACTCCCTGACCTACGCGGTGGAAGAGACTGCCCGCCGCAGGGAAAAGCAGATGGCATGGAACGAGGCGCACGGCATTACCCCCCAGAGTGTGCGCAAGCATATTGGCGATATTGTCGGCTCCGTGTTCGAGCAGGATTACGTGACCGTCGCCCCGGATGAGGATACCGGGGTGGCCGAATTTGTTGGGCAGGACCTGCGCACCACCATAGCTGGGCTGGAAAAGCGGATGCGTGATGCCGCAGCCGAACTGGAGTTTGAAACAGCAGGCCGCCTGCGTGATGAAATTAAAAGGCTCGAAGCCTTGCAACTCGGGTTGGATGCACCGCCACCCTCGCCCAAAACCGGGCAGGGCGCGGGGCGCAGGGGTGCGGGCAAGGGGCAGCAGGTGCCGCGTCCTTTGGGGCCGGGCGGTGGTGGGTATGAGCCAAAACCCGGTAAGGGCCGCAGTAAAAGGCGCTCGTAACGGCGGGGTCTTGTTTATGCCGCGTAACCCTTCTACCGTTTCGGCGGTTAACAGGTTCACTTTTGCGGACAACAGGGTATGACCACCTCAGACTCCACCATTCAGCCCGATTACGCGGCTTTAACGCAGGCTCCCGTGTGCGCGGAGCCATTTACGCATATTATGGTGCCGCATTTTATTCGTAAGGATGATCTGCCCCGCGTGTTCGCAAGCCTTCCCGCTATCAGTTCGGGTGGGTCGTTTCCTCCGCAATCGCTTAAGCTCTCCTCCCTTGTGCAGGCATTGGTGCGGGAGATGGAAGGGCCGGAACTGCGGGGGATTATCGCCCGGAAGCTGGGCCTTGATCTGGAAAACGCTCCCTCCATGCTGACCATCCGTGGCCGCACGCGGGAGAAGGATGGCCGCATCCATACAGACTCAGTGGCCAAACGCGTGACCATTCTGCTCTACCTCAATCCCGCAGGGCCGGGCTGGGAAAAGCAGGAGGGTTGCCTGCGCCTGCTGCGTGGCCCGCATGATATTGAGGACTACGCAAAGGAAGTACAGCCAGTGGATGGTACGCTACTTGTTTTTCCCAATGGGCCAACCACTTGGCACGGGCATAAGCAGTTTGTGGGGTCGCGCTATACCATCCAGCTCAATTACATGACCGAGGACGCCAAAGCCCGCTCCGAACTGCGGCGGCACAAGCTGTCTGCGCTGGCTAAAAAGCTGCCTTTGCCCGCTATGGGCTACTAGGTGTTTTTCCTTGCTGTTTTCCACAGGACACAGGATTTTTCATGATTTTTCGTAAAATGACCATCTCTCGTGTGCGGGGTGTCGCTCTGGTTGCGGGGCTGGCTCTGTGCGGCAGTGCGCTCTCGCCTGTTGGCGCGTTTGCACAGGCGGCGGCTCCTTCCATGCCATCTGCCTTTGTACCACCTTCGCTCAGCAGTGCTCAGGTGGTGCGCGCAACCCTACCCAATGGTTTGCGGGTTGTGATCGTGCCCAACAAGCTTGCACCGGTGGTCACAACGGAAATTAACTATCTGGTTGGTTCGGCTGAAGTGCCAAAGGGTTTTCCCGGCACGGCACATGCGCTTGAACACATGATGTTCCGTGGCAGTCAGGGGTTGGACAAGGACCAGTTGGCCGCAGTGGGCACCCGTCTTGGCGGGAGCTATAATGCTGACACGACCGAGGATGTAACCCAGTATTTTTACACTGCACAGGCGCGCGACCTGCCAGTTCTGCTCAAGATCGAAGCCCTGCGCATGAGCGGGTTGACCCTGTCTGAGGCGGACTGGAGCAAGGAGCGCGGTGCAATTGAGCAGGAAGTCTCGCGCGATCTGTCCAGTCCTGCTTACCGTTATCTTGAACAGTTGCAGGCCATTTTGTTCGCAGGCACGCCCTATGAGCACGATGCACTGGGTACGCGGCCATCGTTTGACAAAACAAAAGCCGCCGATCTGCGGGCATTTTACGAAAAATGGTACGCGCCCAACAATGCCATTCTGGTCATTGTGGGTGATGTAAACCCGGTAACCACCCTGGAACTGGTGGAAGATGCATTTGGCGGTGTTCCACGTAAAACATTGCCAGTGCGGCATAAGGTTTCCCCAGTTCCTCCACCAGCCAAAACGCTTACGCTCGCAACGGACTACCCCGTAGGGTTTGCAACGCTTGCCTTCCCCATGCCCGGTTCATCCGCCGCTGATTACGCTACGGCGGATGTTCTGTCTGACGTGCTGGCCAGCCAGCGTGGCGCATTGTACGACCTTGTGCCGCAGGGTAAGGCGCTGTTCGCAGGGTTTGAATACGCACCCAAAAAGGAAGCCGGGTTTGGGCTTGCTCTGGCCGCTTTCCCCAAGGGGGGGGATTCCGCAAAGGCTATGGCGGATATGCGTGCGGTGCTGGAGAATATTCGCAAGAATGGTGTTCCGGCTGATCTGGTGGAAGCGGCCAAACGGCGCGAAATTGCACAAATGCAGTTTGCCGCTAACTCAGTAAGTGGTCTGGCGTCCACCTGGTCCACGGCACTTGCTTTTCAGGGGTTGGATGCACCGGGTGATCTGGTCGCCGCCTATCAGGCTGTAACGCCCGAGGCTGTTAACAAACTGGCGGCAATTCTGCTGAACCCCGCCCATGCTGTATCTGCGGTGCTTACGCCGGAAAGCTCAGGCAATGCCGTATCGGGCAAGGGGTTCGGGGGAGCGGAATCCTTTGCTTCTTCCCCCGACAAGCCAGTCAAACTGCCTGAATGGGCCGAAAAAGCACTGCTCAAACTGGACAAGCCCGAGCCTACCCCTCAGCCATATGTCAGCACCCTGTCCAACGGGATCAAGCTGATTGTCTGGCCCTCCCATGTTAGCCACACCATTCAGGTCAATGGTCAGGTCCGGCAGACCCCCTCTCTCCAGCAGCCCGCCGGGCAGGATGGGGTGAATGATGTGACCGAAGCACTGTTCTCTTACGGCACCACGCAGTATGACCGTCTGGCCTTCCAGAAGGCTCTGGACGACATTCCTGCATGGGAGAGTGCGGGGAGTTCGTTCTCCTTGCAGGTTCTCACACCAGATTTTGTAAAAGGTGTGGCCCTTCTGGCGGATAACGAACTGCATCCTGCCATTGGAGATAAAGATTTTCAGGTTGTGCGCCAGCAGGCTGCGCAGGCACAGGCAGGTGAACTGCTCTCGCCCGAACATCTGTTCAGCCGGGCTATAAAAACGGCTGTCCTCCCCCCCAAGGACCCCACGTTGCGTGAGGCCACGCCGCAATCCATCATGAGTGTGACGCATGATGATGTGCAGGCTTATTACAAAAAAGTCTGGCGGCCAGACAGAACAACCATTGTTGTGACCGGCGACGTAACCCCGGAACAGGCACAGGCAGTTCTGGAACAGGCATTTGGTGGCTGGAAAGCCGAGGGAGCAGCCCCCGATATTGACCTGCCTGCCGTGCCACTGAGCAAGGCGTCCCACGCGCTGGTGCCAGACAAAAGCAGTGTGCAGGATGAGGTCGTGCTGGCCGAAACATTGGGCCTGACCGCAGCCCAGCCCGACCACTTTATGCTCCAGTTAGGGAACGAAGTGCTGGGTGGTGGTCTGTTCTCCTCCCGTCTGTACCGTGATCTGCGTGTTAAAACCGGGTACGTTTACACAGTGGGAAGTGCGTTTGAGTGGGGCCGCACCCGTGGCATGTACACGGTCAACTATGGTGCAGACCCCGATAAGGTGGGCAAGGCACAGGCCGCTGCTGTGCGTGATATCAAAGCCATGCAGTCCGCACCACCATCGGACGATGAGCTGGCTCTGGCCAAGGCATCTCTTTTGCGCAGTATTCCGCTGGCCCGTGCCAGTCTGGACAGGATCGCAGCCCAGTACCTGCATCTGACAGAACTCGGCCTGCCACTGGATAATGCTGACCGTGGCGCTCAGGCCTATTACAATGCCACGGGGGCGGATGTGCAGGCAGCGTTCCGCCAGTGGATCCGGCCGGATGATCTGGCCTCTATTGTTAAAGGCCCTGCTCCAGCTTTGTAAAAACCATAAAATAACAGCCAGTTTTTATGGGCGGCGGAAAGTTTTCTTTCCGCCGTTTTGGTTTGTGGATTATTCTGGGCTGGTGGACATACAACAGGTTTAAAAATTCAAAGGTTTTTATAAAAAATAAGTTGTGATCACCCTGTTTTCTATTCGCCACGGCATTAGAAAACACTATTGAACGCAACTTGGGGCGATATATCAAAACCAGTGTTATGGCCAGCAAAGTAAGTGGAAACGCCCGCAATAACTCCAAAGCGGGGTGACCAGTTATATTCAATCGCTGGGGCAATCTGCCAGTCGCCGGAGGCTTCGGACAGACTGTTCACTTTTTTGCCTGTCGCGGTTGTACCGCGCAGGTGTGCGCCGTTGGCCCAGTCCCGCGCCAGATCGAGTGCCAAAACCCACTTCTGGTTAATGCCAAACTCAAGGGAAAAACCACTCTCTCCATACATGCCCGGTTGTGCCCGGCCTTTAAAACCAGATGATGTGCCATAGCTTGTTACGTCGTGCAGATGTGCAGTGGTGACCGCGCGGCGGAAGGTGCTCCATACACGTAACCGCAGTTCATGCTGGCCGGGTAGGGTGTAGGTGGATTGCTCGGTCAGGGCCAGGCGGAATGTATAAGCGCCAGCCCCCACGCCGTCCTGCGCACGGCCCAGCCTGTTATAGTCCCCGGTGGGCATGGCCATACCTGCAAAAATACTCAGGGCAGGAATGTAACGTTTGGGATCTGCATCGACATAACGCCACATCAGGTCTACGGGCAGATCACCAAATTTTAGATCGCTGCTGGTGTTGTCTCCCTTTTTCCAACGGTAGCTGATGACAGGAGTCAGCTGAATACTGACGGAATCCGTAATTGAGTATTTATACAACGTAAAGTTGCTAACAGCCTTCTGCCTCGGGTGTAGCGGTTGGCTGCTTCCGTTGCTGTTGAACTGCCCCACTGGCTGGCTGTAGGTCATGTAAGGTTCCCACGCGATCATGCCTTTTTTTGTCATGGCCCCGGAGGGGGAGACAAGGGATCCAGTGTACCACTGGGGTTTTTCTTCCTGTATGCTCTGCTCTTCAATGGTTGTATTGTTATTTGTATCCGCAGCCTGAGCGGTGGCGGTCATAACGGCCAGTAAAGGCAGGCCAAGGAGCGCATGGAAGCAATTATGTGTGCTACCAGACTGACGGGGACGGGCCAAAAGGAATTTCATCTTTCGCATCAGACTACCCTCGTTGGGTGAGGTGTGTCTGTGCCCGTATTCTGGTGTGGAAAAGGCATATGCCTGAGTTGTTGGCCCAGCCCATGGTGGTTGTGTGCTCTTGTGGCAGTGCCAGTGGCAACGGTCTTTGGGGGCGAGGAGGGGGGCACGGTCATTCAGCCAAACCTTAAAGGAGTTCAGTCTTTTATATTGGAACCGTATCGGTTGCCCCGAATTGTCGCGGGTGTAAAGATGTGTGCGTGATCAAAATAAGTGTATCTGTATGTAATGATAGTATGGTTTTTCCCATATTAATTTACATAATATGCAATTTTTCATATATTTTTAGATGTTTGTAAAATATTTACTGTATCGTCATTGTGATATCAAAACGGTTTTGAAATTGTATTGTCCGTATTTGTGTCTGGCGGTGGATTGTGCTGCGATTCGTCCTTACGGCAGCAGAGAAAGCTGGCGATCCGCCGCAGGCTGACCCGGCAGAACCAGCCCGGTAAGCGATACCCCCAAAAGCCGTACGGGCTTTGTAAGGGGGAGCAGGGGGGCCAGCAGCCTGCTCCCGGCTTCGCGCAGGGTGGCCTCGTTTTTGATGGGGTGGGGGAAGGACTGGCTGCGTGTGAGTTGCGTAAAGTCCGCATGGCGAAGCTTGAGCGTAACCGTGCGCCCGCTCAGTTCGCGCTTCACACAACCAGCCCAGACCTGCGCCACAAGTGTATCCATAGCTTGTGCAAGCTCGGATTCTGCATGCAGGTCTTGTAGAAAAGTTGTTTCTTTACCTAAAGATTTTCGTGGACGGTTGGCTTCGACCGGCCGGTCATCCACCCCACGGGCAATCCCATGGTAGAACGTGGCGGCCTTGCCAAAATGGTGTTTGAGAATATCCAGCGCGCAGGCACGCAGGTCTGCCCCGGTATGAATGCCCAGACCATTCATGCGTCGGGCGGTGGCTGGGCCAATACCGTGGAATGTGCCCACTGGCAAAGGGGCCACAAAGGCCTGCCCCATCCCCGGCGGAATAACAAACAATCCATTGGGTTTGCGATGATCAGACGCCAGCTTGGCCAGAAATTTATTGTAGGACACCCCGGCAGAAGCGGTCAGCCCGGTTTGCTCAAAAATACTGGCCCGGATTTCTTCCGCAATAGCTGTAGCCGAAGCGCGGCGGAGTAGAGGGTGGGTGATGTCCAGATAGGCCTCGTCGAGGGAGAGGGGCTGTATAAGTGGTGTGTAGCGGGCAAAAATGGCATGAATCTGGGCCGATACAGCCCGGTAAGCATCAAACCGGGGGGGAACAAAAACCAGTTCGGGGCATTTGCGCCGCGCAATAAGGGAGGGCATGGCTGAACGCACGCCAAATTTTCGGGCTTCGTAGCTGGCGGCGGCAACAACGCCACGCTCCTGGCAATGACCCACGGCAACCGGTCGCCCTTTAAGGGCCGGGTTGTCGCGTTGTTCAACGGAGGCATAAAATGCGTCCATGTCGATATGGATAATGCGGCGTATGGGCGTAGGCATGGCCCAACCATTATGGCATGGATTGCGCCACAATGGAACATAACAAGAACGGTTACAATTGCTTCAAATATGTATGGCTGATCCGCCATCCTCGCGCCCCCCAAGGGCTGGGGCTTATGGAGCAGACTGGCCAGTTGAGCAGGTGTGCGGGGCAGAGCCAGAGTCTGGGTCTGTCAGTGCCGTTCAGCCCAGATTGTAAGGCGCAAAAGTGCTGCGGCGGGATGCCTGACGCCACGAATGGGCAACGCTCATATCCAGATCATGCCAGCGCGCGACCGAAAGGGCGGCGGTTGCCGGGTACGCAGCGCGACTCATGCCCGGCATGGCCACAGGCTGCTGCAAGGGGCGTGCCGCATGGTGGGAGAGCCAGTAGCCCGCCCCGGCAAGGCATGCGCCCAGTGTGGTCAGGGCCGCCACCATACGCTGGCGCAGGCGCGCAAAGGGGAGCAGGGGGCTCAGGAGTGCCTGCATGTCCGTTTCCCGCTCGTTTTGTGCGGCTTCGGTTGCTAGTAGCAGATTATATTCCGTTTCGGTCACGGCCAGCGTGCTGCCAGCGCAAATATCCAGAGCGGGCATTTCGTGCGCTGCCATATCTGTCAGCGCGTCCTGAAAAGCCTGGGAGACGGCCATGAACTCCTGCCGGAAGCAGGGCAGGAACAGGCTACCCGATGCACCGGGCACTGCACCGCATGGTGGTGGCGCACCAGCAAGGCGGCGGATGGTCCACAGGGTCAGCCGTTCGCTGGCGGCCAGATCGGTAAGGTAGACGGGTGTATGATGCATGACGTGATCCGGAGGCGGTGCCTCCCTCCCTTGCTATCGCTCATGGAGGATCATTAAATGAGAATCACTCTTAATTGCAAGTAAAACTTTGGGGAATAATCGTGTGCTCACCGGGCTGGTTTTTTCTCTTTCCTTAGGGGGCGGCTTGGGGCAGTACAAAAGGTATGTCAGTGCTAGCATCCCTCTCCCTGCCGCTTGTGCGCAAGCTTGACCCCGAAAAAGCGCATGAGCTTGCCATAGATGCCCTTACGCTGGGCATTTCCGTTCCCTTCAAACGCCCCGAGGATGACCCGGCCCTTGCCACGCGCGCGCTGGGTATGCGGTTTTCCAACCCTATTGGTATTGCCGCGGGGTTTGATAAAAACGCCCGCGTGCTGCGACCACTTGCCCGGCTGGGCTTCGGGTTTGTCGAGGCGGGAACCGTGACCCCCCGTCCGCAGCCCGGCAACCCCAGGCCGCGCCTGTTCCGGCTGGAGGAGGACCGGGCGGTCATCAACCGCATGGGGTTCAATAATCAGGGGATCGACCGGTTTGCCGTGCGTCTTGCGCGCCTGACCCGGCCATTGCCATCTGGCCGTGCCGGTGGTGCGGGTGTGCCCGTGGGGGCCAATATCGGCATTAACAAAACCGGTGCGGACCCCGAGCGCGATTATCCCGCCCTTGTGGCGCGGGTTAAGCCGTATGTGAACTACATTGTGCTCAACGTGTCCTCCCCCAACACACCGGGTCTGCGCGGGTTGCAGGATGCCGCAAAGCTCAAGGGCATTCTGGACGCCATTGCCGCCCGCCACGCAGAACGCCCCCCGCTGCTGGTCAAGCTGGCTCCCGATCTGGAAAACGACGCAATCGCCCCTATTGTGGAAGCCGCCATACAGGGTGGCGCGCAGGGGTTGATCATTAACAACACCACACTGGCCCGCCCCGACAGCCTGCGCAGCCCGTATAAGGGCGAGTCCGGTGGTCTTTCCGGCCGTCCGCTGGCCACCCGCTCGACCGAGATGCTGCGTATTGTTGCCAGCATTGCCGCAGGCCGTCTGGCGCTCGTCTCCTGCGGGGGGATCGAACACGGGCGGGATATTCTGGACCGTATCCGCCTTGGAGCCGATCTGGTGCAGGTCTACACCGCGTTTGCGTATGAAGGACCGGCCCTGATCGGCCGTCTTAAGCGGGAGATGCTCCAGATCATGCGGGTTGAAGGCATAGAAACGCTGGATGATGTGCGTGTGGTGGACCTGTGAGCGACGTAAAAAACTGGACAGTCCCGCAGATTGCCGGGCTGGAAGCGCTGGCCAGCCAGTATGACGGATATATCATAGACCTGTGGGGCACCGTGCATGATGGGGTCAATCCGTACCCCGGTGCCATAGAGTGCCTGCGCGCGTTGCATAAGGCAGGCAAGCGCGTTGTCATGCTCTCCAACGCGCCCCGTCCTGCCGCAGTTATTGCCACGCAACTGGAAGGGTTTGGCGTAGACCGCAGCCTGTACCATGGGGTGATGACCAGTGGGCAGGAAACCCACCGCCAGATGAAGGACAGGACAGACCCATTGTTTGCCCGCCTTGGGAGCAAGGTGCTGCATATTGGTGGTGTGCATGACCTTGGCCTTTACGAAGGACTGAACATCCAGCGCGTGGCGGATGTGGGGCAGGCCGATTTTGTTATGAACACAGGGCCGGATCTGGAGCGTGGCGTGGCATCGCTGGAGCCATATCTGCCCGAACTGCGCGCCTGCCTTGCCCGTAATCTGCCCATGATCTGCGCCAACCCTGACCGGGTTGTGGTCAAGGGAGGGAACCGGCAGATCTGCGCGGGTGCTCTGGCCGCATTCTATGCCGAACAGGGGGGGGATGTATGCTGGATCGGCAAGCCATACCCCGGCGTGTACCAGCCGGTGTTCGATATGCTGGATGTTCCCCGTTCGCGCATTCTGGCGATTGGGGATGCCTTGGGGACCGACATTAAAGGTGCTGCCGCTGTTGGCGTGGACAGTCTGTGGATTTTGGGTGGCATCCATCAGGAAATGATCGGGAACGACATGGCATTGGCTACGGCCGAGGCCAGTGCGGCTGGCTTGCGCCCAACGGCAGCCGTGCACCGGTTGGTGTGGTAGTCCATGCAGCCAGCCGTCGGGTGTGGCGCTTTTATCCTGCGTGATGGGGGCCTGCTACTGATCCGTCGTGTCAAAGCGCCCGAAGCCGGGTGCTGGGGCTTGCCCGGTGGCAAGGTGGACCCGTTTGAAACCACAGCACAGGCCGCCATGCGTGAAGTGCGTGAGGAGGTCGGGCTGGAGCTACAGGCCGGTCCCCTGTTATGCGTAGTGGACCAGATCGACCGTGCCGTGGGCACGCATTGGGTAGCCCCTGTTTACACGGTTGGGCCGGTGCGGGGGGAGCCGTATCTGTGCGAACCCCATAAGCACGATGGTCTGGGGTGGTTTGCGCTGGACGCTCTGCCACATCCGCTAACCGTGGCCACGCAGGTCGCCGTGCAGGCATTTAACGCGCTGGCGAAGTAAGCTTTTTACCCCCCCGGTCGCATTGATATGCGACCGGGGGCATATGGGCGCGTGTGCCGGGGTGTTAAAAATCCGGCATGGTCTGGGCCAGCAGCCCACCCTGCCGTAACGGGGCCAGACGGCGGGCCAGGCCGGTTGCATCATCCGTTTCCACCATAATGCCGCAGATCGTGGCCTCTCCTTCGGAGGGCTGGAGCCGCTCGCCGGGCATTTTGCGTACAAAGCGGGCAACAGCGGGTTCCTTGGTCATACCGATTACGCTGTTATAGTCCCCGCACATGCCTGCATCGGTCTGGAAGGCCGTGCCCGCGGCCAGAATGCGATGGTCTGCGGTGGGGGTATGGGTATGCGTACCCACAACAAGCGATACCCTGCCGTCGAGCATATGGCCAAAAGCCCATTTTTCGCTGGTGGCTTCGGCATGAATATCTACCACAATGGCATGCACCGTAACCCCCATGCGGTGCTTGGTCAGCAGTTCGTTCATGCAGCGGAAGGGGTCGTCCAGCGGGTCCATGAACAACCGGCCCATTACATTGACCACCAGCGCCTTGCGCCCGTCGGCCAGAGCTACAACCACACTCCCCTGCCCCGGTGTTGCGGGGGGGTAGTTGAGCGGGCGGATAATGCGGGGTTCACCGTCAATATGGCCGATCAGGTCTCGGCGGTCCCAGGCGTGGTTGCCCAGTGTAATCACGTCCACTCCGCTTTGCAGCAGGGTGGTGGCAATGGCGGGGGAAAGCCCAAAACCGTGGCTTGCGTTTTCCGCATTGACCACCACAAGGTCCAGCCCAAGCTGCGCGCGCAGGGCGCTCAGGTGCGAGAGAACGCCATCGCGCCCGGTGCGGCCGACAATATCGCCCAAAAACAGAATTCTCACGCGCGGGTCCTTCGCGCTGTGCGGGGGAGTGGGTTAGCCAAAACGAATAACCTCCTTTTCGGTTACAATGCAGTTCAGGGGCTGGTCATGGGGGCCGCAGGGGAGGTGTGCCACCTCCTGTGTGGAGGGAGCATAGCCTATCCTTGCCGCGTGGGGCAGGGCGGCCAGTGTGCGGTCATAATACCCGCCCCCATAGCCAAGGCGGTTCCCTGCGCGGTCAAACCCCAGCAGGGGGACCAGCACCAGTGCGGGTTCCATAATCGGGCCATCGGGGTAGTGCGTGCCAAAGCGGCCTGCCAGCATGGTGGAGTCGGGGTGCCATTGGCGAAAAACCAGTGGCGCGCCACGTGGGGGTGTCTGGGGGAGCACCACAGTTATGCCCGTGTGTGCCAGCGTATGGCAGAGCGGGCGCAGGTCCACCTCGTGCGGGAGGGGCCACACACAGGCAATGGGGCCGGCATGCGCGCGCAGCAACGGTTCAAGCTGGTGGATAATCCCCTGATCGCGCTCCACGTCACGTGCGCGCAAAGCCGCTGCGCACTGGACCCGCAGGGCTTTTTTGCGCAGTGCAATATCAGGTGGGTCATTGCATGGGGGGGGAATGTGCGGAGCCACCATGGACCGTGGGTCTTTCAACCTCCAGGACCTGCTAGTGCAGGTGGGCACCGGGTAATGTGACCAGGGCCACAACAGAGCCAGCTCCCTAGGAAGTGCTTATCGGCCCAGGGGATGACTTGCCTCACGCGTCGGGCAGCCCCGCCTCTTCTATGTAGGCGCGCTCTATCTCCGCTGCAAGAGATTCCGCAGTGTCCGCCAGATCGGCCAGCCGATTGTTGGTCAGGGCCAGTTCCGCCCGCAGGCGCTCGGCCTCCAGTGCGGCCATGGCCGTGCTCTCGGGCACCTTGCTGCCGGAAAGGTCCTGAATTTCGTCCGCCATCAGAAGGGCGGCCAGCACCAGCAGGCGCGTCTCGCCGCTAAAACCCAGATTGCGGACCTGCTGCACACGGCGTTCCACCTGATGCGCCATGGCCTGAACGTGGCGTTCCTGCCCGTTCTCGCACCCAACAGTGTAGCTGTGGCCGTTAATATGAACCGATACAAGCGCCATGGGTCAGTTCTCTTCCTCATGCCGGGGCGGGTGCGGGTCATGGCCGGGTGTGGTTTGGGCCGTCTGGTCCAGCACGTCACGCACACGCATGATCAGTGCATCTATGTTGGCCAGCAGTTCTTGCTGGTTGGTTTCCGGACGGTTCTGTTTTTTCTGCTGCTGCTTATCAAGAGCAAAGGAAATGCGTTGCAATGCACGGTCCAGACGGGTGATGGACTCTTCCGCAGGTCTTGCGCGGGTGTGCATGCTGGCATAGCTGTTGCCTTGGGGTGCGTGCGGCTCCACGTCTTGATCCTGCATTCCTTTTCCCTTCTCTTGGGGTAAGGAATCACCCGCAAAAGCGATCGCGTCAAGCATGCTCACGGAAAACAGGCCACTTTTCTCATCTTCTCCCGCGTGTATCCGCTATGTGTGCGTGTGTGACCATGCAGGCGCGCACATGGCTTTGGCTGCGGCGGACATGGCGGGGTATGGCGGATGCGTTGGCCTGCTTTCGCCCTGTGGCGCGGTGGCGTACATGGGGACTGGCTGGTGGCATGCCTTAATGGACAGCGTGGCAGAATCGGCCAGCCGGGCCTTTGTGCATGTGCTCGATTGTGACAGTAGTCCTGCTGGTGCGCTCATGGCGTTGCGTTGTGGCCAGCAAGCTGCCATTCTGCGCCCGCAAAACCCACAATATGAGACGGTCCGGGCCTTGTACGCACAGCAAAACGCCACACTTCTGTCACAACGCCCGCCATCATTTAACCTTATCATGCCGTTAAGTGCCATATCGTCTCTTGTCGGGTATTTCGCCCACGGTTATTGCCAACACCAGCATCCGGAAAATAATGTGCCGGACACAAGGCAAAAGAAGGACTGTTCCACATGACGCTGACCCCGAAGGTTAAGGCTATTCTCAACCAGTATGAGAGCGATAACCCCGGTACAAAGACCAATCTGGCCCGTCTGCTCAACGCAGGTAAGCTCGGTGGAACCGGCAAAATGGTCATTCTGCCGGTGGATCAGGGGTTTGAGCATGGTCCAGCCCGCTCTTTCGCTGCCAACCCGGCCGCCTACGACCCGCACTACCACTTCCAGCTCGCCATTGAAGCCGGGCTGAGCGGTTACGCCGCCCCCTTGGGTATGCTGGAATGTGGCGCTGCTACCTTTGCAGGCGAAATTCCGCTTATTCTCAAGTGCAACAGCTCCAACAGCCTTGCGACGGAAAAAGATCAGGCCGTGACCGGCACCGTGGCGGATGCGCTGCGTCTGGGCTGTGCTGGCATTGGCTTTACCATTTACCCCGGTTCCGAATACTGCTTCGACCAGATGGAAGAACTGCGCGAACTGGCGGCTGAAGCCAAGTCCGTTGGTCTGGCCGTTATTGCGTGGAGCTACCCGCGCGGTCCGGTGCTGGACAAAAAGGCCGAAACAGCGGTGGACGTCTGCGCTTATGCCGCCCATATGGCAGCACTGTGTGGTGCGCACATCATCAAGGTCAAACCCCCGACCGATGTTGTGGCTCTCGACGCCTGCAAGCCTGTGTATGAAAAGAACAAGGTGGATGTGGCAACCCTTGCCGCGCGCATCAACCATGTTGTGCAGTCCAGCTTTGCTGGCCGCCGGATTGTGATTTTCTCCGGTGGTGAACACACCGGTACGGACAACCTGCTGGCCACCATTCAGGGCATTCATGACGGTGGCGGCTTTGGCTCCATTATCGGTCGTAACGTGTTCCAGCGTCCCAAGGCGGAAGCGCTGGCCCTGCTCGACCAGATCATCACCATCTTCAAGAACTGAACAATGCAGGCGCGCATTGTGCGGGAAGGATAGCCGCAGTGTCGGAACTTTATCTTGTAACACCTGCACTTTTGCACGCCGATGCATTTTTGCCCGTGCTGGAGCAGCGTCTGGCCCACCACCAGCCAGCCGCTTTGCTGCTGCGTCTGGCCGGTGGGGTGGCTCCCGATGCTGCTATGGCCGTGATCGGGGTTATCCGTCCGCTCGTGCAGGATAAGGGTATTGCCCTTATGCTCGAAGATGCACCGGAACTGGCCGTACAGAGCGGGTGTGATGGGGTCCATCTGTCCCGGTCCTATGTGGCAGCCAGTGTGCGGGATGTTCGTCGCCAGATCGGGGATGAACTGCAACTGGGTGTGACCGTAGGCAGTGGCCGTGACGATGCCATGCGCGCGGGGGAAGAAGGGGCGGATTACGTCTGTTTTGCCCCCGATGCCCCAGACGGAGCGGAAGAGACGCAGGCTGTTCTGGCGCTGGCCCAGTGGTGGTGCATGATGATGGAACTGCCAGCCGTAGCGTTTGCCGCAACACCCGAACAGGCTACCGCTCTGGTTGGGTGTGATGTGGATTTTGTCATGCCCGCAACCAGTTGGTGGGATGACCCCGCCCAGTGGGCGCTCTAGGCCCTACCCCATAAAAACCCGTGCCTTAGTGGCAGAACCGTAGCCCTACCCGATTTTAAGGGGCGGGGGAGAGCGGAGCCGCCTGCGCCGTGGGGGGCAGAAGCAGCGAACGGGTAAAATACAGCACACCATTGGACTGCGGAATACCCATAACCCACAGCTGGCTGCTGGACCCATGTGGTGTGCCCACCATGATCTGATCGGTTTGTGGGTCCAGCCAGATGGTCAGGTTCCGCCCACTCAGGGTTGGGAGTGACAGGCTGTGGCCGGGGGCTGCATCCATTGCTGCGCGCAAAGCCTTGTGGGGCCATTTGCCGGTTACAATCGTATAGCCCAGCATTGTGCGCACAGAACTGGTGTTGGCCGGGTTGAGTAACCGGTCATTATTTTGCGCATTATAGGTTTCCAGCGCATTGTTGGGCAGGGCAAAAACCGTAAAGGGGCCAGCCTGCTGCAAGGTGGCAAACAGGCCCGTGCTGTCCAGCAGATGGGTGTAGTCAGCCAGTTCTATGGAGCTCCGCAATGTGTCTGACAGCGGGCGATCGCAGAAGGCTGGCGTTTGTGGGTTGCTGTAGGCCACAGCACTATCAACCGGGTTTTTCTGGTTGGTCGCGGGGGCAGACGCATCGCTACGCCCGCGGGTGTAGGTGCGTGTGCCAGAGACTGTTGGCATCATATACGAGCAGGTGGAAATGGGCGTTAAGTATGTGTCCTGCCGGGCAGAGCTTTGCTGGCACCCCCCCAATACAATCATGCCTGCCAGCGCGAGTACACGGGGCGCTGCAAGCCCATGCCACCGTAATGGTGCATGGCGTGGTGGATGGGAATGCAAGCAGACCTCCTGAACAGTCATGGCATAAAGGGAACTAAAGACAGGTCAGGAGGCACGGCATGGCGCGGGTAGTCTAGCAGCCGTCACCACGCATTGTCCAACTGATGACAACACCGTTCACCAGCTCAAAATTGGTCTGGCAGCTATAGGTGTAGGCGGTGCTCATGCCGCCCCCCCAGCCACCACCGCCCCAGCCGCCGCCATAACCACCCCAGCCACCGTAGCCGCCCCAGCCGCCACCCCAACCCGGACCATACCCCCAGCCACCGCCCATGGGCATGGTGGTGTAGTCGGTCTCCTGCGTGATGTAGGCGAGAAAGGTATGATCCCCTGTGGTGAACTGGCGCGTAGGCACGCCAAAGGTCCGGATGACGTCCACGGTTGGCCGCCCGATCATGGAATCGAGTTTGCGGCGTTCCTGCGGGCTGGGAACCTGGCAGGCGGCGAGGGCCAGAAGCCCGACCAGTAAAAGTTTGTTTGCGTATGTCATGGCACCGACTTGCCCCTTGGTGGAATACGCCTGCGGTATTCATCGTACTGATGGAAGATGAGCAAAAAACACCTGTTAAGGCTAAATGTTGCAGACTAATCCTGTATCCACAAGACATCCTGTATATGGCGCGCGCCACTGGCCAACATGACCAGCCGGTCAAAGCCCAGCGCAATGCCCGAACAGGGGGGCATATGAGGCAGGGCGTGGAGCAGTTTTTCGTCCATGGGCCATGTGGGGCGGGTGGGGTAAAGCTGGCGGCGTTCGGCCCTGTCCTGCGCAAAACGCTGGCGTTGTTCCACCGGGTCGGTCAGTTCTTCAAACGCATTGGCCAGTTCCATGCCTACCGCGTACAGCTCAAAGCGCAGGGCTACGCGCGGGTCGGAGGGGTCCTTACGGGCTAGTGCTGCCTGGCTTGCGGGCCAGTGCGTTAAAAACGTGGGGCGTGTCTGGCCAATGGCGGGTTCGATTCGCTCCAGCAATAAACGAAAAAACAGGTCTTCCCACTGTTCGCCATTACGCAAGGAGCAGCCTGCGGCATTGGCCAGTGCCTGTGCGTTGCCCTGTGTGGGCAGCAGGTCCACGCCCGCATGGCGGCGAAAGGCGTCTTCCATGCTCAGCCGTTCAAAGGGCTGGCTCAGGTCCAGTGTGCAGGCGTTGCGGTGCACTGTTGGGGGCAGGACGGCCTTGAGCAGGGCTTCGGTCTCGTCCATCAGGCCGGGCAGGGCCATGTTGGGGCGGTACCATTCCAGCATGGTAAATTCGGGGGCGTGCGTGCCGCTGGCCTCGCCATTGCGCCAGACGCGGGCGAACTGGAACAGCGGCAGCCCGGTGGCCGCCACAATCCGCTTCATGGCAAATTCGGGGCTTGTATGCAGGAACAGCGTGTGGCGCTGGCCATCGGGCGTTTCCCGCTCGGTCTGGAAGGGCAGTAAATGCACTTCCTCCCCCGGAGTGGGCACAGCACAGGGGGTTTCCACCTCCACGCAGCCACGGGCTTCCAGAAAAGCACGAACGCCGCGCATGGTCAGGTTGCGGCGGATTAAAAATGGCAGCCGGTCACGAATACGCTCAGGGTCCGGACCACCAGAGGGCAGATGAGATGTTGCAGACACAGACATGGGCAGAGTAGAGCCGGTACATGTCTTCCCCGGTCAAGCCCCCTTTTGCGACCAGCCGAACGCTGCGCACCCCAGATGAACTGATTGCCGCCGGTATGGCCACGTCCGCGCAAAAGGCGGACCTGCACGCCATTGCCCGGCAGTACGCCACAGCTATCCCCCCGGCCTTTGCTGCTTTGATGCAAAGCCCGGATGACCCGATCGGGGTGCAGGTTGTTCCCTCCACGCAGGAACTGGTGGTGGCCCCCGAAGAGCGGTCTGACCCGATCGGGGATGATGCACTCTCCCCCGTGCCCGGCATTGTGCACCGCTACGCGGACCGCGCGTTGCTTAAACCCCTGCTGGTGTGCCCGTTATACTGCCGATTCTGCTTCCGGCGTGAACATGTGGGGCCAGATGGCGGTGTGCTGGATGAAGAGGCACTGAGCCGCGCACTGGACTGGCTGCGCACGCATGAGCAGATCAGGGAGGTGATTCTGACCGGGGGTGACCCGCTTATGCTCTCGCCTCGGAGGTTGGGGGAGATTGTGCAGGCCCTCTCGGCTATGGCGCATGTGACCACCATCCGGGTGCATACGCGCGTGCCAGTAGCTGCCCCCGAACGTGTGACGGACGCATTGCTGGACGCTTTGGAAACAGAAAAAGCCATGTGGATGGCCGTGCACATAAACCATGCGCGGGAAATGGCCCCAGCCGCGCGGAGCAGCCTGCGCAGCATTGCCCGGCGGGGTATTCCCCTGCTTGGGCAGTCTGTTCTGCTCCGCGGCGTGAATGATAGCGAGGATGCGCTGGAGGCCCTGTTCCGCACCATGGTGGAAAACCGTATGCGCCCGTACTACCTGCACCAGCTCGACCCCGCTCCGGGTACGGCGCATTTTCATGTGCCGGTGGAGGAGGGGCAACGTCTGCTGGCGGGGCTGCGCGGACGGGTTACGGGGCTGGCCTGGCCCATTTACGTGCTGGATATTCCCGGCGGGTACGGCAAAGTGCCCCTTGGGCCGGATTATATTGTGAACAACCAGCAGGTGCGTGACCCGCAAGGGGCCACCCATACTCTGGACCGCCTGTAGGTGTAGCTACAGGGGGAGGGTTATTCCCCTATGGCCGCACCACCGGGGTGGCGGTGGTCGGACCCGCCATAAAAGCGTGCAGGTCCGTGGCTGTTCAGGCTGGGGCCGCCCACCAGAATCCCTTCGGGAATGCCCCATGGAGCATGCAGGACAAAGCTGTATCCTTCCTGCTCCAGCGTCTGCTGCACCTGTGGGGTCAGGGCGTTTGCCTCCACCTCCACGCTTTGTGGCATCCACTGTTCGTGGAGCCGGGGCAGGTCTATGGCCTGCTGGATGTTCAGCCCATAATCCACCACACCCAGAATGATAGAGAGCACAATGGTGGGAATGCGCGACCCACCGGGGCTACCAATAACCATGACCGGCTTGTCATTGCGTGAGACAATGGTGGGAGCCATGGAGGAGAGGGGCGTTTTGCCCGGTGCAATGGCATTGGCCACGCTGCCGGGAATGCCAAACATGTTCAGCGCTCCGGGTTTGATGGAAAAATCATCCATCTCGTCATTCATGACAATCCCGGTATTTCCGCCCATGACCTTGGCGCCAAACCAGCCGTTGAGCGTGTAGGTGGTGGAAATGGCAAAGCCGCTTTGGTCAATAACCGAAAACTGCGTGGTTTCCGGTTTTTCGGGCGAGGCCACGCCTGCGCGCAGATCGGCGGAAGGGACGGCCCGGTCGGAGGGGATGTGTGCGCGTACGCTGGCAATATAAGCGGGGTCCAGCAGGCTGCTGACCGGGTTGTGGACAAAAGCCGGATCTCCAAGATCCCGCCGGTCGGAATAGGCGTGGCGCATGGCCTCTATTTCGTGCTGGAGAGCGGGGGCGGAGTGCAGGCCAAGGGTGTGCATGTCATACCCGGCCAGAATTTCCAGCATTTCGCATAGGGCTATGCCGCCAGCACTGGGAGGTGGTGCGGTTTCCACCAGTAATCCACGGTAGGCGCAGCTTATGGGGGCAAGTTCGCGGGGTTGGTAGCGTGCAAAATCCTCGGCCTGCAAAATGCCGCCATGGGCTTTGGATTGGGTCAGAATACTGGCGGCAATCGGTCCTTTGTAAAACGCATCTGCTCCGTTTTGTGCGATCAGTTCGAGCGAATGCGCCAGCTCTTTTTGCACCAGCCTGTCACCGGGCTGGAGAGGGGAGCCATCGGCGCGCAGAAAAATTTTGCGTGCGTAAGGGTCTTTGGCAAAGGCGGCGGTCGAGGTGTTCAGGAGTTGTACATCGCCTTCCTCCAGCACAAATCCGTTGCGCGCGAGTGTTATGGCGGGTTCCATGACCACCTTGCGTGGCAGGTGGCCCCAGCGCTTGTGCACGGCCTCCAGCCCGGCAACCGTGCCGGGCACGGCAACGGACTTCCAGCCCAGAACGGACAGGTCGGGAATGACATTGCCCTTACTGTCCAAAAACATGTCCGTCGTTGCGGCCAACGGTGCTTTTTCCCTAAAATCGAAAAAGATCGAAGGCTTGCCCGGTGGGCGGAGCATCATAAATCCGCCGCCCCCCAGATTACCCGCAGCAGGGTACACAACGGCCAGCGCATACCCCATGGCCACGGCCGCGTCGGCCGCGTTGCCGCCTTTGGCCAGAATGCGCGCGCCAACTTCGGACGCCAGCCTCTGGGCGGAAACCGCCATGCCGTGCTGCCCCGCAACCGGGGCTACAACAGACCCTGTTGCAGAGGGCGTGCCACCATAGGCCAGTGGGTCGGCAACGGGCGCTGCGTGTGCGGGCAGGGGCATGACCCCTGCACTTAGGCAAAAGGCCGCCAGTACCACGTGACGCACAACAAGGGAGGAGAGCGTGGCGGGGGCGGCCTGCATGGAGTTTATCCTTTGGTCGGGTAGGGCGGGCAGTCGTAGCCTGCGGGGGAACGGGTGAAAATTTCGTACCCCGTCTGGGTTACTGCCAGCATATGCTCAAACTGGGCGGACAGGGAGCGGTCGCGGGTGACAGCGGTCCAGCCGTCTTCAAGAATTTTCACTTCAGGTTTGCCAATATTGAGCATGGGTTCAATGGTAAACACCATGCCTGCCTTCAGCTTCATCCCCTCACCGGGGCGACCGTAATGCAGAATGTTCGGTTCGGCATGAAAAACCTGCCCGATGCCATGCCCACAAAAATCCTCCACAATGGAGTAGCGGTGTTTTTCTGCGTGGCTCTGAATGGCGTATCCAATATCGCCCAGCGTTGCACCGGGGCGTACAACTTCAATGCCGCGCATCAGGCTTTCATAGGTGGTGGTGATCAGCTTGGCTGCTTTGATGGACACCTTGCCCACGGTGTACATGCGGCTGGTATCCCCAAACCATCCGTTCAGCTTGGGGGTGACGTCAATATTGACAATATCGCCCTCAATCAGGGGCCGGTCGCCCGGAATGCCGTGGCACACAACATGATTGACCGAAATACAGCATGACTTGGGGTAGCCACGGTAGTTCAGCGGGCCGGGTGTGGCGCCGTGCTCAAGCGTGTAGGCATGAATAATGCGGTCCAGTTCGCCCGTGGTTACGCCGGGTTTGACGTAAGGCGTAATCATGTCCAGCGTAGCGGCGGCCAGTTGGCCCGCCGCACGCAGGCTTTTGAAGTCTTCTTCGGTATGGAGAACGATTCCGCCTCTGCCCGCCATTCTGCACTTCCTCATCGTTGTTGGTGCTTTTGAGAAAGCAGCAAGATGAAGAGTGCAGGCCACAAAGGCAACCCGCTTTGGTTATAACGAGCCGCCTAAATGGCCAGAAAATGTTCAGGTGCGGTTGTGTGCGGCATTATGCCGCACCGTGCTGCGGCGGATGGACGGGGTGGAAATGGTGTGAACCTTGGCCCCAATAACCGTTGCATGGTGGCCGTGGCTGACATTGGTAATAGCTGCGTGGCGGTGGCGTGTGGCGGGGGCTTCCGCCACTTCCAGCGGGGAGTGCCGGTGGTTGGCTGCCGCCATGATCAGCGCGCCACGGTGGCTGCGACGGCGCTGGTTGCTGGTTGCCTGTGCCACAATAAGCGGGCGGGCCACGGGGGCCACACCTTCGGCATCAAATCCGTGGTCGAGCTGGTTGGCCATTACCAGAGAACGCTGGGTGTTGCTGGACGCACCCATAACCACGCCGACCAGACGCACATTGTCCCGCAGGGCCGAGGTTACAAGGTTGCGCCCTGCTTCCTGCGTGTATCCCGTCTTCATACCATCTGCCCCGGCATAGACCTTGAGCATGGGGTTATGGTTGGGAATGTAGCGACCATGGAAGCGGAAGGCAGGCGTTGCGAAGTAATGGTAGTATTCGGGAAAATCAGCAATCAGGCGGCGGCCGAGGGTAGCGAGATCCCGCGCTGTGGTCATCTGGTCCGGGTCCGGCAGGCCCGAGGCGTTACGGAACAGGGTCTTGGACATGCCAATGGCATGGGCCTGCTGGGTCATCATCGCGGCAAACTGTGGCTCGCTCCCCCCGCCGATCAACTCGCCCAGCGCGCAGGCGGCGTCGTTGGCGGATTTGGTGACCAGTGCAAGGACCGCCTGCTCAACCGTCAGCCGGGAGCCGGGAACCAGACCGAGTTTGGAGGGTTCCATAGTGGATGCGTGAATGGAGACCGGCACGGACTGGGTGAGTGATATAGCTCCAGCGCGCAGGGCGTTGAAGGTCATGTACAGGGTCATCAGTTTTGTCAGGCTGGCTGGGTAGCGGCGCAGGTCCGGGTCGGTCTGGGAGAGAACGGTCCCGGTATTGGCATCCATGACAATAGAGCTGATCTGCCCGGCATACTGGGCATGGGCATGGCTGGCGGTTGTAAAGGCGGCAAGCGTTACACCGGCAAGTCGTGCGGTCCATTTACGCAAACGCAGATTTTTTGTGCTGCCAGACGTTAGTCTGTTGTGTTCCGCCATCTGCCGTAACGCCGGTTTGTCTGCCACTGCTACCCCCACCTGTGCCGTATGGAGCACTATTCCGCCTACTGTTAGGAATCGCAAGAGCGTGGCGGCAAAAAACTGGAACCCGGAGGCATGGAATCCAAATAATCCGTGTCCGGTCTCTTTCGTCATGTTGTGCCAGTGTGTGGCATAAATATGGCGCATGGGCCCATTTTGACCGCGTGCACCAGCTATTCTGTCACTCTTGCCACTTTTATTGTACTTTGGCTTTGCCAATATGGTGGTAAGGAACACCTCACGTTTTTCACCCTGCCTCGGGAGTTTGGTTGCTATGGCCTCGTTTCATTTCCCTGTTCTGCATACAGGCAACGGGCCGTCGCGGCGTGATGAGGGAACGGATTCGGATCGGGATGATGTGGAAATTGGCGTGGTGGTGCGGGCCAAGCCCAAAACCCGCAAACCCGCCATGTACAAAGTGCTCATGCTGAACGATGATTACACACCCATGGAATTTGTGGTGTACGTTCTGGAACGCTTTTTCCAGAAGAATCGGGATGAGGCGACGGACATCATGCTCAACGTCCACCGTAAAGGTGTGGGCGTGTGCGGTGTGTTCACATACGAGGTGGCGGAGACCAAGGTGTCTCAGGTCATGGACCTTGCGCGCCAGAACCAGCACCCCTTGCAGTGCACCATAGAAAAAGACTGAAACCGGGTTTTTAAAGACCCCCGCTCCAAGACCCGACACCGGTTATGGTTGTGTATTTGAGTGCTTGCGCGCTCGAACCGGTGTGCGTTGTTACGGAGCCGTATTCGTCTTTTTGGCCGCAAAATCCGTTTGGCTGGTCCCTGCTACGTATTTTTACGATTTGGTGGACTTGGCAAAAAAGCGCGAAAAACCAGCATTCCTGTAAGCCGTAAGAACGAAAAATGCGTGAACGCGTGTTTTTTGCGTGGTTATGACTCGCATTTCTGGCCGAAGCAGCCAAATATGTTTTCAGGGCATCCGATCGTGGTCCGTTGGTAGTTTCGCCACGTTCGGAAAGTCCGGGGAAAGGAGCGTCTCGTCATGTTGTCACGCAATCTTGAGCAGACGCTGCATCGGGCGCTTATTCTGGCCGGAGAACGGCATCATGAATATGCCACGCTAGAGCATCTGCTTCTTGCCCTGGTTGATGATGCGGATGCCGTAACGGTGTTCCGTGCCTGTGGGGTTGATCTGGACCGACTGCGGACAGACCTGACAGGCTTTCTCGACAAGGATCTGGCAGGTCTGGCGTCTGACCGTCCGACCGAACCCAAACCAACTGCCGCATTCCAGCGCGTCATCCAGCGGGCAGCCATTCATGTGCAGTCCACCGGGCGGGATGAGGTCACAGGTGCGAACGTGCTTGTTGCCCTCTTTGCCGAGCGCGAAAGCCACGCCGTGTACTTCCTGCAACTTCAGGACATGACACGGCTTGATGCGGTGAACTTTCTCTCCCACGGGATTGCCAAAGCCCCCGACCGCGCCACCCGGCGCCCGGTTGCAGGCAGCAATACAGGTGCGGAAAAAGGGGAAGAGCCCGAACGCGCTGAGGCCAAGGCCCAGAAAAGTCAGGACGCGCTGTCCACCTACTGCGTCAATCTGAACGACAAGGCTCTGGCCGGTAAGGTTGATCCGCTGATCGGGCGGGATACCGAGATCGAACGCACGATCCAGATCCTGTGCCGCCGGACCAAAAACAACCCGCTTTATGTGGGTGACCCCGGCGTTGGCAAAACCGCCATTGCAGAAGGACTTGCCCGCAGGATTGTGGAAGGCAGCGTGCCTGAAGTGCTGCTCAAATCCACCATCTATTCGCTGGACATGGGCGCGTTGCTGGCTGGCACCCGTTACCGGGGTGACTTTGAGGAGCGCCTCAAAGCCGTGGTAACGGAGCTGGATCAGGACCCGCACGCCATTCTCTTCATTGATGAGATCCACACCGTTATTGGTGCGGGTGCCACATCGGGTGGAGCCATGGATGCGTCCAACCTGCTCAAGCCCGCTCTGGCGGCTGGCACGTTGCGCTGCATTGGTTCGACCACTTACAAGGAATTCCGCCAGCACTTTGAAAAAGATCGTGCTCTTGTCCGGCGGTTCCAGAAGATTGATGTGCCAGAACCCAGCATTGACGATGCGGTCAAGATCCTGCGCGGGCTGAAGGGGAGCTACGAAAAGCACCATAAGGTCCGTTACACGGAAGAGGCCATTCGTGGGGCTGTGGAACTGTCCGCGCGCTATATTCATGACCGCAAGCTGCCAGACAAGGCGATTGACGTGATTGATGAGGTCGGGGCGTCCCGCATGCTCCAGCCAGAAGGCCGCCGCCGCAAGACGGTGAACCTGAAGGACGTGGAAGACATTATCGCCCGTATTGCACGCATTCCGCCCAAAAGCATTTCTGCGGATGACAAGGAAGTGCTGCGCTCCCTTGAGCGTGACCTCAAGGGTATGGTGTTCGGGCAGGATCAGGCGATCGATGCCCTCTCCGCCGCCATTAAGCTGGCGCGTGCTGGCCTGCGTGACCCGGAAAAGCCGATTGGCAACTATCTGTTCTCTGGCCCGACGGGGGTTGGTAAAACGGAAGTGGCCCGTCAGCTTGCCAATGCGCTGGGTATTGAACTGATCCGCTTTGACATGTCCGAATATATGGAGCGGCATTCGATCTCCCGCCTGCTGGGAGCGCCTCCGGGGTATGTCGGGTTTGATCAGGGTGGTCTGCTGACTGATTCCATCGACCAACACCCGCATGCCGTGCTGCTGCTGGACGAGATCGAAAAAGCACATCCCGACCTGTACAATGTTCTGCTACAGGTCATGGATAACGGTCGCCTGACGGATCATAACGGCAAGACGGTCGATTTCAGGAACGTTATCCTGATCATGACCACCAATGCCGGTGCGTCCGACATGAGCAAGGAGGCCGTGGGCTTTGGCCGCAAGGTGCGTGAAGGCGAGGATGAAGAGGCCATCAAACGCCTGTTCACCCCCGAGTTCCGCAACAGGCTGGATGCAGTTATTCCGTTCGCACATCTGACGCAGGAAATTGTTGGGCAGGTTGTTGAAAAGTTTGTTCTGCAACTGGAAGCACAACTGGCGGACCGGCACGTAACCATCGAACTGTCCTCGGCAGCCAAGGAGTGGCTGGCAGAACAGGGCTATGACCGCCTGTATGGTGCGCGCCCACTGGGTCGGGTTATTCAGGAATCCATCAAAAAACCTCTGGCCGAGGAGCTGCTGTTCGGGCGTCTGGCCAAAGGGGGCGCCGTTAAAATCGGCCTCAAGAATGGTGAACTGGCGTTTGATATTGTGGAGAGCAATGGCAATGCGGCCTCCAGTTCCGGCGAAGATGAACGCGGGAGCGAAAAGGAAGAGGAAGCCGCAGACTAGCCCGCGTGCAAAATCTGCAAAATAGATGTGGCTGGCCAGTTTTTCTGGCCAGCCATTTTTTGTTCAGTCGTATTTGGTGCCATTGACAATAACGTAGCCCGGAATCCCCCATGAGCGACCCGTGCCGCGGTGTGTCCAGTCCACGCCCTGCTGACGGGCAGAGTCGTAGTAATAACGGCCAACAACCTCAACCTGGTCACCCTTGGCGACCCACGGCCAGGCGGGTGTATGCATTTCGTCCAGATTGGTGACGATCCTAATGGAAATGTTGGGAGCAACCGTTATGTAAAAATAGCCATGGCGGCCGCTACGGGTCTGCTTGGCTGTTTGCGAAAGGGCAAGAACTGTTCCGCAAATATGCACGGCGGCATCTGCTTTTGGTCCCCCATTTTCAAACGCCTGCTGCTTGGCCAGAAAATCCTGATTGTTGCAGGTATCAGATACGGAGGTTGGCTGGCTTGTGCTTGCGTGTTTGTGGCGTGCCAGCGCAGGGTTGCTCATGCTGGGCAGGCCCAGTCCGGCGCATAGGGCGAGCAGGGCCATACGGTTTGCAAAATGGGTCATGGGGCTCCTTATGGTAGGCTAAAGTGGTCGGTCTGATTTTGTTCATGGCCGGGAGGTCAGGCCCTGTCAAATACCCGTGATTATGGAGAAATAGACTGGTCGTCAGGAGTTTACAGACCATAATAATTTAGGCAGAACAGGGGAATACAGCATATTCTGCTGTTGCTTTGGCGAAAATGGTTGTGTGTCCCATACGCCATATTGTTTCGATACCGGATTGAAAGACATATCCCGCATGCAAGACGATATTCTCAAACTTGCTTACGAAGTCTCTCAGATGACGCGGGAAAAAATTCATCTGATTGCTTCAGTTATGAACGAAGCCAAGTTTCTTGCCATCAATACACGTATAGAGGCCGCACGGGTTGGGCAGGCCGGTGCCGCTTTTGGCCTGCTGGCAGATGAAATGGGGCGTATTTCCACCCGCATTGTTGGCATTGCTTCCGAACTGCGCAAAGCAACGGACAGCAGCACCGACCGCTTGTTAAAAGCTGGGAATGACCTGCTTTTGCGCGGCAAGGGCGAGCGTATGACCGATCTGGCCCTGAATGTTGTGGATCTGATTGACCGCAATCTGTACGAGCGTTCGTGTGATGTGCGGTGGTGGGCTACGGATAGCTCCGTAGTGCAGGCGCTGGAGAGCGCTACCCCCCAAGCTTACCAGTATGCTGCGGAGCGGTTGGCGACAATTTTAAAATCTTACACTGTTTATCTGGATCTTTTTGTTGTCGATCCAAAAGGGCAGGTTGTGGCATGTGGTCGCCCGCAAACGCATCGTTCCCTTCTGGGGAGCGATATGTCGGGCGAGGCGTGGTTTATAAAGGCCATGCGTACGCAAAGTGGGGAAGAATACGCCGTGGCGGACGTAAACCGCGTGCAGGCGCTCAATAACGAACAGGCCGCCATTTACAGCACGGCCATCCGTGCGGGGGGAGAGGCACGCGGGCAGGTGCTGGGCGTTCTGGGTATTGCCTTTGACTGGGCACCGCAGGCTGAGGCCATTGTTAATGGCGTACGTCTGTCCGAAGTTGAACGCGGGCAGACAAAGGTCATGCTGGTGGATGCCGATAAGCGTATTATTGCTTCATCCAACGGGCGTGGCGTTACAGGGGAACATTACAAGTTCACGCCGCACGATGAGCGGGGCTTTTACGTCAGCGAGGATAAGCTGATCGCGTATGCCCATACCCCGGGTTATGAAACCTATAAAGGGCTGGGTTGGTACGGGGTATTGGAAACTTCCCTTTAAAAAAGGAAGGTTTTCATAGGGGTTTGTAAGTATCCTCCCGTTGTCCATTGCGTGCCCCTGTGCGGGTCTGTGACCCGAACAGGGGAAATGCCTCAGGGTTTTTCCTGCAACAGGCGTGTGCGGTAGTCATCAAGCTGGTGCATGACATCGGGGTTGGGTTGTGGCGTAATCTGCCGCAGATTGTGCAGGGCACGAATAATGGTGCCAATCACCACAAGGCGTGCGTACCATTTGTGGTTGGCGGGCACGATGATCCATGGCGCATGAGGGCGGGCCGTCTGGGCTATGGCGTCCTGATAGGCGGTTGCGTAATCATCCCAGTATTCACGCTCATGCAGGTCGGAGGGGGAGAATTTCCAACGCTTTTCGGGAATATCCAGCCGGGCCAGCAGGCGTTCGCGCTGTTCCTCGCGTGAGATGTTCAGGAAAAATTTGAGCACAATTGTGCCCTGCCTGCTCAGGTAATGTTCAAGGTGGCGGATATCGCTGTAGCGCCCTTCCCAGAATTCTGGCGTGTTGAGTGCGCCGGGCAGGTGCCCGTTTTTAAGCAGGTCGGGGTGTACGCGACTGACCAGAACATCTTCATACTGGCTGCGGTTGAAAATAACGATGCGTCCTGCCTGTGGGGCTGCGGCATGGATGCGCCACAAAAAGCCGTGCAGCAGATCGGTCGGGCCGGGCTGTTTGAAGGAGGTCACAGCAACCCCCTGCGGATTAACCCCGGACATAACGTGTTTGATTGTACCATCCTTGCCAGCCGCATCCATGCCTTGCAGAATGATCAGGAGCGAGTGGGTCTGATTGGCGTACAATAGTTCCTGAAGGTCCTGTAACAGGCCTTTGACCTGCCTGAGCAGTTTTTTGCCTGTTTCCTTGTCCAGTCCCAGATGACCATCATCAGCGGGGTCATGGTCGGCAAGGCGGAATTTGCTGCCATCCGTTACCTTGTAACTGTCAAGTGCGTTCAAAAAGCGGGAGAGGGTGTTCATGGACATGTGTCCTGAAAATTGATCAGTATGTGTCGGATGCATAGAATTACAGACAACAGTTGTGCTGGCAATCTTGCCAAAAAAGGAAGTGTTTCTCATATCTTGGTGGATGGCATTCGCAAACCCGACCCAACCCGACCCCTCTGTTATGGATAATGGCCTTTCGCTGGCAGGTATGCTGCTGGTGGCAACGCCCATGCTGGGGGGGACCCTGTTCGGGCAATCCCTTATTTACATGTGCAGCCATACGCCCGATGGGGGCGCTATGGGGCTTGTGATCAACAAGCGCCTGCCCCGCCCGGATTTTGATGACCTGCTTGAACAGTTGCAGATCGAACCCGTGCCACCCGCCCGGCGGATTGGTCAGTGTGCTGGTGGCCCGGTCGAGGAGGGGCATGGCCTTGTCCTGCATTCTGCTGAATGGAGCGGGCAGGATAGCCTGCGGATTACAGATAACGTGGCCCTTACATCCAGTATGGATGTGTTGCAGGACATTGCCCAAGGCGCTGGCCCGCAGGATGCGCTGCTGGCTATGGGGCATGCGGGGTGGTCCGCAGGGCAGCTTGAGCAGGAAATTCTCCAGCATGATGCATGGCTGGTTGTGCCTGCTACGCGGGAGCTGATTTTTGGCATGGATCATACCGTAAAATGGCGGCGGGCTCTGGCCTCCATTAACATCGATCCCGCACGGCTGAGCGGGCAGACCGGCCACGCCTGAGCGGATTTCTGGCATGTTTTTAAGAGGCCATGCCAGAGTGCGGTATGGCCTTGGCGTGGCTCAGTAAGGTTCTATCCGTGTGGGTTCGGTCGGTTTTCTGGCCCAGCGCCAGGCACTTATGCCTTGGCGGGCCAACTCACGGTGCATGATCATGATCGGCCATTGGCCAGAGCCTTTGTAATGCCCCATGCCATCGGGGGCGGACAGGCGAGTGGCCAGTGCTTCCACAAGTGTGACCGAGCGGTGCCTGCCGCCGGAGCAGCCAATGGCAATGGTGGCGTATTTTTTGCCTTCCTGCACAAAGCGCGGCAGCACAAGCTGGAGCATGGCATGGATCTGGTTGAGAAAAGGCAGGTAATCCGGGTCGTGGGTTACGTAGGTCGCAACATCTGCGTCCAAGCCGGTTTTTGGGGCCAGTTCTGGCACGTAATGCGGGTTACGCAGGAAGCGGGCGTCAAACACAATATCCGCCTCCCGCGGCAGGCCCGCAGGGTATGCGAAGGACATCAGCGTTACGGTCAGCCCCTCGCCTGCGCCGCCCACCCATGGGCTAAAGCGGCTTTCCACAAACTGCCGCAGGTCTGGTGGCGGCATATCGGTTGTATCAATCACCAGATCAGCTGCGGCCCGTAGGGGGGCGGTCAGGGCCACCTCGGCCTCTATACCTTCCTTTACGCTGCTATGGGGGGCCAGTGGGTGCCGCCGCCGGGTGGCTGTGTAGCGGCGCAGGAGCACGCTTTCGTCCGCCGTGGCGTAAATCAGCTCCACGCGCAGGTGGGGGTTAACCCGCAGGCGGGCCAGCGCTGCGAGCACGGCGGATGCGTCAAACCCACGGGTGCGGGAATCGACCCCAATGGCAACAGGCCGCTCCGCGCGGGCGACAATATCGTCCAGCATGTGAAGGGGTGGGTTGTCGATCACCTCATGGTCAAGGTCTTCCAGAATCCGCAGAATGGAAGACTTGCCCGCCCCGGACAGACCAGACACCAGCAGAATGCGGCGCGGAACCGACGTATCATCCGCCATATGCATGGACGGCTCTTCCTTTTTACTGTCCAGATAGATGCACGCACCGACCGGGCGGTTGGTGGCATATGGTGTGCACTTCGGATGCGGCGTGAGTTTAAAGCAGTTTTATAGAGTAAGAGAAGGCGTTCTGCTCAGACCAGCTATACCGGATGTTAACAAATATGGCCCATAGGCCGATGCTGGTGCATTTGTTACGAAAGGGAAAATTGCGGTTCCCTGCCCTCTGCCTTACATCATCATTCCGTGATGAAAGATAAAACCCTGACACGGAACGCACGTTCCGTCGCCAGTCGCCCGCGTGTCGTGCAAACGACGGGCGGCTTTGTGCTTGCCGGGCTCCATGCCCCCCAGTTCCGGGGTATGGAACTGGCCGATCAGTGCCGGATCGCCTTTGAGGAAGCCGTCACCTTGCTAAAGGCCCATGACCTGAGCTTGAGTGATGTCAGCCGTATTGTCTGCCACATTGCGGACGCGGATGAGTTTCCCGCCAGTTTTCCGGTATTTCGCCAGTTTTTTCCCTCCACATCACCGGGTATGACCATGATGTGGGTTAAAGACGCACCCTCTTCCGTGCCCAAAATCGTGGTTGATCTGATCATCACGTTGCCAGAAGTGGAAGATGTCGGCGCAGACGCCGGGTTCTGAGCGTACAGTGCCGGGTCACGCCTAGCGTGGCGGCAGGCTGAGAACGCGGGGGAGTTCGATCATAAACTGGGCTCCCGTGATATGCCCCTTATGGTCATGCAGGTTTTCCACAGCAATGCTGCCATGCAGGGCCTCTACGATCTGGCGGCTGATGGACAGGCCAAGGCCGGAATGTTGGCCAAAGTTCTCGTTTTTGGGGCGTTCCGAATAAAAACGGTCAAAAATGGAATCCAGCTTGGCCTGCGGAATCCCCGGCCCTTCATCCGACACGCAAATCCGGACCATCTTGCCATTGGCCGCGGCATGCAGGGTGATCTGCCCCTCGGGGGGAGAGAACGATATGGCATTGCCGATCAGGTTGCGGAGTACCTGCACCAGACGGTCTTCCACAGCCAGCGCGGTCAGCGGGTGTTCGGGCGTGTCATCCTGCACGTCAGTCACAATAACCGGCTGACCGTCCTGACGTGTTGCCTGATGGATCTCGGCTAGAACAGCCAGAAGCGGGCCAATGGCCACGGGCCGTGCCTTGGCACGCGACATTTCCGCGTCCAGTCGGCTGGCGTCGGAAATATCGGTAATCAGTCGGTCCAGCCTGCGCACGTCATCATTAATAATGGTTAGCAGGCGGCGTTGCTGGTTCAGGTCCTCTATGCGCAGCAGGGTTTCAATAGCTGAGCGGATGGAGGTGAGTGGGTTCTTGATTTCGTGGCTGACATCCGCAGCAAAGCGCTCAATGGCATCCATGCGTTTCCAGAGTGCCTGAGCGCTGGCCTGCAAGGCGCGGGCGACATCGCCAATTTCGTCCCGGCGGGCGAGCAGGCGGGCAGGCACCGTGCCTGTGCGCCCCGTAGTGTCGCGCATGACCTGAGCAGAGGCCGCCAGACGCAGCAGTGGGCGGGCAATGGTGAGCGAGAGATACCACGAGAGCAGGACCGTGAGCACCAGTGCCAGAAAAAAGAGCGAGAGAATGGTCGAGCGGATGGCGAACAGGGAGCGGTCCACCTGTGAGGCCACGCGGGTGAGCTGGATAACGCCTACTGTCCACCCATCACGCATGACGGGTTCGGCAACCGTAATAATCAGTCTGCCGCGCGCGGTGCGGCGGATGTAGGGCGGGGCTTCGGGTGGGGGATGGTCGGTGCCGTCGAGCAGTTGGGGGTGGGCCGGGCGGTCAGGAATGTCTTCCTCGTCGGTATTGAGGGTAACAATACCGGGGTTATGGCCCGACCACAGCCAAGTGAGGAACCGCTCATAGATGCCGGGCTGGAACGCGGGTGGAAAAGGAATGGTGTGGGAGCGGAAGTGGTGGGGTTCTGGCGGGGTGTCCAGCGTGTCCGCCACATCAATCAGGTTGTCGGCCACAAGCCGCCCGTCGGGGCCAAACAGCCGCGCATGGGCGTTGGGGCTTGGTTCGGTCAGGCGTTGGAGCAGCGGGCGTGCCAGAGCTGCTTCCAGCTCGTACCCCCGGTCCTGCAATTGGGCAGCATGGGGGTGGGCTGCGCGCACCGCACTCTGGCCCAGCGCTCCGGCGTAAATGCGGGCCTGTTCACGCAGGGCCGTAACCTCGGTTGCCAGCAGACTGTTGCGGAACTGGTTGAGGAACAGCACCGTAAGCCCCAGCAGGGCCAGCGGCAGAATGTTAACCAGCAGCACACGGCGCATAAGAGGGGAGACCAGCCGGGTGCGGGAGGCCTGATAGGCCGCCGTGGCTTCCACCCCGCCATTGTGCGGGCGCTGGCCGGGTATGCGCAGGCTGCGGGCCCGTGCAAACAGGTGCGCCAGCAGGGGGGGGCGGTTGGTCATGCCCTTGGGTCAGTCTTCCTTGTAGCGGTAGCCAATGCCGTACAGGGTTTCGATCTGGTTGAAGTCATCATCCACCTGCCGGAATTTTTTGCGCACCCGCTTGATGTGGCTGTCGATTGTCCGGTCATCCACATACACGGTGTCCCCATAGGCGGCGTCAATCAACTGATCGCGGGATTTGACCAGACCGGGGCGCTGCGCAAGGGTTTTGACCAGCAGGAACTCGGTTACGGTCAGGGGAACGTCCTCCCCTTTCCATGTGCATTTGTGGCGCAGTTCATCGAGTGAGAGGTTGCCACGGGTGAGCGCGCCACCACCTGTTGGTGCGCCGTTGGCTTCCGCGCGGCTGACCTCGTTCCGGCGCAGCAGGGCGCGAATACGCTCCAGCAGCAGGCGCTGGGAGAAAGGCTTGGTAATATAGTCATCCGCTCCCAGCCGCAGGCCCATGAGCTGGTCGACTTCCTCATTCTTTGAAGACAGGAAAATGACAGGCAGGTTAGAGCGCGTGCGCAGGCGCTGCAAAAGCTCCATGCCGTCCATGCGCGGCATTTTAATGTCCAGAATGGCCAGATCGACCGGGTAGGCCGTTAGTCCCTGTAATGCCGACTCGCCATCCGTATAGGTGCGGACGTTAAAGCCTTCCGCCTCCAGGGTCATCTGAACCGATGTCAGAATATTGCGATCATCATCAACCAGCGCAATTGTCTGCTTGGTGCGCTCTGTCATCGTTTGTGTGTTCCTTCCCTTGCCATCAGCGCAAGCTGTTTAGCTTAGGCGCCGCAAGCTTCCAATGCCAAGAGGGGGAATGGTGTAACGGACGCTTTTTTCCGGCCAATGGCTGCCGTGCGCAAAATCCTGCATTGCAGGGGGCCAACGGGTCTTGTCGGTTGGAGCGGTGTTGCCTACTTCTTGCTACATGACCCATGATACAGAACCCACACAGGTCGAGACCCCGGTAGATCCGGCTCCGGCCGAACAGGCGGCCCCCCAGCATGAGGGTGCTGCCGAGAGTGCAGCCGATGCACGCGTGCATGACCTTGAGCGCTCCGTTACGGAGTTCAAGGAAAAGTGGCTGCGTGCGGAAGCCGAAAACCAGAACCTGATGGCCCGCGCCAAGCGCGACGTGGATGATGCCCGCCAGTACGCGGTGCAGAAGTTCGCCCGGGATGTGGTGGAAGCCGCTGAAAACCTGCGCCGGGCACTCGACAGCCTGCCCGCCCCGACCGAGGGTGAGGATACGGTTGTGACCAAAATGCGTGAGGGGATTGAAAGTACGGAACGCTCCTTCCTGTCCATTCTGGAACGGCACGGAATCAAGAGCGACAACCCCGCGGGCAAAGCGTTTGACGCCAATCTGCATCAGGCCATGGCCGAACAGCCCAGCACCGAGCATGCGCCCGGTACGGTCATGCAGGCATGGACACCAACGTGGACATTGCATGGCCGCCTGCTCAAGCCCGCCATGGTGGTTGTGGCCAAGGGTGGCAGCGCGCAGTAACACTTGACCGGCGGGAGATAAAAAACCTTCCCGCCGAGTGGTTTTTCCTCCTTGAAAAAGGGAAAACCGCACCATACATCAGGCTTGTCATTCTGGTTGCGCCCCGACGTTGGTCCGGGCACAGTCGGTTACGATAAAAAAGGGCTTTATCTGATGCTTCGGGTCGGATGAGGTCGCTAAAAGGAGCACGAAATTGAGCAAAGTCATTGGTATCGACCTCGGCACCACCAACTCCTGCGTGGCCGTGCGCGAAGGTAACGAAACAAAAGTCATCGAAAACAGCGAAGGCGCACGCACAACGCCGTCCATGGTCGCTTTCACCGAAGGGGGTGAAATGCTGGTCGGGCAGGCTGCCAAGCGTCAGGCTGTTACAAACCCCACCAACACGCTGTATGCCGTAAAGCGCCTGATTGGCCGCCGTTTTGACGATGCGACCGTCCAGAAGGACAAGGGCATGGTCCCCTACACCATTGTCAAAGGTGACAATGGCGATGCATGGGTTGAGGCACGCGGCACAAACTACGCTCCCTCCCAGATTTCCGCCTTCATTCTGGGCAAGATGAAGGAAACCGCAGAAGCGTATCTGGGCGAAAAAGTCTCGCAGGCTGTTATTACCGTTCCTGCTTACTTTAACGACGCCCAGCGTCAGGCAACCAAGGACGCAGGCCGTATTGCCGGTCTGGAAGTGCTGCGCATCATCAACGAACCGACCGCTGCGGCTCTGGCTTACGGGCTGGAAAAGAAGAGCGGCGGCACCGTGGCAGTGTATGACCTTGGTGGCGGTACGTTCGACGTTTCCGTGCTGGAAATTTCTGATGGCGTGATCGAAGTGAAGTCCACCAACGGGGATACGTTCCTGGGTGGGGAAGACTTTGACAACCGCATCATCGGGTTCCTGGCGGACGAGTTCAAGCGTGAACAGGGCATTGACCTGCGTTCCGACAAGCTGGCTCTGCAGCGCCTGAAGGAAGCCGCGGAAAAAGCCAAGATCGAGCTGTCCTCCTCCAAGGAAACCGAAATCAACCTGCCGTTCATCACGGCCGATGCTTCCGGTCCCAAGCACCTTGTCGTCAAGCTGACCCGTGCCAAGCTGGAAAGCCTTGTGGATGATCTGATCAGCCGCACGCTTGAGCCTTGCAAAGCAGCGCTGAAAGATGCCGGTCTGTCCGCTTCGGGGATTGATGAAGTCATTCTGGTCGGCGGTATGACCCGCATGCCCAAGGTGATCGAAACGGTTAAGGAATTCTTTGGTAAGGACCCGGCCCGTAACGTGAACCCAGACGAAGTGGTCGCCATTGGTGCCGCCATTCAGGGTGCCGTGCTCAAGGGTGATGTCAAAGACGTTCTGCTGCTCGACGTAACGCCGTTGTCCCTGGGGATCGAAACGCTGGGTGGCGTGTTCACCCGCCTGATTGATCGCAACACCACCATCCCGACCAAGAAGAGCCAGGTGTTCTCCACGGCCGAAGACAATCAGGGCGCTGTGACCATCAAGGTCTATCAGGGCGAGCGCGAAATGGCGGCTGATAACAAGCTGCTTGGTAACTTCGACCTGACCGGTATTCCCGCAGCACCGCGTGGCGTGCCTCAGATTGAAGTGACCTTTGATATTGACGCCAACGGCATTGTGTCCGTTTCCGCCAAGGACAAGGCAACTGGTAAGGAACAGCAGATCAAGATCCAGGCATCTGGTGGTCTGTCGGATAACGACATCGAAAAGATGGTCAAGGACGCCGAAGCCAACGCAGCAGCCGACAAGGCCAAGCGTGAGCAGGTGGAAGCCCGCAACAGTGCGGAATCCCTTGTGCATCAGGTCGAAAAGTCTCTGTCCGAAGTGGGTGACAAGGTTCCTGCGGCTGACAAGAGCGAAGCCGAAGGCGCTATTGCCGCTGTTAAGTCCGCTCTGGAAGGCACGGATGTGGAAGCACTCAAAAGTG
Source organism: Acetobacter lambici (assembly GCF_011516885.1). GTDB lineage: Bacteria > Pseudomonadota > Alphaproteobacteria > Acetobacterales > Acetobacteraceae > Acetobacter > Acetobacter lambici. The sequence continues at coordinate 50,476 of NZ_WOTD01000004.1, read as the reverse complement.
CAACCGAACGTCTGACGCAGGCCGCCATGAAGGTGGGTGAAGCCGCCTACAAGGCCGGTCAGGAAGCCGAAGGTGCGGAAGGCGGTGCCGCCGCTGGCGCCAAGGCTGATGAAAAAGACATCGTTGACGCCGACTTTGAAGACGTGAACGAAAACAAGAAGTCCTGATCGGACGCATGCAGACTATGGGGCCATGTAAGCAACATGGCCTCAGTGCATCATTTTTCTGGCGTCCGTGCTTTTTATAAGGCGGACGCCTTTTTACATTTTACAATCTGGACAGATGCTGTGCTCACGCAAGAGGCAGCCCCAAGAGGACTTTCATGGCTACTCAGCTTGATTACTACGAAATTCTTGAGGTAACCCGCACGGCCTCTGGTGAGGACATTAAAAAAGCCTACCGCAAGATGGCCATGAAGTTTCATCCCGACCGCAATCCGGGGGATGACGCGGCGGAGGCCAAGTTCAAGGAAATCAATCAGGCTTACGATGTGCTCAAGGATGAGCAGAAGCGCGTCGCCTACGACCGCTTCGGCCATGCCGCGTTCGAAGGGGGCGGCCCCGGCCCCGGTGGGTTCGATTTTAACGGATTTGGTGGCGGTGGTCTGGGCGATATTTTCGAACAGATGTTCGGAGATATGATGGGCCGCCGAGGTGGGCAGGCCCGTAGTGGCAACGACATCCAGACCCATGTTGAAATCACGCTGGAAGAAGCGTTTGCAGGTGTTGAAAAAGATGTGCGGGTTATTACCCGTGTGGCCTGCGAATCCTGTCACGGCACCGGCTCCAATAGTGGGGCTTCGGGGGTGGAAACCTGTCCAAGCTGCCATGGTGCGGGCAAAGTGCGTGCCCAGCAGGGATTTTTTGTGGTGGAACGGGCCTGCCCAACCTGCCATGGTGCGGGCCGCGTGGTCAAAGACCCCTGCAAGGCCTGCCGTGGGGAAGGTACCGTAGAGCAGGAACGCACCATAAAAGTGCAGATTCCCGCAGGGGTGGAAGATGGTACCCGCATCCGCCTGACAGGCGAGGGTGAGGCCGGTGGAAATGGCGTGCCATCAGGTGACCTGTATGTGCATGTCTCTGTTTCCGAACACTCCATTTTCCAGCGCGACGGGGCGAATGTATATTGCCGTGTGCCCCTACGCATGGCGCAGGCGGCACTGGGCACCGAGATTGAAGTGCCTGTGATTGATGGGAGCCGCACCAACGTTAAAATTCCGGCAGGCACCCAGACGGGGGCGCATTTCCGCCTGCGGGGCAAAGGCTTCTCTGTCCTGCGCTCCAGTGCGCGGGGGGATATGTACATTCAGGTCACGGTGGAAACACCGCAGGTTCTGACCAAACGCCAGCGCGAACTGCTGGAGGAATTTGAGAAAGAAGCGGGCGAGGACATCAAGCACAGCCCCGAGCACACCGGATTTTTCCGCCGTGTGCGTGATTTTTTTGAAGGATCGGAATAAATTACATGCGCATTGGTATCGCAGGAATTACAGGCCGCGTTGGACGTTTGCTGATTGAGGAAGTGCTTGCCGCGGGTGCAACCGTGGCAGGGGGCACAACGCGCACGCCTGAGCAGGCTGTGGGCCTGCCTGCGGATATCCCTCTGTTCAAAACCATGTCCGAACTGGCTGAAGAATGCGATGTGGTGATCGACTTCACCCACGCGGACACGGTTGTAAACAGTGCGAAGTCTCTGGTCGGTACGGGCGTTGCGTGGGTGCTGGGCACAACAGGTTTGTCCGCACTCCAGACCAAGATGCTGCAAGAGGCATCGGGCTACGTAACTGTGGTGCATGCCGCCAATTTTTCGCCCGGTGTAACGCTGGTGCAGCGTCTTGCCCAGATGATGGCGAGTGCCTTACCCGCAGATTCCTATGATGCGGAAATTCTGGAAATGCACCACAGGCAGAAAGTGGATGCACCTTCTGGCACGGCGCTCGCCATTGGTCAGGCTGTGGCGCGTGGCCGTGGCGTAGTGCTGGCCGATGTGCGTGAAAGCGGGCGCGATGGTCTTACCGGCCCCCGCAAGCCCGGAGCAATCGGCTTTGCCGCCCTGCGTGGCGGGCAGATTGTGGGCGAACATGACGTTCTTTTCACGTCGGCGGATGAGCAGATCACCCTGTCACACCGTGCGTTTGACCGGCGCATTTTTGCGACCGGCGCCGTGCGGGCCGCATTGTGGACAAAAGGGCGGGACGTCGGCCTTTACAGCATGGAAGACGTGCTGGGCCTGCCCCCGCTTTAAGCCCTGCTAGGGCGCGTTGGACCGTGCCCCGCGTTGGATGCAGGGCTGAAAACAGGGGCTTGTCTAGCGCGCTGGTGGCGTATGGCCCTTGACCATTACTTTCTATGACGCCATAGGATGCCGTCCCCTTTTTTTGGGGATGGTTACCTGTTTTCTTTTTTCACTGGCGTGGGGCGAACGGCACCATCATGCGTAAAGACGGCGATTTTCTGTTTACTTCAGAATCAGTTTCTGAAGGTCATCCCGATAAAGTTGCTGACCGGATCAGCGATACCGTTTTGGACGCGTATCTGGCAGCAGACCCGGAAGCCCGCGTGGCGTGTGAAACGCTGGTAACGACCAACCGTATCGTTCTGGCTGGCGAAGTGCGTGGTCCCGATTCTGTTACCTCCGAGCAACTGATCCATCTGACCCGTGAAGCCGTGAAGGACATCGGGTACGATCAGGCTGGCTTCTCCTGGCGTCATGCCGAGGCTTCCAACTATCTGCATGCTCAGTCCGCTGACATTGCCGTTGGCGTGGACAGCACATCGGACAAGGACGAAGGTGCGGGCGATCAGGGCATCATGTTCGGTTATGCCTCTAACGAGACAGACACCCTCATGCCTGCGCCGCTGTATTATGCGCACCGCATCCTGCACACCATCCGTGACCTGCGTCGCGCTGGTGACCCGCGCGTTGCTGGCCTGCAGCCGGATGCCAAAAGTCAGGTGACACTGCGTTACGTCAATGGTCGTCCTGTTGGCGCCACCTCTGTTGTGATCTCCACACAGCATGATGAAGGTGCCGACCAGACCGCCCTGCGTGACCGTCTGTTGGACGTGACCCGTGGCGTGCTGCCCGAAGGCTGGATGCCGCCGGAAAACGAATTTTACGCCAACCCGACCGGCGTGTTCGTTATTGGTGGCCCCGATGGGGATTGCGGTCTGACAGGCCGTAAGATCATTGTGGACACCTATGGTGGCGCGGCCCCGCATGGTGGTGGTGCGTTCTCCGGCAAGGATCCGACCAAGGTTGACCGCTCCGCGGCCTATGCCTGCCGTTACCTTGCCAAGAACGTTGTGGCTGCTGGTCTGGCTGACCGTTGCACCATCCAGCTCTCCTATGCCATTGGCGTGTCTCATCCGCTCTCCGTTTACGTGGATCTGGATGAAAGCGGCAAGGACGTGGACGAAGCCCGTCTTGGTGAAATCCTGCGTGAAGTCATGGACCTCACACCGCGCGGTATTCGCAAGCATCTGCGCCTGAACCGTCCGATCTATGCAACGACATCCGCCTATGGCCACTTTGGCCGTACGCCGGACGATAAGCTGGATACCTTTACGTGGGAACGCGCCGATCTGGTGGACGCCCTGCGCAGCGCCCTTAAGCGCTAATATAAAGGGCGCGTGTTCATGACGGAGGCAAAAGGTCAGGTCGCTGGCCAGCCCGAAGCAGTGGATGTAAAGCCCCCGCCGGAAAGGCTGTATGGCCGCCAGCGTGGGCATCCCTTGCGCCCCCGTCAGGAACGCCTGCTGGACGAAACGCTGCCACGCCTGCGGTTTCCGCTGGATAAGGCAGCGAACCCAGCCTCTGTTTTTGGCCATGCGCCAGAACAGATCTGGTTCGAGGTTGGCTTTGGTGGGGGCGAGCATGTGCTGGCCCAGACCAAGGCACACCCCGAAGTAGGCTACATAGCCTCCGAAGTTTTTCATAACGGTCTGTGTTCGCTGCTGAACAAGCTTGTGCCTGTTGAGCAGGAAGCCACCGCCCCACTGCCGGATATGCTCCGTTTGTGGGATGATGATGCAAGGCTGGTGCTGCGGGCCTTGCCCGATGCCAGTCTGGACCGTCTGTTCCTGATGTTCCCCGATCCGTGGCCCAAGGCCCGGCACGCCAAGCGTCGTTTTGTGCATCCGCAGAATGTGGCGTTGTGTGCCCGTGTGCTCAAACCCGGTGCTGTCTGGCGTGTTGCCAGTGACGATCCGACCTATCAGGCATGGGTGCAGGAAGTCATGTCCGCCCAACCGTATTTTGAGGCTCCTCCACCGGCTACCACCCGGCCTGATGGATGGTTCCTCACCCGGTATGAGGCCAAGGCCATAGCCGCTGGCCGCCAGCCGCTTTACTGGACGTTTACGCGCCGTTAGGCCGCGTCCATCTTCTTTGTTTCGGCTGGTTGCCTCCGCGCGGCATGTTGGCTAATCAGCCGCATTACGTTTTTTGCCGTGCGAAAGGTCCACCCATGAGCCAGACGACGCTTCCTATCCGTCGCGCCCTTATTTCCGTATCTGATAAAGCCGGTCTGCTTGATCTGGCCCGTGCCCTTGTGGCGCAGGGGGCGGAAATCCTGTCCACGGGCGGTTCCGCCAAGGCCCTGCGCGATGCCAGCGTGCCAGTTACGGAAGTGTCGGATTACACGGGTTTTCCCGAAATTCTGGATGGTCGGGTTAAAACACTGATGCCCAAAATCCATGGGGGTATTCTTGGCCGCCGTGACCTGCCTGCCCATGTGGCGCAGATGAAGGAACACGGCATTGGTCCGATCGATCTGGTCGCGGTTAATCTGTACCCGTTTGAAAAAACGGTCGCCTCTGGTGCTGACGCCGAAACCTGCATTGAAAATATTGATATTGGCGGTCCGGCCCTGATCCGTGCTGCCGCCAAAAACCACGCGCATGTGGTGGTGCTGACAGACCCGGCCCAGTACGAAGGGCTGATTGATGCACTGGGCGATGGTGGCACCACGCTGGAGACACGCCGGTTTTATGCCGGTGCGGCCTATGCTCGGACTGCTGCGTATGACGCGGCCATTGCGGCATGGTTTGCAGCGCAGGCGCAGGATGCGTTCCCCGAGCGGTTTGCCCTGGCTGGCCAGCGGGCCGAAATCCTGCGGTATGGTGAGAATCCCCACCAGCAGGCCGCATTCTACCGCGATGGCACCACCCGCCCCGGTGTAGCCACCGCTGTGCAGGTGCAGGGCAAGGCGCTGTCTTATAACAACATCAACGATACGGATGCCGCTTTTGAAGCCGTAGCCGAGTTTGATGAGCCCGCAGTGGTTATTGTCAAACATGCCAATCCTTGCGGGGTTGCGGTTTCTGGCGATCTGACGACCGCATGGGATCAGGCACTACGGTGCGACCCGGTTTCCGCCTTTGGGGGGATTGTTGCCCTGAACCGTCCGTTGGACGCAGCAACGGCGGAAAAAATTTCCACAATCTTTACCGAAGTCATTGTAGCCCCCGATGCAGCGGAAGATGCCAAGGCGCTGCTGGCGCGCAAAAAGAACCTGCGCCTGCTGCTGACAGGTGGTCTGCCTGACCCGACCGCTGCTGGTACGGTTGTGCGTTCGGTCGCGGGGGGCTTTCTGGCTCAGACGCGTGATAACGGGCGGGTCGCCCCCGATGCCCTGAAGGTTGTGACCAAGCGCGTTCCCACGGAACAGGAAATGCAGGATCTGATCTTTGCCTTCCGCGTGGCCAAGCACGTTAAATCCAACGCCATTGTTTATGCCAAGGATTGTGCAACGGTGGGTATTGGCGCGGGGCAGATGAGCCGCGTGGATTCCGCGCGTATTGCTGCCAGCAAAAGTGGAGAAGCCGCAAAGGCTGCTGGCCAGTCCACACCGCTCACGCAGGGGTCGGTTGCGGCGTCCGATGCGTTCTTCCCCTTTGCCGATGGGCTGGAAACCATTGTGGCAGCAGGCGCGACCGCAGTTATTCAGCCCGGTGGTTCCATCCGCGATGATGAAGTGATTGCCGCAGCAGATGCCGCGGGAATTGCCATGGTGTTTACTGGTATGCGTCATTTCCGCCACTGACGCGCTTTTCCCGCTCTTGCGGGAATGGCCCTAAATGGCAGACTATGGCCACGAGTCTCACGCATTGCCGCGCCCTGCCCGTGTTCGGGTGGGGTGCGCCTGTCCTTAGTGGTTGTTTCATGCGCTCTTTGCTTAGTTTGTCTGCTCTGATTCTGGCATCTTCCGTTGCGGTGGCAGCCCCCGCCCATAAGGAGGAGCCAACCCAGAGCACCACCTTTGCCTCCCGGCAGACAACAACGGAAAAACAGGCGACAGGCGTGTATGACCTGTCGGTCCTGCCGGTGTTTACGGGGAGTGTGGTGCAGTTCCTGCCCGCACCCCATGGCGGCATTGTTGGTTTTGTGCTCAATGATGGCACGCAGGTTTTTGTCTCCCCCGAACAGGCTCATACATTTGCGGGCCTGATCAAGGTGGGCGACAAGGTGAATATTCGCGGGATCAAGGGACAGGTCCTGCCGATTATCCGCGCGTTCAGTGTTTCCAGCCCGCGTGGACGTACCGTGCAGGACAGCTTTATTGAAATGCCGCTGCACTCCCCCGAAATGATCGCAGGTCCTGACCTCGTACTCCACGGTGAGGTCTGGATGCCTCTGTACGATGCTGGGGGCCACCTGAGTGGCGCTGTGCTCAAGGACCATTCGGTCATTTACCTGTCTCCGCGTGAGGCCGGGCGTGTGGCCAGCCTGTTACAGGCCGGGCAGACGATTTACGCGGTTGGTGGTGGCAGCAGTGGTGATCTGGGCATCGCGATTGATGCGCGTGAGATTGGACCGGCTGCGGACAAGCTTATTGGCATAGCAGTTGGCAATGTGCCTCCGCCCGGTCCTGCGCCGGGGAGCCCGGGTTATGACCTTATTCCCGGAGCTGATGAGCACTGATCGCCAGAACACAAAGTGTCATGCCAAAATGGCGACCACAGAACCGTGGTCGCCATTTTGCGTTAAACCCTCATGGGATCATGAAACACTCATGGCATGAGCGTGGATGACGGGAGGCCATAATGGCGTTGATACGGTGGATTATTGTTTTTCTTATTTTTGCTCTTCTGGCTTCCCTGTTCGGATTTAGCGGTGCTGCATCCGGGTTTTCGGAAATAGCCAAGGTGTTGCTGTTTGTTTTTGTTGTGTTGCTGATTATCAGTCTGTTTTTTGGCGGGCGTTCGCGTTCGGGACCATAAAAGCGCAAAGGGTTCGTACGGTCTGACCGTGCGAACCCTTTGCTTTGCAACTCAGGTTTTTATATCCCCCATTTTTCCGGAACCGGAAGGTGGGGGATTTTTTTTAGCCTTCAATCTGGCTGAAGTCGGCAATCAGCCGCATCATGCGCACAAGGCGGGACAGGAGTTTAAGCCGGTTCTGGCGTAGTGCAGGCTCTGGTGCGTTCACCGTCACGCCTTCAAAAAAGCGATCAAGGGGTTTGCGCAGGCTGGCGGCAGCGCGCATGGCATCGGCAAAGTGCTCGGCAGCAAAAGCCTGTTCCACGGCTGGTTCCACCGTTTGCAACGTGGTGTAAAGCGCCCGCTCTTCATCCTGAGCGAACAGGGCGGGGTCTGGCGCGCCCTCATGCGGGCCATCCTTTTTGTCCTCAATGCGCAGAATGTTGGCGGCACGGCGGGTTGCCGCCAGCAGGTTCTTGCCGTCTTCGGTTTCCAGCATCGTCTGCAACGCCTGTGCACGGGCGAGCAGGCGCACAATGTCCGTATCTTCATTATCGACCGAGATTGCTGCAAGGCAATCATGCCGTGCCCCTTCGGCACGAACCTGCACGCGCAGGCGCTCGGCAGTAAACTGGGGCAGCAGGGCCAGATCGGGTGCATGGCGCAGGGGTTCGGGCAGAGCCTGTGCGGCCAGCACAAACAGTTTGGCCAGATCCAGCCGTAGCCCGTTTTCACGGATCAGGCGGATAATGCCAAGGGCTGTACGGCGCAGGCCAAACGGGTCGCCCGAGCCGGATGGTTTTTCGCCCGCGGCAAAAAAGGCGGTCAGCATGTCAAACCGGTCCGCAAGGCCCAGCACGACGGAAACAGGGGCCACCGGCACCTCATCCCCCGGGCCGCGGGGGGTGTAATGCTCGCTAATAGCCTGAGCTACATCGGCATGTTCGCCGTCATGGCGGGCATAGTAACCGCCCATGACACCCTGCAACTCGGGGAATTCCCCAACCATGCCGGTCGTCAGGTCGGTTTTGCTCAATTCTGCCGCGCGTTCACACTGGTTTCTGGGTGCGCTGGTCATGTCGGCCAGAAGGCCTGCAAGGCGCACCATGCGCCGGGTACGGTCCCCCTGTGAGCCAAGTTTGGCATGGAAGGTAATGCTGTTCAGCCCTTCCACGCGGGAGGCAAGGCTGTGTTTGCGGTCAAGGTTCCAGAAGTGCCGTGCATCGGCAAAGCGGGCGCGTAGCACACGTTCGTTCCCGCTAACAACCAGCGTGCCATCATCGGTGGGAATAATGTTGGCTACAAAAGCAAAACGTGGAGCTGCCGAGCCATCGCTGTTACGCAGGGCAAAGTAGCGCTGGTTGACGCGCATGGACACCTGCATGACCTCGGGGGGGAGGTCCATGAAGATGGGGTCAATCTGACCAAGGAAGGGCACGGGCCATTCGACAAGCCCCGCCACTTCGTCCACCAGCCCGGCATCGGGCACAATGCTCAGCCCTTCGGCCTGTGCAAGGGCGTTCAGCCCCGTTGTAATGCTCTGGCGGCGTTCGGCGGCATGCACCATCACATGGCGTTCATGTAACCCCTGCTGCCATTGCGCGGCACTGGTCACTTCCATTGCGCCGGGGTTGAGGAAGCGGTGTCCCTCGGTCTGGTTGGAAGCATTCAGGTTGTGGCCGTTATCTTCCGCCGTGGCCATCGAGAATGGTACAATCTGGCCATCTAGCAGGCAGATGATCCGTCGCAGGGGGCGTACCCATGTCATGGCGTTACCAGCACCCCAGCGCATGGATTTGGGCCAGGGGAAGCGGCGCAGCAGGTCGGGCATAATGGCGGCAATGTGTGCTGCGGCCCCAATCGGGGCTTCCTCACGTTCGAGCATCCAGAAGCCGTTTTGCAGGGTTAGCGCATCCTTGCTCACACCATGCTTGCGGGTAAAGCCTTCCAGTGCTTTTTCCGGCGCACCCTCACGCGGGCCACGTTCGGAAACAGTGCGGCCGGGCACCATTTCGTCCAGATTCAGGGAGGCGGCAATGCGGCGCGGGCCCGTGTAGCTTCTGGCATCGACCGGGTTGAGTGGGGCCAGTGCCTCACTGAGCAGGCGGAGCAGGGTATCCCCTGCCTGTTGCTGCATGCGGGCTGGAATTTCTTCGGAAAAAAGTTCAATCAGCAATTCGGGCATGGTCTTATTTGTCCTCGCCTGCCAGCCAGGTTTCGCAACACAGTTTTGCCAGTGTGCGCACCCGGCCAATATAGGCCGCGCGTTCGCTTACGCTGATGACGCCGCGCGCATCAAGCAGGTTGAACAGATGGCTGGCTTTCAGGCACTGGTCGTAGGCGGGCTGGGCAACGCCTGCCTCGGCAAGGGCCACACTTTCCTTTTCCGCATCGCTAAAGTGCTGGAACAAAAGGTCCGTATTGGCCAGTTCAAAATTATGGCGCGAGTAGTCCTGCTCGGCCCGCAAGAACACGTCGCCATAGGTCAGGCCCGCGCCATTGTAGTCCAGATCATAAACATTCTCGACACCCTGCACATACATGGCCAGACGTTCCAGCCCGTATGTCAGCTCCGTGGAGGGCAGGGTTACGGGAATGCCGCCAACCTGTTGGAAGTACGTAAACTGCGTAACTTCCATACCATCGCACCAGACCTCCCAGCCCAGCCCCCAGGCACCTATGGTCGGGTTTTCCCAGTCATCTTCCACAAAGCGGATGTCGTGCTTGTCGGGGTCAATGCCGATGGCGCGGTAGCTGTCCAGCAGGAGCTTCTGGCTTTCCTCCGGAGTGGGTTTGAGCAGGACCTGATACTGGTAGTAATGCTGGAGGCGGTTTGGATTTTCTCCATACCGGCCGTCGGATGGCCGGCGGCAGGGCTGCACGTAGGCGGCCTTCCAAGGCTTGCTCCCCAAAGCCCGCAACGTGGTGTGGGGGGAAAGTGTGCCAGCACCTATTTCCTGATCATAGGGCTGGAGAATGGCGCACCCCTGTTTAGACCAGAACTGGTGCAGGGTCAGGATAAGATCCTGAAAGGAAAGGGGCCGCTCTGTGGGGCGGGGAGACGCCGGGTCCATGATAGGGATGAAACTCCGCAATATGACGGTCAGGTTGAATGTGCGCAGGGCACGCTTGGCCACACCATACAGCCCCGCGCGCCAGACCGAAAGAGAAGGCGGGCCTTATGGCAGGGTTTCCTTCGTGGCGTACTCTCTTGTAACAGGCTTGTGGGCGCGCCACATCTTGGCCAGAGTGTTCTGGCACAAAGCTCTGGTGCTGTAATTGGCCCGTCAGGGCGGGAAGGTATGGAATGACAAACGAAGAACGCGACCTTATTGAAAAATTTATGGCCCGTGTTGGCGGTGCTGCTCAGGGCGGCTTTGGCAGCGTGCCGGGGAGCCAGCCCAACCTGCCTGCAATTGACCAGCAGGCAGACCAGTTTATTGCGCAGGAATTCCAGAAATACCCCGAAGCCCGCTACCGCGTGACCCAGATGGCCGTGGTGCAGGAAGCCGCACTGGTGCAGGCGCAGAATCGGATACAGCAGCTTCAGTTCCAGCTCCAGCAGGCGCAGCAGGCTTTGCAGGCTGCCCAGCAGCAGAGCAATGCCGGGCAGCAGAAGTCGGGCGGATTTTTTGGTGGTCTGTTTGGTGGTGGCCAGTCCGCCCAGCCGCAGTCTGCCCCGCCTCCGGGCTGGGGTGGCCGGCCAGCCATGCCTCCGCAGTACCAGCCGCAGCCCATGCCCTATGGCATGCAGCCTTCCTCCTTTTCTGGTGGGTCGGGCTTTTTGGGCAGTGCGCTTACAACGGCCACGGGTGTTGCTGGCGGCATGCTGGCGGCCAACGCCCTGACCAGCCTTTTTAGCGGCCACCATGATGGCGGTATGGGGGATGGCGGCATGGGTGGTGCAACGACCAACGAAACCATTGTGAACAATTACGGAGACACAGGGGCAGACCCCTTTGCCGGAGCCGGTGTGCAGGCCGATCAGGGGTTTGACGCAGGTGGTGGCGATTGGGGCGGAGATGCCGGTGGCGGAGACTGGGGTGGTGGAGACGATCAGAGCTTCTGATCTTCGTTTTTTTCCAAAACGGTCAATGCCAGAAGGGGCGGTACGCAAGTACCGCCCCTTTTTATGTATGCTGGATGGAACTGGTGGGGAGGTGTCTGTTTTCAGTCCGGAGTGCTGGCGCGCGCCATGGACTGGATGAGGTCCAGCATTTTCTGCCGTAAAGCCTTGTCCGGTATCTGGTAATAGGCGCGGACCAGATCCAGCGTTTCTTTTCTGGCCAGCAGGCTCTGTTCGTCCGTCATGGTCTGCATGGCGGTGGAGGCTGGCGGAATGGGGGAGGGGGCAGGCGCGCCAAAAGGTTTGCGTGTTTCGGCAAAGCCTCTGTTGGTCATGCTCCCTGTAGGGGAGGGTAGCATATCATCAAAAAAGAAGCTGATGGGCACGTCCAGTGCGGTAGCAATGTCATACAGCCGGGACGCGCCAACCCTGTTGGTGCCACGTTCATATTTTTGAATTTGCTGGAACGTGACCCCAAGCGCCTCCCCCAGTTTTTCCTGCGATAGTCCCAGCAGTGTTCTGCGTAGCCGGATACGTTTGCCAACATGGGCATCTATCGTTTCGGCATGGGTGGATATCGTGGAGGCTGGATCCGTCAGAGGCTCGGTTTTGCTCACGACTGGGTTTTTTCCCGCGGCTGTGAAGGCTGGAACAGGTGGACGGATAACATGTAATCTTAACGTTTCATAAAGGAAAATTGGTAATGTTCCAGAAAAACGTTGGATAATGCCACCATAACAATGCCTCCCTTTTTAGGGCTGTGTTGTGCTGTTGGGGGATTGCAGGCGGTTACGGCGGGGTATGCAGGCCAGCGTCAGGAGCATAACGCACAGGGCCAGCGGAATGGATTGTCCCATCAAGCCAAACAAGGTTGGCGGAAGTGAGGCAGGGAGTGCCACGGTGAGTACTCCAGCCTTGCCCCAGCCCAGATGGTCCAGCATATGGCCCATACCGTCATAGGCGATGGAAATACCGGTATTGGCGGCGCGAGCCACGGGAAGCCCCTCTTCCACCGCGCGCAGACGCACGGAGGAAAGGTGCTGGCGTGGGCCAGCACTGTTCCCGAACCATGCATCATTCGTCACATTGGCCAGCCAGCGGGGGCGGTCATGCCGATCAACCACATCGCCTGAAAAAATAACCTCGTAACACACAAGGGGACCAACGGCGGGAATGTCGGCCAGATGCCACGTCTGTGGCCCCGGCCCTGCCGCCATGCCACCCTGTGGCACAATCTGGAGGGGAATGAACGGCGGTTGATATTCGCCAAAAGGCACAAGCCGGGCTTTGTCATACACAGCCTGTATGGCCCCGTCCGGGGCCAGAGCCACAACGGAGTTGCGGTAATGCCCGCCAGTATCCATGCGCAATGCGCCAATAATACCCGCATCTGCCCCAACGGCCCATTCCATAATGGCCTGCCGTGCCCGCGGGCTATCCTGTATCAGGTCGTAACCGGGAAAAGATGTTTCAGGCCAGAGGAAAACAATGGGCCGGAAGTGCTCCCCCGGCTTGCGCTGTGTGGTCTGCAACGCCTGTGCGGCCTGCACGCCCTGTGCGGTCAGCCCCAGGTAACGCATGAAAATATCTCGCGGGGTCTGCCGTCCGATTTTTTCGGATTCAGGCACATTCCCCTGCACGATCACGGCAATGGGGCCGGGCTCACCTGTTGGATGGACTGTGCAAAGCCGTAAACCGCCAGCCGCACACCAGACAAGAACACCCGCCACCGAACAGGCAAAAACACGCAGGCGCAGGAAAGACAGGCACGGAGCCGGTGTGCTACGGGGCACAGCTATTTGGCTGGCCCAGCGCGCCAGAGGTGTTTGTTCAAGCAAGGTTGCGCCACAGAGCGTGGACAGCAGGATCAGGGCAAGGGTCAGGCCATCTTCTCCCACCCATGCGGCGGGCTGGATAAGCAGACTGCCCACAGAACCGGGAATGGCAAAGCTGCTGCCTAGCGCGTTCCACGTAAAACCACTGAAGATGAACGTGCGCCCCATATCAAACAGGGTCCACAGGGCGGCAAAAGCGCTCAGGCGGCGCATGCCAGCGGGCAGAAAAATGCACAATGCGGCAGGTACGGCCACAGTGGGGGCCAGAATAAGCGCGCAGCCAAGGGAGGGAAACGGGACAAACCACCAGAACTCATCCGCGCGAATGAGAACTGCGTTGACCAGCCAGTAAAGACCGGCGGTATAAAACCCGAACCCGAACAGAGCGCCCGCCCATGCCGCGCGCCGCCAGCTCTGGGTTGTGTTGAGTATATGCCCGAACAGCCCAAAGGTCAGGAGCAGCACAGGGAGAGCGTGAAGAGGCGGTAATGCCAGAGTGGATACACCCCCCAAGCCCAGCAGGAGAGCAGCAAAACTGAGAGTTGCCCGTTTTGGACAAAAGCGGGACAACACGGTTTTTGGGGGCATTGGGGCGCTCATGGCACAGGCGGGACGCCCGCCCGCCTGATGGATTCGTTAAAAATCAGGGCAGCAGCCTGCCGCCGTGCGCGACTTAGTCCAGAGCATCGCGCAGGCGGCGTTCGTAATGACGGTAGTATTTGTCCGCCAGAAGTTCGCTTTTAACCAGAATGGCAACGTCCGTGGTGTTAAACTGCGGGTCAATAACCGCGCCATCCCCCACATAACCGCCAAGGCGCAGATACCCTTTGATAAGGGGCGGCAGGCCGACAAGGCAGCGGCGTACGTTCAGCGTATGCGGGTCCGTGCGCAGCATTTCAACCCGGCGGCTTTCCAGTGCGCTAACACGCAGGGCGGGGGGAGCCAGATGGTTGTGGTAGAGATAGGTCAACTCATCCGCGATCTGGTCCGGGTCTGTGCAGGGCAGGCTAGCGCAGCCAAACAGCAGATCAATGCGGTGCAGGAAGATGTAGGAGGCAATGCCGCGCCACAAAAGCTGCATGGCCGCCCGGCCACGGTAGTTCTTGTCCACGCAGGAGCGCCCGACTTCGAGCAATCTGCCGGGGAATTCCTTGAGCGGGGTAATATCGTATTCGTTGGAGGAGTAGAATCGCCCGATCTTTTGGGCCGCATCGCCCTGCACAAGGCGATAGGTCCCCACAACACCGCGTGCGTCCGAGGCAATGGCGTTGTCGATGACCAGAAGATGGTCGGCAACACTGTCAAACTCGTCAATATCACGCTTCAGGCGCAGGGTTTCGGCGCTGGGGTGGGCTCCCATTTCCTCGTAGAAAACGCGGTAGCGAAGGGCCTGGGCCGCATCGCGCTCATCGTCTGTTTCGGCAATGCGGACACTCAGGCTACCGCCATGCAGTTCGGGAAAGCGAGACCGGTCCAACTCCAGCGCCGAAAGGCCGCCCGTGGTTTGTGTGGAACTCATGTCTGGTCTCCCTTGCGGCGTGAACGGGGCGTTGTTTTGCCGGAGGAAGCATTTGCGGGCTGGCGTTTTTTACCAAACAGCTCCAGCCGCATGGAGACAAACTCGAATCCAAGTCGGTCCGCCACCTTCATCATGAAGGCCTCATGTTCCGGGTCCTCAAACTCGATCACTTTCCCGTTATCAACGTCGATCAGGTGGTAATGGTGCCGACCATGTTCTGTTGCTTCGTATCGAGCACGTCCGCCGCCAAAGTCCCGGCGTTCCAGAATGCCTTTTTCCTCAAGCAGCCGCACCGTGCGATACACGGTTGCCACCGAAATGCGGGAGTCCAGCACTGCCGCACGGCGGTACAGTTCCTCCACGTCCGGGTGGTCGTCTGCTTCGGAAAGAACACGTGCGATAACGCGCCGTTGTCCGGTCATTTTCAGGCCGTGTTCGATACACAGCTGCTCAATCCGTGATTCTGCCGCTTGTACCTTCAAGGTCACAAACCCTGCCTAGTGTTATCATCTCTGCGTTCGTCTTTCAGGTAGCCGAAATCAGAGGTGTTTGTCCAATTTTACACCATCATACAGTTTTTTTATGGTGTGTATGCCTGTCTGTATGATGCTGGCCTGTCGTTTTTCCCCTCGAAAGGAGGAAAGTCTGCATGAATGATACCCTGATGCCGGGACGGGAGGACGGTACCTGCCCGGCGGTTCTGGATATTACAGGGGAAAAATGCCCCATGACATTTGTTCGCACCCGTCTGGCGCTGGATGTGCTGCCACCGGGTAGTCTGCTGGTGGTGCGCCTGATAGGCGAGGAGCCGCACCGCAATGTCAGCCGCTCCGTGCAGGCGTTGGGCAACATCATTCTCGCCGATGTGCCCCAGCCTGATGGTAGTGTGCTGCTGACGATCCGCAAAAAGGAGGCCGCATCCGCTTCAGCCTGATAGAGGTTTAAGCAAATGCGGCCTGCTCCAAGGGCTAACTGTAGTTAGTCTAGTTGTTCATGGCTTCAAAGAAGTCATTGTTCGTTTTGCTGTATTTGAGCTTGTCGAGCAGGAAGTCCATGGCGTCCATGGTGCCCATGGGCGCCAGAATCCGGCGCAGCACCCACATTTTGGACAAGGTGGAACGGTCAACAAGCAGTTCTTCCTTACGCGTGCCGCTCTTGGTGATGTCGATAGCGGGGAAGGTGCGCTTGTCTGCCAGTTTGCGATCAAGGATAAGCTCGGAGTTACCCGTGCCCTTGAATTCCTCAAAGATCACTTCGTCCATGCGGCTGCCAGTGTCGATCAGGGCGGTGGCGATAATGGTCAGGGAGCCACCTTCCTCAATGTTACGGGCCGCACCAAAAAAGCGCTTGGGCCGCTGCAGGGCGTTGGCGTCCACACCACCGGTCAGCACCTTGCCCGATGAGGGCACGACCGTGTTGTAAGCACGCGCCAGACGGGTAATGGAGTCGAGCAGGATCACCACGTCGCGCTTGTGTTCAACAAGGCGTTTGGCTTTTTCGAGCACCATTTCGGTTACCTGCACGTGGCGGTGTGCCGGTTCGTCAAAGGTGGAGGCAATAACTTCGCCGCGTACGGAGCGGGCCATGTCCGTGACTTCCTCGGGCCGTTCGTCAATGAGCAGCACGATCAGGAAGACTTCGGGGTGGTTGGCCGAAATGGAGGAGGCAATGCTCTGGAGCATGACCGTTTTGCCCGAACGCGGGGGGGCGACGATCAGGGCGCGCTGGCCCATGCCAATGGGGGAGACAAGGTCGATCACCCGTGGGGTGAAGTCCTTCTGGGCTCCCTTTTTGTTTTTGTCGCCCTTGGGTTCGGGGGCTGTGGCCTGACTTTCCACTTCCATCTGCAAGCGGCGCTCGGGGTAGAGCGGGGTCAGGTTATCAAAGTTGATCCGGTGGCGAACCGCGTCGGGAGACTCAAAATTGATCGTGTTGATCTTGAGCATGGAGAAGTAACGTTCGCCATCCCGTGGGGCGCGAATCTGCCCTTCAACCGTATCCCCCGTGCGCAGGCCAAAGCGGCGGACCTGTGTGGGGGAGATATAAATATCATCCGGGCCGGGGAGGTAGTTGGATTCGGGCGCACGCAGGTATCCAAACCCGTCATGCATGATCTCAAGCGTGCCTTCGCCATAAATGGCCTGATCATTGTCCGCCAGTGTTTTGAGGATGGCGAACATCATGTCCTGCTTACGCAGGGAGGACGCGTTTTCGATATTCAGGTCTTCAGCGCAGGCCAGAAGGTCGGCTGGGGACTTGGCCTTGAGTTCCGCAAGATGCATCTAGAAATGCCCTGACTGGCAAGAGAAGTTCAAAAGGGGAAGGTCACGGGTCGTTCCATGCACGGCAGAGCCGGTCGGGGGGACCGGAAAGCAAGCATGCCTGATAAGACATGTCCGAGCCAGAAGGAACCTGACGGGAGGGATACCGCTGGGCAGGTGAAGTCAGCCAGCGTCTGGGGGCGGATGATACCTGCGGCGGATTTGATCGTCAACACAGGATATGGGGCATGGCGCGGTTGTGCGCGGGGGCTACTTGATGCCCCCGAGCCAGCCTTTTTTCCAGAACCAGAGCAGGGGCAGCACAATGGTCGTGGCCATGAGCCCGAGCGAGTACCAGTAGCCAAAAGACCAGTCCAGTTCCGGTATGTATTTGAAATTCATACCATAAATGCCAGCAATCAGGGTTGGCGCCACCCCAATGAAGCTGACCACGGTCAGCACCTTCATCACCCCGTTCTGTTCAATGTTGATGAACCCCAGTGTTGCATCAAGCAGGAACTCCACCTTGTCCTGTGATTGGGAGACATAGGCATCGAGCGAGGACAGGTCATGGCTGACCGATGTTATGCGCGCGCGCAGAACGCCAGACAGGGCATAGGCTGCGGTGACCTTGCCGTCTTCATCCGGTGCGGGGGTGGCAAGGGATGTGGGGGGGGATGAGCGGGGCGTGCACAGGGCAACCCCCGTGACCGGAAGGGAGGATGCGGTTTTCCGGCTTTCACTCAGGAACAGGGCTATGCGTTCCATCCCCAGTAGTGTGTCCCGCATGCGCGAGCACAGATTGCCTGCCTCTCCCACCCGCTGGAGCAGGTTGCGCTGCCACACGGCCACGTTGCGGATGGGGGTCTGTTGCGTGCGTGCGCGAAAAATATCGTGCGAGAGGGTATCGAGCAGGTTGCCCATGCTTTCCAGAATATCGGCCAGTCGGTCCACAATGGCTTCGATCAGCGCCACCAGTATTTCCCCCGAATGGAGCAGGGTTTCGTGCTGGGGGGGGATCTCGGTTGGCGGGGGTTGTGTTGTCTGGCGATCGGGCGTGGTGTGCGGGGGCGGCATGGCGGAGGCCACACAGTCCGCCACAAGCTGGGCGACCGTCTCGAACGCCAGATAGAACTGGAAGCGGATGGTAAAGAGCCGTTTTTCGGTCAGGATAAAACCGACGGGCATGGTCTGGAAGTCCGACCCGCTCTTGCGCAGCAGGGGGGAGGACAGAAAAGCCGCTCCATTGCGCACGCTGATGCGGGAGGAACTTTCGATGGCACTCAGGTCATCAAGTGTGGGAATGGGCTGGCCGCAGAGTTTTTCCGCCAGTTCCAGTTCCTGTGGAGTGGGGTTGAGAAGATCCAGCCATACAGCGTTTTTGGCATCGTCTTCCGTTTCAACGGCGCGAGCAGGCATACCGGGCCTGTGGGCCAGAAACATGCGATTCTCCCAGTTTTTGCCCTGTGGGCACGCGCACCTGTATTCCGGTTCTGGCGGTTGCCCCCCCCCGGAGCATGTGCGTGGCGTAAGTATGACGCCTTTGTTCGGTTTATGGCAAGATGACTGCACGGGACCGTGCAATGCGGTAGCACTTCTGGTAAGCCATTTTGCCAGTTGAAAAGATAAAAACATGTGGCACCCCACAGGGCACGCCATGGGGTTATAAGGAGCGGCAGGACGAATAATGGCGAACCCGATCGAACACGGCGGCGCGGCGGCGCAGAGCAATTCCTTCAGGCAGCAGCCTGACGAACATGGTCATTTTGGTGGCCGCTATGGTGGCCGCTTTGTGGCGGAAACGCTCATGCCCCTTATTCTGGAACTGAACGAGGCGTACGAGGCAGCCAAGGCCGACCCCGCGTTCCACAAGGAGCTGGTGTACTACCAGACCGATTATATTGGCCGCCCCAGCCCGCTCTGGTTTGCCCGCCGGATGACCGAGGCGTTTGGGGGCGCAAAAATCTACCTCAAGCGTGAGGAGCTGAACCATACGGGTTCGCACAAGCTCAACAACGTCATGGGGCAGATCCTGCTCGCCCGCCGCATGGGGCGTACCCGTATTGTAGCCGAGACCGGGGCTGGACAGCATGGTGTGGCCACCGCCACCGTATGCGCCCTGTTTGGCATGAAATGTGTGATCTACATGGGTGCCACCGATGTGGAGCGGCAAAAGCCCAACGTGTTCCGCATGCGCCTGCTGGGGGCGGAGGTCGTGCCCGTAACCGCAGGGGCAGGCACGCTCAAGGACGCCATGAACGAAGCCATGCGGGACTGGGTGGCCAATGTGGCCGACACCTACATGCTGATCGGCACCGTGGCTGGCCCGCACCCGTACCCCGCCATGGTGCGTGACTTCCAGAGTGTGATCGGGGAGGAAACCAAGGAGCAGATGCGCGCCGCCGAAGGTCGCCTGCCCGACGTGGTGGTCGCAGCCATTGGCGGTGGCTCCAACGCCATGGGTATTTTCTACCCGTTCCTGGATGATACGTCCGTGCGCCTGATTGGCGTGGAAGCGGCAGGCCACGGGCTGGATAGCGGCAAAACGGCTGCCTCCATTGAACGCGGTCGCCCTGGTGTGCTGCACGGCAACCGCACTTACCTGTTGCAGAATGCGGACGGGCAGATTGATGAGGCCCACTCCATCAGCGCCGGGCTGGATTACCCCGGCGTTGGGCCGGAACATTCTTGGCTGAATGACATCGGGCGTGCGGAATATGTGGGTGCCACCGATACCGAGGCGCTGGATGCCTTCCAGCTCTGCACAAAGCTGGAGGGGATTATTCCCGCCCTCGAATCGGCGCATGCTGTGGCCTACGCGGCCAAAATCGCCCCCACCCTGCCCAAGGATACATTGCTGGTGGTCAATCTGTCCGGCCGGGGGGACAAGGACATCTTTACTGTTGCCGAGCATCTGGGAGTTACGCTGTGAGCCGTATTGCCGCCCGTTTTAAAGCCCTTGCTGCCGAAGGCCGTGGTGCGCTCATTCCTTATCTGGAGGCGTATGACCCCGACCGGGCGACTTCGCTGGAGCTGTTCCGCGCCATGCCAGCAGCCGGTGCCGACCTGATCGAGGTTGGTATGCCTTTTTCCGACCCTTCGGCCGATGGTCCGGTTATTCAGGCCGCGGCTCTGCGTGGCCTCAAGGCGGGTGCCACGCTGGTCGGTGTGCTGGATATGGTGGCCGAGTTCCGTAAGGATAATGACGAAACCCCGGTTATTCTGATGGGCTATGTCAATCCGGTGGAAGCCTATGGTTACGAACGCTTCTGCAAGGATGCCGCCGCCGCCGGGGTGGACGGGCTTATTCTGGTTGACCTCCCCCCCGAGGAAGGTGCGGTTATTGCCGCTCCCGCGCAGGCCGCGGGGCTGGATATTATCCGTCTGGTAGCCCCGACCACGCCCGATGCGCGTCTGGAGTATGTGCTCGCGCATGCATCCGGCTTTGTTTATTATGTGAGCATTGTCGGCATTACGGGCACCCGCTCGGCCAGCGCGCATGATCTTGCTGGTGCCATTCCCCGCGTGCGGGCGGCCACCGACCTGCCCATAGCCATTGGTTTTGGTGTGCGTACGCCCGAGCAGGCCGCGCAGGCGTCCAGCATAGCCGATGGCGCGGTGGTGGCCTCCGTCCTGCTGGCCACACTGGCCGAAACGCTGGACGAGCAAGGGCGCGCCACGCCCCAGACCGTACCGCGTGTGCTTGAGCAGATTGGTGGTCTGGCGCAGGCTGTTCGTGCGGCAGGCCAGAAACCTGAATGACACACGCCTTTAACTGCCCATGACCGATCAACCGCGTATTATTGTTGTGGGTGGTGGTCCGGCAGGGCTTGCTGCGGCCGAGTATCTGGCCGGGGCGGGCTGTGCCGTGCAGGTTATGGAGCGCATGCCAAGCCTTGGCCGCAAGTTCCTTATGGCCGGGCGGGGTGGGTTGAACATCGCCCATTCGGAGGACCATGCAGCAGTGCTGGAGCGGTATGGTCCTGCCAGTTCATGGTTGCAGCCAGCACTGGACGCATGGACCATGCCCGACATCCGCGACTGGATGGCAGGGTTGGGGCAGGAAAGTTTTATAGGCTCCTCCGGCAGGGTCTTCCCTGTGGGGATGAAGGCTTCCCCCCTACTGCGCGCATGGCTTGCCCGTTTGAATACCACAGGCGTTACTTTCCAGACCCGTGTGGAGTGGCTGGGTTGGGGGGAGGACCAGAAACTCCTTTGTAGTAGGCATCGGGCGGGGGATGCGGTGGCGCATCAGGCCAAGGTGACGGCGGATGCCGTTGTGCTGGCCCTTGGTGGGGCAAGCTGGCCCCGGCTGGGTAGTTCTGGCGGCTGGGTGCCTCTGCTGCAACAACGCGGGGTTGAGGTTGCGCCACTGGAGCCTGCCAATTGTGGGTTCCTTACCCAGTGGTCGGCCCTGTTTGCCGAGCGTTTTGCGGGAACCCCCCTCAAGCCGGTTGCCCTGACCTTTGAAGGCAGGCGTGTGCGTGGCGAAATTGTGGTGACCCGCACAGGGCTGGAAGGGGGCGCGCTGTATGCCCTCTCCCGTACTGTGCGGCAGGCCATAACCGCGCATGGCCAAGCGACGGTTCTGTGCGATCTGCGCCCCGACCTGAGCGAGCAGGACCTGCTGGACAGGCTACGGGCCACCCGTGTGCGGGAGAGCCTGAGCAACCGTTTGCGCAAGGCTATCAGGCTCGCACCCGCAGCTATTGGTTTGCTGCGTGAGGTCAGTGCGGAGGTGCCGACAGACCCGCGCGGGCTTGCTGCTCTGATCAAGGCCCTGCCACTTACTTTTTATGCGCCCGAACCGCTGGCCCGCGCTATTTCCACGGCCGGAGGGGTTACGCAGGCAGCATGTGATGACGCCTTCATGCTCAAGGCTCTTCCCGGTGTGTTTGTCGCAGGGGAAATGCTGGACTGGGAGGCCCCGACCGGTGGCTACCTGCTCCATGCCTGCCTTGCCACGGGCCGGGCCGCGGCAAAGGGGGTGGAGGCATGGTTGCGCAAGGGTGGGGCAAGGCGGTATCTCCTCCAGTCATGAACAATATGATCACAATGGGGGACGTGCCGGGGGGTGGTCCGGCACAGATGGACCTTGGCGAACTGCTGGCCACGCGTCTTCTGGTTCAGGGGAATTCCGGTTCTGGCAAGTCGCACCTTCTGCGGCGTCTGCTGGAGCAGTCCGCCCGTATGGTGCAGCAGGCCATTATTGACCCCGAAGGGGACTTTGTCAGTCTGGCCGAAAAATTTGGCCATCTGGTCATAGACGGGGCCGATCACTCGGAAATGGCCCTGCATGCGGCGGGCGAGCGCATGCGCATGCACCGTGCCTCCGTTGTGCTTAATCTGGAAGGGCTGGACGCGGACCAGCAGATGCGCTGGGCGGCGGCTTTTCTGGGTGGTATGTTCGAGGTGCCGCGCCAGCACTGGTACCCCGTTCTGGTAGTGGTGGACGAAGCCCAGCTTTTTGCCCCTGCGGCAGCGGGCGAGGTCTCGGACGAAGCGCGCCGTGCCTCCCTTGGGGCCATGACCAACCTGATGTGCCGTGGACGCAAACGTGGTCTTGCAGGCATTATTGCCACGCAGCGTCTGGCCAAGCTGGCAAAGAACGTGGCGGCGGAAGCCTCCAACTTTCTGATGGGCCGCACCTTTCTCGATATTGATATGGCGCGCGCAGCCGACCTGCTGGGTATGGAGCGCAGGCAGGCCGAAGCGTTCCGTGACCTTGCACGCGGCACGTTTGTGGCTCTTGGGCCAGCGCTCAGCCGCAGGCCGCTCTCGGTCCGTATTGGCACGGTGGAAACAGAAAGCCGTTCGGCCGGGCCGGTGCTTGCTCCGTTTGAACCGCCAACCGCTCCGGTGCACGAGCTTATTCTGGCCCCCGTGCCGGTGCATGAACTTCCCTCCCGCCAGCGCAAGGCTCCAGCACCCGCCGCACCAGACCTGCTCACCCAGCTTGCAGCCCACGGCGAGGCACAGGCCAGTGTGCAGTCTGAGCCGGATGGCACGGAAGACACGGCCGAAACGCAAGGTGAGCGCGAAGCCCGCATGACCGCTATTTTGCGGGATATGATGGAGGATGAGGATTCGTCCTTCAGGCCCGTGCCGGTTCTGTATCAGGACTTTCTGGTGCGGTGCCGCATTGCAGGGCTGGGCCGCAATGCGCTGGACCTGCGGCGCTTCAACCGCGCGCTGGCCACAGCCCGCAGCGGTGTAAGTGAGGATATGTCCACCTCCACCGAATGGCAGGAGGCCGAATCCCGCGCATCGGCTCTGCCGGAGGATTTGCAGGCGGTCTTTCTGTTTCTGGCCCGTGCGGCCATCGAGCGCGCTCCATGCCCGTCCGATGCGCAGATAGCAAAGGTGTATGGCACGGTCTCCAAGGGGCGGGCGCGCCGCCTTCTGGCCTGGTTCGAGGACCAGAATCTGGTCGTGCTGCGGGCCGATGGCGTGGGGCGGCGGGTGCTGACCTTTATAGGAACAGGGTGGGAAACACTGCCCGGCGTGGCCGACGGCTGACCCGCGAGCCGTTTTGTATGGCAAAAGGCGCAAAAGAACACACCCGCGGGCATGACGGGCGGAGCGGGGAGTGCTATAGCCCGAGGCATGACGGACGACCCGCCCTTTAGCCCGGCCCTGCTGCCTGCTGGCTTTGTAGATCTGCTGACCCCCGATGCCCGAACGGAAGCGCGGGGTGTGGCCACTCTTATGGATGTGTTTGCCTCCCACGGCTACGACAGCGTCCGCCCGCCTCTTATGGAATTTGAGGAGACCTACCTTGCCGGTGCGGGGGTGGCTCTGGCGGAACAGTGCTTCAGGGTTATGGACCCCGATACACGGCGCATGATGGTGCTGCGCCCCGATATTACTCCCCAGATCGCCCGTATGGCCGCGACTCGTGTTGCCGGGCTGCCGCGCCCGCTCCGTGTCTCCTACGCCGGACCCTGTGTTGTGGTGGCGCCCGTTGCCGCGGAAGAGAGCAGCCGCCAGATCATGCAGACCGGCATTGAGCTGATCGGCCCGGATTCCCCCGAGGCGGATGCCGAGGTCATGTCCATTGGTGCCGAGGCGCTGATGCGTCTGGGCGTCAAGGATGTCTCTTTCGACCTGACCATGCCGCCCTTTATTCCCGCTTTACTGGAAGAGGCGGCTGTGCCCGCAGCCCAGCGCCCGGCTCTTATGCGCGCACTCGACCGCAAGGATGCAGCAGCCGTGGCCCAACATGGTGGCGCACTGGCGGCAACACTTATTGCCCTGCTGGACGCCACGGGAGCTGCTGAGCACACTGTGGCGCAACTGGCGGAACTGACCTTGCCCCCCAAGGCCCGCATTGTTCTGGATCGGCTGATTGATACGGTTGCCGCCCTGCGCGAAATCTGCCCGAGCCTGCGCATGACCGTGGACCCGGTAGAGTTCCGGGGCTGGAAGTACCATACAGGGGTGTGCGTCACGCTGTTTGCCGTTGGCCGCTCGGAAGAGCTGGGCCGAGGTGGGCGCTACATCTGCAATGATAACGAACCGGCCTGCGGGCTAACCCTGCGCCCCGATGTGCTGTTCCGCATGATCCCGCCCGCGCCAGCTCGTGCGCGTGTGTATCTGGCGGTGGACGCCAACCGGCAGCAGGCTGCGGCCCTGCGGGAGCAGGGCTACGCCACCGTGCGCGGTTTTGCCACGGGTGCCGAGGCCGAGGCCGAGGCGCGGCATCAGGGGTGTAGCATTGTCCTTTCAGGCACCCAACGGGTGGACCTTGCCTGAGGGCTTGCCCTTGGGTGTGACTTTTTCTTTTTTGACCAGCAGGCAGTTTTTTTCAGGAGCAGACCGTCTATGTCCAACGTAACCGTGATCGGCGCCCAGTGGGGCGATGAAGGCAAAGGCAAAATTGTTGACTGGCTGGCCAGCCGGGCTGACGTGGTGGTGCGTTTTCAGGGCGGTCACAATGCGGGCCATACGCTGGTTGTTGGTAATCAGGTTTACAAGCTGTCACTGCTGCCTTCGGGTGTGGTCAGTGGCAAGCTGGGCATTATCGGCAATGGCGTTGTGGTGGACCCGCAGGCCCTGCTGGCCGAAATTGCCCGTATTGGCGAACAGGGGCTGAAGGTGACGCCCGAAACCCTGAAGATTGCGGAAAATGTTCCCCTTATCCTGCCCGTGCATGGTGCGCTTGACCGTGCGCGTGAGGCCGCGCGTGGTGACCGCAAGATTGGCACCACTGGCCGTGGCATTGGCCCCGCCTATGAGGACAAGGTTGCCCGCCGCGCCATCCGTCTGTGCGATCTGGCCGAGCCGGAAACGCTGGACTGGAAGCTGGATGAACTGCTCCTGCACCATAACACGCTGCTGGCAGGTCTTGGCGCGCCAACCTTTGCCAAGGAAGAATTGCTGGCGTTCCTGAGCGATGTTGCCCCCAAGGTACTGCCCTTTATGGCTGCAACATGGGACATTCTGGACGATGCCCGCCGCAATGGCCGCCGGATTCTGTTCGAAGGCGCGCAGGCGGTCATGCTGGACGTGGACCACGGCACCTATCCGTTTGTAACCAGTTCCAACACGGTAGCTTCCAATGCAGGCACGGGGTCTGGCATGGGGCCGTCGGCTGCGGGGTTTGTGCTGGGTATTGCCAAGGCATACTGCACCCGTGTGGGGGAAGGGCCATTCCCGACCGAACTGCATGATGGTATTGGCCGCCGCCTTGGCGAGCGTGGGCATGAGTTTGGCACGGTTACGGGGCGTCCGCGCCGCTGTGGCTGGTTTGACGCGGTTCTGGTCCGCCATGCCGTGCGGGTTGGTGGTATAAACGGGCTTGCTCTGACCAAACTGGACGTGCTCGATGGTCTGGACGAGATCAACATCTGCGTCGGGTATGAACTGGATGGCCAGAAGATAGAGCGCTTTCCCTCGGGTTCTGCCGCGCAGCAGCGTGTTCGCCCGGTCTATGAGACGATCGAAGGCTGGAAGGAAACCACGCAGGGTGCGCGCCGCTGGGCCGACCTGCCCGCGCAGGCCATTAAATATGTCCGCCGGGTGGAAGAACTGGTTGGCGCACCTGTAACGCTCCTGTCCACCAGCCCGGACCGCGATGACACCATTCTGGTGCGTGATCCGTTTGAAGACTGATTAATGACGGTTATATGACGTAACCCTTAAAGCCCCGGCCCCTGTGCCGGGGCTTTTTTGTTGGTCATCTGTTATTTTAGCACTTGGGTCATAAAACATTCATAAAGCCGTTTTTGCCGTGTGAGCGGCGGCTTTTATGGATATGTCATGGACCATAATGCTGTTTGCATAGGGTTTGGGGCAGACTGGCAGTTGTTTTTTGTCATCCGCGCGTCATATCCTAGAGGCAGGTTTTTAAAAGGCATTCTGGTATGCACAAGGCAGATCTTCTGGTTGTTGAGGACGATCCGGCACTCGCCCGGCTTGTTAGCTACAATCTGGAAAAACAGGGTTACATGGTACGCCACGCGGCGGATGGAGAGGCTGCCTTGGAATATGTCCGGCAGCGTCGACCGGACCTGGTTCTGCTGGACTGGATGCTCCCCGGCATTTCCGGGCTGGAAGTCTGCCGCCGTTTGCGCGAGCAGGCCAGAACAGCCGCTTTACCGATTATCATGTTCAGTGCACGGGGCGAGGAAGCAGACGCCATTCGCGGGCTGGATACCGGGGCGGATGACTATCTGGTCAAGCCCTTTAGCATGGATGCGCTGTTTGCCCGCGTTAAAGCCATTCTGCGCCGTGCGCCCCCGGCGGATAAGACCTTGCGGTTTGATACGCTGGTCATGGACCGGGTCAGCCATAAAGTGGAGCGGGATGGTCGCCTACTCTCGCTTGGGCCTACGGAATACCGTTTGCTGGAATTCCTTATGCTCCACCCGGCTCAGGTTTTCTCGCGCGAGGAATTGTTGAAACACGCGTGGGAGCGCAGTTCCTTTGTGGAGTTGCGCACAGTGGATGTGCATATCCGCCGCCTGCGGCAAACCCTGAACGAAGGGGGCGGGACGGATCTGATCCGTACCGTGCGGGCCCGTGGTTATGCGCTGGATAAAGTGCAGGATCAGGACTAAGCGACACACACCGCAAAAAGGGGCGGCTGATCATGCATGCTTGGCTGGCGGCACTCTGCGGTATGGCAGGGGGCGGCGCATTGGCGGCTTTGCCGCTGTTTTTCGCTCGCTCGGACCGCTTTGAACCGATGCCTGACGATTCCGAAAGGCAGAAAAACCGCGCAGGGCGGGACGCGGCCTCCACGGTTACGCTGGACGAGGTCATGGCCTGCCTGCCAGCGGCTACGCTGGTTTTAAACGACACGCGGCTTCCATGTGTTATTTCGTCCGAGGCCAAACGGCAGTTTACCAACAGTATTGGCAGTATCATCCGCCACCCGGCTTTTCAAAGTGCTGTGGACAGACTGCTGGCGCAAAAAAAAGACGATCCGCTGCCAGCGGAGGCGTTGATTGTGCTGGATATTCCCCACTACCGGATCGTGCGGGCGTGGTTGCAAAAAAGAATCGTGCCCGACGTGTTCCTTTCCGAAGGGTACCGTAAGGGTGGGGGGGCGTTTTCGTCCAAAACAACACTGGTTTTTGTTGCTCTGCATGACGAGACCGAGGCCGTGCTGGCCGAGCGGCAGCATACGGATTTTGTGGCCTTTGCCAGCCATGAGTTGCGTACGCCTCTGGCCTCCCTGCTGGGGTTCATAGAAACACTGCAAGGTCCTGCGGCGGATGATCCGGTTATTCAGAAAGAGTTTCTGGGCATTATGTCCGAGCAGGCCAAGCGTATGCAGCGTTTGCTGGACGGGCTGCTTTACCTCTCACGCGTGCAGATGCAGGAACACCACCGGCCCAAAGAGACAATAGGTATTGCCGAACTGCTCAAACGTCTGTCGGACGAGGCATCGGGGCTGATTGCAGGCAAGCCTGTCCGTTTTCAGGTGCAGGCGGATGGTGTGCAGGAACTGTGTGTGCAGGGGGATGAAGCCCAGCTTTTGCAGGTGCTGATGAACCTGGTGGAAAACGCGCTCAAATACGGCCTGTTTGATCGTGGCAAGCGTAATGATGAACCACTGGGTATTACGGTTGCCTGCGCGCGTGCCGCCAAAAATGTGGGTTGGCCGACCGAACCCGGTCTGGTGCTCAGCGTTACGGACACGGGGCCGGGCATTCCCGCGCGGCATCTCAACCGTCTGACAGAGCGATTTTATCGCGTGGCTAAAACGGCTGCCAGCGTGCAGGGCAGTGGGTTGGGGCTGGCTATTGTGCAGCAGATTCTGGCCCGCCATGACGGACGGTTTGTTGTGGAGAGCACTGTGGGGGAAGGGACAAGCTGCCGCATTTGGCTGCCGCTGCTGAGCTAGGATTGCAGTGTCATAAAACCGTCATCCAATTGTCCTGAAAGCATAATACCATTTTGCTCTGACTTACTTTAACCCAGAACAGCACGGCACATTTTTGCTGCCGTAAGCTTTTGCAATTGGCTCAGGGAAAAAACCAACATGCGTTTTTCAGTCAGGTCTGGAATGTGTCTGGCCGTCATGACCACCTTCCTTACGGCACTTCCAGCAGCATCTCGGGCCGAGAGCGTGACCGGTGCAGGTTCCAGCTTTGCCGCTCCGATCTATGAAGGCTGGGGTGCGGTCGCAAAATCCGCCACTGGCGTGACCGTCAACTACCAGAGCGTTGGTTCCAGCGCAGGCCAGAACCAGATCGTGGCTGGCACGGTTGACTTTGGTGCATCCGATGCGCCCATGGACGCGCAGAAGCTTGAAACCAACCATCTGTTCCAGTTCCCCACGGTTATGGGTGGCATTGTTCCGGTTGTGAACATCCCCGGCGGCATCAAGCCCGACACGATCACGCTGAGCGGTGACGTGCTGGCCGAGATCTATGCAGGTACCATCACCTCCTGGAACGACCCCAAGATTGTTGCTCTGAACCCGGACGTTAAGCTGCCGGAAGTTGCCATCGCACCTGTGCATCGTGCGGATGGTTCGGGCACGACCTTTGTGTTTACGTCCTACCTTGCCGGTTCTTCCTCCTCCTGGAAGGGAAACTACGGTGCAAGCACGTCCATCAGTTGGCCCGGTGGGCTGGGTGCGCGTGGGAATGACGGCGTTGCCGCAACCGTGCAGAACACCGAAGGTGGCATTGGTTACGTGGAATACGCTTATGCAAGCCGTAACCACCTGACCACCGTGCGCCTGCGCAACCACGCTGGTGCAAGCGTTGCCGCTGGCATGAATAGCTTCTCCCACGCCGCACAGGCTGCCGACTGGGGTCATGCATCCCACTTTGCAGTGAACCTGCTGGATACGGATGGCAAGGAAGCCTGGCCGATTATGTCTGCAACCTACGTGCTGGTCCCAGTGCCCGCCCGTAACGCTGACCGTGATCAGGCCGTGCAGAAGTTCTTTAGCTGGAGCTTCAACAACGGTGATGGCATTGCCACCAAGCTGGATTACGTCCCGCTGCCCAAAACCGTTAAGGACAGCATTATGTCCGCTTGGAAAAACGGTAAATAATAAGCGTTCCACTAAATTTTACTGCGTATTTGAGCTTATCGGAAAGCGGCCCGGAAACGGGTCGCTTTTTTTCATAATTCCGTAACGAAACCATCACCGAAGCATCACGCACAAAAAAGTTATGGCGGGTTATTCACTCCTCATCGTTCTTATCATGGAATGGCCACAATGCGCTGTAACTCGCTTTTTTCTTCTGTTGCTCTAACGTCTTTTATGTTGGCTGGAATCGCTCCTGTGGCCGAGGCGGCTTCCACTGAGGATTCCGAGATTCGCCTGCTGCGTGCCGAAATGTCCCAGATGCGTCGGGACATGCAGCAGCAGATCGTCACCCTCAAGCATCAGCTAGCTAAAAGCGATGCGACCTCCACACGAGGCCACATGGGTCAGGCGGCTGGCCACGGCCGCAACGCCATGCATGTTGCCGATGGGAACTACGACCCGAACGTTCAGTTCGGCGAGCAGGAACCCCTCAAAAAAATTGCTCCCCTGTCCGGCGTAGGCACTCCTCCGTCTGACCGTGGTGACACAATGTCCTGGAAGGACTTCAAGGCTGCTACGGCATCTGACGAAGAAGTTCGCGTTGGTGGCATGATTGTCGGCTTCCCCAAAGGCCGCTTCACCGTTGCTTCCGAAGACGGCGCTTATGGTTTCTCCGTTGGTCTGTCCTTCCACGAAGACTTCGGTGGCTTCCTCGGTGGTGGCCAGCGCGCAGGGAATTCCAATGGCGACTTTGGTGGCTTTACAGAAAACGCCCGTCGTATCCGTATTCCTTTCACCTTCCGCTACAAGGACTGGGTTGCAAACGTAACACCTGATCTTGGTGCAGGTAACGTTGATGGTAACTCCACGGATCAGGGGCTGTATGAAGCGAACCTGAACTACACTGGCTTCCGCAATACCATTCTGACAGTTGGTTACTTCCAGCCTCGCGTGACGGAAGAAGATTCCGAAAGCTCGAACGATTTCGAAATGATGGAACGTCCCGCCATCACCGATGCCGTGCGTAAGATTGCAGCAGGGGATGCGCGCTTCAGCTTTGGTGGTCTGCATTACGAAAAACGTTGGTGGATTGCTTCTTACTTTACGGGGCAGACCTACGGCGACCGTAAAGGCAATACTAGCTCGACTAGCAATAGTACCAGTTATTATTCTGGGGTTGGTAATAGCCAGACAGGTACAACTTTCCGTGCTGCTGGACGGCCATATGTATCGAAAGATATTGATGTCCATGTCGGGATTTCGGCAATTAGTGCATTCAAAGTCAAAGAAACGTGCACTGATTCGTCAGCGGGTTCCACTTGTAAGCGTTCTTACGGGCTCAGCCAGTCTCCAGAAGTTAATCTGACCAGCACAAACTTGGTCAGTGCGACGATTGGTAATGCATCTTCGATTTGGTCTGCAGGCCCAGAACTTGGCTTCCGCTGGAAGAAAATGGTTCTTAAGGGCGAATATTACAATATTGGTGTGAACCGTGGGAATAACCCAGGTAGCTTAGGGGCTGAGGGTCTTAAGACCGTTCATATGCAGGGCTATTATGGTTCTGCTAACTATACCATTTTCGGTAAGGGTCGTGAGTATAACATCAAAGAAGGTGCCTTTGGCGCACCTGGTGTTGAGCACGAATTTGATCCCTCACGCGGTCACTGGGGTGCTCTGGAAATCACAGGTCGTTACAGCGTAACCGACTTCAGCGATGTTTCAGCTGATATCCGTGGTGGTCGCCAGACTGTGTGGTCCGGTGGTATCAACTGGTATCCCAACCGTCACTTCCGCTTCATGCTTGACTTCAATCACTTCATTGTTTCCCGGACATCTTCTGAAGGCGGGAACACTATGTCTTCATGGAACGAACATGGCCGCGATGGTAACTCCTTCGCTGCTCGTGTGCAGGCTGCGTTCTAAAGCATTCTGCCTCTGGCTCTGGTCAGATATTCAGTGTGAAAAAGGGCCATTCGAAAGAATGGCCCTTTTTTTATGCATGGGGCGTGATCGTAAAAGCCGCACTGTTTGAATGGCCTGTTTGTCTTCCCAGTGTTACCGGCAGGTATTTACAGGTTGAGCGTAATGGAAGTGTTCCAATATTGTTACCTGTGAGGCCAGTCTTGCCCAAACCCTGATGGTTACAGGGGCTGGGCTGTTTTTTAGCGTGCGTATCCGTAACCATAAGCGGGCTGGGGTGCGGGCAGGACGTTCTTGTAAGCGATCATGCACGCTACGTACGCATTGTTATACTGCGTTTGAATGCCGCCCTGCTGGCTGTTGGAGTAAAGGCTGCCCCCCAGACCACCGCCCATGGCTCCGGCGGCGGCTCCAATGCCAGCGCCTGCACCACCACCGGCGGCAGCGCCAAGCCCTGCACCCAGTGCTGTTGCTGCCAGGCCACCATAAATGGCTTTATGGTTCTGGTGTTCAGCCTGCCCCTGCACGGCAGCGGAGGCCTGAGCGCGGCAGAAGTTCTGTTCCTGCAGGAACTGTCCATAGTCCTTGCCCGGGCCAGGAAGAACCTGCGCGGTCGGCCCCATAGGGGTTTCCGCACAGCCTGCCAGTAGAAGAGCAGGCAGAAAAGCCATGGAAAGCGTCGTAAACTTCATCTCACTTTCTCCAAGTTATATTGGATGATGTTAAAGTGAGAGGACTATGTCATTTTTTTTGAAGTAGAGGAATAATAGAAAAAAGGGGACAAGGCCGCTATGCTTTGCTGGCCTTGTCCCCTTTTTTCTACACCTGTGCTCAGGGTGTGGCGTTCAGCCGAGTAACCAGTAGCTGGTTGATGCGGAAACCTTCCACGTCCACCACTTCAAACCGGAAGCCCGAGGCATCCACCCTGTCGGTTTTGCGCGCCATGCGGCGCAGTCGGTGCATGATAAAGCCGCTGATCGTGTCAAACTGCTCATGGTCGGGCAGGTTGGCAATATCCAGTTCACGCATGACTTCCCCAATGGGGGCGGCGCCATCGACCAGCCAGGAATTGGCGTCACGCTGAACAATGGCCTGTTCCTCAAACGGGCTGGCCAGACCGTCCATCAGCACACCCATAATGTCCTTGAAGGTGATCAGCCCTACAACCAGTCCGTATTCGTTAACCACCAGCGCAAAGCCTACGCCTGATGTGTCAAACTGGGCCAGTGTGTCCCATAGGTTCAGCGTTTCGGGCACGGAGGGTACGTCACGCCGCATGCGGGCAATGGGGTTGGAATGCGGGCGACCAGATGGGGCAATGGATGGGTCCACGACCGAGGCCAGAACGTCTTCCGCACGGATGGAGCCAATAACCTTGTCCAGCCCACCATTGCATAGCGGGTAGCGCGAATAGGGTTCCATCCGCACTTTTTCATGGTTGTGTTCGGGGGTGTCCTGAATATCGAGAAAAATAATTTCGTCCCGTGGCGTCATGGCGGATGTAACCGAGCGGTCCTGTAGGCCCAGCACGTTCTCGATCATCTGGTGCTCCTGCTGGAGCAGGGCACCGGAGGCCGTGCCTGCGGCCAGAATGGCGTGCAGGTCCTCTGGTGTTACGGGTTCCACTGCGGAGGCTGCGGGAATTTTGAGCGCTTTGAGCACCACATCGGAAATTTTGGAAAAAATCCAGACAACCGGGTAGAGAATCCGCAGTGCCAGCCGAGGGAACCAGCCCACAGCCAGAGCTACCTTGTCCGGGTTGCTCATGGCGACCCGTTTGGGCAACAGGTCGGCAAACAGGACAAACATGCCGGTTACAAAAATAAAGCTGAGCGTGGAGGCCAGATTTTGCGCCCACCAGTCAGAGAGATTCCATTGGGTAAAAAAATCGGCCAGTGGGGGGGACAGCATCTCGGAACTGACAATACCGCCCATAATGCCCACCCCGTTCAGGCATATCTGGATAACGGTTATAACCTGCCCGCTGTTGCGGCGGAGCGCCAGAAAAGCCTGGGCTCGCGGGTCTCCTGCTTCTGCGCGGCTGCGGAGCCTGACTTCTCGTGCGGCGGCAAAGGAGATTTCGGAAAGCGCGATCAGGATACTGATCGCGATAAGCAGAACAAGGGTCAGCAGACCCATTATGAACAGGAGCAAGAGAACGTCCGCTATACTATTATGATGCCACAGTATGAACAAAAAGTGAGCCGCTGACCAGCACGATTCCAATTGTATTTTTTATGTCACGCATAAAATACGCAGCACTTCAAAACTCTGTCAGGTCGGGACGCGGGGG
This sequence comes from Acetobacter lambici, assembly GCF_011516885.1. Classification (GTDB taxonomy): domain Bacteria; phylum Pseudomonadota; class Alphaproteobacteria; order Acetobacterales; family Acetobacteraceae; genus Acetobacter; species Acetobacter lambici. The sequence continues at coordinate 16,884 of NZ_WOTD01000004.1, read as the reverse complement.
CTTTGCAGGCGTTGGTTAAGGACTAGCGTGCTGTGCCGCTCCCGCGGATAGTCATGTTTTTGACTGTTTACTCAGTCCTGCCGGATGAAAACTGAATGTTTGATGCGCTCTATCTTGAAAAAGCAGGCCAGATGGCCACACTTCGGACCCTGCCAGAAACGGCCTTGCCCAAGGGGGAGGTCACAGTCCGTATTCACTGGTCGGGCCTGAACCACAAGGATGCGCTGGCCATTACCGGGCGCGGCCCTGTGGTGCGGGCGTGGCCTATGGTGCCGGGTATTGATTTTGCCGGTGTGGTTGAGTGGTCTTCCAACCCTGATTTTGTGGTTGGGCAGCAGGTCATGCTGAATGGCTGGGGTGTGGGTGAAAAACACTGGGGCGGTCTTGCGCAAAAAGCCAGCGTGCCCGGAGCATGGTTGTTGCCCCTGCCGCAGGGGCTGACAGGCCAGCAGGCCATGGCGCTGGGCACTGCGGGGTTTACGGCCATGTTGTGCGTGCAGGCGCTGGTACGAGAGGGCGTGGCCCCAGAGCATGGCCCTGTGCTGGTAAGTGGAGCCACGGGTGGGGTGGGTAGTGTGGCGGTCATGCTGCTGGCCAGAATGGGGTATGAGGTCGTGGCTCTGACAGGTCGTCTGGAGGAGCAGCCTTACCTGCACCGACTTGGCGCCTCGGAGGTGCTGGCGCGCTCGCATTTTGAAATGCCATCCCGACCATTGGAAAAAGCCCGTTGGGCCGGAGCGGTGGATGTGGTGGGGGGGCAGGTTCTGGCCTCTATCTGTGCCGCCATGAAGCCGCAGGGTGTTGTGGCCGCCTGTGGTCTGGCGGGAGGAATGGATTTTCCCGCAACTGTGGCCCCCTTTATTTTGCGAGGCGTTACTTTGGTGGGGATAGATAGTGTGATGTGTCCAGCAACTGTTCGGCAGGAAGCATGGGACCGTCTGGCGGCGTTGGTCAACAAAGCTCTGCTGGCGGATATGACGCGGGTTATCCCCCTGTCTGCGGCACCAGAGGCGGCGATGGATCTGCTGGACGGAAAAGTAAGAGGTCGTGTTGTTGTTGAAGTGCCCTGACCAAAGACAATTCGGTTCGAGGACGGTGGCGGAAGCCATTTTTTGGACATGCAATAGTTTATAAAAAAATGCAAGTGTGTGATTGGTGTAAAAGAGATATTGATTTAAAAGTTAGGAAAAACATAAAGGAATATGGAAAAATAAAATTCAAATGTTAGAATAACTTAAATATAAACAGAAAAAACAATCAATATAAAATTATTTCATTCGCAAAAATAGACAATTTTAATAATTTATAAATGAAATTGTGAAAATAATATCAAGTATGTGCAAATTTATTTTTGCATTTACATGTGATTTCTGATGTTGAGAAAATTCTTAACATCATATCTCTCTTGACGAAACTTACATGAAAATATAATTAAACATAATTATTAATTAAATAATGTAAGTATAGGGATCATGGAATCCACATCCGCCCAACCTCACGGCGTAGATATGACCAAGGGATTGGCCCGCATTGCGCGTGGCTGGTTGCTTGGTTCCGTGGTGGCGGGGGGTGTGTCGGCTGTTCTGCTGGTGTGCCAGTTTATTCTTCTGGCCCATGTGGTGGATGACATGGCTTTTCATGGGGCTGGGCTGACTGCGCAAAGGCATACGTTTGGGCTTATCCTTGCCTGCCTTGTGGGGCAGGTGGGGGCGCGTTTTGCATCCGACATTCTGGGCACACGGGCCGGGTTGCGGGTTGCCCGCCATGTTCAGTGGCAACTGCTGGCGCATCTGTTTGCTGCGGGGCCGGTAGTCTGCGCTGGTGTACCAGCGGGGGAGGTCGTCACCACCGTTACGGAGGGTGCGCAGGCGCTTGTGCCCTATTTTGCCCGATATGTGCCCTCTGCCGCCATGATGGTGGTTCTGCCGCTGCTTATTCTGGCAGTGGTGGCGGGGGTGGATGGATGGAGCTTTTTTGTTCTGGCATGTACCGGCCCGCTTGTGCCGGTATTTATGGCTTTTGTGGGCTATGGTGCTCAGGCTGTTATGGAGCGGCGGTGGCGTGAACTGTCCCTGCTTGGCGGCAGTTTTCTGGATGCGTTGCGGGGGCTGAAAACACTGCGGCTGTTCGGTCGTACGCAAGATAGCCTGGACCGTATTGCCTATCTGGCGGACGCGCATGGGCGGACAACCTTGTCTGTTATGAAGGTGGCGTTCCTGACCTCTGCGGCACTGGAGTTTTTCTCCAGCCTTTCCATTGCGCTGGTTGCAGTTGTTTTTGGCTCACGCCTGCTGGCGGGTACGGCGGATTTTCGGTCTGCTTTTCTGGTGCTGCTACTTGCTCCAGAGTATTTCATGCCCTTGCGCACATTCTCCGCCAGCTATCATGCCCGGCAGAATGCGCGTGCCGCCATGGACCGTATGGGCACCTTGTTTGCCTTGCCCGCTCTGGCGCGGCGCTATGGTGCACAAACGGCATATGCAGGTGGTGTGGCCCAGAGCCTGACCTGCACAGGGTTGGACGTGCATAGCCCCGACGGTACCCCCATTTTGCAGGATGTAACCTGCCATTTTACCCGGAACCGCCTAACGGTCGTAACCGGGGTAAGTGGTGCGGGTAAAACCACACTGCTCAATACCCTATTGGGTTTTTTGCAGCCGACGGCTGGCAGGCTGGACGCTTGCGATGCATCCGGGCGGTCCATACCGCTGGACTGCCTGCGCATGGCCTGGGTTCCACAACGCCCGCTTATGGTTTTTGGAACCGTAGCGGACAACCTGCGGCTTGGCATGCCCGGAGTGGATGACCAGAAGTTGCGGCAGGCTGCGGAAACAGCCGATGCGCTAGGTTTTATCGAGGCGCTGCCTTGCGGGTTTGATACGCATATAGGCGAGCGGGGTAGCAGCCTGTCTGGTGGGCAGGTGCGCCGTCTGGCTCTGGCGCGGGCACTACTACAAAACCCGGATGTTCTGGTGCTCGATGAGCCCACGGCTGGTCTGGACGTGGCCAGTGCCATGCATGTGGCCAATGCCATCCGTCGTTGTGCTGTGGGGCGCATTGTTGTGGTCGCAACCCACAGGCAGGCATTGGCTGCTCTGGCCGATGTGCTGGTGCATGTGGCTGACGGCACGGTGGAAATGCTGCCCACACAAAAGGAGACCGTAGCATGACCATGCCACAAAATCCTTTGGGTGGCACCCACGTGTTGAACGGTGCGCGCGGGTTTTTCCGCCTTGCGGAGGGCTTGCGCTGGCGCCTGGCCCTTGGTGTGGGGCTTGCCAGTGCTGCGGCTCTGGCAAGCTTTGGTCTGCTTGTACTGTCGGGATGGCTGTTGGCCGGAGCGGCCGTTGCGGGGCTTGGGGGACAGGCTGCCGCGCGAGCGTTCAATATTATGCTGCCAGCAACGGGGGTGCGTTTTTTTGCTCTGGTGCGCATTTTGGCCCGGTATCTGGAGCGGGTCGTGGCGCATGATGGTGCGCTCCGTCTGGGGGGGCGTTTACGTGGGTGGGTTTATGCGCGCCTTGCGCCACTTGCTCCTGCCGGGCTGACCAGTATGCAGGGGGGAGATCTGCTGGGGCGTTTTGTCTCGGATACAGACCGGGTTGCTGCGTATTATACGGATGTGGCTCTCCCTTTTTGCCGGGCACTGCTCTGTAGTGTGGTTTTTGTTGGGGTGTTCGCCTGTGTTCTGCTCTCCGCAGCGCTCGCTCTGGCCGTAGGGTTGCTGCTCGGTGGTGTGCTGGTGCCGTTAGTGGTCGGCCCCGCCATGGACCGGCTGGTGCGCCTGGCCGCGGAAAAGCAAAGTTATGTTCAGGTGGAACTGGCACAAACACTCCAGAATATGGGGGAATACCTGCTGTGGGATGGAGCCAGAAGCCGGACCAGACACTGGCATGCCCAGCAGGCGGTTGTGGATGGTGCCCGCTGGAAGCTCGATGCACTGGAAAGTGCCGCGCGTGGCCTGATAGGTATGATAACATTTGTAACGGTTCTGGGTGTGCTGGTTCTGGCCGCCAGCGCCTGTCAGGCCGGGCAATTGCATGTTGCGGAAATTCCCATGCTAGTGCTGGGAGTTCTGGCTGCGTTTGATGTGGCGGTGCCGCTGCCTATGGCGCGACAGGCTGGGGCAGAGGCAAGGTTTGCGCTTACGCGGCTGGAGACATCAAGCGCTCCTGCTCCTGCTCCTGCTCCTGTTGCTGTGGTGGGGGAGGCACACAAGCCACATGCACCGTATGATCTGGAAGTGCAGGGGATTAGTTTTGCATACCCCAACACCATTACGCCTGTTTTTCAAAACGCTAGCCTGACCATCCGGCAGGGGGAACATGTGGCGCTGGTCGGGCCATCCGGTATTGGTAAAAGCAGCCTGATCAACCTGCTGTTTGGTTTTTATGCGCCCCATAGTGGCTGCATATGTTTTGGCGGCGTGGACGTAAGCACGTTGCGGGCGGAAGACATGGCGGCATTTATTAGTGTTGCCACACAGGACTTTCATCTGTTCGCAGGCACATTGCGCGACAACCTGCTGCTCGCGGCACCCCAGGCAACAGATCAGGAACTTGCGGATGTGTTGGAGGCAGCACAACTGACAAAATTTATTCAGTCTTTACCACAAGGTTTGCAAACATGGGTTGGTAATGACGGTCTGCGTCTTTCTGGTGGGCAGGCGCGCAGGGTGGCCGTGGCTCAGGCTCTGTTGCGCGGAACCCCATGGCTGGTTCTGGATGAACCAACCGAAGGACTGGATGCCCCTCTTGAACAGGCCCTTATGGCAGCGTTGGTGCGGCGTGGCACCCGGACAACCATTTTGTGTATGACCCACCGTCAGGCGGTGCTGCCGTTCATGCACAGGGTTGTCAGGGTAGAGGATGCCTGTTTTCGCCCCGGAGGAGGGAGCGACATGAAGAACTGAAAGTGAAAAACACTTTTATTCTGTAATAAGGTTAAGAAAATGGACTTGATTAATCCTGCGGTCGTTGACCTTTCACGCTTTCAGTTTGCGTTGACGGCTCTTTACCACTTCATGTTTGTCCCCCTGACGTTGGGACTGACCTTTATGCTGGCCGCCATGGAAACGGTGTACGTTGTGACCGGCAAGCAGATCTACAAGGATATGGCCCTGTTCTGGGGTAAGCTGTTTGGCATAAACTTTGCTCTGGGCGTGGCAACAGGCCTGACCATGGAGTTTGAGTTCGGCACCAATTGGTCCATGTATTCCCGCTTTTTTGGCGATATGTTTGGAACACCTCTGGCCATAGAGGGGCTTATGGCGTTCTTTATGGAATCTACCTTTGTGGGGCTTATGTTTTTTGGTTGGGACCGTCTGAGTAAGCCCGGGCATCTGGCCATTACCTATCTGGTTGCACTTGGTTCCAACCTGTCTGCCTTGTGGATTCTGGTCGCCAATGCCAGCATGAACATGCCCAACGGTGCGCACTTTGACCCAGAAACCCTGCGTATGACGTTTGATAGTTTTGTCGGCGTTGTTTTCAACCCCGATGCGCAGGCCAAGTTTGTGCATACATCGGTTGCAGGGTATGTGGCCGCGTCCATGTTTGTCATGGGGATTAGTGCGTTCTACCTGTTGCGCAAACAGCACCGAGAGTTTGCCGCGCGATCATTCCGTATGGCCGCCCTGTTTGGTATTTTTTCTACCGTTGCGGTTATTACGCTGGGCGATGTGCTGGGGCGGCTGGACTATGAGCACCAGCCAACCAAGATCGCGGCCATAGAGGGGCTGTGGCACACAAGTAAACCCCCATATGAGCCATGGATTGTGGCCGCCCTGCCCAATGATGCAAAGCAGGAAAGTTCGTATGAAATTGGGGTACCCTTTGTGCTCACTCCCCTGATTACGCACAGCTTTGACACCCCCATTACCGGCATGATCGAACTGGAAGAGGCCGCCGCTCCCCGTATTGCCTCTGGCATTACAGCCGTTAGCGCTTTGCGGCGCTACGAGGAAAACCATCAGGCCGCTGATCTGGAGCTCTTCCGTGCCCATCAGGATGATATGGGTTTTGGCCTGCTGGCGACCCGCCATGCGCCCAATCAGGACGTAACCGCCATAGAGCCCGAGCAGCTCCAGAATGTTATTGAGCAGACAAAACCCGATATTCTGCCAAATGTTTTTGTAACATTCTGGTCGTTCCGCCTTATGGTATTTTTGGGAATGTTCTTTTTCGTGCTGTTCGCAATGGCCTCCTACCTGAGCCTGAAGAACCAACTGGAGCGTAACCGCCTGTTCCTCAAACTGTGTATGTGGTCCATTCCCCTGCCGGTTCTGGCCACTGAGTTTGGCTGGATTACGGCCGAGGCCGGTCGGCAGCCATGGACCGTGTTTGACCGCCTGCCAACCTTCATGTCCGCTTCCACGCATGGCGTGTCCTACATGCTGTTCTCGCTGGCCGGGTTTACTGTGCTTTACAGCATATTTATCGCGGTCGAACTTTATCTGATGTTCAAGTTCGCCCGACTGGGGCCGGAGGCGCATGCTCCGCATGATGACCATGCAGACCCCGCGCACCTGTCCGTTGTGGCGCACTAAGGAGGCTCTAGCATCATGGATATTTACGTTGTTCTCAAGCTTGTTTGGGCTGGCCTTTTGTGTGTGTTGCTGATCGGGCTTGGCCTGATGGTCGGTATGGATATGGGGGTAGGCACCCTGCTTCGCTTTGTGGGGCGGACAGATGGTGAGCGCCGCACGGCACTCAACATTATCGGCCCGCATTGGGATGGTAATCAGGTCTGGTTTATTCTGGGGGGCGGTGCAATTTTTGCTGCGTTTCCTACCCTGTATGCCACATCCTTTTCCGTGTTTTATGTGGTTATGATCCTGCTGCTGTTCAGCATGATCCTGCGGCCAGTGGCGTTTGAATACCGCTCCAAGGTGGATGCCCGTCTGTGGCGCGCCAGTTGGGACTGGGTTTTTCTGCTTTCGGGCTTTTTACCCATGTTTGTGTATGGCGCAGCCTTTGGTAATATTCTGCAAGGTGTGGGTTACCATTTTAACTGGACCGGGCAGTATTTTCAGGATGGCTCGTTCCTTGCTTATCTGCTGAACCCCTTTGCCATTCTGTGTGGCCTCATGGCTGTCAGCCTGAGTGTTATGCAAGGGGGTGTCATGCTTATGATCCGTTCGGACAACCCTATTCATGACCGTGCGCGGCGCTATGCCAGCCGTGCAGGCGTTCTGGCCGTTGTTCTGTTTCTGGCCGGTGGCGTATGGGTCCGGGGTATCCGGGGTTTTGTGCTGGAGCAGGGCGATCCCGCCATGCCAGCAAACCCCATGCAAGGACAACACGTAAGCATGCAGGTGGGAGCATGGTTGAATAACTATGCAGCCCATCCCGCCTTATGGCTTCTGCCAGTAATGGGTGTTGTGTCCATGCTTGCAGGCGTGGCCCTTGTTCTGGCCAATAGGCCCCGCGTGGCGTGGTGGACGGGGCTTGGCGCATGGGTCGGCACCATTGGCACGGTTGCTGCCTCCATGTTCCCGTTTTTTATGCCATCCACAACACGGCCGGATCAGAGCCTGACAATATGGAACAGTTCCGCCAGCCAGTACGGCCTGACCTGTATGCTGGCCGTGGCCACGATCTTTGTGCCGCTTATCCTATGTTACACATCGTGGTGCTATTACGTGATGCGTGGAAAAGTACATACGGCGGACATCATCAAAGATACGCATAGTTACTGAAAAGGAGAGAGCATATGATCATATTGCTGCGTTTTGCGGGGCTGGGTCTGGCTCTGGTGGTGGCCCTTCTGTTTGCTGTTTTTGTAGGGGATCAGGGGCCGTGGTACTTTGCGTGGGCGGTTGGCACGGTCATGATTATTCTGGTCGCAGCCGCAGGAGCCGTTCTGTTTGATGCACAGGTAGAACAGTATACGCCAGAAGGGGAGTTCTGAGCATGATGGGGGATCTGGAAGCAATTATATTTTTTGTGCCGTTTTTGTATTTATCGTTTTATATTATAGCTTTTTCTGTTATAAAGAAGATGTTTCCCTAGCCTGTAATTCTAACGTCAGGGAAGTCTCACAAAGGAACAGCCTGCATGCCACTGGTATGCAGGCTGTTTTGTCTTGTGCGTACATAAAAACCCCCGGTCATGTTCTGAACATGACCGGGGGTTTTTAAAAGCATTATTCCTTCAAAGGGTCTGAGGAATAATGGTCAGCTTCAGGCTTCCAGACCGCCATCAACAGGCAGGGCTGCACCGGTAATGTAAGAGGCTTTGGGGCTGGCCAAAAAAGCCGCCATGGCGGCAATGTCATCCACCGTGCCGTAAGTGCCTGTTGCCACAAAGCTGCTGATCAGGGCTGCACCTTCACCATCTTCGGGGTTCATATCCGTATGGATCGGGCCGGGTTCGATCACGTTGGCCGTAATGCCTCGGCTGCCCAGATCACGCGCAACGCCTTTGGCAAAACCACGCAGGGCGGCCTTGGTGGCGGCATAGAGCGAAATGCCGGGGAAGGGAGCCCGTGCGCCAAAAGCGGAACCAATGTAGATGATCCGCCCGCCGTCCTTCATGTGTTTTACGGCTTCCATGGTTTCCACCATAACGGCCCGCACGTTCAGGTTCAGAATGTTTTCAATCTGGGCGACCGTCATTTCGTCAATCGGGCCGTAGGGGTAGGTGCCTGCGTTGCAGACCAGCGCGTCAATCCGGCCAAAAGCGATCATGGTTTCGGCAATAACTTCGCGGTTGCCTTCGACCGATGCGCCGTTAGCCTTGATGGTCAACGCCTTGCGCCCAAGACCACGGATTTTTTCAGCAACTTTTTCCGCAGCACCCGAACTGCTGGAATAGGAAATGGCAATATCATATCCGTCTTTTGCCAGAGCTTCTGCAATGGCGGCTCCAATGCCCCGGCTACCGCCGGTTACAATAGCAACTCGATTGCTCATGATATCAAAACCTTTCAAAATTTAACCTGTTATCAGGCGTCGTTCAAACTCAGCATCAGGCTGATGTTCTGCAATGCAGCGCCCGAGGCACCCTTGCCCAGATTATCCAGGCGGGCACTCAGCAGGGCTTGTCTGGTCTGCGCTGTGGCATGCACGCGCAGTTCCATTCTGTCGCTCCCTGCCAGGGCTTCGGCAGAGAGTTTGGGCTCGTGCGGCATAACCCGCACATGCTCCTGTCCGGCATAGTGGTCTTGCAGAATGGTGTGCAAATCACTCCCGGTAATGTGGCCTTGCAGGTCATCAAGGTGCAGAGGGATGGAGACGATCATCCCACGGGCAAAATGTCCGACCGAGGGTACAAAAACCGGGCGGCGCGCAAGGCCTGCATGTTGGTGAATTTCGGGCACATGTTTGTGCTCAAGGCTCAGGCCATACAGTTCAAACGCAGGCCCGCCTTCGCGTTCATGCGCTTCGATCATGCTGCGCCCACCCCCTGTGTAGCCACTCACCGCGTTAATGCACACGGGGTATCGGGCATCCAGAACGCCTGCATCAATTAACGGGCGGAGCAGGGCGATCGCACCGGTCGGGTAGCACCCGGGGTTGGACACGCGCAGGGCGCTGGCAATGGCCCGGTCCTGCCCTTTGGCCAGTTCCGGAAAGCCATAAACCCATGTGGGATCGGTGCGGAAGGCCGTACTGGCATCCAATAGGCGGGGGGTGGCATCACCCAGTGTTGCGGCCATGTCCACCGCCTCGCGGGAGGCATCGTCGGGTAGGCACAGAACGACCAGATCGGCCGCGGCCATGGCGTCCTTGCGGGCGACCGGGTCCTTGCGCCGGGCAGGGTCGATTGAAAACAGCGTAACAGGCAGGGCCGAAAGCCGCTCGCGGATTTCCAGCCCGGTCGTGCCTGCTTCGCCATCAATAAAGATAACGGGTTTCTGTGTCATGCCTTCCTCTTCTGATTCTGGCGGTAGGTTAGGCTTTATGCCCGCAGGCGCATAGACGCGGTACAGGATTATGGCACAATGTTTAACACATAAAGACCCCGCACCCGCGTGACCGGCCACCAGAACAGGCAAATACCATGACCAATATAGCCCCCCCCACCGCAGCCTCCGCCACGGCTTTGGCGCAGAACAGGCAGAATGCCGCGCAAAACCTTGAGCGTCTGCTGGCTCTTATGGCGCGTTTGCGCGATCCGGAGGAAGGTTGCCCGTGGGATAGGGAGCAAACGCACCAGACCATAGCCCCCTATGCCATAGAAGAAGCCTATGAGGTGCTGGACGCTATTGAGCGGCAGGACTGGCAGGCTTTCCCCGATGAATTGGGCGATCTTTTGTTGCAGGTTGTCTATCAGGCCCAACTGGCGGAGGAGCAGGGGCGCTTTGCCTTTGCCGATGTTGCCCGGATTGTGACGGAAAAAATGATCCGCAGGCACCCGCATGTGACTTTTGGCAAGGATGTTCTGGGGGAGGTCAGACAACCCTCTTCCGCTGGGCCCAGTGCATCGGCCAGCGCCATGCCGGGGCAATGGGAGGCCATTAAGGAGCAGGAGCGCAAGCGCTTGGCGCAGGTGGGGGGAGTGGACGTGCCACGCCCCGGCGCGCTGGCGGGTGTGCCACCTGTTCTGCCAGCTTTGCTCCGGGCCTCCAAATTGGCGTCCCGCGCGGCGCGGGTTGGGTTTGACTGGCCAGATGTTGAAGGTGTTCTGGCGAAAGTGCATGAGGAAATAGAAGAGTTTTCGGTGGAGATGCAAAAAGGCGATCGTGAGAAAATGTGTGACGAACTGGGCGATGTCCTGTTTTCCGTCGCCAGTCTTGCGCGTCGCCTGAAGCTGGACCCCGAGGCCTGTCTGCGTCAGGCATGTGACAAGTTCACCCGCCGGTTCGAGGCGGTGGAAGTCCGTCTGGCTCAGGACGGACTGAGTATGCAAGATCAGAGCGTGGATAAGCTGGATGCGTTGTGGAACGCTGTAAAACAGACTGAAAAACGCTGAAAGAAAAACGGCTGGAGGGATACTCCAGCCGTTCGGTTCTGCCTGAGGTGAGGAGAGTTACCCTAGGGTTTACTGTGCGTTGGTGGTCAGCGCGCCACCGGCCAGATAATTCATAATCCGGTGAGAAAATGCGTTAACATCCTTGGGTGTTTCACCATTCTGGATGCTGGCCACATCAAGTAAAATGTGGGCCAGTTCATCAATCGTATCTCCAGCCTGCACTTTTTGCGCCAGCGTGTGGATAATCGGGTGCGCGGGGTTAAGTTCCAGTACAGGTGTTACGTCCGGTATGTCCTGCCCGCTGCGCTGCATGAGCTTGCGTAGTTGCAGGTCCGGCCCGCCTTCTGGCGCGCTGAGAACCATGGCGCTGGAGACCAGACGGTCCGTTGCGCGGATATCGGATACAGCATCCCCCAATGCGGTTTTCAGGGCTGGCAGCAATGCGTCCATGTCCGCTTTTTCGGCGGCATTGGCCTCGGGTGCGCCAAATTTTTCAAGGTCATTCAGGCCCTGAGCAACATTGCGCAGGCTTTTACCCTCATACGTGCCAAGGCGTTCGGGCCAGAAGGAATCCACCGGGTCGGACAGGAGCAGGACTTCCACCCCACGGGCTTTGAAGCCTTCAATCTGGGGGGAAGCCCCCAGCACGTCCACGTTATCGCCCGTTACGTAGTAAATGGCGTCCTGCTCCGGCTTCATGCGGGTTATGTAGTCGTCCAGAGAGGTCAGGCCCTCCACCGCGCTGGAACGGAAGCGGCTCAGGGCTGCAACATCGGTTTTGTAGGTGGGGTCGTCCCACATTCCTTCTTTGAACACGGGGCCAAAACTGTCCCAGAAGGTGGCGTAGTTTTCTGCTTCCTTGGCGCGGGTTTTCAGCTCATTCATGACCTTGGTGGTCACGGCTTTGCGGATGCGGGCCAGCACGGGAGTTGCCTGCAACATCTCGCGCGAGACATTGAGCGGCAGGTCCTCCGTATCCACCACACCTTGGACAAAACGCAGCCATGGCGGCAGGATTTGTGCATCGTCGGTAATGAACATGCGGCGGACATGCAGGCGTACCTTGCTCTCACGCATCTGCTCGCCAAATTCGAACGGGCGGGTTGAGGGAATGAACAGCAGGGCGGAAAACTCCATTGTGCCTTCCGCGCGCCAGTGCAGTGTATCCCACGGTTTGTCAAAGTTGTGGGTTATATGGCGGTAGAATTCCTCAAGCTGTTCTTCCGTTACGTCATTGCGGGACTTGCGCCACAGGGCCGTACCTTCGTTTGCGGCTTCTTCCTTGCCCTCACGCATAATGGTAACGGGCCATGCAATATGGTCCGACCATTTGCGAATAATGGCCTGCAAACGCCACGGGTCCAGAAATTCATCCGCGTCGGATTTGATGTGCAGCGTAATGTCCGTGCCTGCTTTTTCCCGCGTTGCGGGTTCTAGCGTGTAAGCCCCTTTACCATCGGATGACCAGCGCCATGCCTCATCAGATCCTGCCCGGCGGGAGACGACATCCACTTTGTCCGCCACCATGAAGGCCGCGTAAAAACCAACCCCAAACTGGCCGATCAGGCTGGGGCGGTCTTCGGGTTTGGCTGTTTCCAGCTTCTGGCCAAAGGCGCGGGTGCCGGAGCGGGCAATGGTGCCAAGGTTGGCAACCAGTTCGTCCCGGCTCATGCCCGACCCGTCATCGCTGATTGTCAGCAGGCGGGCGTCCTTGTCAGGGTTGATGCTGATTTTGGCGTTTTCGGGCAGGGCCTGCGCGCCATCTGTCAGGGCTTCAAAACGGCGGCGGTCGGTGGCGTCCGCTGAGTTGGCGACCAGTTCGCGCAGAAAAATTTCACGCTCGGAGTAGAGCGAATGCACAACCAGATCGAGCAGCCGCCCGACTTCCGCGCTGAATTCACGCGTTTCACTTCCCGGATGTGCCGTGGCGTTTGGGGCTGCTTCTGTCATGCTGCTGGTCCTGTCAGTTACTATAAAATCTGCTTGTGGGCAGTATATGCCATACACGTCGTGGTCGTGCATCCCTGCCTGTTATGGTTCAACAGATGTGGTGGAGTGGACCTGTTTTCAATATCTGCAACGGGCATGTCAGCCAGAAAAGTGCGTTGTGTTTTTCTGGCTGGGAAAATGGGCCAGAACCTGCTCGACCAGAATACTCAGCGCATCGGACAGAGGAGCAAATCCTTCGTGTGTGGTGCGCGTGGTTTCGTCCATATACAGGCCGCGCCGCATTTCTATTTGCAGGGCATGCATGTTGTTGGTGGGGCGTCCGTAATGGCGGGTAATGTAACCGCCTGCGTAAGGGTGGTTGCGAGCGGTTTTAAACCCCAGTCCCTGTAGGGTCTGCTCTGCAAGGTTGGTCAGGCGTTGTGTGCAGGATGTGCCGTAACGGTCCCCCAGCACAAAGTCGGGCGAGCCCGCCTGTGGCGCATCGGGCATGGAGTGCAGGTCCAGCAGAAGGCAAAAACCGTGCTGCGCATGGGCTGCTTCCAGCAGATCGGCCAGAGCCGCGTGGTAGGGCATCCAGTAATGGCGTATGCGCAGGGCCGCTTCCATAAAAGGGAGACGCTGCCTGTAAATAGGGCGGCGGTCGGCGACAATGCGGGGGATGGACCCCAGCCCCGCCAGCCCCCGGTCGGAGGGCGCCACAAAAGATGGAATGGCCCCGTGGAACATGCGGCTATCCAGGTCCCATGCCGCGCGGTTTACATCGCAGAACACGCGGGGAAAAGTGGCCTGAAGCAACGGAGGGCCCAGACTATGCGCCCCCTGTGCAAGCTCTTCGACGAAACTATCTTCGCCACTGCGAAGAATATCCAGCGGTTGGCGGGCGATGCGCACAAAGGCTTCGGGGTAAAAATGCCCTGAATGGGGAGATGCCAGCACAACGGGGCCGGCAGCAGGTGTGCCGGAGACCAGAACCGGGGCTGGAGCGGCCTGCCTGTCGGGTGTGTTCTCCCTGTGCGTTTCCTGCTGAAGCTGAAAAAAACGCTTCAAGCTGGGGGGAAACAGAGAGGACGCAAAATTTTTCATATTCCCACTATTGTGGGCTTGCGCTTGCAAGGCAAGGAGGATAAAAGGCCCACACACATCAGGAATGGGCGCATAGCTCAGCGGTAGAGCACTACCTTGACATGGTAGGGGTCACAGGTTCAATCCCTGTTGCGCCCACCATTCCTAGAGTGGCAGAAAACCAAGGTTTTCTGAGGCATCAGCAGTTGGCTCCTTACCTTCTGCATGATCGTCTAGCACGCGAATAGCACGCATATTGAGATTTACCATCGACTGGGTTGCAGCCCGGTCGATGGCGCTTGCGATTTCGTCAATAACCCTTCTGGCGTTGGTAAGATAGTCCGGTCCGACATGGACATAGCGTTCAGTTGTGCGGAGATTCGGCATGGAGTGACCCAGCAAGGTCGCAACCTCCATCGCAGGCACCCCACGGGTTATAAGCTCGGTCGCCATTGTGTGGCGAATTGTGTAGGGGACAATCTCCTCTGGTAGTCCGGCATTACGGCGCACAGCCCGCCAAGTTTTATTGATCTTGGCAATTGGTTTGCCATGATAGGTGATAAGGGAACCTGGTCCAGCCGCTTCAATGATTGGGCGAAGGAAATGTGCCATTGGTACACGTGGCCGTCGTTTTTTGGTCCGTTCGCGTCCGGGAGAATTGAGATCAATAATCCCATGAGTAAGGTCGCATTGCTCGCGTGTCAGCTGTAAGAGCGCTTCTGGTCGAGAGACTGTGCCAATCAGTAAAGCGACAAATACCCGCATGTGTGGGGGCATTTCGGCATCCCATAGTTGCGCCATTTCTTGTATCGTCATGATGCGTTGCCTCCCTTCCCCTTCAGGGGGCAAGGTAATTGGCATTTGTTTGTCTATCTCCCCATTTTTCCATGACCAGTTTAGAGCTGCTGCTGCGATACCCATCACTCTACGAGTGTAACCAGTAGATAAGCCATTTTTTTGCAGATGTGCCGCTACGCGTTTCTGCTCTACGAGCGTGTAATCCGAGACACAAAGGCCAGGAGTTATGGCGTCAAGTACTAACTCCAGAGCGCGTCGGTTCGGGCCAGAGCTGCGCGTGCTCTGCGAATGCTGAGAATAATACCGCAGAAAAACGGAGGCAATTGTCGTGTCCACCGCTGGTTCATTGCGTCGATGGGCGTTTTGAGTGACAAATGCAGCCAGCTTTATTTGGGCTTCCTGAAAAACTGTTGTGCCAAGAGATGCTCGCTTTGTCTGTCTGGTATGGGAGTCATACCAGCACACGTACCATGCATCCGAGTTGGGGCGTTTTCCAAGGAAGTGTTTCCCAATTCGGAAGATATGGTCGGGCATCGTTCATTTCTCAGCAAATAATCAGAAAT
Source organism: Acetobacter lambici (assembly GCF_011516885.1). Taxonomy (GTDB): domain Bacteria; phylum Pseudomonadota; class Alphaproteobacteria; order Acetobacterales; family Acetobacteraceae; genus Acetobacter; species Acetobacter lambici. Next base: position 1,595 of record NZ_WOTD01000004.1, on the reverse strand, counting down.
ATGAGTTTGTGTGTAGCGCACACGAAAACGAATTTTTAGATAGCCAATGCGACCATCTAATCTTTCTCGTCGTAAAGTGGAGATGGAAATGCCAAGATGAGCAGCGGCATCTCTTTCAGTAAAATAAAACATCCTCATCTAGTAAGCCTTACTAGTATGGAAAAAGATATATACATGGAAGGAGATAGTAGATCAGAAAAGAAATCTGGAGCTGCTATCAAAAATAAAATTCTTATTGCGGCATAAATTTTCTGATGACATTTTATTTTCTCCGTATCAAACAGCCCGTTCCATGGTTGAAATACCAGCTTAACCTAGGTACTATACTAACCAAGATGTCGGATCGCTTGAGTGGTTGTCAGCGGTTCGTCGGGGTTAAGTGCTTCTAACACTGAACTCCAACGGAAAAGGTCGTCATGTTTATGACGGCCTTTTTTGTTTCAATCAAGGTATTATTTTAAAAAAATGGAATAATCTATTTATATGATTTATATTTTTAATTATAGGTTTACCTCAACCGCTAATGAGCGGACCAATTAGATCCATAATTTATGAAGTGTTTATTTCATATAACAGTGCTTATATTTCCGGATAATTTTGTGTTCATAGATGATCATGTTTGAAGTTTTTAGATAGAACATTTTTCCCATAATCAGAGCATGCAGAACTATACGGCACAGTTCATTGATATAATGAGAGGCAGAGATTTAGCGGCTAAATTTTCAACGGTTTAGGGTTGCGAAAGACCTTATCGTGAATTTCATCAGAAGTACTAGATATCTCCAGCATTTATATGATGCCATTCATCATAAGCCGATTGCATTCTGTTCCAAAGGGTGGGGCCATTGCCGCAGAGCTTGCCAATACGAACAGCAACAACGGGACTGATCGGCTTGCTCTCTGACAAAACATCATGAAGGTGTTGACGGGAAATACCGAGTAACGCCGCAATTTCGCCTTTCGTTTTGCCAAGGGCCGGAAGGACGTCTTCCCGCAGTATTTCGCCTGGGTGTGTAGGACAGCGGTTAGGGGCGGGCCTCATCGAGTGCTCCTGATTGTTTTGTTGGATGTCGATAATAAAAGCATCTTGTGATGAAGATCAAAAGTGATGTGTGATTCTATCCGCATACACTGAAGATCATGACGGCTCATTGACTATTTTTTGCCCTTAGTGGGGGCGAGATTTAGTGTCTCAGTTTTAGCGGCTAAATCTTTTCTAGCGTTTTACGGCGGTAGCCGATGCTCCGCAGGACAAGACCCCGTTGAGCGTTTGCGCGAATAAGGGTGTGGTGTGGACCCTCGGCTTGCCGTGGGTCCACACCACCTGTCTTGCCCAGCCTTAAGGCTGTTTTTAAAGCCATTTAACGATCCTGAACTCGGGCAAAACCGATAAAAACCTGCGTTTATCGAAATTTTGTGCAAAAAAAGACCAGCAAAAGCCGCGTTTATCCGTCAAAGCAGCACATAATGACGCATACAAAGTTAGTGTCTGACCGAAAATGAGTTGAGTGATTTCAGTGGATTATGATTCATGGGTTTGCGATAACCTGATGAGATCAAGATGGCCTGGACTGAAATCACCCGCGCGCAGTATC
>NZ_WOTD01000003.1 GCF_011516885.1 Acetobacter lambici | reverse complement strand
TCTGTCTGCATCGGGTTTTCTTATAGCTTACGAAAATTTCTTTTGTGCAAAACAGACTTTTTCATAATCTAACCCGATGTACAACCCTTCTGTGAGATTTCCGCGTCGACTCCTCAAGTACAAGGCAGCGGTCCTGCATGGCCAGCGTTGCAATATGTTTGCGGCGTGGTTGCGAAAGCGTGACGTTGGTCGGGATGTGGCAGCCCGGATTAACGCACAGCAGACGTGCCTGTTCGGGGGCCAGATCAGCCAGCTTTAACCCCTTGCGGTCAATTGCGCCATTGATCACGCGCATGCCCAGTTTTTCGTATAACTGGCGTTTGCCCGGGTAGCATGGGTCTTCCAGAATAACGCTGTCACCCGTTTTGAGCAGGGCATGCGCGATAATGGAATGGGCCTGCTGTAGCCCTGTGATAATAATGATCTGTTGCGGATCAATGGCTACGCCGTGGCGTAAATGCAGCCACCGCGCCAGAGTTGAACGCAGGAAGGGCAGACCGGCATTGGGCTGGAACTCTCCCCCCCGCTTCCAGTTGTCGCGCAGGAGTAAGCGTTCGATGGTTTTTTGCCATGCTGGAAACCGATAAAGCGGCATATCGCTGCCAAATCCGAGGTTAAAAACCCCATCTGGCGCTCCGCTGTCCTGTGCGGGGTCCCCTATAAACGCCTGACCGGGCCATGATGGCCCCCCGAGTGATGCGGCTGCCGCCCCCCGTTCGTTGCCCAGAAGGGCTACGGAACTGGTGCTGCAAGGTGGCGTAGGGTGGATGAATGTCCCGCGTGAAGGGCGTGTTTGTAAATACCCTTCCGTTTCCAGATTATCAAAAACAAGCACGACCGTGTTGCGTGACACGCCCCAGCGTATGGAGGCCTCCCTAATACCCGGCAGGGGAGTGTTGGGGCGGAGCATGCCAGAGGCAATGGCGGCAATAATCTGCCGCATAATCTGCTTTTGCAGCCCCTCGCGGGCGTTACGGTCAAGTTGGGGCACAAACATGGGGAGCCTCTTTGCTGCGCATATTGCACTATTGTTTAACGTTAAAACCGTACCCATAAAAATTATAAAAACCGCCACTGTCGTAAAATGCAACGAATTAATACTAACTTAAATAGTAAATGCTTAAAAACAACGCGGCGTGGAACATGATCTATCCTTCTTCATCTCCGGTTTCCCGGTCCTTCCTCTCCCTGCCGGGGCGAGCTGCGGCCTGCCTGTCCAGGCGGAACCGGCTTGCATGCGCTGCTTTGCCATCCCTGATTCTTGCGTCAGGTCTTGTGGCGTCCGCTACGTCTTCCGCCCGGGCCGAGAGCCAGAGCAAACCTGCTCGTGCCAAGGTTGCGTCTGTGCCAGACAAGGCGGGCAAGGCCGACAAGGCGCATCGCCCAGACGCCTCGGGTGGACTGGAGACCGTTATGGTCACAGCCAACCGACGCACGCAGGATATTCAGAAAGTCGCGGCAACGGTTACGGCTATCAGCGCGACCACAATTGCCCGCCAGCATATGGATAGTGCGGCTGATGTGGCGGCATTTGCCCCCAACGTGCTGGGCTATAATTTTGACGGTCGTCTGCGGCCCCGCTATTACATTCGTGGTGTTGGCAACGGTAATGTTGCCAATAACGCTATTGGTGCCGTCGCGGTTTACGCAGACGATGTTTACCTGAACAGTCTGACCTTTCAGGGTTTTCCGCTGTTTGATCAGGCGCAGGTTGCCGTTCTCAATGGTCCGCAGGGAACGTTGTGGGGCAAAAATGCAACGGCAGGGGCCATACAGTTTACCTCCCGCCGTCCTGAATTCAAAAAAGAAGGGCACGCACAGGTCGATTTTGGCGATTATGGTCAAAAACGGGGTGAGCTTGTGATCAACACCCCCATAACAGCGGATACGCTGACCACACGCCTGTCTGTCCGTCAGGAAAATTCGGATGGTTGGGCAAAAAATGCCAGCACAGGTAAGAATGTTGGCAATTTTGGAGACTTTGCTGCCCGGTTCCAAACGCTTTGGCGGCCCACGGATGATCTGGAGTTTTTGCTGAACACGCATGTGCGTGACATGCAGAGTTCCAATGTGCCTTATTATAGCGCTTCGGGCACATCGGTCTATTCACCGCTCCATACTGGCAGCCGGGACTGGACAAACTCCAATGTTAACGGGCGTCAGGCGCTTGTGTCCGAAGGGGTGTCCCTGCACACAACATGGCATCCGGGCCATGGCCTGACCTTTACATCCATCACGGCGTTTGAAAACGCACAGCGCCGCCAGAGCGGGGATGGAGATTACACACCTCTTGAATATAGCAGGCTCTATGACAAACTGCATCCAACACAGGTCAGTCAGGAGTTTCGTCTCGCATCGGACCCGCATCAGCGGATCGCATGGATTGCAGGGGCCTATTATTTTCATGAAACCCTGAACGACCATTACGCAACTGCCACGCTCCCCCCCGGTGCGCCCACAACGCCGGCCATTATTGGCCAGCCAGCCTTTGCATCCACGCAGTACCGCCAGACAACGGATAGTTTTGCCCTGTTTGGCAACACAACCATTCATGTTGTGCCGTGGTTTCAGGTCGCAGGCGGTGTGCGGTGGACACATGACCACCTGCGGCTTGATCTGGACAGCGTTCAGGCAACATCTCCCGTCTCGTTTGCGGGGAATGCGACAAACTGGTGGAATGCACAAAACATCCTCTCCCCCGTGGTTGGGATTGATAGTTACCATGGTGGAAAAAGCTGGTCGAATGTCAGTTTTGACGTGGAACCACAGTTCCTGATTGGTAAAAACCATATGCTCTACGTGCGTATTGCCGATGGTTACCGCTCTGGCCTGTTCAACACCCAGATCACCCCCAACCCGGTCAACCGTGGTGGCACGCCACTCCAGACAGCAGGTGCGGTAAACCCGGAAACCCTGACATCTTACGAAGGAGGATACAAAGGGAGCTGGTTCAACCACCGCCTGACCCTGAGTGCTGATGGTTTTTATTCAGAATACGACAATATTCAAACCTCATGGACAGCAACGGATGCGGCCACAAAATCAACCATTATTTCGCTCACCAACGCAGCATCTGGGCGCACCCTAGGTGGCGAGTTCTCCTTTCAGGCCCGCCCGATTGATGATCTGACAATTTCTGGGAATGTGGGTGTTCTCAGAACAAAGTTTACGGACTTTACTGCTCCCACGGGTGCTGCAAGCCTGAAGGGTAACGAGTTCGCCCGCGCACCACACCAGACTGCCAATATCTCGGTCGACTGGAACTTCCGCACTGGTATTGGCAAAGGCAGCGTTGGCACACACTGGAACTATACCGGGCATTATTACTACCTTGTCTCCAACGAAACAGCATCCGCTCTTCAGCAATCCGCTGTGTGGCAGGGGGATGTTCATGCATCCTTCCGTCCGGGGAACAGCCGGTGGGAGCTAAGCGGTATTGTGACCAATATTACAGGCAATCGCTATCTGGTTCAGGTGCTGCCCTATTCCGCCACAAGCCAGACTTTTACTTACCAGTACAGTAATCCCCGCATGTTCCTGCTCTCTGCCCGTGTAGACTTTTTTTGAGGACGGTGTGCCATGACTGATCGCAAGACTGTAATTGACCTGCATTCCCACTGGTTTGCACCGTCCACATTGGATATTCTGGGCCGTCGTCAGGATGCGCCGCGCATCGGGCGGCAGGGTAATGAACTTGCCATCTGGCGTGCAGGAGCAGGTGCAGGCAAGGGAGGCGCATTCCCCCTTGGACCACAGTGGTATGACTTACAGATCCGGCTGGAGAATCTGAATAAAGTCGGTGTTGCACACCAGCTTTTGTCCTGGCCAACAACGCTGGGGGTGGATGCGGCCCTCCCCTTTGCCGCCACGCAGGATTTGTGGACACAGTGGAATAACGATACGGCCGCCCTTGTGGCACAGCACCCGACCCGCTTCAGTGCTGTTGCGGCACTGAGCACGGATAATCTGGACTGGTCGGCCCGTGAGCTGGAGCGTGGGCACGAAAAACTGGGGCTGATTGGTGGTGTATTACCAGTTAACGGTTTTTTCTCCCGGCGCTCGGCAGAGGCGTTCAGGGGTATTTTTGAGGTGGCACAGGCCCATCGTAGTCATATTTACCTGCATACGGGGTTTGCCAGCCCCAAGGTGCATGGCCAGCCGCCAGATATTCTGCATGACGATAATGAGGCCCTGCGCTGGGTTATAGATAACGGGTTCTGCTTTGCGTCCGCCGTTGCAACACTGGCGTTTACGGATTTTCTGGCTCCGTTCCCCGATGTTACAATCCAGATCGCCATGCTTGGTGGCACGGCGCTGGGTGCGCTGGCGGTGGAGCAGGCCGAGGTCTCGCCCCGTGTGCAGGCCGGGCCATTACGCGAACATTTCAAGCAGATCTGGCTGGATACGGGGGCTGCGGGCAGTGGCACGGCCGCCGTTGCCGCCGCTGTGCGTGTTCTGGGGTCCGAACGCATTGTTTTTGGCTCCGACTATGCGCCAGTGCCTGATATTCAGCCAACGCTGGAGCGTGTGCGGGCAGCAACAGCAGCGGACACCGATAGCCAGAGAGCAGTTCTTTCCAACAATGCACAGCAGCTTCTGGCACGCCACGGCGTGCATGTTGCTCATCAGGAGTAAGAGGTCATGACCCGTCCGGTTATCCATTATACCCGTTGCCCTTCTGTGCCGACCATCAGTGCGCTGGCGGAAGCATGGGGCACCCTGCGCGCGGAGTTTGCGGAGGAAAAGGATGTTGAAATTGTTTTCCAGTCCATAGGGTTTTCTCCAAAAACGGAATATGATCATAAGGATCGCCTCTGGCTCCGTAATGCCGGACATGCGCCGGCTCTATGGAAAAAAAGCCATGGTGTGGGCTGCAAGGTTGTGGGTCTTGCCTTTCTGGATGGTCGTTATCCGGTCCTGTCCCTGCATTCTTCCGGTCTTACGGCGCCAGGCACACTCAAGGGCAGGCGGCTTGCGGTCTTCCACAACCCGGATAGCCCGTTTGATCTGATGATTGCCCAGCAGCTTAAAATCTATCAGACCGCTCTGGCGACTGCCGGGCTCGGTCTGGATGATGTTGAACTGGTGCGTATTCCCCGTGCGTTTCCACCGCGTGGCGCGCGGGAGAGCTTTTTGCTGGCAGGCTTTCGTTCCGCTCTGGCCGCACTGGAAGAAGGCGTGGTGGACGCCGTGGCGGCGTCCATCCCCCCCGATGGCGGGCTCTACCCACGCCTGAACGTGGTGTATGACACCCGGCTGGCACCAGACCTTGTGTCCCGTGTGCATCCCTCAGTCCTGCGTGGTCTGGTTGTAAGCACGGCACTGATCGAGGAGCAGCGCGATCTTCTGGTCCGTATTGTGGCAACACTTGTGCGCACGGCAGAGCGGGCCGCAACCCAGCCGCTTGATGCCCTGCGTGCTCTGGCGTCCGATCTGGGGCAGGCACCCGAAAACCTTGCCGCAGTGTATGAGAATATTGCTCAGGGTATCCGGCTTGATCTGAATGATGATTACCTTGCAACGCTAGATGCGCAAAAAAGCTTTTTGTTGCAGCAGGGTCTGATTCAAAAAGACTTTGATCTGGAAAGCTGGATTGATCGTTCAGTTCTGGCGGACGCCACGGTTCTTGCGCATGCACACTCTCAGCCAGCATGAGGATACGGCCATGTCATCCACTGCAACCACTCTTCCTCCGGTCAGCCTGCCCGTGACATCCACGCAAAGCGTTGCGGCAACGGTTGCCTCGCGTCATCCCGCGCTGGTTCTGTTGCTGGCTACGGGTACGGTTTGCGCCATGGATAACATGGTTCTTTCCGGCCTGCTGACCCCGATCAAGGCAGATCTCCATCTTTCGGATGCGGCTTTTGGCAGTGTGTCTTCAGCCTCCACACTGGCGGGTATTGTCGGGGCACCTCTTTTTGCGGTGCTGGCGGCACGGTTCAGCCGTCGCTCCGTGCTGATCGGCTCTATTGTGCTATGGAGCCTTGCTTCGGCGGGTAGTGCGTTATCCACCGGGCTGGCCACGCTGGTGTTGTGGCGCACACTCACAAGTTTTGGCATGGCGGCCTATCAGGGTATTGTTCCGGGCTGGCTGGCTGATCTTTATAACAGGAAAGAACGGAACTTTGTTTTTTCCCTTTTCATGTTGCGCAACAAGCTTGGCTCCGCGCTGGCGTTTGGCATTGGTGGATGGATTGCTGCACATTCCAACTGGCATCAGGCATTTTTTCTAACAGGGTTGCCCGGTCTTGTTCTGGGTATTCTGCTGCTGTTTGTGCCGGAGCCAGTTCCGGGGCAGTCTGATGGGCATGTTGGATCCATAGAGAACAGAGTAAGCTGGAAACAGCAGTTTTCTGTTTTTCGTATTGCTCCTTACTCCATCCACCTGATTGCACTCAGCCTGTTTTTTTCAGGGACCATTACGGCCCAGATGTGGCTTCCAGCTTTTTTGCACCGTGTGCATGGTCTGGATAACCTGCATGCTACAGGCTTTGCTTTTTCAGCTCTTATGCTCACGCTTCCGGCCGGACCAGTGGGTGGATGGCTGACGGGGCGTTATCTTGCCGGGCATACGGGTGGTATTGCCGCATCGCTTGCTGGCAGTGCTCTGCTTGCAGCCGTTTTGTTTGCCATAGGGTTTACGGCCTCTTCCCTGCGAGTTTGCGAGGTGTTTTCCGTAATGGCGATCGCCTCTTTTGGCGCGACGGCCGGAAGCCTGACGACCCTGCTGGTGGAGACGGTTCCTCCAGCCCTTCGCACTATTTCTGGTTCTTTTGGCGCCATGGTGGCAGGCGGTGCTTCTGGTCTTTTTGCGCCATGGCTGCTGGGTCTGATCTCCGATCATGCGGGTCTGGCGCGGGCCATTCTTATTGGTCCAGCTTTTTATGCAATATCGTCCATTTTCTGGATATGGCTTGTCATCCACTCCAAAAACAGTTCACGGAAAGACTGATGTCATGACTTTTATCGAAAAAACCACAAGTTTTCCTTCTCCTCGTAATGACCTCGTTCGTGCAACACGCCCCCAGAAAGTGGAGGCCTATCCGCAGGACTGGGTCAAGGCGGCGCAACAGCTTGCACAAGAATTTGCGCAAGGCGCCGTTCAGCGTGACCTGGATGGCACAAGGCCGGTAGAACAGATCCGCGGCCTGCGTGAGAGCGGGCTTGTCAGCCTGCTTTATCCCAAAGCCCTTGGTGGTGGTGGTGGGTCCTTACAGGATGCGGCGCAGAGTGTGCTGGAAATTGCCAAGGTTGATGGCTCGACCGCTGCCCTGCTCGGGTTTAATTACTATAACTCCCTTGTGCCACTCCTGACCGATTATACTGGCGCTAATGACGATATTGTACGTCATGCTGCGGATAATCGCTTTTTCTGGGGGAATGTTACACAATATGTGAACAAGGAGTTTGTCGCGCAGCATCATCCCGATGGGGGATTTACCATTACCGGAACCAAAAAATGGAACACGGGTGCGCCCCTTGCCGAAGTGACCACATTGCTGGCCATTCATCCTGATCAGGATCGCTATATTTATGCAGTTATTCCTACTGCGCGCGAGGGGCTGGAGTTCCATAATGACTGGGACCCCATAGGCCTGCGTGGCACGGATTCCGGCACCATTACTTTCCACAATGTCCGTATTTTGCCGCAGGAGGTTCTGCATTGGGGGCATAGTCCTGCTCAGACAGGCCCGTTACCTTTGTGGGCCAGCTTCGGTGCTATTTTCTATACGGCTGTTTTTATCGGTCGCACACTCGGTGCTTTGGAACAGGTGCGTGAGTGGGTGCTGCGTGGGCGGAGGCAGGGAAGCTTTGGTGGTGTCAGTGTTTCAGCCGATGACCCGTTCATTCAGGCCGAATTTGCTGAATACTGGGTGCAGGTTCAGGCTGCACAGGCATATTTTGATCGGACGATCGCGTTTGTGCAGAGCAAGTGGGATCAGCGTTCTACATTAACAGATGAGGATTATGGGGCTATAGCGCTGGAAACACTCTCGCTCCGTACGTTTGCCGCGCGTACGGCCCTACATGTTACGCCCCGCGTTTTTGAACTGTTGGGGGGACGGTCAACCGCGCGGGAGGCAGATTTTGATCAGTACTGGCGGGATGTCAGAACGTTATCTTCGCATGATCCAGAGGTATTGGCCCGCCGTGTTATTGGTAAACATGTGCTGCATGATGAACCTTTGGTTTTTCCACCGCACTTTAAAAATGATAAAGCTCTGTAAAAGGGGAATAGCTTGTTTTCTGGCTCACTCCGAGTGCGCAAGGTATGAAATGCACTTGAGTGAGTTTGAGGAAAATTGTTTATATTTCATATTGTTTTTAAATATTTAGAAAATATTCTGTTGATATGGCCTCCGAGGTTTTCTGGAAACGGGAAACGTCGAGAGGCCATTTTTATGTGCTCACGCCCCCTATGGGTTATGCCTCCCCCTCTAACCGAAGCAGGGACAGAGCCGTGTTATAACTACACAGGCATAAAGCACAGTATTCTGTCTTATTCAGATAGACGGATAGGCAACATATAGTCGCCTACGCGAAACCGCTGCCTGCTGCCCCTGCGGCAATCCCTTTGTTTTTTATTGATTTGTGTAAGCATCGGGAACATTTTTGGGTGCCCGGTATTGCAGGATAGTCAAACCAGATTGCTGTCATCATAGAGCGATAACGGCTGACTATATCATCTCTTTTATTCATTACACGTTCTGCAGAACAGATTGCATGGTTGTGTCTGCAATGGTGCTGGTGCCACCTATATTGCTGGGTTGGATTGCCATGCTTATGTTTGGAATGCTGGTTCAGATTTCTCTCCCTGCTTTTTTGGTAGGGGAAGCAACGCTATTCCGTCATGCTGTTTATGAACTTGGTAATCAGAAGATGTTCCCAGAGTTGCTATGTAAGCAATAAAAAACACCACAGTGTTGCCACTGTGGTGTTTTTTTAGTTTTGCCCGTTAAGGGAGCGACAGAGGTAAGGTCTGGAGGACCTTACTGTTCTGCATCTACCCCGTTATGGGTCTGCGGAGCAAAGGTCCAGCCAGCGCCGTAAGGCTGTGGCATGAACAGACCCCATGTTGACGTAGCAGACGTGGGATCAGCCCAGCCAGTGGTCGGGATCGGAGCGTGGTCCAGACGGAGTTTCTGAACGTCGGCAGCGGTCGTGTTGGCCGGAGCCTTGTTGCCCCATGCGGAGCGGACAAAGTTGACCACATCAGCCATCTGCTGGTCGGACAGAATGCTCTTGTAGTCCGGCATGGCAACGGCGGAAGGTGCCCAGTTGGTGGGCGGCAGAACACCACCGGCCATAACAATATGGGCAATGGAGGTCGGGTCGTCACCAACAACAACCGGGTTGCCAGCCAGCGGCGGGAACATACGGGCGACACCGCCCCCGTCGTTACGGTGGCAGGCTGCGCACTGTTCAACATAAACCCGAGCACCGGGGTTATTGGCAGTGTTGCCGGAATCCAGAGCTTGAGCCGTGGACGGATCGTACGTGTAATCACCCCGGGACGGTGCAACCGGCGGCAGGGCTTTCAGGTACTTGGCAATGGCGTGCAGGTCAGAGTCCGTAAAGTACTGGGTGCTCCAGCCAACCACGTCGGCCATGCCACCAAATACGGCGGAGTGGTCGGTACGGCCGGACTTCAGGAACAGGTAGATGTCATCTTCAGACCAGCGGCCAAGGCCTACAACCGGGTCGTTGCGCAGTGTGGGCGCAATCCAGTTGTCGATCGGGGCGCCACCAGCAAGGAAGTCAGGACCCCCCGAGGCATCCAGCGCTTTTTCCTGCATGGCAAAGCCGCGCGGGGTGTGGCACATGCCGCAATGGCCCGGACCCGTTACAATGTATTCACCACGGGCAATATCCGCATCCGTGCCCGGAGCAGGTGTAAAGTCCTTGGGCGTGGGTGCGAACATGGAACGCCAGATAGCCAGCGGCCAGCGCATGGACATGGGCCAGCTAATGCCGACCTCACGGTTCTTTTGGGCTACAGGCTGCACGCCATGCATGAAGTACGCGTAGAGCGACTTTATGTCATCCTGCGTCATGCGGGAGAAGGCAGGGTATGGCATGGCCGGATAAAGCGTGCTGCCATCCTTACGGATGCCGTGGCGCACGGCTTCATCAAACTCCTGCAACGTGTAGGTGCCGATCCCGTAGGTGGGATCAGGCGTGATATTGGTTGAATAAATCATGCCGATAGGGGTTTTGATTGCCAACCCACCGGCAAATTTCTGACCGTTCAGTGCTGTGTGGCAAGCCACACAGTCACCAAGACGGGCGACGTATTCGCCCTTTTTGATCAGGTCTTCATCCGCTCCCTGCGCGTATGCCAGGGAGGTTCCTGCCAGAAGCCCGACAGTGACCGCTCCAAGAGCGGCTTTTAGTCTGTTCATCATCATTTTTACCACTGTATCGCTTGTGTACCGAATGACGTCATGACTGCCGCTTTATTGGGGCGTAATGCCCACGACCGGGGTCTGAGGAACTCCCTGATCGTTCTTTCGGGCATCCACTTCGCGCTGATAGGTCTCGTTCGCCCTCTTGATGAGGTACTGACGAATGGATTCGATTTCCTCAGGCTTCATGCTCGTGTCAAAACGGTCCATGCCGTAAGCAGTCAGCGCACCGCGACCAACAACGTTATAGAACGCGTCATCATGGCGGATGGCACCGGACCAACGCAGGTCAGGGAGCACACCGGACCCTTCACCGTTGTCGCCGTGGCAAGTCTGGCAGTAGGTCTGATACTGGAAGTAGCCCTTGGCAGCTTCCTTGGTGTCATATTCCGCAGGCGGCTTGACGGGCAGGAAGCCCAGTTCGTTCATGGTTGGCAGCTGGGCCTTGCCATCGAGCGAGAACACAGCCACGTAGGAATGGTTGACGGTCCAGCCAGACGTGCGGCCCATGGCCCCCATGGAAATCGGGTAAATACCACCCCAGCCCACTTCAACCGCAACATACTGCTTGCCGTTTACGCTGTAGGTCACAGGAGGGGCGATAATGCCGCTCTGTGCGTCAAACTTGTAAAGGTCGGCACCGTTGGTTGCGTCATAGGCATGGAATTCGCCATTGGCCAGCCCCTGGAACAGCAGGTCGCCGCCAGTTGCCAGAACGCCACCGTTCCATGGGCCTTTGTGGTCGATCTTCCACACGGTTTCCATTTTAACGGGATCCCATGCGAGCAGTTCGCCCTTCAGGTCCTTCAGGTAAGCGGAGCGGGCTTCGGCTGAGTCAGGCAGACCGGTTTTGGTCATGTCCAGACCGATGTTCCATGAATCCGGGTGGGGTTTGAAGCCGCCAACCTGGTTCTGGTAGCCAAACGGAATCTGGTGTGCAGGCAGATAGACCAGATGGGTCTTCGGGCTGTACGCCATGGCCATGAAGTTATGGGCACCCAGCGGGCCGGGAATGCCGTACCAGAAGTTGCCGTTCAGGGTCCACAGGCTTTCTGGCTTGTAGATCGGGCTACCGGTCAGCGGATCAAGACCACTGGCCCAGTTTTCGTATACATAGTTTTTGCCAGCCAGGAATTCACCCGTCTTGGCATCCAGCATGTAGAAGAAGCCGTTCTTGGGAGCCTGCACAACAACGTGGCGCGTCACACCATTGATCGGCACGTCAAGCGTCATGATCTGCTGGACCGAGGTGTAGTCCCACTGATCCATGGTGGTTGCCTGGAAGTGCCAGACATACTCGCCCGTTTCAGGCTTGACCGCGACAATGCTGCCCAGGAACAGGTTGTTGCCGATCCCTTCGGAGCGGTATTTGTAGTTCCAGGGGGAGCCGTTACCGACAGCCAGATAGACCAGATCGGACACGGGATCATACACAATGGAGTCCCATACGGTGCCACCACCGCCCTGACGGACCCACGCCCCGTTGGGGCCCCATGTCCGGTAGGCTTTGGTCATCAGAACATTATCCGACGCAGCATGGTCGGGTTCGTTCTTGTTGTTCGGAACCGTGTAGAAGCGCCATTTCAGCTTGCCGGTTTCCGCATCAAAGGCGGAGACAAAGCCACGTGCGCCAAATTCCGCGCCGCCGTTACCGATCAGCACCAGACCTTTGGCAATGCGGACGCCACCGTCAACGGTGTAGGAGCGCTGCTTGCCCAGAGAGGCATCGGCGGGAATGGTGTTGATTTCCCACGCCTTTTTGCCGGTCTTGGCATCCAGAGCGACCAGACGGCCATCGAACGTGCCAAAGTAAACCTTGCCGTTCCAGTAGCCTGCGCCACGGTTAACCGAATCGCAGCAGCCTTTGTCGGCAATGTTGCCCGGCACTTTGGGGTCGTATTCCCACAGCAGTTTACCGGTGGCCGCATCAAGGGCCTTCATTTTGGACCAGTTGGTCGTGGCATACATAATGCCGTCCACAATCAGAGGCGTGCCTTCCTGACCGCGGTTGCTGTCCAGGTTGAAGTACCAGGCCAGCTTCAGGTTACCAACATTGGAGCGGTTGATCTGATCCAGCGGGCTGTAGCGCTGCTCAGAATAGGTGCGTCCATAGGACAGCCAGTTTTCGGGGTGCTCATCGGCGTGGATGATGGCTTGTCCCGTGTCACCCTGACTGTCGGCGCGGGCAGGGGCTGCTGCGTAAGGTAGGGCAGCGGCACAGATTGTTCCAGCCGCGAGAATTCCTAGCAGCGAACGTCTCTTGGCGGAGGCGGGGCGGGTCATGCGTTCATGTCCTCGACTGTGTATCAAGATGAGGAAAAATAGAGCCGGAAATCCGGTTTCTCACACATCAGCCAAGGCGGGCGCTGGATGTCAATCACGCCGAGAGAATAGCTGCATCCCCACATATTCGTTCCTTGGTGGGAACAGGCACAAGAAAGATCAGTTCCGGTGCATGCAGGAGGAACAGCAGTACACCCGAAAGACTATGTTATAACAAACTGGAGGAGTGAGAGAACATATCGGTAAACTGATAGTCCGCCATCATTTCCAAAAAGGCGTTTTCGCGGTTTTTTCCAGTCTTGCACACGGTGAATTCGTAAACTTCTTCTGTCTGGGCAAAGAGATGGCGGTGGGTTGCAAGCCATAAATTACACACATTCGGGTCCACATCGGTGATGTCTGCCAGAGCGATGCCCGAGGGGAGCAGGGTGCGGGTTGAGGAGACGCCAGCCTGCTGAGCCCGGTTCCTGATTTTCACGGAAAGGTGATCTATAACAGAGGCTTCTACTGTGGCCTCCAGCATGATTCGGTTCCGTTTCAGACTCACGGTAAAACCCGTATGCCTCAGCGTGACCGGGGTAGGCAGGTGGAGTGTATACAGGGTTTGATCGAGTTCCTCCCATACCGGGGGCTGCATGCGCCCGAAGGCCACCAACGGCAGATAAAGCACTGGCATGGACTTCCATTCCTTCGACGGAAAAAAATCCTGAAAACCATGCAGGAAAAGGCGCATATCTATGGGAAGGGAAAGACCGGCAATAAGGTGCATATCCGGGCCTTATGACAGGGTGCGGGGTGTGGAGAGCCGCAAACCCAACAGATTGTTGGTGGGCCTCTATTATATGACGTGCCATACCCTTGACGGAAAGGCAGGGCAGCCACAAGTATAAAGCAAAGCCAGACTTGTCTGGATAAGGAGAGTAGAAAACCATGTCGTTTAGTCGCGACTACCGTTCCCCCGCATCAGCGTCAGGCTGGAACGATCAGGCCAGTCTGGACGCTGGACTGCGCAGCTACATGCTGCGTGTTTATAACTGGATGGCGTCTGGCCTTCTGCTAACCGGAATTGTGGCTTACGCCATTGCCAATACCGGACTGAGCAGCCTGTTCTTTCAGGTCTTTCAGACCGCTGCGGGTCCGCTGCCACGCCCCACCCTGCTGGGTGATCTGGCCATGCTGTCCCCGCTGGCGTTTGTGCTGGTCATGTCGTTCGGGATCAACCGTCTGTCGCTTCAGGGTGCGCAGGCCCTGTTCTGGGCGTTCTGTGCTGCCATGGGGGCTAGTCTGGCCAGTGTGTTCGTCATCTACACGGGTGCGTCCATCGTGCGCGTTTTCTTGGTGACGTCCTGCATGTTCGGTGCGACCTCTCTGTGGGGGTATGTCACCAAGGCTAACCTGATGCAGTTCGGATCGTTCCTGATGATGGGGCTTTTCGGTCTCATGATCGCCGGTCTGGTCAATCTTTTCCTCAAAAGCCCTACGGTCTATTATCTGTACAGCATTGTGGGTGTGCTCATCTTCACGGCGTTCAGTGCCTTTGATGCCCAGCGGATTCGGGTAACCTACCCACAGCTCGCCGCGTATGAAGGCCCGGAAATGACGGCCAAGCGCAGCGTGTATGATGCGCTGAGCCTCTACCTGAACTTCATCAACCTTTTCCAGTTCCTGTTGCAGTTCATGGGTGTTCGCAACTCCAGCGATTAAGAGTCTAAGGCAGAGTCCATTGGAGCGCTCTGCTCCTGCCAAAGGAAAGCCCGGCCTGTTATGGCCGGGTTTTTTTGTATGGGCAGTTATGCTTGGTTCGAATGATGGCATGAAAATCAAGAATGGGTTCAAAAATGGTCCTGATTTCAATTCTTTAAGTTGTAACAGGGATGTGAGATTTTGTGTGGTCTCTAACAATATGAAATTTCAGACTAAATTTTGCCATTATTGAATTTTTAGAAATATATTGTAACATTCCGTGATGTGCTGTTTGCACCATCCAGACGCCTCAAAAGTAGGCAAAAGCCATGCTCACAGCGGCTAACTGATTGTGACGAAAGGCAGATGGAACTTTTCTGACGTTTGAGAATCCTCGCGTAGGGAATAAAGTAGTCGCAATGCGTTTCCGCCGAGCTTGGGGGGCTGCGCCGTAAGCAACATATTCGGGGTATTCATCTTGGATGGCCAGAATGTGTTGCTGGTGCGGAACAGAAAGGGCTCTCCTTGCCGGGACGCGGTTTTTCTTGCTGTTGTCAGGCTTCTGTGGCAGCAGGGCAAAAGTCTTTGTGAGGCTAAGTTGATGTCAGAACCAAGAGGCGTGCGATGAAAAACAAGTTACTGGCGAGAACGGCGCGATTGGGCGGCCTATCGTCAGCGTTGCTGCTTGCCGGGTGCGAACTAGACGTTCTGGACCCGAAAGGCCCGGTGGGAGAGGGGGTTAAAACTCTTATTACCACCTCTGTGATCGCAATGCTGATCGTAGTGGTTCCGACCATTATTCTGACACTTTGGTTTGCCTGGCAGTATCGCCAGTCCAACACAAGTGCCGAATATCTGCCGAAATGGAGCCATTCCAACAAGATTGAAGTGGTAATCTGGGGCGTTCCGTCTCTGATTATTCTGTTCCTGGCAGTGATCACCTACCAGACCTGTCATTCTCTGGACCCCTACAAGCCGCTTGAGGCAGAAGCCAACACCAAGCCGCTGCATGTTCAGGTTGTGGCACAGGATTGGAAATGGCTGTTCATTTACCCCGAACAGGGAATTGCAACAGTTAATCAGCTGGCTATGCCGGTCAATACGCCTGTTGATTTCGACATCACCTCTGATTCCGTGATGAACTCGTTCTTCATCCCGCGTCTTGGTTCCATGATTTATGCAATGGCAGGCATGCAGACCCAGCTTCATCTGCTGGCAAGCGAGCCGGGCGATTACATGGGTGAATCCGCCAACTACAGTGGGCGTGGTTTCTCGGACATGCGGTTCCATGCTCTGGCGATGAGCAATGATGAGTTCAATGCCTGGGTCGAAAAGGTGCGTGCATCTTCCGAACAGCTGGATAGCCAGACCTATCCTAAACTGGCTGCACCAAGCGAAGCGAACCCCGTCGAATATTTCGCGCATGTTGAACCCGGCATGTTCAACACGATCGTTGCCAAATACAACAACGGCATGGTCATGGACAAAAGCACTGGCAAAATGATTCAGGTGCAGCAGTCCGCGATGTCCGACATGAATATGAAGGAATAGGATCTATGCTAGGGAGACTATCGCTTTCGGCCATCCCGTTGGATGTGCCGATCCTAGTAGGTACGTTCATCGGCGTTCTCATTGTCGGTGTCGCGGTACTGGGACTGATTACCTATTACGGCAAGTGGGGCTACCTCTGGAAAGAGTGGTTTACCTCTGTCGATCACAAGCGTCTGGCTGTCATGTACATTGTACTGGCGCTGGTTGCTCTGGCCCGCGGTTTCGCGGATGCCATCATGATGCGTACCCAGCTTGCGCTGGCTTACGCCGGTAACCCCGGTTACCTGCCCCCGCATCACTATGACCAGATCTTCTCCGCTCACGGGACGATCATGATCTTCTTCCTGGCCATGGCGTTCATGACCGGTCTGTTCAACTTCATTGTGCCTCTGCAGATTGGCGCACGTGACGTGGCTTACCCGTTCCTGAACAACCTGAGCTTCTGGATGACGGCAGTTGCGTTCATGCTGGTGAACGTCTCCCTGTTCATTGGTGAGTTCTCGCAGTGCGGCTGGCTGGCTTATCCCCCGCTGTCCGAAATGCAGTTCAGCCCTGGCGTGGGTGTTGACTACTATATCTGGGCAATCCAGATCTCTGGTGTTGGCACGCTGCTGACTGGCGTAAACTTCTTCGTAACCATTGTTAAGATGCGCGCACCGGGCATGTCCTGGCTGAAGATGCCCGTGTTCACATGGACGGCTTTCTGCTCTTCCATCCTGATCATGGCGACCTTCCCCGTGCTGACGGTTGCAGTTGCCCTTCTGGGTCTGGACCGTTACTTCGGTATGCACTTCTTCACCAATGATGGTGGCGGCAACCAGATGCTCTACCTGAACCTGATTTGGGCTTGGGGTCATCCGGAAGTTTACATTCTTGTTCTGCCTGCCTTTGGTGTGTTCTCCGAAGTTGTGCCTGCCTTCTCTGGCAAGCCGCTCTTCGGCTACAAGACCATGGTCTACGCAACCTGCTCCATTATGGTGCTGTCCTTCCTTGTGTGGGTGCATCACTTCTTCACCATGGGCGCTGGTCCGGACGTGAATGCCTTCTTCGGCATCGCAACCATGATCATCTCCATCCCGACCGGTGTTAAGCTCTTTAACTGGTTGTTCACCATGTATAAGGGTCGCATCCAGTACCATGCTTGCATGTATTGGGCTGTTGGCTTCATGGTGGTGTTCACCATCGGTGGTATGACCGGTGTTATGATGGCCATCCCCGGTTCCGACTTTGTGCTGCATAACAGCCTGTTCCTGATTGCCCACTTCCATAACGTGATTATCGGTGGTGTGTACTTCGGTTACGTCTGTGGCATGAACTTCTGGGCTCCGAAGGTTCTTGGCTTCAAAATGAACGAAGCTTGGGGCATCCGTGCCTTCTGGTTCTGGCTTGTTGGCTTCTTCTTTGCCTTTATGCCGCTGTATGTCCTCGGTTTCGAAGGCATGACCCGTCGTATCAACCACTATGACAACCCGGCCTGGCATCCTTGGATGCTGATCGCTGAAGTTGGCGCAGTGCTGATCCTGTTCGGTGTTGTTTGCCAGCTGATGCAGATTTTTGTCTCCATCCGCGATTGCAACAAGCCTGAAAACCGCGACTTTACGGGCGATCCCTGGAACGGCCGTACGCTGGAATGGTCCACGTCTTCTCCTCCGCCGGTGTATAACTACGCCATTGTCCCGCATGTCAGCACGCTTGATGCTTTCACGCATGACAAGGAAAACGGCATTGATACCCGTCAGGCTGGCGGTCAGTACGAAGCAATCCATATGCCGAAAAACACGGCTTCTGGTATTTGTGCTGGTGCTTTTGCCCTGATCTTCGGTTTTGCCGCTGTGTGGTACATCTGGTGGCTGGCAGCCATTGGCCTTGTGGGCGTGATCGCTACGGTCATCGCACGCAGCGCTAACAAGGATATTGATTACTATATCCCTGCCGAAGAGGTTGCCCGGATCGAAAACGAGCACACCCGTAAACTGATGGCACAGGCAGCAGAATAATGGCACAGAACACAACTGTTCCGACCGCAGGCCACGACGAACATCACCACGAAAATACGGTGGTGTTCGGGTTCTGGGTCTATCTGATGACGGACTGCATTATCTTTGGCTCTCTGTTCGCCACGTTTGCAGTTCTGCGTAACCAGTTCAATGGTGGGCCAACCCCACACGAACTGTTTGAGTTTGGTGGGCTTGGGCTGGAAACAGCCCTCCTGCTTCTCTCCTCCATTACTTATGGGTTTGGCATGATTGCCGCCCATAAGACCCAGATCAGCAAGGTGATCATGTGGCTTGGCGTCACATTCCTTCTTGGTCTTGGGTTCGTTGGTCTGGAAGTGCGTGAATTCGCGCACATGATCGCGGATGGTGCTGGCCCCGATCGCAGTGCATTCCTGTCTGCGTTCTTCACGCTGGTATCCACCCACGGTCTGCACGTGACGTGTGGTCTGATCTGGATTGTTACCCTGATGGTTCAGCTGATGGGGACAACTGAAATTCCGGAACGCATGATGAACAAGCTCACCTGCCTGAGCCTGTTCTGGCACTTCCTGGATATCGTCTGGATCTGTGTTTTCACCTATGTCTATCTGGCGAGCATGATCTGATGAGCAATCCGAACACATCCTCCTCGGGCGAGAGCCACGGTAGCGTATCTTCGTACCTTATCGGCTTTGTCCTTGCTGTTATCCTGACGGTTCTGTCGTTTGGTGTGGTCATGAGCCACAGCCTTGCGCCAACCGGCACGCTGGCGGTGCTTTCTGTTCTGGCACTTGTTCAGGTTCTGGTGCATCTGCACTACTTCCTGCACATGGGTAGTGGCTCGGAAGCGCGTTGGAACAACATTGCGTTTGTTTTCACCGTTGCATTCGTGTCCATCCTTATTGTCGGCACGGTCTTCATCATGGCCAACACGTCCATGAACATGATGTCTCGCTGATATCATGTAAGGCTTCGTGGCTCCGGCTTTGGCTGGAGCTGCGGTCAGCAACAAAAAACCCCGGGGCTTTGGCTCCGGGGTTTTTTTTGTTTGGACTGTGAACCACTTTAACAGGCGTGGGCCAGATCGTGTGGCTCCCTACTGGTTGGGGTGGTCCTGACAACAAAAAAGGCACCGGGGGTTCCGGTGCCTTTTTTGTTGTGGAACCTGTGGAGGCAGGTTCAGTCCTTGTGCGGCTCGGGGGAGAGCAGTTCAGCCTTGTTGGGCTTGTCTTTCCACTCCTGCGCATCGGCTGGAGCCGTGCCTTTGCGCGTAATGTTGGGCCACTGGCTGGCATATTTTGTGTTGATTTCTGCCCACGCTGCTGACCGGTCATCGCTGTCGGGGAAAATGGCTTCGGCCGGGCATTCAGGTTCGCATACGCCGCAGTCAATGCACTCGTCGGGGTTGATAACCAGAAAATTTTCACCGGCGTAGAAGCAGTCAACGGGGCAGACTTCCACACAGTCCATGAATTTGCAGCGGATGCAGTTTTCAGTGACCACGTAGGTCATTGCCATCTCCGAAATTATCTGGCGGTCGAGTGGGGCTCGCCGCGTGGGGTCAGATGGCCGACCAGCCGGTCGCGCCACCAAGGATGGCGCAGATATGATGGGGTTTTTGCACGATGGCAACCCGCTTGCACGAAAGGGGGCACTTCTGTTGTAGCAGGGCTGCTCCTACATTTGGCTCCGCAGGGTACTCAAAATGGCAAAAGGACTGTTGTTTCGGGCACTTTGCAGATGTTTGGCGTGGTCTGGGCGTTTTGGGTGCTGTTTTCTTTTTTCTGTGCGCCGTGTTGGCAAAACCATAAAAGGAGCAGGCGGACCAGCATGGCGCGGGGGTAAGGTTACCGGGGGTTGCAGGCGGATTCCTAGCCCTTTGAGCACATGGGGCAGGTCTTTTTTGCTGACGCCAAGCCGGGCTGCCAGAGCCAGAGCCAGAGGCAGGGGTTTGGGCGTACGGGCACATAAGGCGCGCATGTCCTGCACGATACTGGCTGCAATATCGAGTCGAACCAGAGTGCCGTGGCTGATCAGCCAACCAAGACTGCACAGCAGTTCCTGCTCAGGTGGTGGCACAGGGGTGCTCAGGCGCATGGAAACCGCGCCGTCTGGAGGAAGCTGGGAGAGTGGTTGGCCCGTGTAGGTGCGTAGCAGCAGGCTGCGTAGCGCCATGGCGTGGGGTTTGAACAACGGGGCGCAAAAGGCGAGCCTGCCATGCAGCCGTATTGCCTGCCGCTGGAGCAGTGCGGCTTCCGCCGGGGGGAGGGAAGGTTGTGATGGCAGGGTGGTAACCCCACCGTTTTCCATGACCGCATGAACAATGCCCCGGAGCAGGGGGTGCTGGGCTACAGCCAGTTCCGCGCGAAACAGGGGGGCAAGGGTGTGTGTGCGTAAGGTGGTGACGAACTGCGCCAGCCGCTCACGTATTCTGGCTTTATGGGCGGTTTCCAGAAATTCGGCATCGTCAATGTGGATGATCGGATGCAGCACCGATGGGCCTTTGCGCAGGTGGGCAATCTGCTCATCTCGCCACAGGATGTAGCCTGTCCGCATGTCCAGCGTTATCTCGCTCTCCGGGGCTTGCAAAAAGCGGGCAACAAGCCGGGGGATCTCGCTGCGTGCCGCACGCCGCGCTGCCTTGAGGATAAGGGCTTGGTCAGAACGGGCCGCCTCGGGGTCTGGTATAAAGGCAAAGCCGCGCATATGCCCCACATCATGCCCTTCCACGCGTACTTCGCCGGATTTGCTAATGGCGCACAGAAGGGGGGCACCATCGGCCTCTTCCAGTCGACGGGCCAGACTGGCGGCACGCCTGTCCACAAACCGGCTGGTCAGCCGTTCGTGCAGGGCATCGGAAAGGCTGTCTTCGAGCATACGGGTATGGCGCTGCCAGTGTTCGGCGTTTTCCACCCATTCGGGGTGGGCGGCAACATAGGACCATGTGCGAATGCCCATCAGGCGGTGCATCAGGTCTTCTATCTCGCCCCCTGTGTGTTCCAGACTGGCAAGGCGTCCTTTGAGCCATGAGGAAGGCAGACGCCCATCCTTGGCGAGAATGCTAAAAAGCTGACCACACAGGCGGATATGGCTGTCCAACCCCAGTTTACGAAAGTCCGGGATCTGGCAGATTTCCCACAGCAGGCGTGTGTGCTGGGCGGTTGTTGCCAGTGTGCGCACGGCCGGGGTCTGCATAAGCGCGCTAAGTGTCTGCATGTCTGCCGCTGGCTCGGCCGGGCGTAGGCTGGGGTGTGGGGTCTTCTGGCACAGGCTGGCGTGGAGGGCCTGAGGGGAGGCAAAGCTGAGTTTGCTGCCGCGCCACCATAAAAAGGGAAGGGGTTCAAATTTGTGGGTCTCAACCGCTTCGGCCATGGCGTCTGGCAGGGGCGGGCACTCCCCGGTGGTGCCAAAGGTGCCATCCCGCGTGCCACGGCCTGCACGCCCGGCAATCTGGGCAATTTCGGCCGGGGTCAGCATGCGGTGGCGTTGTCCGTCAAATTTGGACAGGCCAGCAAAGGCAACATGGTCGATATTCATGTTCAGGCCCATGCCAATGGCATCGGTTGCGACCAGGTAATCCACCTCGCGGTTCTGGTAGAGTGCAACCTGCGCGTTGCGGGTGCGTGGTGAGAGCTGGCCCATAACCACGGCACACCCGCCCCGCTTGCGCCGGATCAGTTCGGCAATGGCGTACACATCGGCCATGGAAAACGCGACAATAGCCGTGCGTGGCGGCAGGCGAGACAGGCGCGTATGGCCTGTATGGTTCAGGCTGGACAGGCGCGGGCGGGTATCAATTTCCACATCGCGGATCAGGCTGCGCATGAGGGGGGCAATGGTGTCGGCCCCAAGGAACAGGGTCTCGGACAGGCCGCGGGCGTTGAGCAGGCGGTCGGTAAAAATATGGCCGCGTTCGGGGTCCGCGCAAAGCTGGATTTCATCCACCGCCATAAAGTCCACCGGGCGGTTCATGGGCATGGCCTCAACCGTGCAGGAGAACCAGCGGGCCTGTGGAGGGATAATTTTTTCCTCTCCCGTAATCAGCGCCACCGAGCGTACCCCTTTAAGGCGCACCATGCGGTCGTAGTTCTCGCGGGCCAGCAACCTTAAGGGAAAACCAATAATGCCAGAGGAGTGCGCCAGCATCCGCTCCAGCGCCAGATGCGTCTTGCCGGTGTTGGTCGGGCCCAGAATGGCCCGGACCGGAGCCTGATCCGCAAAGTGGGTGGCGTGCAGGGCAGGTGCCATCTGGCGGGTGGAAACCTTCATGCCGTGCATGGTCCGATGCCCAGCCCCGAAAAGCAAGTCGGCAATGCGTATAACCTCCCCCGTTGCATGATGAAAAAGGGAGGCGCAGGGTGCGGGCAGAAGGAGGAATGCCATGCCTATTCATGATCTGGACTGCCTGAGCGTTGCGCGCAGGCGGAAGACTCTTTGCACCGTCCATGCCGTACGTGCCAGTGAGCGAGAGACGTGGGTGGCATTGGCGGGCGAGCCTGCGGTTACCTTTGCCGAAAGCTGTGGCTTTGTTGCGCGGGTGGGCCAGCTTGTGCTGGTGCCCGGCCCCGAGGGCAAGGTGCAGGCCCTGTTGGGACTGCCTGAACAAGAGGCTCCGCGTGACCCGTTTGTATTTGGCAGGCTTGCACTGGACCTGCCCGAAGGGGACTGGACCGTGCAGGTGCCTAAGGATGTGGCGCGGGATGATGTTATTCTGGGTTTTTGTCTGGGTGCATACCGCTACAGCCTGAAAACTGGTGGCAGCCCGGCTGAAGGCCCTCGGCTTGTGGTGACTGCGGCTGAGCGCAAGGGACTGGCCGCGCAAATGGCGCGCTCAATCTGCTTTGCACGCGACCTGATCAACACCCCTGCCAATCTGCTTGGCCCGTCCGAACTTGCGCGGGAGGCCAAGGCGGCCCTGCGCCCGTTGGGGGCTGAGGTTGAGGTGATCAAGGGGGCGGCGCTGGATGAGGCCTATCCACTTCTGGCGCATGTGGGCAATGGCTCCGAGCGTGCCCCAAGGGTGGTTCTGGCCCGGTGGAGCGGCACACATGCGGGTAAGGATGCGCCTCTGATCTCCCTTGTCGGCAAGGGTGTGTGCTTTGATAGCGGGGGGTATGACATCAAACCCTCGGGCGGCATGCTGCGCATGAAAAAGGATATGGGTGGTGCGGCGACCGTGCTGGCTCTGGCGCATCTGGTTATGGCGCAGGACTTGCCGATAAAGCTGGAATTGCGGCTTGGGTGTGTGGAAAACAGTGTGTCCGGTCACGCCATGCGGCCGTTGGATGTTATTCGCAGCCGCGCGGGCCTGACGGTGGAAATCGGCAATACGGACGCCGAAGGGCGGCTGGTGCTGAGTGATCTGCTGCATGAGGCGGGTGAGAGCCAGCCTGACCTGCTGGTGGATGTGGCGACGCTTACAGGGGCTGCCCGTGTGGCGCTGGGGCCGGACCTACCCGCCCTGTTCTGCAATAACGATTCCACGGCCATGCTGTTTGCGGAGGCCGCAGAGTACGAGGCCGATCCGCTGTGGCGTCTGCCGCTCTGGCAGGGTTACGCAGGTTGGCTGAAAAGCCCTGTGGCGGACCTGAACAATATTGCCTCCCGCCCCATGGCGGGGGCCATTACGGCGGGTCTGTTTTTGGAACATTTTGTAAAACCAGACCAGCGCTGGGTGCATATCGACAGTTATGCGTGGAATGATTCCAGCAGGCCAGGGCGGCCAGAAGGGGGAGATACTCCCGGAATTCGAGCACTTTTCCGTGTAATACGTTCTCTTTGTGGAACGAATCGTGCGGAAAAGAGTTAGGGTTTTTACAGGCCGATAAGGCGTAATAATTTTTTGTGACAGTGCTTTAAAAAATCGTTTCGGTGTCTATATAAAGCGCATCAGATTCATTCCGGTTTGCATATGGGCCGGAAAAACACAGCCGGGCGGGCCAAGGCTCTGGGTCCCGGCACAAAAGGAAGTTGAACGTCATGGCACAGGCCGCAGAAAAGGCAGAGGATCTGGTCAAGACCCTGCGGGATACCATTGTTGCACTGGTGCGTGGAGAAGGGCCGGACCTGTCCGCCCGTCAGCTCGCTGTGTTCCTGACCTGCTATCTGGATGAGAGCGGGCATACGGTACGCGGTCTGGCGGCAAGCCTGAACGTGTCCAAGCCCGCCATTACCCGTGCGCTTGACCGCCTGACCGAACTGGATCTGGCCCGCCGCAAGGTGGACCCGCTGGATCGCCGGTCCGTTCTGGTGCAGCGTACCCCTAAAGGTGCATCCTACCTGAAGGAAATCCGCTCCATTATGGGCACAACCGTGCGTGATGCGGCCCAGAACCCCCAGCAGGAAGAAAAAGTGGCAACAGTGCGCCGCCTGCGCCGTGTTGCTGCCGCCTGATCAGCCGGTATTAAGTCAAACTTAATACAAAGGTTGCCGTGTTGTAGCTCATGACCCATTTTAGAATGGTCATGGGCTGTAACCGGCAACCTTTTTGCTTTGGGGGCGTTGGTTTTCTACCCGTGTCAGATGCTTTCATACCGTCAGGTATTGGGTATTCTTCTGGACACACCTGTTAAAGGAAGCCTCCCATGCGTTTTTCTTCTGTTTTTGCCGCCGCCGCTCTGGCCGTGTCTTTTGCTGGCGTATCAGCCGCACATGCTGCTGATGCCATGGGGGCACCCACTGCCAAGCTGACCCTGACCGCCAAATCGGCCGATATCGGGCTAGGATATACGTGGGGCGAGGGAAAATTGACCTATGGCGGCAAGGTGCACGCCTTCTCCATTACCGGGGGCACAATTGCCGCGGTTGGTTTTTCCAAGATCGAGGGCACGGGAACGGTTTATAACCTGCACCGCCTGAAGGATTTTGATGGCACCTATGCCGCGGCCCATGGTGAGGCCACGCTGGGGCAGGGGCTGGGTGGTGCCGTGCTGGAAAACAAGAACGGGGTGCGGATCAAGATCGAAACCATCTCCCAAGGGGCAAGGCTGGCCGGTTCCGCGCAGGGGCTGACGCTGACCCTAAAATAACAGACCGTCAGGTGGGGTGGTCTACCATGTGCCAATCGAGTATTTGCGCGCGCGGCCCACGGCCCATGCGGTCCATGCCAACTGGGGTAGCATAAGCAGGCTTACCCCAGCCATACCGCTCCAAAAGCCTGTTGTGGGCGCTACAAGGCAGCCCACACTGCCGCCCCATAGGGTCAGGCACCATGTGAGCATGGACACAACAGGCACTGGCAGGGTGCTGCGGTGGAGGATCTGGTAAAGGTGCCCCCTATGCGCCTGTGCCAGAGCCTGCCCGGCGAGCCAGCGGCGGATAAGTGTAAACACCACATCATAAATCAGCGGGAATAGCAGGGCTGGCCCCAGTACCCACCCACGGGGCTGGGTTGTGTGGCTGGCAATATACAACGCCGTGGTCCCGGCAAGCAGGCCACATCCCTGACTGCCTACGTCCCCCAGAAAAATCCGGGCACGGGGAAAGTTAAAAGGCAGAAAGCCCACAAGGCAGGCGACCAGCAGCAGGGCGGGCCATTGCAGGGCGGGTACACCCAAAAATGGCGCGGCAAGGGCAAGGGCCGTAGCCGCGCAGGCCAGACAGCCTGCAATAAGCCCGTTCAGCCCGTCCATGAAGTTGACCGCATTGGTCACAAAAACCAGCCAGAGGATGGATAGCGCCGCCCCCGCCAGTGGTGTTGGCCAGACCAGCCCCATGCCCCCTTGTACGACCAGACTGGCCGCAATGATCTGTGTGGCAAACTTAATGCCGGGCGGCCATTGGTAAAGATCATCAAGCCAGGAGACCCCGCATAGGAGCGTGAGCGCACAGGCCGACATAAGGTATGGAAAAGACAGAACCGGCTGGCCTGCCAGCGCCTGAAGGACGGGAAAAAATAGCCCGAATGCCGCCATAACCCCGATTCCTCCCCCTTTGGGGGTAGGGGTTGCATGAGCGCTGCGGTATTCAGGATGATCCATAACCGCCAGCCGGATCATGCGCCGTACAATAACGGAACACAGCATGGCCGCGCAGAGCAGGCATGAAAAAGCCAGAACGGAGGAAAAAAAAGACATGAAAGAGGGTGTTGTCCGGTTAGGCTGCTTCTAGGATGTCAGGCGCTGGGCTATAAGCGCACGATCATGGTCTCGCAACGTTCTCAGCTCCAGTATCATTATTCAAGATTTTGGCCGCTGAACAGGATTGCCCTTAATATCCTGCTTGATGGCGCGCTGGCAGCACTGGCGGCATTGCTGGCCCGTTGGCTGGCGGCCCCTCATGCTGGTTTGCTCCATGGGCTATGGTTTGCGGTTGGCGGTGGTTTCTCGCTGGTGGTGAGCGGGCTTCCGTTCAGGCTACCGCAGCAATACTGGCGCTTTTCTGGTGTTTCGGACCTGCTGGGCCTTGCCGGTGCATCGGTTGTTAGCGCTCTGCTGCTCTCGGTAGGGCTGGTGTGGGCGGGTTCGCCCCTGCCCAGTATTGCGTTCCCTTTTATTGATGCGCTGGTTCTGCTGGTGCTGCTTGGGGGGGTGCGGGTGTCTCATCGCCTTGCCCACAGAACCGATACACGGCAGCCGGATGGGCAACGGGTGCTGCTGGTGGGCGCGGATGCCGCGGCTGACCTGTTCCTCCGCGCGCTTGAGCGTAGCAACGCTCTGGAGATTCGCATTGCAGGCTTGGTGGGGCTGGGCGAGCAGCAAACAGGCCAGCGGATTCGTAACGTGCCAATTCTGGGGCAGATTGAAGAGATTGTTCCTGTTCTGGAGCGGCTGCGTAATATGGCGCAACTGCCCGAGGCACTGGTCGTTACGAACACCACATTCAGGGGTGGTACGTTAAGCCGGGTGCTGGACGTGGCGGCCGAGTACGGTGTGGCGGTGCTCAGAACCCCAACCATGACGGATATGTCTCCGGCGGATCAGGTGCATTTGCGGCCCATCCAGCCAGAAGACCTGCTGAACCGCCCGCAGGTGCAACTTGACCATGCTGGCATGCACCACCTGATCAACCAGAGAACCGTGCTGGTTACGGGGGTAGGGGGCACAATTGGCTCCGAACTTGTGCGTCAGATTGCCCGCCATGCGCCTGCCTGCCTTATTTTGCTCGACCACGGTGAATTTGCACTCTGGCAGATAGATTTGGAATTGGCCGAGTGCGCCCCCGCTATTCCACGCAGGGTGGTTGTGGCTGATGTGCGGGACGAGGCGCGGGTTAACGCCATTATGGCGCAGTACAGGCCAGAGCTGGTGTTCCATGCGGCAGCCCTTAAACACGTGCCGATCGTGGAGGCCAATCCGGCGGAGGGGGTGCTAACCAATGTGCACGGCACGCGTGTGGTGGCCGATGCCGCTGCCCGGCATGGGGCCGCGGCTATGGTTGTTATTTCCACCGACAAGGCGGTCAATCCGTTCAATCTGATGGGGGCGACCAAACGCGCGGCGGAAATGTACTGTCAGGCGCTGGATATTCAGGCCCGTTCCTCGGGGCAGTCGGGCGGCATGCGCTGTATTACGGTCAGGTTCGGCAATGTACTGGGTTCAACAGGATCTGTTGTGCCTCTGTTCCAGCGGCAACTGGCGCGCGGCGGACCACTGACCGTAACGCACCCGGAAATGCGCCGTTATTTTATGACCGTGCCCGAAGCCGTGGGGCTTGTTCTACAGGCCTGTGTGCGTGGTACCTCCTGTGCGGTGGGCACAGAGATGGATACCCTGCTCCGGCACGGCGGTATTTTTGTGCTGGATATGGGAGAGCCGGTTAAAATTGTTGATCTGGCCCGGCAGATGGTGCGCCTTGCGGGCCTAAAACCGGATGAGGACGTGGCCATCCACTTTACCGGCCTGCGGGCGGGGGAAAAACTGTATGAGGAACTGTTCCACGGGCGGGAGTGCTCCGTCCCAACCGACTCGCCGGGATTGTTCATGGCAACGCCGCGCGTGGTGGAGTTGGCGGAGGTGCGCGCCGCAGTGGACCAGATTACGGCCCATGCCCGCCAGGGCGACGTGCACGCTGTTTTGCAAACCCTGTGCCAACTGGTGCCCGAGTTCGATCATAACCCCAACGGAGATGTACGGGCGCTGGCTCCGGCTGGTGCAAAATCCTCCGGTGCTGTAAAGAACGGACAGATAAAGGCCGACGGCACGGAGCAGATGGCACCATGAGCAGTTCAGATACCAGGCCCATTGCGTTTCTTGATCTTGCAGCCCAACAAAAGCGGATGGAGCCTGTCCTGCGGCAGCGTCTGGATGCTGTTCTGGCCCATTGCCGTTTTGTGATGGGGCCAGAGGTCGGAGAGCTTGAAGAGCGTCTGGCGGCATGGTGTGGCGCGCGTGAGTGCGTGGGTGTGTCCTCCGGCACGGATGCGCTCCAGATCGTTATGATGGCTGAAGGCATAGGTCGTGGTGATGCGGTGTTTCTACCCGCTTTCACCTATACAGCCACGGCGGAAGTGCCTTTGCTGCTCGGGGCAACTCCGGTTTTTGTGGATGTGGACCCTAATACGTTCCAGATCGATCCTGCGCATCTGCGCAGCCGTATTCAGGCGGTGCGTTCTGCGGGTAAATTACGGCCTCGTGCCATTGTGGGTGTGGACCTGTTTGGCCAGCCTGCGCCATGGCCGGAACTGCGGGCGATCGCGGCAGAGGAGGAGTTATTCCTCATGGCCGATTGTGCCCAGTCTTTTGGGGCGGATCTGGCGGGTAAACCACTGGGGTGTGAGGCTACGGCTACGACCCTGTCCTTTTTCCCCTCCAAACCGCTGGGGGGGTACGGGGATGGTGGCGCCATTCTGACGGATGACCCCGAGCGGGCGGCGCTGTACCGCTCCTTGCGCACACATGGTGAGGGCACCACGCGGTACGAGGTGCTGCGCACAGGCATGAATGGTCGGCTGGATACCCTGCAGGCCGCAGTGTTGCTGGCCAAGCTGGACAGCTTTAAGGATGAACTGGCCCGGCGGAACGCCATAGCCACGCAGTATGATGCAGGCCTTGCCGGACATGTGCAGGTGCCAGCACGTGTGCCCGACAGCCAGAGTGCTTGGGCCATTTATGCCGTATTGCTGGCCGATACGGCCGCGCGTGATGCTCTTCAGGCACGGTTGAAGGAGCAGGGCGTGCCCTCGGCCATTTACTATCCTTTGCCATTGCATAAGCAGCCCGCCTACCGGGACCATCATGATGGGACGGTGCTGCCTGTTTCCGAAGATCTGGCGCAGCGCATTCTGGCACTGCCCATTCACCCGGAACTGACAAACCAAGACGTAGCGCGCGTGATTGCCGCAGTAGTAGGGTAAGAAAGAGTAGTATGATGCGGAAAGAAACGGCGTTTATCATTGGTTTTCTGGTTTTAACCATCAGCACCACGGTTGTGATCTGGACCTTTGCTTTGCCCAACTTCAAACCTGTTTCGTTTCCGCAGATTGCCAGCGGCGTGATTGACGTCGGGCCAATGCACCACCAGCGTCCGCTGGAGGCGGATGAAGTAGTGGATGTGAACAAATGGCTTTCCACCCACAAGTCTGGCTGGGGGCCACTGAGCCGCACACCGCCCTCCTCGGGGGACTCGCATCTGCTGCTCAAGGACGCGCAGGGCAAGGACGTGCTGACCCTTACCCTATGGACAGGGATTAGTGCTGCCGACTGGAACGCAACGGTTTTTGTGGAGTCGCCTGACGGATCATGGGTGCGCTCGGAAACATTCCCCAATAAGGAATTCGCTCCCCTGCGCATGATGGTTGACCGTTATCCGTTCAAGCATTCCAGCTTTCCATAACAAGGATTATGAAGTCGCGGGTTTGAGGCTATGGTGTGCAGTCAACAGAGCCTCAGTTTGATTTTTCTTCATGATAATCATCATCAATATTGATTTTCCAGAGTTTATCTTTGTCCTGCTGACCGGAGATGATTTGGTCAGCAGCCTCTTTGGCAGTTAGCATGGAATGGTCCTGATTATTGTAACAGTGCATACCATTGCGGCCGATGAGGAAAAGATTCTCCACGGTGTTTAGTGCATCACGGACTATGCCAAAACTCTTATAGGATTCTCCAAAGTATCCAGGATAGGCTTTGGGTACACGTACCACAACACTATCGAGTGCATCAAGTGTTGAGACAAGCCCGATTTTTTTCATCTCAAAACAGGCAAGTTTGATCATTTCCTGTTCGCTTAGCATCCAGAGATCGTTGCCCTCAGAACAGAAAAACTCAAGCCCTAGCCAAGTGGTCTCCGGGTTGGCGACCATATAGGGGCTCCAGTTATTAAAAATCTGTACACGCCCAACATGTACACCTGGTTCCTGAATATAAATCCAGTTGTCATTCAACCGGCGTGTTATTTCTGAAGAATTGTAGAGCAGACCAACCGTAATAAAATCTCTGTATTGCAGGTTTTTTGCAATTAGCTGCACAGCTGGAGAAAAATGATTCCCGCTGGCTACAACAAGATCCTTAATTGGCATGGTAGAGACCAGAACATCGCACTTCTGGTTTTCCTGACTGCCGTCCGGATTTTTAACCATTATCGATGAAACGCGATTATTATCGAACGCAATGCCATTGACCTGATGATTGAGAAGGATTGTCCCTCCCATATCCGTAATATGGCGGGCTACAGTTTCCCACATCTGGCCTGGACCATATTTGGGATAGATGAACTGCTCTATAAGAGATGTCTGGGTACTAGACTTTTTTTGCAGGCCGAGTGCGCGTTTGCAGGCATGCAGAAGAACGCTGGAAATAGAAAGGCTTTTAACACGCTGTGCCCCCCAATCTGCACTAATGCTGGAGCAGGGAACTCCCCAAACTTTTTCAGTATAATCTTTAAAAAACTGTTGATATAATTTACGACCGAACCGGTTTATGAAAAAATCTTCCAATGTCAGCTCAGGTGTAATTTTATCTAAACGGCCCCAGAGATAACTCAGGCCAAAAATAATGGTTTTACGTAACCCAAGTTTGGTCAGATTTTTTGGTGTGAGTTTGAGCGGATAGTCAAAAAACGTTTTATTATAATAGATACGTGACAGGCGTGAGCGAACCAGCATGACGTCATCAGTTGAAGGAGACTGAGGCCCGACAAGGAGTTCTCGCTCTTTACCCTGATATTGTAAGGTAACGTTTTGTTCGTTCGTAGCCGCAATTGGCAGAAAGCTCTTCCACCAAGACATGACCCAGTCAGATTTGGAGAAAAAGCGATGCCCACCAATATCTATACGGTTACCATGATGTTTGATGGTTTTTGATATACCACCAACCTGTTTGTCGCACTCATAAACAGTCACATTGTTCCGACCGGCTTTCAGGAGTTCATAGGCAAGTGTCAATCCTGCTGGCCCAGCACCAATTACAACAATTTTTTCATCTTGTGCCATGATGTTCCCTATATTTACCTAGCTTCTTACTTCTGATCGGAAAGATTGGTAGTAAATACAGGGTATATGAAGGATACAAAAGGTCAAATCGGTATATTTCTCAATTATTATAATATGTTAGGATATATTCATTGCGTCATAATATTTTTTATAAATTATAAAATCCATAAATATATATAATTTATTGAAAATAAAAGCGAAGAACGTTTAAAATATGTGGGTTTTTAACAATTTTTTCTAGATTGGATTAAGGTGTGCAACGGATTTTGGTATCAGTACAAAAAAGGAAGCAACTTCCAGCGTACCTGTTTTGACCAAAGCAGCCATTGAGGATCTGTGGAAAGAATTTTTTCTTCAGCCCGAATACGTAATATCTGAACCGACCATGCGCAGGAAATGGCACAAATATTCCAAAGGCTAAAATTATACAGCAGAAAACCGATGCTGGTTAACATATAGCCAGCATACATCGGATGTCGGATGATACGGTACGGGCCATAAGTTTTTACAATCCGTATGGCGGCAACAATCGCAAAACTTCTTCCTAGGCAGATTTTGGCGGAGAGGCTGACAAAAATGCCGATAAAAGACAGAATAAAGCAAAAAGTAACAGAGGCAAAATGTGTATCACTGCCATGAGTGGAAACAATCTGGGCTGCATATGTTCCTAAAATAGCTAGTATCCAGTCCGTTGTATTATGGCTCATGTTTCCCGGAGACCTTAACAACGTAAAAAAAAGATCCATGACCATCTCCAGTAAATACAATATTGATATCGGGTTAAGGCTGATAAATATTGATGAGTAGTTATTGTGTATAAAATACACATATGGAAGTGTGATTATTGTTTTTTCTATATACTCTAATATTGCAGAATTTATCATTTTTTATGCATTTTTTGTGTGGTTTTCAAGGTAATGGTAGCGACGCAAAATCAGAGCGAGGAAAATGGTTGCAACAAGAGGTTCGGCAGGAAAATGAAAACGCCAAGTCAGGGCAAGTGTATAAAGGGGTGAAAAATACAAAACAATCAGGAAGGGTTTTTCCCAAGAGAAAAAGCCTGTCCGAAAAGCTGTATTAATAACCCATATTGCGGGTATCAGCATATATGTCAGGTCATAATGTAAGAGATATGGCGTGCATAAAGGAGAAGCCGCCAGACACAGAATAACATTATTATAAATATTTTTGCTTTTTACTGTGTTGTACAGAACGCAAGCAATGACGACGAGGGAAAATGTGATCTGTATCCAGAAAGCTGCAATAAAGGGAAGGCCATGAACGCTTAGAAAACCAAATATTGTGATGAAAATCTGGCACAAAAATACATCGTGCAAAATGTTGCTCTGCATAGTGTGAGAATATTCGAAAAAACGCTTCCATGTTTCAAGGCCGAATATGCAGTAGGAAAGAATGATCATGAACGAAGCGGATGTAGCAATGCCAGCGACAATTCGCCATTGCCGCGAAAAAATTAAACTAAGAGGTACCAGAAAGACGACATGCGGTTTAATCACGAGTAACCCAAGTATAAGACCCGAGAGAAAAGGTTTTTCTTTAAGATAGAATATACCTAGCGTGAGAATAAGAGCAATTAGAAGACCATTTTGCCCAGTTGAAAGGGAGACGGCAAATTGAGGTGAGAAAAAAGCAAAAGTTGCAATGGACCAGTTTTTGCATAAAAGATTCAAGGTTTTAGCGGTTATAATCGGCGCACTTAACGCCCAGAGTGCATAAGATAATGAATATGTAAAAAAGGCAATTGGCCAAATAAACAACAGCATAGGTGGGGGATAAAGAAAGGGTAATTTATATGGATGGTTTAAAAATTGTCCGCTTTGCATGGCCGCCTCATGAGCGGCTGTATTGTAAATATCAGAAAAATGACCATGAAGTATTTGAGAAGATGCGGCCCAAAATAGAATAAAATCTCCTCCAAGTTTAAAATCTGCAAGAAATTTTGCACTATCTGTTAGGCATGCAATAGAAAAAACAGCAAAAAAAACAAAAATATAAATTCTCAAATAAGCATCGCATCGATCTTTATTAAAAAAATTCATAAATTTTATTTCATTACATATGAAAAATATTATTTTTTTTGACATTTATATGTTGTCTTTTCTAATATGGCGCGGCATGCTAGCAAATTAAGAGAATTCAGAAAAGATTACAACATGGAGTGTATTCCTTGTAAAAGTTTTTTTGATTTTTTGATTTAAAGCAATTAATATGAACAAAGAAATGCTTTATAGGGCGCTCAGGCGTGTTATCCGACCATGAGGCGGATTCCCTATAAGGTTTATTAGTTAAGGAGAGTATGTATGTTGCGCGTAAATGAATATGCAGCCATCGTTGCTCGTTTCTTTGCCATCAAAGACAGGCGCGGTGTAACGGCAATCGAATATGGTCTGATTGCTTCCCTTATCGCTGTGGCGATTATTGCAGGTGTCCGTCTGGTTGGGACAAACTTGAGTGCCGTGTTTAATTCGGTCGCCGGCCAGATTTCTTCCGGCTCGTAAAGATTGCTCGTGCTTCTGTGCTTATTAACGCCGTTTAGGTTTGGGGGCACGAGCAGCTCCGTGGTTGGCGAGGTGCGGGGCTTATAATGGGTGCATGGTTTGTTATCATGGCGGCCTATGCCCTCCTTTGTTATGCAATGTGGGTTGATGTGCGAGTGCGGGAGATACCAGACTGGGTCAGTCTGGGTCTTCTTGCGCTTGCATTTTTGAATGGTGCGGCAATCCATTGCTTTTCCCTGGCCTTTAGTGCTCTGATTTATCTTCTGCTTTTTGGTCTGTGGAGTGTCGGGGGTATTGGCGGCGGAGATGTTAAACTGATTGCCGCAACCTCATTGTTTTTTATGCCGTATGAGCAGCTTGTTTTTCTTTTGAATATTGGTTTGGCCGGTGGTGTTCTGGCCATGCTGTATCTCTTTGGTCGGAACCGATTGCCAATTATATCAAAGAGGACCACAAAAAATCGCGTTCTGCGCGTGGAAGCTTGGCGGATTAGGCGGGGTATGCCCCTGCCATATGCTGTGGCTATTGCGATTGGCTTCATTATGACGACCCTGCGGGGTGAGTGGTAGGCGGTAAGAATGGTCACGCGTATTGCGATGTTATTCATTGGTGTGATCGGGTTGATTGGTCTTTTTGTGCTCGGGAAAGTTATTATGTCTCCCGCGCCAGTGCCGCAAAAGGCCGTGCATCAGGAAGTTGTTGTTCATACAAAAAAATTGCTCACGGTCCGGAGTGCTATGCATGCTGGTGATTTTCTTCGTGAGTCAGACTTAGTTACCTCTTCTATCCCTGATGATTATGTGCCTCCGGGTAGTCTGGAGGATACCCCTGCGAACCGGCAGGCTCTTGAAGGAGCGTTGCTCCGTATGGACGTGCCTGCAGGCGGTGGAATAGTTGAGCAATCACTCCTCCGAGTTGGCGATCATGGTTTCCTATCAGCCGTTCTTAAGCCTGGAATGC
The DNA here is from genome assembly GCF_011516885.1 of Acetobacter lambici. Taxonomy (GTDB): domain Bacteria; phylum Pseudomonadota; class Alphaproteobacteria; order Acetobacterales; family Acetobacteraceae; genus Acetobacter; species Acetobacter lambici. Next base: position 107,167 of record NZ_WOTD01000003.1, on the reverse strand, counting down.
GTGCGCTGAGCATTGGTGTGAATCTGGCTTCTGGTGTGTCTGGCCTTGTCGAGCCTGGCGACAGAGTCGATGTGGTGATGACTGAACGGGTAGGCGAAGGTGCGGGCGGTAATGTTTCGCATCTTGTATCCAAAATTGTGCTTTCAGGTATCCGCGTTGTCGCTGTGGGTGGTTCTTTATCTCCTCGGGGGGGTAAAAATGTCACCGAACAGGTCGGTGTAGATGTGCGAACAGTGACGCTGGAAGTCACCCCGGAGCAATCAGCTGTTCTGGGTACAGCCCAGCAGCTGGGCCAAATAGTGCTGGCAGTTCAATCGCTTGGCGGCCCGCATGATGATCTTGCCACGCCTCCGGTCTGGGAATACTCTGTCTCGGCGTTTGATAGTCAGCAATCGAAGGGCGGCGTAGCAGTTATGCATGTCTATAATGGAATTTCAGGCGCTCAAGATGTCCACTTTTAAAAAAGTCCTACGGGTTATGCTAAGTGGTATTGTGTTGTTTGGTGCGTGTCCTCCAATGGATGCATCAGCGCGAAAATCCAAGATATATCCAAAAAGACATCATATACCGGTTGCAGCAAAGCACCGCGCGGCTCAATCACGCTCTCCTTCTGCTCTGACGGTTGAAGTCGGGAATGGTAAGCTTATTGAACTCTCTGGAGCAGCGGAAAATGTGTTCTCGGCTGACCCTAAAGTTGCAGAAATTCGTCCGGCCAGTCCACACAGCGTATTTGTGTTCGGCTTGGCAGCCGGGCGCACAAATATTGTGGCCACGGACGCGAACGGGAAGGCCATTGACCGCTATACAGTGCGTGTTGAGCCATCCACGTATCCTGTTAATACGTTGGATCACTCTTCTGGTGGAATTGTGCCGATGCTACGGGCAACCGCCACGCCTGACGGGATGAATATTGATGGGGATTCTGATAATCCCGAAAAAGCTTGGCGTTTTACCGACCGCGCGCGAGGGTTGGTTGGTAAAGACGGTTTTGTGTCCGATTACTCTAAAATACATGGTTCCATTCAGGTTAACCTCAAGATCCGTATTGTCGAGATGGATCGCTCATTGGTGCGTGAGCTTGGGGTGGAGTGGCAAAACGTCAATGCATTGGGTACATCGGCGGTCATCGGGCTCGCGACGTCAAGCCCATTGGAAACATTGGCAACAACCCAGAGCAGTATCGGGTTTCTCTCGCGGTTTAAAGCCGGTAGCCAATCGGTAACATTGGAAACTGTGGTGGATATGCTGGCAAGGGATGGTCTGGTCCATAGTCTGGCCGAACCAAACCTGACCACGATTAGTGGTCAGCCCGCTAATTTTGTGGTCGGGGGGGAATATCCTGTTCCTGTCTCCAGCTACAACAACACGACCAATGTTAGCTTTAAGCAGTACGGTATTTCTTTGGCGTTTGTTCCTACAGTTTTGGGGGATGGCCGTATCAGTCTGCATGTAAGACCAGAGGTAAGCGCGCTATCTTCCAATGGGGCCGTTACGTAGTCAGCCGGGAATTCCTCTGTTCAAATTCCGGCCATTACTGTGAGACGTGCCGATACAACTGTGGAAATGGCAAGCGGGCAGAGTTTTGTTCTGGCCGGCCTTATGTCTGACAGCACAAAAATTACAGGCCAGGGTCTGCCTTGGCTGGGTGATATTCCAGTTCTGGGAGCATTGTTCAAATCATCTAGCTTCCAGAAAGATGAGAGTGAATTGGTCATTATTGCCACGCCGTATCTTGTCAAGCCCGTTAGTAGTGAAAAACAATTGCATACACCAGATGAAGGGTGGACTCCGCCTAATGATTTAGAGCGTGTTTTTATGATGCGTCAGAGCGGTACTGACGTATCTCGTAGACGTCCTTGGCAGCGTCTGGAGACCGGCGACGCTGGGTTTATGGTGGAGTAACTCCTTATGTCATACAGAATTGTATCGGGCATTATGTTCATCAGTTTGATGGGTTTAACGGATTGTTCGGTTATGGAGCCGTTGGACCAGTCTTATCACTGGCGGAATCTGGGAGTTTATGACGCCAACATGGCTGCCCAGGTGGAAAATAAAAGAGACCTGCAAAGTGGTCGTCCGCTTCCTCCATCTGATGGACAGACAGCCGTGACCGCAGTTGAACGCTGGCGGGAGGATCGTGTCAAAAGCCTCGGTCGAAGTGGTTTGGCTGAGTTGAGTATGAACGGGGAGGACCAAGGGTCTTCCGGAGGTGGCCCAGCCACAAGCAGTAGCAGCGGTGGCGGAGGGCAGTAAAACGTGGCTCTTACCCCAGAACAGCTCCAACAGCAGCCTGCTGATGCCGATAATGTAAAGCAGGGAAGTGTCCTTGCTTTTGTGCAGGATGCAGATACAGAAGCGCAGTTAACTGAATGTCTGAAAGAACTCCGGTCTGGCACTGTGCAGGTTTTGCGCGGGTCAGGGGTGTTTGCAATCTCCTATCTGAGCAAGCATGAATTTCCATCTTACCTGATCATTGATCTTGGTGGGGAAAGTGACGCATTAGGTGTCTTGCGTACGGTTACGGAGCTATTGCCGCCTGATGTGACCGTCATGGTGTTGGGCGATCGGACAGATGCGGATTTTTACCGCAGCGTGACTCATGTGTTCGGGGCAGCCGAATACTTGTACCGTCCGTTCAGCCGTAACCTGATTTTGCGCATTTTTGGTCCGATCATTCTCCATGGACGCGACACGCACCGTTTGATGGAAGGGGCCAGCCTAATAGCCTGCATAGGGGTACGTGATGGTGTGGGGGCGACGACTCTCACCACTAATCTGGCTTATTTTCTGGCAGAAGAAGCGCGTAGGTATTCGTTGCTGATTGATTTTGATCTGCGTGCAGGCAAAATGGCAACCTTGCTCGATATTGCAACAAATGGCGGTTTTCGGTCTGCGCTGGAAATGCCAGATCGCATGGATGAACTGTTGCTTGAACGCAGTATGCAGGCGGTTGGGGAACGTTTGCAGGTTTTGTCTAGTATGGGGGATTTGAACACGCTGCCCAAAATTGGGAGTAATGCTGTTACCCGGTTGATGGAACTTGTACGCCCCCGGTTTCGTTTTGTCCTGACAGAAGTGAAGTGGTCGGATGATGACGTGTACATGCGTGTTCTGGGGCAAGCGCAACAGTATATATTGATAATGGATCCTACCATTGTCTCCGTACGTGATGCCTTGAGAGTCATCGCCAGTCTTCCTCGCGCTTCTCCAGTCAGCAAGCCGTTTATTGTTGTTAACAACGTAGGGCGTCCAGGATCTTTGTCGTTGACTGAAATCACACAAAGTCTTGGTACAGAACCTGATATACTCATGCCTTACCTGCCAGCAGACTGTGGGAATGCTGAAATCGACGGTAAATTGGTTATTACAAAAAACAAAGCGTATCGTCAGATCATTGAACAACTGGCACATGGCGCACTTGCCGTTACGTTGAGTTCCTCGCTGTCCAAGGGAGGATTTTTTGCTCAACTTAAAGATAAAATAAAAGCTTTGGGAGCACGGCTTAAAAAATGAGCTCTAGCAAGCAAAATGAAATAGTTGATCGTCTGCGCCGCATGCAAAGTGTGCAGGACGAGTTCAGTGTAACTGACGCAGGAACAGCGGCTCCGCCAAGCACGGATCCTGTCGAAGAGACAGATAGTCCGGTTCTGTCTGATCAATCACTTATTTTGCGCCCGCTTTGCTTAAACCGGCTTGATCCTACAATAGTTTTATCGCTATCGGCTGAAGATCTGCTTGAACAGGTAGAGCAGGTAGTTGATCAGGTAGCTACAGAGCAGCGAATCCAACTCAATCTGCGTGAGCAGCGCCGTATTGCGACCGAACTTGTCCATGACATGAAGGGCTTGGGTCCTATTCAGCCACTGCTTGATGATGATAGTATTGCTGATATTATGGTCAACGGGCCAAATAGTATTTTTGTTGAACGGAGCGGTAAAACACTCCCATCTAATATTCGCTTTCGAGATGCCCGGCATCTGGCCTCTGTTTGTCAGCGTATTGCTTCAGATGTTGGGCGACGTGTGGATGAATCAAGCCCGATGGTCGATGCGCGCCTTAAAGACGGGTCGCGTGTCAATATTGTTTTTCCACCTCTGGCACTGGATGGACCTTACCTGTCCATTCGTAAATTCTCTCGTCATAAAATCAGTTTTCAGCAATTAGTCAATAATGGAAGCTGCACGCCTGCTGTTGCCAAAATTTTGGAAATTGCAGCCCGTATTCGTTTGAATATTGTGATTTCTGGAGGCACAGGTTCTGGTAAGACCACGCTGCTGAATGCACTCTCGCATTTTATCGATTTTGGCGAGCGTGTAATTACTGTTGAAGATGCAGCAGAGCTTCAACTCCAGCAGCCGCATGTTGTGCGTATGGAAACGCGCCCGGTCTCGTTGGAAGGCAAGGGTGAAGTTACGCAGCGTGATCTTGTGCGGAATGCTCTGCGTATGCGTCCTGACCGTATCATTATCGGGGAGGTCCGTGGTCCGGAAGCGTTTGATATGCTTCAGGCCATGAATACTGGCCATGATGGCAGTATGTCCACGGTTCATGCGAATACAACGCGCGATGGCGTGACTCGTATTGAAAGTATGGTGCAGATGGGCAATTTCGGTTTGCCTATTTCTGCTATTCGTAACCAGATTGTTGGTGCGGTGGATATGATTATTCAGGTTGGACGCCACAGGGATGGTGGTCGCCGCATTACTCAGGTCACAGATGTATCCGGTGTTGAAGGTGATGTTGTTGTTTTGAACGACATTTTCCGGATGCAGTTTGATGGTGAAGATACCGAAGGTAAGCTGCTGACAAGCTATGAGGTCTCTCGCATTCGGCCGAGCTTTTATGAAAAACTTATTTATAACCAGATGGATGGTGTTTGGAACACGGCTTTTGAAAGTGTATCTTTATGACCAGTCTGCTTCTGGTTATTGCTGTTTTATTTTTTGGGGGGATTAACGTCCTCGCATATGTTCTTTATCAATCCAGTTTAGCTAAAGATCATCGCAATAAGCGTATCTATAAAGAAATAAATTTTTATCTTTTGCATAACGTTCAACCGCGTCAGCGTACGCCGTTGGAATGGGCCGTATATATAGTTGAATCCGGTTTTATCAGAAAGTTCTTGATTTGGGCATCAAAGTATAATCCGCAGCATTGTGCGCACAGTGACGTTGGTCTCCTCAAAATATATTTGCTGTCTTCCATACTTCCTACGATAACACTTTATTATCTATATAATGTTATCGGAATATGGTGTGTTATTATCAACTTTTTCATATGGGTTGCTACCATACGATTTATTTGTAATTTTTTGCGCAATAGATACAAAAAAAAATTATATTCACAATTTCCTGATGCAATCGGTATGATGGTCCGCTCATTACGGGTTGGTGTGCCGCTTTCGCGCTGCATGATTGTGGTCAGTGAAGAAAGTGACGAACCGACATGCCGGGAGTTTAAGGTCATTGCGGACGAAGTCGCTGTGGGGCGCAGTCTAGGCGATGTTCTGCAGGCTGTGGCGGATCGGGTTGACCTTCAAGAGTATCGTTTTTTGGCAACGGTAATCAGTATTCAGTCTTCTACCGGGGGCGCACTGGCAGATGTGCTGTCATCCCTGGCAGATACAATTAAGCAGCAGATTGCCATTTATAAGCGTGGCCTGGCTCTTTCCAGCGAAGCTAAAATGAGTTCTTATGTGCTGGCTGCATTGCCCTTTTTTATTGCTGTTTTGTTGGAAGTTGTTAATCCGGATTATATTAATCAGCTATTTTTAACACAGTCTGGTCACTATCTACTGGCAGTCGCTATACTTTTGTTTGTGTTGGGTATGGCAGTTATGAGGATTATCATTAGCAGAGTTCTTGATCTGTGATGGGGTATTATTACAGAATAATAATATTTTTCGGCTTGCTGGGGGTTTTCGTAGCCTCTGTAGTCATTCTTGTAACTAAAACACGGCATGAAGATCTGCGCGCCAAGCGTCTCCGAACTATGCTAGCGAGTGTGGGTGAACTCGACCCTAATTTTGTTGAAGAACAGGCAAGGGGAAGATTCTCGGGAATATTCCAAAATATAGGTAAAATTGTTTTAAAAAGTGGGATTATCGATCAAAAAAGTATTCTGGCATTTACGGAAAGTCTGCGTGCCAACTCCTATATAGGAAGTCATTATCTGGAAATTTTTATTGGATGTAAGCTTATTTTTCTACCAATTGGCGGTTTTGTCGCTTGGTTTTTTTCCTATGATTTTTTTTCTAAACCTATGTTGCACATTATTGCACCTGTTGTCGGTGCAATTTTGGGACTATTATTGCCGGATATCCTGATTAAGCAGTGGAGAAAGAGTTACCTTAAGGAGGTAGAGAAAGGGCTACCCGATGCTCTGGACATGCTGGTAATTTGTGCAGATGCGGGATTGGCTATTGAAGCGGCCATTAATCGCGTTGCGTTTGAAATGAAGGGGGTGAATCCCAGCACGGCTTTTGAATTTCAATTGACGGCGCAGGAGATGAATATGATCACTGATCGGCGAGAAGTTTTTCATTTGATGGCTAGCCGCACGGGTTTGCCGGATATGCGCCGCATTGCCAACTCCTTGAGCCAAACAATTCAGGTCGGGTCGTCAGTTACCCTTGCTTTGCGGTCTCTTTCTGTCGAAATTCGTAAAAATCGTATGATTGAATATGAAGCACGTGCAGCTCAACTCCCGGTATTGCTGACATTACCCATGATCATATTTTTTCTGCCAATTGTGTTTATTATCGCTGGTGGACCAGCCTTCCTACAAGTTCTTAAAACGTTTTATAACTAATGCACGGGAAGAAAAGAGTACAATAAATATGTACCGTATCAGATACATGAATGTTTTGCTGCTTCTGGTGTTTCCGCTGCTTGTCAGCTGCGGGACGGAGTCTGCGATGACTGATGAAGTTGTCAAAGCAGATGCGGAACTACGAGATGGGGCTCCTCAGGCGGCCTTGGAGGTGCTGAAGCATTATCTGAATGAGCACCCGGACGACCCAAAAGCCTTGACCGAATTGGGTAAGGTCAATGCCAGTATGGGCCGAAACCAAGCCGCGGCTATTTTCTTTGAGAAAGCTCTTAAGCATAAACCGCATGATCTGGAGGCGACCAAAGGTCTGGCCAAAATTCAATTGAAGATCGACCCACCACAGGCAACGGTTCTGTTATTGGATATGGTCAAGCGTTACCCGCGTGATGTGCAGGCATGGATTGATTTAGGCGTTTCTTATGATCTGCAGGGCCAATATATCCCTGCGCAGGTAGCTTACCGGAAAGCCATGGGGCTAGATCCCATGAAAGTTTCTGCCCAGAGCAACTTGGGTTTGTCTTATGTCTTAAGTGGGCAGTATGTTCAGGCGCTGGAAATTCTAGAACCCATTGCCGCTGCGCCGGATACAACTTCCAGCAGAGTACGGGCTAATTTTGCATTAGCGCAATATCTGGCTGGATACAGAAATAACGCTCGGAATACGCTGATGCAGGATATGCCAAGAGCGCAAGCAAATATCGTCATGGCATCCTTTTCCAAATTCAGGATGCGTCCCTATGTTGCGCAATGACCGTAGAGGCGCAGCTGCAATCGAATTTGCATTAACGTCTCTGTTTTTGATTATGGTAGTGGTTGGCACAGTAGAGGCTGGCTGGCAGCTGGAAACGGAAGCCGCACTGCGCAATGGTGTGGATGAGGCAATACGTTTTGCTTCAACCGGGCAGTCGATCGTGCCCAATGTGAAGGCCTCTCCAACATGCCGGGCTCAAGCGATTGTTTTTCTTACCCGGTTAAGAGCCCCGATGATTTTGAAGGCTGAAAACCTGAAAATCACATCGGCCGCAAATAATGCAACGGCTGTTTCTTCTGGCGGAACTGGATTTGGTGGTGCTGGAGGAGATACAATGATTTATACATTTGTTTACACTCAGCCATACCTTACCTTTTTTGGGAGGTGGATTATGAACTCTGGGAGTATGATTCATACTGTTTCATCGTTGGTCAAAAATGAACCGTTTTCTGGCACGATTAGCTGCTAATCACAGGGGTTCCGTTGCGCTGGAACTCGCGCTCGTTGCTCCAGTTGTTCTTTTGCTGCTGTTGGGCGCAGCAGATATGATTCTTGAATACAGGAACTGGATGCGTCTCCACTCGGTGACGACTCAGGTGGGCCAGATTATTGCCCAGTGTCAGCATATTTCTGATCCTTATGACCTGAATGTTTTTTTTGCCGATGCCCAGCAGATCGCCGCTCCTCTGGATATTACTGGCCCGACAAATGGTGCTGTTGTCATTACCGCGATAGGCCCGAACAGCAGTAATAAGCTTTCTATCTATTGGCAAAAACGGGTTGGTTCTACTGTCTTTAATAGTGGGGTTACGGCGGCAACCCTTTCGCAATATGCGATATCTGGTGTCTCCATGAGTGCGACTCAAACATTTATCGTTGTGGAAGCATTTGCCCGGCCTGCGTTATGGCAGTTTGCTGCGGGGCTTATAGCCAATCGGGATACTCCAGTAATTAGTAGCCAGTCTGTTTTGCCTGCTCGTTTTTACGGTACCAGTATTGGTGTTGGTAAACTTGATACGACGGCAACATCGAAAGAATGCACATGATGGATCGAAAGGGAGCTGTGGGGCTGGTCGTTGGTATAGCTATGTTTGCCATGGTTGCATCTGTTGCCATGGGTATCGACTTTTCCCGCACCTATCTTACGCGTGTGAGGTTGCAGACAGCAATTGACGCGGCAGCACTCACCGCTGGGCGGGAAGTGCGCTCTTCCACCCGTGATGCAGATGCCACGCTCGTTTTCTGGCAGAATTTTGCAATCAGCCATGTTGTAAATGGTGTTGGTCCTGTTGGGTCGCAAACACCCGGGCCCAATATTACAGTCGTTAATGCGTCTACGTTGAATATTTCAGCTACAGCAAATGTACCTATGATATTTGCCAAAATTTTTGGCTGGAATCAGATCCCGGTAACGGCTCAGGCTCAGGTTGTTGCCGCAGGGGGCGGGCTTGAGGTCGCTCTTGTGCTGGATAATACAAATTCACTGGGTTCGGACGGTATTTTAGCCCTTAGAACGGGCGCAACCAATCTGGTTGAAACAGTGTATGGGGATAGTACAACAACGACAACCACATGGGTTTCTGTTGTGCCGTTTGGTGGCGAGGTGAATATTGGTAACTCGCATACAGATTGGCTGGATAGCTCATCTAATATTTCCACCCTAAGATATGGCAAAAATGGCTGGGGTGGATGTGTGTTCGCACGTTATGCGAATGATGGAACGGCAGATATGAGTGAGAATCCACCCGTATCTAACTACCTGTTCAAGCCGTTTTTCTGGCCCACAACTTACCAGAACACACCTTATTCTTGTTCGTGGTTTAACAGTTGTAGCTATCTTCAGGGGGATAATGACTGGAGTATTTCCGGCCGCCCAGGCATTACGGAAACAGCGCCAATTACGTTATCCGCGTCTAGCCCACCAGGGGTTTCCAGTAATGAGGTCGGCCCCAACCTAGGATGTCCGCCGCTTGCACTGTTGCCTGAGACTGCGACAAAGGCGACCGTTGAAAAAGAAATCAGCCTTATGCCTATGTTGCAGCGTGGTGGAACACTGATTCAGAATGCGTTGCAGATGGGCTGGTTTACAATCAGCCCCAAGTGGAAGGGCCTGTGGTCCAGCTCATTGCCGGACATGCCTTATGATTACGGACAATCCAGCACAAAGAAGATTCTGGTGCTGATGACCGATGGCACGAACCAGATGTGCCCCTGTTACCGTGGCTATCCTGACTATTATAGTAACATGGGAGGATGGTGGAACAGTTATAGTAACATGGGAGGATGGTGGAACAGTGACGAAACGGCATTCGGGCGTTTGCTGGACAATAAACTAGCCACGGTGAACGGGTATTATTATGGGTTTCGGGATACTGTGCGACCCATACTGGATAACCTTGTGGTGCAGGTCTGCTCTAACATGAAAGCGATGGGCATAGACCTGTTTGTTATTCTCTATACTCATCAGGGGTCATCGGTGGATACGGCAGCAATCAACACCATGAAGGCGTGTGCAACCGATAGTAACCATTACTTCGAATCCCCCAATGCTTCAGATATGCAAACGGCCTTTTCCAACATTGCTGGTCAGATCTCCGCTTTGCGCTTATCTCAGTAAGTGTGTGGGTAAGGTTTTGTTTTTTGCAGGGGAAATATTGGGGCAGATAAGCGGCGTTTGAGCCGCTTATCTGCTGTGCTTCCTTGATATAACTGGTATGGCCAGCCGTCGTTGCACCTGACGGCTTTGCACTTTACTTGTCGGTTGCATCAAAGCGGAAAGGCTTGCCAATCGCTTTGTCCGCCAGTGTTCCTTCCCACATAACCTGTTGTCCACGAATAATGGTGCCAATAGGCCTGCCGGTCAATGTTTCGCCCGTAAAGGGGGACCATCCGCAGCGTGATGCCAGCCAGTCCTGCTCGATGGTCCAGCGGGCCTTCAGGTCCACAATGGTCAAGTCTGCATCATATCCGACCGCAATACGGCCCTTGCTGACCAGACCAAACAGGCGCTGGGGGCCAGCGGATGTCAGATCCACAAGGCGGCGCAGGGTCAGGCGGTGGTGGGCTACATGGTTGAGCATAAGGGGGAGCAGGGTCTGCACCCCCGGCATGCCGGACGGGGATGCAGGGTAAGGTTTGCTCTTGTTCGCCAGACTATGGGGGGCATGGTCGGAGCCGATCACATCGGGCATGCCCTGTGTAACCCAGTGCCACAGCCCATCGCGGTGCGCGGCGGAGCGGATGGGCGGGTTCATCTGGGCAAAGGTCCCCAGACGTGGGTAGGCTTCCTCGGCGGCAAGGGTCAGGTGCTGGGGGGTTAGTTCACAGGTGGCGATATCGCGGTGTTGGGCGATCAGTTCCAACTCCGCTGGGGTTGTAATGTGCAGGACATGTACACGCCGCCCGGTTTTGCGCGCCAGATGCAGAACGCGTTTGGTGGCGCGCAATGCGGTCTCATCATCCCGCCAGACGGGGTGGGAGGCGGGATCGCCTTCCACGCGTTCACCCATGCGTTCGATCAGTCGGGCTTCGTCCTCGGCATGAATGGCCACCCGGCGCTGGCCCGAGCGCAGAACGCGCTCAAGCATGGCATCGTCCGAGACCAGAAGATTGCCGGTGGAAGACCCCATGAACACTTTAATACCCGCAGTGCCGGGCAGTTTTTCCAGTTCCCCGCACTGGTCGGCGTTATCGGACGTGGCCCCGACATAAAACGCGTGGTCGCACCACATGCGGCCCTTGGCCCGGGCCAGTTTGTCGGCCACGGCTTCTGGCGTGGAGGTCGTGGGCTTGGTGTTCGGCATTTCAAAAACGCCGGTTATCCCGCCCAGAACGGCAGAGCGGCTGCCTGTTTCAAGGTCTTCGTATTCGACCGCGCCGGGTTCACGAAAATGGACCTGCGTGTCGATCACACCGGGCAGGATGGTCAGGCGGGTGCAATCAATCACCCGCGCCGCATCGGCTGTGCCGCCAATGGCGCTGATCTGGCCATTGCGCACATAGACTGTTGTTTCCACCGTACCGTCAGGCAGAACAACGGAGCCGTTCCTGAGTGCGAGATCATGGGTCTTTTGCGGGGCGTTCTGTGCGGGTGCGGCCATGAGCTTTGGTCCTTACTTATCAGCTTTTGGGGTGGTGCGTGTGCGGGTGCGCATGGTCACCAGTTCCTCGGCCGAGGTGGGGTGAATGCCAATGGTGCGGTCAAAGTCGGTCTTGGTCAGCCCTGCTGTTACGGCAATGGCGACGGCCTGCAACATCTCGGGGGCTTCATCACCCAGAATATGCACCCCCACGACCTTCTGGCTCTGTTGGTCCACGACCAGCTTCATCACGGTTCTGCGCACGCGGCCTGCCAGTGTGTAGCGCATGGGGTTAAAGCGGGTGAGATAAATATCCACCGCACCATTTTGCGTGGCTTCCTCCTCCGTCAGCCCGACCGTGGCGAGGGGAGGGGAGAAAAAGACGGCCTTGGGGGTGGTGGCGTAACACCACTGGCGTGGTGCAGCCGTGCCAAACAGGCGGTCTGCCAGATTATGGCCTTCCGCAATGGCTACGGGGGTCAGGTTAATGCGGTCGGTTACATCCCCAATGGCGTAAATGCCGGGGTGTGTGGTCTCGCTGCTGGTGTCAACCTGAATACGGCCATTATCGGCGGTCACAATGGATGTGTTGCCAAGCCCTAGCGCATCAATTTTGGGGCGGCGGCCCGTGGCCATGAAAATACAGTCAGCGCTCAGGCTCTGCTCGTTATCCAGCGTTAGCACCAGTTCGGGGCCATTGCGGGTAATGCCGGTGGGGTTGGTGTGGCGGTGCTGGGTAATGCCGCGCGCGTCTATGGCGTCGGCCAGTGCTGTACGCATGTCCGGGTCAAAACCGCGCAGGGGCAGGTCCCGGCGGTAAACAAGGTCTACCTTGGAACCAAGACCCGCAAAAATACCGGCGAATTCGATACCGATATACCCGCTCCCGATCATGACCACGCGTTGCGGGCGCTGTGGCAGGGCAAAGGCCTGATCCGAGGTAATGGCCAGATCGGCACCGGGAATGTTCAGTTTGGTGGGGGTGGAGCCTGTGGCAATAACAATCCGTTCGGCCGTGACCGTCCGTGGCTGTTCCGTGGGGGCAAGCGGGGATGGGGTAATACGCAGCGTGTGCCCATCCACAAATTCGGCATGGCCGGTAAAGAGGGAAATCCCCGCTTTTTCCAGCATGGAAACATAGATGCCGTTCAGGCGCGCAATTTCGCGGTCCTTGGCAGCTATCAGGTCTGGCCAGCTATGGGTGCCGGGGGCTGTGGACCAGCCAAAACCGTGGCTGTCCTCCACCATGTCGGCATAATCGCTGGCCATGACCATAAGCTTTTTGGGCACACAGCCAAGATTGACACATGTGCCGCCCCAGTGGCGGCTTTCCACCACGCCAACCCGCGCGCCATGGCTGGCGGCAATGCGGGCGCAGCGCACACCGCCGGAGCCTGCTCCAATGACCAGAAGATCAAAGTCATACGTCATGGGGCAGGGCTCCTTTGTGCTGTGCTGAGGGTCTTTTACAGTAAGGTGGGACTACCCTTACCGTTCGGCAAAGGCTTTTTCCACCACGTACGCGCCGGGGGTGGACATGTTGCCTTCATCAAACCCGCGGGCCTGTAGCAGAGCTTCCGTATCGGCCAGCATTTCGGGCGAGCCGCAGATCATTACGCGGTCATGCTCGGGGTCGAGGGCGGGAATGTTCAGATCCGTAAAGATCTTACCACTCTCGATCAGCTTGGTAATGCGGTCGGTCACGGCAAAGTCTTCACGCGTGACGGCCGGGTAGTAGAGCAGCTTGCCGGTAATGTCCTCGCCAAGGAACTCGTGCTTGGGCAGTTCGTGGCGGATGTGGTTGGCATAAGCCAGTTCGCCCGAAATGCGCACGGTGTGGCTCAGGATCACATGGTCGTAGCGCTCATAGCATTCCGGGTCCTTGATCAGGCTCATGAATGGCGCCAGACCCGTGCCGGTGGACAGGAAGTACAGGTTGCGGCCGGGGCGCAGGTTGTCCAGCAGCAGTGTGCCGGTGGGCTTGCGCCCGATCAGAACCGTGTCCCCCACTTTAACGTGGCGCAGGCGCGAGGTCAGCGGACCATCGGGCACGGCAATGGAGAGGAACTCCATCTCGTCCGCATAATTGGGGGAGGCAATGGAGTAGGCACGCAGCAGCGGCTTGCCGTCCACTTCAATCCCGATCATGGCGAACTGGCCGTTTTCAAACCGCAGGCCGGGATCACGCGTGGTGGTGAAGGTGAACAGGCGGTCGGTCCAGTGGTGCACAGTCAGCACCTTGGCCGGGTAGAGGTGCCCATACTCCTTGGTAGGGGGAGCAAGGTGCCACACACCGTCCTGCCCTTCTACCGGCAGCAGGCTGCTCGGCACTTCAGAGGCAGACATCCGGGGGAGAACGTCGTTATCAAGAATGGTTTCAGACATGGACCGCTTTGTACTCCGCTTATAGCAGATCAGATAGATGGCGCGCTTTTGCCCAAAGGGGACAGTGCTTCAACAGGCAAAAGGCAACCCTGGTGCTTTGGCGGCGTTTTAAGGGGCAGGCGCGTGGGACGCCAGTGCAAATTCGTCACAAGACGTGTTCCCGCTTCACACAGCAGGGCAGGAACAGCCTCGCTTGGAAGCCACAAACCGCCAGTGGCGGGCACAATGGGCACAAGGTGGCGGCCATATCAAGCGTATATTGCGCACCAGCCCCCCCGATGTTGGGGGGCAATGTTTGATTTTTCCATGAAGTATTGGGCAAGGCCCATTGTTCCGCCGCGCGGGATGACGCAAGAGTAGGGCATGACGTCAGATAGCCCCGCCTCCCCCGCGCGTGAAGCGCTTGCCCGTGCCGTGGCCCATACGGGCCTACAGCCCGAACCCAAGGAAGAAACCGAGGTCCTGCGCCGCATTGCCCGCGCACTTGAACCCGGTGCGCGTGAGGTTCCGGCCGAGGTCTACCGGGCCGCACTGTGCCAGATACGGCGTAAAAAATGGATTTCCCGCCTGCTGGACCGTACGCGCCGTAGTGGCCGAATCTGGATCACGCGGGAGGAAATAGAAGAGGCGGTCGGAGGGATTACCGACCCGAGTGCGGATGATCACGCGCTGGAGCATGCTCTGGCTCCGGTCAGTCTGGCGCGCCTGCGTGGGTATGGGGCATCGCCCCCCGCCGCGTTTGCTGCCATTCAGGCCGATCTGGTGGATATCGGGCGTGTGCCCTCCCCCGCGCAGACCGACCTGCTGCTTATGGCCGTGGCCATTGCCTTTGACCTGCCCGAAGGCGACCCGTTCCTGGAGACGGCGCGCAAGGAGGAGGCCCGGCGCCAGAGCACCGTCAGCCGGATTGAAAAAACCGCCCAGAGCAGGCGCGAGCAGGAAGAAGAACAGCTTAAGGCGTGGGAGAGAAGCCTTGTTCCGTTTAACGAGGTGCCCCGACTCCTCCATTGCTCGCACCGTGAGGCCCTGCGCTGGATTGCCGAGAATCGGCTGCCTGTTGCCCGTAAGGTGCAAGAACCCGGTGGGCGGGAACGGTGGGAGTTTGACCCCGCCGCCCTTGTGGCCCTGCGCGGCAACCTGTCCGAATGGCGCAGGGAAGAGCATGGCCCTGCAACCGGGCCGGGCAAGGCCAAGCACGCACCGGACATGGGGCGCAAGGTCGCCAATGCCGTAATTGCCCGCGTGGCGGCACTGGACAAGTATGCGGCCCATTTTCGCACCGCGCGCGCGCTCAACCGCCAGATCACACTGGTGACTGGGCCAACCAACAGCGGCAAGTCCTACACAGCGCTCAACGCACTGGCGCAGGCCGAAAGCGGGCTTGCACTCGCCCCCCTGCGCCTGCTGGCGCATGAATTCCGTGAGGCACTGGCCGCACGCGGAGTCGAGGCATCTCTCTCCACCGGAGAGGAACGGATTGAGGTGCCGGGGAGCAGGCATCTGGCTGCAACGGTGGAAATGTGCCCCTTCTACAGCCCCGTGGATGTGGCCGTGATCGACGAAGCCCAGATGCTGTTCGATACGGACCGGGGTGCCGCATGGACCGCAGCCATTATGGGCGCGCCAGCGCGGCACCTGTATGTGCTGGGGGCGCCAGACTGTATTCCCATGGTGCGCCGGATTGCCGAATTGTGTGGTGATCCGCTGGACGAAATCTCGCTTGAGCGTAAAAGCCCCCTCAAGGCCGCCAGCCAGCCCGTAAGGCTGGCCGACCTTGGCTCGGGCGATGCGCTTATTGCGTTTTCCCGCAGGGAGGTGCTGGACCTGCGCGCAGCCCTTATGCAGCACGGCAAACGTGTGGCCGTGGTGTACGGGGCTCTCAGCCCGGAAGTGCGCCGGGCCGAGGCACAGCGCTTCAACAACGGTCAGGCCGATATTCTGGTTGCGACCGACGCTATTGGCATGGGGCTTAACCTGTCCATCAAACGGGTGGTATTCGCGGCGCTCAAAAAATACGATGGCCGCCAGACCCGAGACCTGACCGTGCAGGAGGTCAAGCAGATTGGCGGACGTGCTGGCCGCTTTGGCAAGCATGAGACAGGCGTTGTGGCCGTGCTGGCAGGGGCTGGCAGCCCAAGCTTTGTGCGCCGTCAGTTGGATGCGGACGCTGAAATGCCAGAAGACCTGCGCCCCTACGTGCAGCCCGATGCGGATATTGTGAAGGCTGTTGCATCCGAAATAGGCTCGCAAAGCCTGTATGGCGTGCTCTCACGCATTCACAGGGCTGTTCTGCGCAAGGATGACCCTAATTATCGCCTGTCGGATATGGAGCAGGCCTTTGCCATTGCCTCTGCCCTTGAAGGGGTGGAGGGGCTGGACCTGACAACCCGCTGGTCTTACGCCATGTGCCCGGTGGATGACCGCGATAACGGGATCAGGCGTCTGGTAGGCTGGGCTGCGGACCATGCTGCGGGCCGCCGGGTGCTGCCACCGGGCACAGGCCCGCTCCCCGCAGCCGAGCGGGCTGGGCGTGAAGAGCTTGAACGGGCCGAAAAACGGCACAAGCGGCTGGTGGCATGGCGCTGGCTGGCGCTCCGCTTCCCCACCATCTACCCCGACCGGGAAGAGGCAGAAGACACAACCCGTAAGTTGAATGACTGGATTGAACGCGTTCTGCGCCAGCAGAGCCGTGCACGCCGCTCCTCGCACGGGTAGGTCGGGCGGCCTTTACCAGGCCGTGTTGGTCAACCGTTCCGAAATATCCCAAAGGCGGGCGGCAAGGCTGGCCTTGCGCGCGGTGGGCGGCACAATGGCCGGGCCGGGTGGGCCACGGCGCTCGCCCACGCCTTGCGGGCCGTAATAATCTCCATCCCGCGCATGGGGGGACAGAGCCGCGTAAAGCAGAGGTTCCGCACCTTTGGCGGCGGACTGGCCCATAACGCGCAACACGGCTGAACCGAGCGTCTGCTCGATCAGGCCCAGAGGTCTGGGAAGGGTGGACGCCTGCCCATTGGCCACAATGGATGTGGCGGCCCATCCGGGGTGTGCAGCGCGGGAGTGGATGTTCCAGCCCTGTTCCCCCGCCCTGCGGGCCAGTTCCTGCGCGAATAAAAGGTTGGCAAGCTTGCTCTGCTGGTAAGCCCCAAACGGGCTGTAGCGGTGGCGGGACTGAAGGTCATTGAAACAGATGGTGTTTTTGCCCGCCGCCAGACTGGCTACGGTTACAAGAATACCCCCACCAGCGGCTGCTTCGAGCAGGGGGCGCAGGTGAGCGCTCAGGGCAAAATGGCCCAGATGATTCACACCGAACTGGAGTTCGAATCCATCCTGCGTTTCCATGCGCCGTGTGGGAGCCATGACCCCGGCGTTGTTGATCTGGATATCAATCCGGTCCGTTATGGCGGCAATGGCCCGAGCGCATTCAGCAACCGAGCGGAGGGATGCCAGATTGAGCGGGAGCAGGGTTACATCAGCCGTGGGGCACGCCGCCAGAAGGCGGGTAAGGGCGTTCTGCCCTTTTTCAGGGTTGCGGATGGGCAGGATCAGTTTTGCGCCCCGATGGGCAAGGCCCAGTGCCGCCTCAAACCCCAGCCCACTATTGGCGCCGGTTACCAGTGCAACACGCCCGTGCAGGTGCGGCTGTGTATTGTTAACCCGCCAAGGGGTGCGGCCCATCATGGCATTGGGTCTTTGAGCCGCTCGTCCTGTTCTGCTGCCAACATGGCTTCCTCCGTCAGACGTTTTTCATTGTGCTTGATGAACATGAACAGAACGCCAATAACCACCAAAGTTGCAGCCCCAAAACCCACGGCCAGCCAGCCGGAGAGTTTGGCAATCTCGCTGCCTAGCAGATAGGCGCATGTTGTGTATCCACCTGCCCAGAACAGGCCACCAAGCGCGTTATAGAACAAGAACGTATGCCAGGGCATACGGTTCGCTCCGGCCAGAATGGCAACAAACATCCGCAGGATGGCCACAAAGCGGCCAAAGAAAATAACCGGCCCACCATGTTTGAGAAAAACATACCGCCCCAGCAGCAGTCGCTCCGGGGTCAGGCCAAAACGCGGGCCATGCTTGCGCAGAATACCCAAGCCCAGACGGTGGCCAATCAGATAGCCCAGATTGTCCCCCATGATCGCGCCCGTAACCCCGGCCACAATAATGCCCTCGATCTGGAGCTTGTGGGTGGTCGCGCAAAAGATCGCCCCGGTAATAAGCAGACTTTCCGCAGGCAGGGGCAGGCCCATGCTTTCCAGCATAACAACAACGCCAACCACCCCGTAACCATAACGGGTGAACAGGGTTGTCAGGTAATCAAGCGAAAAAATGGATTCCAGAGCGTGTAACAGAACAGACAATCCAATTCAGAGACAACATCAGCAGGAGTGTGGAGGAGCAGAGTCGCTCCTGTCATGTCAAGCCCACAGCAAAAAACAAGGCGAGCAATTTACTTTGCCTAGCATGGAATGCAGGGCGGCACATGCCTTTCCGTTCAACGTGTTTTGCATGATAAACTGGGAGCATGATGGAACAAAACAGTGCTCATGCTCAAGTGCTCCAGCCTATGCGGTGTGGTAGCTGGCCCTCCCCTGTTACTGCCAATCTGGTGGCGGGTAAAAGTCTGACCCTCTCGGAGGTGCGCGCTACAGGCCAGAGTGTGTTCTGGCTGGAGCGCCGTCCGGCGGAGGGGGGGCGCACGGCCCTTATGCGCTGGACGGAGCCAGAGGGCGTGAGCGAGGTCCTGCCCGCACAGGCGGATGTCGGCACCCGTGCGCATGAATATGGCGGAGGGGCTTACGCGGTGGCTCCCCAAGGTGTTGTCTACGCGGACAGGCGTACGGCGCAGGTCTGGCTACTGGCGTCGGGCGGGACAGCTCCCCGCCTGCTGGCCGGAGCGGACGGTGTACGGTTTGCCGATCTACGGTTTGATGGAGCGGGCAATACGGTTCTGGCCGTGCGGGAGGACCATAGACCAGTTGGTGAGCCACACGGCGCTCTGGTTGCCCTTGGCGGGGCGATGCCGCCAGATGGATTGGTGCTGCAAAGTGGTGCGGATTTTTACATGTCCCCCACCTGCTCGCCCGATGGTGCGTTGCTGGCATGGATTGAGTGGGACCACCCGAACATGCCGTGGGACTCCACCCGTCTGTGCATGGGGCGCATTGTGCGTGGGGCGGATGGGGCCATCCTTGGGCTGGACGATGTGCAGGTTCTGGCTGGGGCAGCCGGTGGCGAATCGCTGGTGGAGCCACGCTGGACGGCGGACGGTCGCCTGCTGATTATTTCCGACCGTTCAGAACTGTGGAGGGTGTGGGAGGTGGTGCGC
This sequence comes from Acetobacter lambici, assembly GCF_011516885.1. Lineage (GTDB taxonomy): Bacteria > Pseudomonadota > Alphaproteobacteria > Acetobacterales > Acetobacteraceae > Acetobacter > Acetobacter lambici. The sequence goes on along the minus strand of NZ_WOTD01000003.1, from coordinate 87,795 downwards.
CAGCCCGCACCCCATCTGGTGGCGTATGCCTTGCCCGAAGGCGAAATAGGTCAGCCTGTATGGGTGTTCGGGCAAAGCAGTTACCAGCCACTGGCTGATGGCGGGTGTGTGGTGCTGAGTGTGCGTGATGGGGAGGGGCAGTGTTTTGTGCGTGCGGCTTCGGGTCAGGTGCAGTCCTTTGCCGGGCACCCAGACCAGTGCCCCGTTGCGCTGGCGGATGGTCGGTTTGCATGGGTTCAGGCACCGGCTGATGCCCTGCCTGCTGTGGTGGTCGGCACTGCGGTGCAGGGTGTGCAGCAGGTGCTGTGCCGCGCGGCTGTTCTGGACCTGCCCAAAGCGGATATATCATGCCCCGAGTCGGTACGTTTTGCCGTAGATGGGATGGACGGCCAGCCCGGACATGCTTTTTTCTATCCGCCAGCCAGTCGCCACGCCTGCGTGCCGGAGGGCGAAAAACCACCGATGATCGTTCTGGTGCATGGCGGGCCAACCGCTCGGGCGCAGGATGGTTTTTCCTTTAAAGTACAATGGTGGACATCGCGCGGGTTTGCCGTGCTGGATGTGAATTATGGCGGGTCCACGGGTTTTGGGCGGTCATGGCGGAACCGGTTGCAAGGCCAGTGGGGTGTTGTGGACGTGGCGGACTGCGTTGCGGCCTGCCAGCATATGATTGCCACAGGGCGTGTGGACCCAAAGCGAATCGCCATTCGTGGGTCTAGTGCTGGTGGTATGACCGTGTTGCTGGCGCTGGCGGTATCTGACCTGTTTGCCGCGGGTGTCAGCCTGTATGGCGTGACCGACCTGCGCGCATTGGCGCAGGAAACACATAAGTTCGAGGCCCGGTATCTGGATGGTCTTGTGGGGCCATGGCCTGCGGCGGAAGATGTGTATGTGGCACGCTCGCCTCTTTCCGTCGCCAGTCATATCAAGGCGCCGGTGCTGCTGTTGCAGGGGACGGAAGACAAGGTCGTGCCCCCGGCACAGGCACATGCCATGGCGCAGGCTCTGCGGGCGGCAGGGGCTCCCTGCACGTTGCATGAATTCCCCGGTGAGGGGCATGGCTTCCGCAAGGAAGCCACCATCCGTCAGGCGTGGGAAATGGAGCTGGCTTTTTATGGCAAGGTCTTCGGGTTTGAGCCAGCACCCCCTGCCGATGCCTGAGTGAAGGCCATAGCCGAATCGAAAAAAAGAGCCGGGGCACTTTTCAGCTCCGGCTCTTTTTTATGGTCTGTAAACGCACTCAGTCCGCGTAATGGGGGCTGTAGGTCAGGCTTTCAATCCACGCGCGGATATCCTTGGGGCGTTCCACCGTGGCGGCACCCTGATCAAAAATAAATTCGGCAATGCGGGCGGCCGATGTAACCGATACGTCCAGAATATCACTCTGGGGCGGGAACAGGCGGCCCCGGTCGCGCGATGCCGGGTCTACCTGATCTGCCAGAGCGTGGGCGGCCTCAATGACCATGGCATCGGTAATGTGCTTCGGGCAGGTGGCGTAGACGGCCAACCCCAGCGCGGGGAAGACATAAAAATTGTTGGCCTGACCGGGGTAGAAGGTCCGGCCATGCAAGTCTGCCTCGGGGAACTGTAGGCCTGCGGCAAACAGTGCCTGACCATTGGACCATTCATAGGCCTGTTCGGCCGTGCATTCCGCATTTTTCAAGGGCAGGGAGAGCGGGAAGATAATGGGCCGCTCATTGAGCGTGCTCATGGCTTCCACGATGTCCTGTGTAAAAGCCCCACCGGAGGTGGAAACACCGATCAGCACGGTGGGTTTGACCAACCTGATCACGGCCAGCAGATCGTGCGAGGGTGGCATGGACTTGGCGTAGCGTTTTTGCTGCGGGGTCAGGTTGGTGCGGGATGTTTCCAGCAGCCCGTCCACATCCATTAGAGTGATGCGGTCAATTGCGTCCTGCTCGCTCATGCCTTCCTGCTTTAAGGCGGAAACCAGCATATCCGCCGTGCCTAGCCCGGAGGAGCCAGCGCCAAGGAACAGAAAGCGTTGCTGAGCCAGTGTTTCGTTCTTGATTTTGAGCGCTGTAATCAACCCGGCCAGTGTGACGGCCGCAGTGCCCTGAATGTCGTCATTATAGCACAGAGCCTTGTTGCGATATTTTTCCAGATAATGCAGGGCGTCCGTGCCCTTCCAGTCCTCAAAATGCAGGCAGCAGTTGGGGAAGACATCTTTTACCGCATCAACAAACTCTTCCACAAACCCGTCAAGTTCCTCCAGTGGCGGAGGTTCGCGGCGCAGGCCGAGGTAGAGGGGGTCCGCACGCAGGGCGCTGTTTGTGGTGCCAATATCCAGTTGCACAGGCAGCAGTACCTCTGGCGGCACGGCCCCGCAGGCTGTGTAAAGATCAAGCTTGCCAATGGGAATGCCCATGCCATTCACGCCAATGTCGCCCAGACCCAGAATACGCCCACCCGTGGTCACACAAAGGAATCGCACGTTATCTATGGGCCAGTTGCGCAGTACGTCCCGGATTCGGCCACGCATGTCCAGGCTGATGTACATACCGCGCGGGCGACGGTAGATGTGGCTGAACTGCTGGCAGACCGCGGCCAGAGTTGGCGCATAAACAATGGGTACAAATTGTGCGGGGTTGGACATAAGGACCCTGTAAAACAGGGTCTGGTTCTGGTCGCGCAGACCGCTCAGGTAGATGTAGCGTTCCAGATTGCTTGGCTTGGCTTCCAGATGCCTGTGGATTCGCTCGACCTGCCGGTCCAGTGTTTCCACCTGTGTGGGCAAAAGTCCTTCCAGCCCGTATTCCCGCCGCTCTGCCTCTGTGAATGCGGTACCTTTGTTCAACAGGGCGTTGTTGAGAAGGGCTGTTCCTCTAAGAGTCGGGGCAGAAGGCATGGTAACTCCTTGGCAAAACAAAAACCACCTCAGGCTAACAGACAAGGGTACAACCCGGAACAAGGCCGAGTGTTCCAAACGCCGGAATGGGTTTGTAGTGTTTGCAAGGCAGATGGACGGTGCGCTGGAGCAACAAAAAAGGCGGCCCGGAGGCCGCCTTTAGAGGGATATTGTTCGGTGGGCTGAAAAATTACAGCTTTTCGACCTGATTGAACTCCAGATCCACCGGAGTAGAGCGGCCAAAGATCGAAACGCTGACCTTCAGGCGGCCTTTTTCCTCGTCCACTTCCTCAATAACACCATTGAAGGAGGTGAAGGGGCCATCGGCCACACGAATCTGCTCACCAACTTCAAAGGTAACAGCGGAGCGGGGATGCTGCACGCCTTCCTCTGTCTGGCGAATGATCCGTTCAGCTTCTGCCGCGGAAATGGGGGTAGGGCGGTTTTTGGTGCCCAGAAAACCCGTAACCTTTGGCGTATCCTTGACCAGATGCCATGACTCGTCAGTCATTTCCATCTTGATCAGCACGTAACCGGGGAAGAACTTACGCTCGGCGTTGACCTTCTGGCCACGGCGCACTTCAATCACTTCCTCGGACGGGACGAGAATCTCGTCAATATGGTCGCTCAGCCCCTTCTGTGCCGCGTCTTCGCGGATGTGCTGTGCAATTTTCTTTTCGAAGCCCGAATAGACGTGGACCACATACCAACGCTTGGCCATGCCGTTTTCTCAGCCTCCCAGCCCGAAAAGTTGACGCACGCCGAGACCGATCAACTGGTCAACGACGAAGAAGAAGATGGATGCCAGACCTGCCATGGCCAAAACGGCGCCGGTGGTGACAAACGTTGCGCGGCGGGTGGGCCATGTGACCCGTTCCGCCTCGGTACGCACATCATGCAGGAACTTACCGGGACTGAACGACACGAAGCACACTCTCCTTGTTCCGCCCCGCTGCTTTTGCAGATGAAGGGGCAGGCTTTAAAAACACTACTCAGATTGTACGATAAAGCCGCATTTTACAGGTGAAAAGCGGAACCTTCCGTACACCACGAGAAAATCTGGCAGGGGTGGAGGGTCTCGAACCCACAACCTCCGGTTTTGGAGACCGGCACTCTAGCCAATTGAGCTACACCCCTGCAGCGTGTCCGCCACGGCTGGAAAAGACCTATAACGGAAACCCGTTCGTCTGACCAGCCACAATCTTGCGGGCATCACAGGAGGCGGAACAAAATATGTTGCGGCCCTAAAGTCAAGTGCCTGTTGTGGATTATTGTAATTCAGGGCGGAGTAGGTGGTAAAAAAACGGCCGGGGGCTTGCGGCGGCTATGGGTGATGGATTATAAATCCTCTCACTTCGGAGTGCGGGCATAGCATAGTGGTAATGCAGTAGCCTTCCAAGCTACCGAGGAGGGTTCGATTCCCTCTGTCCGCTCCAGAGTTCCCGGCAAAAAACCAAATATCTTCCGCATCACCGTTTCGTGAACGTAGCGGATTTTGTGCGGCTGCATAGGGCGGTTGTGGGAGTTGTTTGCTCTGCTGGAACCCCGCGCCACTCAGGTGTGTGGGGGTGCGGACGAGGCGTTTTGTCCGGCTATAATCTGCCGTATTGGGCTGGATGATTAAAATAGGATTGTTCAGCTAGTTGCGTGGCCGTTGTGGTCATGCTAGAGGCCGCGCCAACAGGTGCATCAAAATCTGGATTCATCGTCTGGTGGTCTGGGTTGCATCATTGTCAGTGTGGAATGCCGGCGCGCACAGAAGGAAAGAACCAAAGAGTGGTGGCCTCGGGCGTAACGACAGCACAACCAGTTGCTTTTGCGGCCAACGGTCTAGAAGGCCGTTACGCGATTGCGCTATATGATCTGGCTGCCGAACAGCAGCAGCTGGACACCGTGCTTGATGAAGGCGACGCACTTGCGCGCCTGATTGATGAGAGTGCGCCCCTGCGCACTGTTCTGGAAGACAGGCGCCTGGATCTTCTGGTGTCTCGCAAGGCCGTTCTGGCCGTGCTGGAGGCTCAGGGATTCGGTCAGATTCTTCGTAATTTTGTGGGTGTCGTGGCTGATAACCGCCGCCTGCCAGTCCTGCGCCGGATACTCGCAGCGCTGGATGCGCTGGCTGTGGCCCGCCGAGGTGAAGTTGTGGCAGAAGTCAGCAGCGCCGTGGCGCTGACGGCCGAGCAGCGGACCCAGCTTCAGGCCCGTTTGGCCGAGGCCGGTTATTCCCGCATCAATATTCGTGAGCAAGTTGACAGCTCCCTGCTGGGCGGTCTTGTCGTCCGCGTAGGGGCCAAGCTGTATGACGCAAGCCTCAAAACCCGCCTGTTTCGTTTGCATTACGCCATGAAGGGAGCCGCGTGATGGAAATCCGTCCCGCAGAGATTTCGGATATCCTCAAGCAGCAGATCGCCTCGTTCGACAAGGAATCTGATGTGGTCGAAACCGGCACAGTCCTGTCCGTAGGGGATGGTATTGCCCGCGTATTTGGCCTGCAGAATGTCATGTCGGGTGAGTTGGTGGACTTTCCGTCTGCTGGCCAGAAGGGCATGGCCCTGAACCTGGAAAGCGACAACGTCGGTATCGTTATTTTTGGTGATGACACCAATATCCGTGAAGGTGACAGCGTCACCCGTTCGGGCATGGTTGTCAGTGTGCCCGTTGGTAAAGGCCTGCTGGGCCGTGTTGTGGACGGTCTGGGTAACCCGATCGACGACAAAGGCCCTCTGACCGACGTTGAACTGCGTCGTGCGGAAGTCAAGGCGCCGGGCATTATGCCCCGTCAGTCCGTGAGCGAACCCATGCAGACCGGGATCAAGGCGATTGACGCTCTGGTGCCGATTGGTCGTGGCCAGCGCGAACTGGTGATTGGTGATCGTCAGACCGGCAAGACCACCATCCTGACCGATACCATTCTGGCTCAGAAGGGCGTAAACGAGCAGGGCGACGACAAAAAGTCCCTCTACTGCATTTACGTTGCTATTGGTCAGAAGCGCTCCACGGTTGCACAGCTTGTGCGTCTGCTGGAAGAAAAAGGCGCGATGAAGTATTCCATCGTCGTGGCCGCAACCGCATCCGATCCGGCTCCGCTGCAGTACCTCGCGCCGTATGCCGCCTGCGCAATGGGCGAATACTTCCGCGATAACGGTATGCACGCCCTGATCTGCTATGATGATCTGACCAAGCAGGCCGTGGCTTACCGCCAGATGTCCCTGCTGCTGCGTCGTCCGCCGGGCCGCGAAGCTTACCCGGGTGACGTGTTCTACCTGCATTCCCGCCTGCTGGAACGTGCGGCTAAAATGTCCGATGCCAACGGCGCGGGTTCTCTGACGGCTCTGCCCGTTATTGAAACGCAGGCAGGGGACGTGGCCGCATACATTCCGACCAACGTGATCTCCATCACGGATGGCCAGATCTTCCTCGAGACCGATCTGTTCTATAAGGGCATCCGCCCGGCCGTAAACGTGGGTGGTTCTGTCTCCCGCGTTGGCTCGGCAGCGCAGATCAAGGCGATGAAGCAGGTTGCAGGCAAGATCAAGCTTGAACTGGCCCAGTACCGTGAAATGGCCGCCTTCTCCCAGTTTGCATCCGATCTGGACCCGGCAACGCAGAAGATGCTTGCCCGTGGTGCCCGTCTGGTGGAACTGCTGAAGCAGCCGCAGGCTTCGCCCCTGTCGGTGGAAGAGCAGGTTGTTCTGCTGTTCGCTGGCACCCGTGGCTTCCTTGATGGCATTGCCGCCAGCAAGGTTGTGGCGTGGGAACGTGCGATGCTGAGCGATGTGCGGAGTGCTGGTAAGGATATTCTGGATACGCTGAGCAAGGAAAAGGCCATCTCCAAGGACCTTGAAGCGCGGCTGACCGAATACCTGACCGCCTTCAACCGCAACTTCGCCGGCTGAGGGAGCAGAAGCACTCATGGCTTCCCTTAAGGAACTACGCGCCCGGATCGGAAGTATCAAATCGACACGGAAGATCACGAGCGCCATGAAAATGGTGGCGGCCGCCAAACTGCGGCGGGCGCAGGCCAGCGCAGAGGCTGCTCGTCCTTATGCGGCAGCCATGCGCCGTATGCTGGGTGAACTGGCCGGTGCAACCAAGGGAGAGGACGGAGCGCCTCTTCTTCTGGCTGGTACCGGGCAGGACAAGGTGCATCTCCTTGTCCCCATGACCAGTGACCGTGGCCTGTGCGGTGGTTTTAACGCCAACGTTCATCGTCTTACGTTGCAGAGCATCCGTCGCCTTCAGTCAGAGGGTAAAACGGTTCGTCTGCTTCCGGTTGGTCGTCGCGCCCTGAACTTTTTCATGCGTGAGCATGCGGATCTGATCGTTGATCATGTGATCGGTACCAGTGCAAAGGAAATTCCTTTTTCCGTTGCCAGTGGTCTGGGTGACAAAATCAATGCTCTGCTCGAAGCAGGCGAGATTGATGTGTGCACGCTTGTGTTCAACAAGTTTCGCAACGCGATGACGCAGGAACCGACGTGCCAGCAACTGGTGCCCATGGTCGTGGAAGATGCAAGCCCACAGCTTGAAGCTTCCAACGACGTGGCCCAGTATGAATTTGAGCCTGATGAAGCAACGCTGCTGGCCATGCTGCTGCCGCGCAACCTGCAGGTTCAGATTTATGCTTCGCTGCTGGAAACGGTAGCGGGCGAAAATGGTGCTCGCATGACGGCCATGGATAACGCAACGCGCAATGCAGGCCGCACTATCGATAGTCTGACACAGGTCTATAACCGGACCCGCCAGACCAATATTACTAACGAACTGATCGAAATCATTTCGGGCGCACAGGCTGTCTGAGCCCGATCGTATGCCCCGCAGGAGCTGACCCATGTCGGATACCACAACCCAGACCCAGGCCCCTGCGGCCACGAAGACCAATGCTGTTGGCCGCATTACCACCATTAAAGGGCCGGTTGTTGACGTGCAGTTCGAAGGTGAACTGCCCAAAATTCTGAACGCGCTGCATGTCAAGCTGGGCGATCAGGTTCTTGTGCTCGAAGTGGCACAGGAAATCGGCGAACACGAAGTGCGTTGCATTGCCATGGACACGACCGATGGTCTGGTCCGCGGCACGGAAGTGGTTGATACTGGCGCACAGATTTCTGTGCCGGTCGGCCCCGAAACGCTTGGCCGTATTCTGAACGTGATCGGTGAACCGATTGACGAACAGGGTCCTGTCCAGACCGCGCGTCGCGCCCCCATCCATCGCGAGGCTCCTGCGTTTGACGAGCAGGCCGCAGCGTCCGAAATCCTGATGACCGGGATCAAGGTTGTCGATCTGCTTTGCCCTTACCTTAAGGGTGGCAAGATTGGCCTGTTCGGTGGCGCAGGCGTTGGCAAGACCGTTATTATTCAGGAACTGATCAACAACATCGCCAAGGCGCACGGTGGTGTGTCCGTATTTGCCGGTGTTGGTGAACGTACCCGTGAAGGGAACGACCTGTATTACGAAATGCAGGATGCCGGCGTGATCAAGCTGGGCGAAAACGGTTCTACCGAAGGTTCCAAGGTCGCACTGGTATTCGGCCAGATGAACGAACCGCCGGGTGCGCGTGCTCGCGTGGCGCTGACTGGTCTGACCATGGCGGAATATTTCCGTGATGAAGAAAACCAAGACGTGCTGTTCTTCGTCGATAACATCTTCCGCTTTACGCAGGCTGGTTCCGAAGTGTCCGCTCTGCTGGGTCGTATTCCTTCCGCCGTGGGCTACCAGCCTACGCTGGCAACGGAAATGGGTGCCCTGCAAGAGCGTATTACTTCCACCAAAAAAGGCTCCATCACGTCCGTTCAGGCCGTGTATGTGCCTGCCGATGACTTGACCGATCCGGCTCCTGCGGCAACCTTTGCCCACTTGGACGCCACAACCGTGCTGAACCGCTCCATTGCTGAAATGGGCATTTACCCGGCTGTGGATCCACTGGACTCCACCTCCCGCGCGCTGGACCCCCAGATTGTGGGTGAAGAGCATTATGCGGTGGCTGGTGAAGTGCAGCGTATTCTGCAGACCTACAAGTCCTTGCAGGATATTATTGCCATTCTGGGTATGGACGAACTGTCCGAAGACGATAAGCAGATTGTGGCGCGTGCCCGTCGTATTCAGCGCTTCCTGTCCCAGCCGTTCCACGTGGCGGAAGTGTTTACCGGTGCCCCCGGTAAGCTGGTGTCCGTGACCGATACGGTTCGCTCCTTCAAGGCGATCTGTGCAGGTGAATATGACGATCTGCCGGAAGCTGCCTTCTACATGGTTGGTAGCATTGAAGAAGCGGTTGCCAAGGCAGAAAAACTGAGGGAGTCGGCCTAATAGCCGGCTTCTGGAGGGAGCACCATTCATGCCAATCCAGATTGAGATAATCAGCCCTGAAAAGGTTCTGGTGTCGCGTGAGGTCGATATGGCCGTTCTTCCGGGCATGGAAGGCGATATTGCCGCCATGCCGGAACACTCGCCCATGATGCTTCTTCTGCGTGGTGGCGTTGTTGCCCTTTACGAAGGGGACAAGGTTACCGATCGCTATTTTGTGGGGGGTGGCTTTGCTGACATTACCCCCGCACGATGCACCGTTCTGGCGGACAAGGCCGTGCCGGTAAGCGATATTTCCATCGATACGGCAACTGCCCAGCTTGAGGCGTTGTCTGAAGCATGGGACAAGGCGGACAAGACGGATACGTCCCGCCTCGTCGTGTTGCAGGATCAGATTCAGGCCGTTCGGGCGGAAATCGAAGCTGGTAGCGCCAGTTAAGTTTTCTGCTCCACAATGTTAAAAAAGCCACCCATTGGGTGGCTTTTTTTTGTGCCCGTAGCCTCAGCCACGTCCTTTGTAGGACGGCACGTCCTGAGCGGGAATCCACACGCCTGCGGGTGCGTCCCCAGTCTGCCAGAACACATCAATGGGAATACCGCCGCGAGGGTACCAGTATGCACCAATGCGTAACCATACTGGATTGAGCAGATCGACCAACGTGCTTGCAATCTGTACGGAGCAGGCTTCGTGGAAGGCACCGTGGTTGCGAAAGCTGGTCAGGAACAGTTTGAGGGACTTGCTCTCTACAATCCATTGGTCAGGCACATAATCCAGCACAATATGCGCAAAGTCCGGCTGACCAGTAATGGGGCATAGGGATGTAAATTCCGGTGCGGTAAAGCGGACCATATAACGCTTGTCCGGGTAGGGGGCGGGTACGCGCTCCAGAACAGCCTCTTCGGGGCTGTTAGGGGGGGTAATCTGGCGGCCAAGCTGGGTGAGCGCGTGGCGACCATCATCCGCTTTGTTCATCGTTTTCTCCATGTGGGTATGGTTTTCTCCGGTGTCCGGTTTGTTGGCGCGTTCGTCAAGTTTCGTGTGTGAGCGGATGGGTTCTGTCTGTCTCTTTCTGGCCGGCTGGTGTATGGAGGAAACATGGCCAAATTACCTACTCCAGTCTTTCCCCAGCCACAGCTTGTGACCTCTACTGAGGAACTGGCGGAAGCTCTCAAGCCGTTTCATGCCGAGCGTTTTGTTACGGTTGATACGGAGTTCATGCGTGAACGCACGTACTGGCCGGAATTGTGTCTGGTGCAGGTAGGCAGCGCGGAGCATGTTGTGCTGATTGATGCGCTGGCCGAAGGCATTGATCTGGCACCGCTGGCAGAATTGATGGCCAATACCTCCGTGCTGAAGGTTTTCCATGCCGCGCGGCAGGATCTGGAAATTTTCCTCCATGAGTTTGACGCCCTGCCCACGCCCGTGTTTGATACACAGGTAGCCGCCATGGTGGCGGGGTTTGGGGATCAGGTCGGCTATGACAGTCTGGTTGGCTCCCTGACTGGCCACATGATTGATAAAAGCCACAGGTTTACGGACTGGTCCGCACGTCCATTGTCCGATGCTCAGTTGAACTATGCCGCAGGCGATGTGACGTGGCTGCGGCTGGTTTATGAAAAACTGGTGCTCAAGCTTGAACAGGACAAGCGGATCAGTTGGGTTGGCGCTGAGATGGCAGAGCTGGAAGACCCGGCGACCTTCCGCCCTGATCCTGAAAAACAGTGGGAGCGGCTGAAGGCGCGCACGGGCAACCGGCGTATGCTGGGCGTGTTGCGCGCGGTTGCCGCCCTGCGTGAGCGTGAGGCCCAGCGCGTAAATGTGCCCCGTCAGCGATTGCTAAAAGATGAAAGCCTGTTGGAAATAGCTGCCACCACCCCGGCAACGGTTGATGCGCTTGCGCGTGTGCGTGGCGTGTCTCGCGGGTTGGCTGAAGGCCGTACAGGCATGGCGTTACTGGAGGCGGTCAAACAGGCGCAGGCCCTGCCGGAGTCGGAGTTGCCGCGACCCGCACGGGGTAAGGGTAAGGATAACGCGCGTCCGCCAGCATCTCTGGTTGCATTGCTCAAAGTGCTGCTGACCGCCTGTTGTGAAGAACACGATGTGGCACCGCGTCTGGTCGCGTCCATGGATGAACTGGAAGCGTTGGCACTGGACCCGGCACAGACCCCCACATTGCTGTCGGGCTGGCGCGGTAAAGTATTTGGAGACGTGGCGCAGGCTTTGTGCGAAGGCCGTGTGGCTCTTCAGGTCAAGGGTGGTCGGGTGATCACCGTGCCCGGCGGGAGTGTGGCGTCCTAACGGAGCACACACCCACGCCAAACGGTGAGCCTGACTTAAAAGCCCATTTCTTCCCACAGGTTGGAAAGCGGGCGGGCACCGTAGTGCGAGATGATTTCAGACGCGGCAACAGATGCCAGACGGCCACATTCTGGCAGGCTACGGCCAGAGGTCAGGCCTGCCAGAAAACCGGCGGCGTAGGCATCGCCCGCACCCGTTGTATCTACCACCTGCGTGGGGACCGGGGCGACCGTTGTCAGCTGTCCATCATGCACAACCACACTGCCAAGGCCGGAGCGGGTCAGGGCAGCAAAGGTTGTATCCTGCACTGTGCGACGGGCGGCTGTGTCAAAGTTTTCTGTTTCGTACAGCGCGCAGATTTCGTCTTCGTTGGCGAACAGGATATCGACATGGTTTTTGACCAGATCAAGGAACGCATCGCGGTGGCGGCCAACGCAGAACGGGTCTGACAGCGAGAGCGCAACCTGACGTCCGTTTTTGTGGGCAAGGGCTGCGGCCCGGCGGAAGGCTTCCTGCGCATGGGGGGGATCGAACAGATAGCCTTCCAGATAGATAATGCTGGAGGCGGCGATCATGTCGGGCAGTACGTCATCTGGGGTAAAGCAGGTGCAGGCTCCCAGATAGGTCGCCATGGTGCGCTGGCCGTCGGGTGTGACCATAACCACGCAACGTGCTGTGGGCAGGTTGTCAAACACCTGCGTGTTCAGCGGAGCCGACGGGAACTGTACCCCGTTATCGCGCAGGTCCTGCGTGAATTTAAGCCCCGCATCATCGCGTGAGACCTTACCGAGGTACGCCACGCGTGCGCCAAACTGGGCCGCGACAACGCAGGTATTGGCTGCGGAACCACCACCCATAACCTGTTCGGGTGCCAGAGCCGCTTCAAGCGCGTTGGCCCGGTCCACGTCAATCAGCGTCATGCTGCCGGGTGTAAGCCCCTGCCCCTGCAGGAAGGCGGCGTCCGTACGGGCGAGAATATCGGTGATGGCATTACCAATACCGAGAATGTCGTATTGTGTGTCCTGACCGGTCATGGCGATAAAATTTTTTCCTGAAAAAATGATCTGTGCGGTTGTTTGGCTAGCGCGCTGCCACAAAAAGGGCAACAGTGAGGCGTAAGCAACTTGCGCTGCTTACCAGACGGTCGCCTGCATGAGAATGTTTTGGGGGAGCCGGACTGGTGCTTGTGGCGGTTTGTTAATGTGGCTGCTGCCTGAATACAGGTAGCCAGAAAGGCGGGGGATTTTCTTGTTCAAAAGACGTAAGCCTGAAGATAGTCAGCCAAAAACTCAGGCACCCTCTACCGTTCAGCAGGGTTCTGCGCGTCCGGCAGGGGCATCTGGCACTGTTCTTTCGTCCAATGCGGCGGCTCAGGGTAGTTCTGCGGCTGGAACTCCCGTATCGCATTCTGATAATTCAAAGGAAACTTCACCCATGGGTCGTGCACCTTTTCCGTCCGGTTCTTCTCTTCCCGCAGGTGCTGGTATTCCGCCCATGCCCGGTGCCGCAGCCCGTGGCCTGCCCTCACAGATGCAGCCAAAAAAAGATGGGCCGGAGCAGCGTACTCTGGTGGTCGGGCGCGGCATTAGCGTGCAGGGCACGGTGCAGGATGCAGAACGTCTGGTGGTCGAAGGTACGGTCGAGTCCAGCATGATCACGGCCAAGGAACTGGTTGTTATGCCCGGTGGCCTGTTCCGTGGTGGTGTGGAAGTGGAAAATGCGGAAATTGCTGGCACGGTGGATGGTGCGCTTACCGCGCGTGGTGGCCTGACCGTGCGCGGCAGCGGCCGCCTGCTGGGCAAGGCTGCCTGCCACCGCCTGAAGGTGGAAGATGGCGGTCAGATTACCGGGCAGCTTGAAATGCTGGCCGAAGGCAGCGGTTCTGCCAAAACGGCGGATAGTGCTGCTGAGCCAGTTAAGGCAATTGAAGGCTGATTATCTGCCTGTTAGCCTGATGGTGGCGTGTTAGCCGCCATCAGGTGACAGGGCTTAAGTGGGCCTTTTCAGGCTACACTATCGCGCCGGTCGCGCAGGCGTACATACGCGATTTGCGCATGCTCTTCGCAGTAAGGTTTGCCCGGAATGGGTGTTGCCCCACAAAAATGAAAGCCCGGTGTGCCGGGGTCGCCTATTGGCCAGCAGCAGGCTGGGCCACGGCGCTTTTGTGGTTCGGGGTCCGAGATGCTGCGTAGGAGCGTTTTGGGCTTGGTGCCGGTGCGCGCAACGGGTGCGGCTTTTTCCTTCCGGGCAGTCTTGTCGTCAACCACGCTGAGCGCCGGTGTGGCCGTGGGGGCCGCAGGCTGTGCCACAACCGGGGCTGGCGTTGCAGTGACCGCTGGCTGTGCGGGCTGTGCCGCAGGTGGCGTGGGTGTGGCTGAGCGAGCAACGGACGCTTCTGGCGCAGTGGGTGTTGCCGTGGGCGTGTCTGTTTTGTCAGCCGCCGCCTTGGGCTTGCTCCCGTTACGACGGATAGGGGATGGACGGGGTGGCAGGCCCAGCCTGTGTGCCTTGCCGACCACTGCGTTCTTGGTAATGGAAAGACGCCTGCCGATTTCAGCCGTTGAAAGACCTTCCGCCCAGAGGTCCTTAAGCTGGGCGATTATTTCTTCGGACCACTCCATTAACAGGCACCTTTGAGCATTGCATGGCGGGCTGGCAAAATACCAGTGCTTCTACATTCTGCATATTAGGAGGATGGCCCTCGTATCTCAAGCAGAAAGCCCAAGGTCTGGGTGCTCTGTGGTCTGTTCATGTCTGCGTTGAGCGGGTGGGGTAGGCACTGGCAGCGCCGATTACACGGTGTGGGGGGCAATAAGGGGCGACCGTCTGTGGTTAGCTATGCACAATATCCAGACCAATATCGAGTGCGTGAACGCTATGGGTCAGCCAGCCGAGCGAGAGCACGTCCACTCCGGTCTGGGCAATAGGGCGGGCGGTTTTGAGCGTAATGCCGCCAGAGGCCTCGGCTAGTGCACGTCCGTCGATCATCCGAACGGCCTGTTCAAGTTGTGGCAGGGACATATTGTCCAGCAGGTAAACATCCGCCCCTGTGCAGGACAGGGCCTCATCCAACTGTTCGAGTGTATCTACTTCCAGTTCCACCTTCATCAGGTGACCAGCATACTGGCGGGCGGATTGCAGGGTCTGGCGAATGTTGCCGCCGCACAGGGCAATGTGGTTGTCCTTGATCAGAATGGCATCATCCAGCCGGAGCCGGTGGCTGCTGCCGCCACCCGCCCGTACGGCGTATTTCTGCAAGCTTCTTAACCCCGGCAGGGTTTTGCGCGTGCAGGCAATACGGGTTTTGGTGCCTGCCACGGCCTGCACGATCTGGTGTGTGTGCGTGGCAATGCCGCTCAGGTGGGACAGCAGGTTGAGTGCCGTACGCTCCCCTGCGAGCAGGGCTGTGGCGTTGCCCTCCACAGTGGCCAGAACATCGCCCTGTGCGATCTGGCTGCCATCGTGCTTGACTAAGCTGAAGCGCACGGTTGGATCCAGCATGGCAAATGCCTGCCGTGCCCCTTCCAGTCCGCACAGAACACCATCCTGACGGCTACGGAAGACCGCGTGCAACTGTTGCCCCGGTTGGGCCAGAGCCTGCGTGGTCACATCTCCCCCAATGCCCAGGTCCTCCATAAGAGCCATGCGGACAATGGGTTCCCATAACAGGGGGGGGAGGTGCAGGCCTGTGGTCATGGTGTGCTCCGGTATGGGGGGCTCAGATCGCCAGCATCCGCTCGACTGCCAAGCGGGCGGGGTGTTGGAGGGATTCGGGTATGGTGACTTCCGTCTGCATGGTTTCCAGTGCCTGACGGATGTTGGACAGTGTAATCCGCTTCATGTGTGGGCACAGGTTGCACGGGCGTACAAACTGGGTTTGCGGGTAAAGTGCCGCCAGATTATCGCTCATGGAACATTCAGTTACCAGCAGCACTTTTTGCGGTTTTTTGTGATCAATAAATTCGATCATCTGTGCGGTCGAGCCTGCGCAATCCGCTTCGGCCAGCACATCTGGCGGGCATTCGGGGTGGGCAATAACGGTTACGCCGGGGTGCAGGCGGCGGTACTGCCGGATTTCCTGCGGGGTAAAGCGTTCATGCACTTCGCAGTGGGCGGGCCAGGTCAGCATTTCAATGCCGGTTTCAGCCTGTATATTCTGCGCCAGAAATTCGTCAGGGATCATAATAACACGGGATACACCCAGACTTTCCACAACCCGGCGGGCATTGCCCGATGTGCAGCAGATATCACTTTCCGCTTTAACATCCGCCGTGCTGTTGACGTAGGTGACAACCGGCACACCGGGGTAACGTTTTTTGAGTGTTCTCACGTTGTCTGCTGTAATGCCTTCGGCCAGTGAGCAGCCTGCCGTGGCGTCGGGGATCAGAACAGTTTTATCCGGGTTAAGCAGCTTTGCGGTTTCGGCCATAAAATGTACGCCAGCCATAACCATGACCGAAGCATCCACGGTTTGCGCGGCACGGGCCAGAGCCAGACTGTCCCCCCGGATATCGGCAACGCAATGGAAAATTTCCGGTGTTTGATAATTATGAGCCAGAATGACGGCGTTTTTTTCCTGCTTCAGACGCACAATGGCTTCAATGTCCGCCGCATAACTGGCTTCCCATTGTTCCCGCAGCATAATGTGGGCAACAGGGCGGTAGAGTTCATCCCTGTTGGCCATGAGTGATGCAGACATGGTTGTGTTCCATTTCCCGTGCTATATATGCTCTTAATGAGTATATATGAGATCCAAGAATTGCAAGGGTAGAACCAAACACTTTTTCAGGAGATAGCAGGTAAAGGCAGTTTGGCACCAGCCAGATAGCAGTGTTCAGCTGTTTCGGGCGCGAATTGATAAAGTTGTGCTGGTCGCCCTTGCGTTGGAGAGTCGTATTCGGCTGTGCGGCTGACCAGTTTTTGCTGCTGCACAAGACGTCTGAAATTCTGTTTGTGCATGGCCCGACCTGCCAGCGCTTCCATGGCCTGCTGGAGTTGCAACAGGGTGAACTGCCGGGGCAGAAGGTCAAACACCGCAGGGGTGTAGCGAATTTTAGCCCGCATGCGCGATAGGGCCGTGGCCAGAATACGCCTGTAGTCGCGGTGCATGCTCAGGCCCGGCAGAACGGGCGCATTCTGCCACGTGGATTCTGGTACAAGCCCGGCCTCCCACAGCAGTTCATAACGTTGCAGACTGAGTTCGTCGTTCCATGCGTGGTTATCAAGGCCAAAAACGGTGGCGCATCTTTGCCAGCGGTTTGAGTTGTTGTCGGCCCAGTGCCTTAGTCGCTCGGCAATAATGTGCAGGAGTGGATCAGAGGCACGATCGCGCCTGTCCTCCCACGGGAAGTAGTCATAAATGGAGCGTTCGGCCAGAGTGTGTTCGGAGTTCTGGCGGATGAACGCCATGTAGGAAATGCGTACCATCTGGTGGCCCCGTCCATGCAGCGGGTCCGCAAATGTATAAAGCTGCTCCGTATGACCCAGTTTGAGGCCCGTCTGCTGTTCAACCCAGTTGCGCATGCCTTTCTGCAAGGAACGATGTTCAACCATAAGCGGACCGGATGGAAAGGCGCTCCCCTGATCAAGCGTAAGAATGTGCGGTGTATTGTTGCTTATGCTGACCAGAACAGCCACCAGTTCTGTTTCACAGAGTACCGGTTGCGCATGTATGGGTATGGGGGTTTCCAAATGACTGATCATGTCTGGCAAGGTGTATGAACGCTCTTTGTCTGGCAAGTGTCTCCTCATCCGTTCACATGGGGCGGGGATCATGCGCGCGGGATGATGGGCTTGGCCAGTATGGTGTGCTTCTGGTCCAGTGGGGCAAAGACGCTATAAAATTACAGGCAGACAAACGCAACAGGGTCAGGCATGGGGACAGGTGGCCCGTCTGGCGGGAAAGGTCTCCAGCCAAAGAGACATTTCCTGTGCGGGAAGTGGCTTACTGTAAAAATAACCTTGTAGAATATCGCAACCCAGTTCCTGTAATTTTGTTTCCTGCGCCGCGTGTTCAACACCTTCGGTGACAACTTTAATGCCAAGCCGTTTGCCAATGTTGATTGCGGCCTCCGCTACAATAAGCGAGCTGATGTTGTTTTCAAAATTCTCAATAAAACTTCGGTCGATCTTGATTTCGGTTAGTGGGAGCTGCGCCAGCCGTGACAGAGAGGAAAAACCAGTGCCAAAATCATCCATGGACAGGCCAACGCCAAGATTGCGGATGGCGGTCAGGTTGGCGGCTGTCTCGGGATCCTGCCGCATGGCCACGCTTTCGGTAATTTCTATGGTCAGGCGTTGTGGGGCCAGATTGTACTTTTCCAACATGGCCAGAATCTGTTCCGGCAGGTCTATGCTGCAAAAATGAACAGCAGACATATTCACGCTGACAATGGGAACATAAACATTGCTCCGCTCCCATTCTATGACCTGCTGGCAGGATTTTTCCAGCGACCACAGGCCTATGGCTTCAATCTGCCCGGTTTCCTCGGCAATTGGAATAAAGGTGGAGGGGGGAATAAGGCCAAGCGTTGGATGCTGCCACCGGCTGAGGGCCTCAACCCCGCATAATGTGCCGGTCAATGCGCATATCTGAGGCTGGTATACCAGATGGAGCTGTTTTTTTTGCAAAGCTTCGCGGAGTGCGGACCCAATAATAAGGCGTTCACGCACGTTACTGTTGCCGCCTTTGCCAAAAAACCGGAATCCCCCTCGTGCCTGTTTTTTGGCCTGCCGCATGGCAATTTCCGATGCGCCAAGTATTTCCTCTATTGCCGTGCCATCATCGGGGTAAAGGCTGATTCCTATGCTCAGGGAAGCAACCAGGTCACGCCCTTTAACCTCGATCGGCTCGCGAGAGATGCAGTTCAGATCATGGGCCAGCTTGCAAGCTTTTGTGCGATCCGCATCAGGCATGACGACCACAAAATCATCCCCGCCCAATCGGGCGACCAGATAGTGCCCACGGCAAAGGGATGCAATGCGGCGGGCAATGGTCTGTAGCAGGATATCGCCGCTCTGGTAGCCCATCACATTGTTCACATCCTGCAACAGGTCAACATCAAGCATCAGAATGGCAAAGGGAGCCTGTCCGGCCTGTGCGAGCATCTGCCGGAGCCGGGTTGCCAGAGCGGCCCGGTTCAGAAGTCCTGTCAGAGAATCTATGTTATTAAACTGGCTTATTTTATAGAGTGTTTTTTCATGCTCTATAATAGATGCGCAGGAGGGAATGCAGCCTGTGACAATTTTTTGCGGGCAGTCGGTTATTTTTTCCTTGTTACGCGAAAAGAGCGCGAAAATACCGATCAGTTCTCCCGCTCCGTTGCAGATGGCCGATGCCCAGCAGTCATGTAAATCCGTGGGTTGGTCGTGGCTCTGCTTTTGGGTCCAGATCAGGGCGCAGGCATGTTGGGGGTTTTTGCACAGGTCTTTGATGTCCGAGGGTGTAAGGACCAGATTGACCAGCTTGTTGGTCTTGCTGCCGGGCAGGCTTTTGCCCGAAAGGATGGAAAGTCCACCCTGTGCGGTAATCTGCAGGAGTGCAGCTATACTGTTGGGGACAAGCTGCTCCACTTTGTTGCAGAGCATATCCGCCACATCCTGTATGGTTGTGTATTCGGCCAGTGAGGTAAAAACCTGACTCTGGAGTTCCAGTAGCTTACGGCGGTGTACTTCTTCCGTTACGCCTTTAACGAAAGCCATGTAATAGCGCTTGTTATCCGGACCGATCAGCGCGGTGGATAACGAAAGTTCGGCAGCAACATAATCTCCATTACTCCGGACAAAGGTTACTTCGCGCGAGGTGTTGACCAGTCGGTGAATGCCCGTTTTACGATGGTGCGCAATGTAACTCCCGTGGTGCTTGCGGTGCTCCAATGGAACCAGTTGGTCAACATTGGTGCCCAAAACAGTGGATGCCGAGCAACCCCACAGATGTTCCGCGGCAGGGTTGAAAAATACAATTCTGTTCTGGTCATCAATGATAATGACGCCGTCAGTCGCCTGCTTAAGTATGGCCGCATAAAATGTGTCGGCATTATATGAGGTTGGGAGCGGGTGCGTGAATGCTGGCATGGACTCAATCTTTAAATATAAAGCTGGACCAGAGGAGCGTCGGCTTTACGACGGCCATGCCATATGAAGGGAATGCATAGGCTATGGTCTGGTCTGTTATGCAACGCCCTTTGAATTCTGACTGTATGGGTGCAGGTGAAGTCAAATAAAATTTGGTAGGAAAAAGACAAATCTGATCATTATTTTTTAAAAAATAGCATGTTATGTAAAATAAAACGTAAAAAATAGAATAAAAGAATGGGTTAAAACCATTATATTCAAAGTAATTGTCAAAAATAGACAAGTCCATGTCACATATATTCCCTTGTGATGACACACATATTTTTTATTGTTATCGCAAGGCGTCAAAAATATTTATAAGATTTGCAGAAAACGCTTTTGTAGCAAGACCCTATGATGAAGCTTATCGTGATTTTCTCGCTACCATTATCACATTGACGTGACAATGAGGGGTAGCCCTCTTATTTTTCAGCATCAGGCAAAAGTTGGTACGTTCTCACATAGATCGACAGATGAACTCCCGGCACATATGTTTATTTTTCGTATTGATTTTGTGCCTTGGTTTTTGATCGTTTATAGGGGCAGGCTTTGTCCCGCTGAATGTCTGATCCGGTCTGAATGGCTGAATTTTAATACCGGTTTTAGGCCTGAAAGCATGCTATGCAGAATAATTGTCTATCAGGTCTGGTTGTGGGGTCAGTGAGCAATCGGCTGATTGTTTGCGATAAGAGAGCATGAAAACAGGATTAATTTTTTTGGCCGCCGCAATAGCCGAAATTGGTGGCTGTTTTGCATTCTGGAGCTGGTTGCGTCTGGGAAAAACGCCTTTCTGGCTTTTGCCGGGGTGTGGGTCACTGTTGCTGTTTGCCTATCTGTTGACTCTGATCGATACATCCGTGGCGGGGCGGGCTTACGCTGCCTACGGGGGTATTTACATTATGGTTGCTGTGTTGTGGATGTGGTTTGCGGAGGGCACGCAGCCAGACCGGTGGGATCTGCTTGGAGTGGGTTTATGTTTGCTGGGCACAGCCGTTATCCTGCTTGCGCGGCATCCGCAGTAACGATGGTTGGTTACAATGGAGGCATGCCTGCCAATGCATGAAGAGTTCTGGCTTACAAAATGGCGCCAAAACGAAATTGGTTTTCATACCCCGCATCCTCATAGCGGGTTTGTGCAATATTTTCCTGCCCTTGGTCTGCCTAAGGGAAGTCGGATTTTTGTGCCATTATGTGGCAAAACGCTTGATATTCATTGGCTCATAAAAAAAGGCTATACGGTTGTTGGTGTGGAGTTAAGCCGCCTGGCAGTTGAGCAGTTATTTATGGAGTTGGGAATTGCGCCTGATATTTGTACCCTGTCCGCAGAGGTTACTGTGTTCGAGGGGCATAATATTAAAATATTTGTAGCAAATATTTTTGCACTGACAGCATCCATGCTTGGTCCGGTCGATATGATTTATGACCGGGCCGCACTGGTGGCTCTGCCTGAAGGCAGCCGTATAATCTATGCGCAGCATATTTCAGAAATGACATGTTATGCAAATCAGTTTTTAATTTGTGTCGAATATGATCAGGCTCGTCTGTCTGGTCCCCCGTTTGCGATTATGGCGCAAGACCTGGAGCGGTATT
This sequence comes from Acetobacter lambici, assembly GCF_011516885.1. Lineage (GTDB taxonomy): Bacteria > Pseudomonadota > Alphaproteobacteria > Acetobacterales > Acetobacteraceae > Acetobacter > Acetobacter lambici. The sequence continues at coordinate 66,624 of NZ_WOTD01000003.1, read as the reverse complement.
ATGCTCAGTTTTATACGATCACGAGTATTGATCGGCAACCCGTGGCCAGAGGCATTAAGGGGAAAGAACCGGGATATGAACATATCTGGTTTTTGCCGGCATTGCGTGCTGAAAACAGCAAGTGACCGCTGCGCGTAAAATTTAATTATTGTTTGTTTTGACTTTAGTGGAATCCTGATTTCTGGGTCGGGATGATTAAAAAAATACTAAAATATTTTGTATTTATTATTTAAAAATCATGGAGTGGCGCGGTGGGTTGTAGTATGTATTGCCTATGAATCTGTTGTAAAATCCAACACATGGTCATGCGCGTGAGCACATCTTCGTCCTTCTTTGCTGCTTTTTGCCTGTCTTTCAGAAATATAAAAAAACAGACAAGAGTGGTAATGAACTACGCCCTTCCAGTTCTGGTGGTGGCTATCTGCGGCACGGCGATTGAATTTAATGAATACCGACATGCCATTGCCGAGGTGAATGAGTCCGCGCGGCGGGATAGTCAGGCCTATGCCAATCTGATTATGGAACGGCTGGATACGCGGTTTACAGAGCTGGATATGGCATTGGCGGCACTGCGCGGCCCAGATGACAGGCCTGCCCCGGCTTTATCCCCCCAGGTCGAACTGTCTTTGCGCCATTATCTGCTTTCCCGTCCATCATACTCGACGTTCAGTGTGCTGGGGGCGGATGGGGAGAGTATACAATGGTCCACGTCGGACCAGAAAAGACTGTTGGCTGAACCTTTGCGGGATTTTTCATCCGTTCCCAAAATGCCTAATCATTTTCTGGGGCCTGTGCATTATTCTGAAAATCTGGGTACGGTCGTCTTGCCCATGCGTGTGCGTGAGAAGGATAATAGCAGCACCGGGTATTTTTTGGGGTCTCCTTACCGTCTCAACAGATTTCTGGATGAGCAGGAACTGTCACCAGATTATCGGAAGTGGGATTTTACGGTTATTGATACCCGTAATGGGCAATCCCTGACCCATCTGCTGCACATGCAGGTGCAGGTTCATCCCCTGTTATCCATAAAGCCGGAAATGGTCGCACAGGCACCGGTTCCGGGTTATCCATTTGTTGTGCAGACGCTGGTTTCGTCTTCGCGCGTATGGCGTAATTATAGCCAGCAGGCCCCCGCGCGCTGGAGTGCGGAAGCCCTGATCCTTGCTTTGCTTGTTATTGCCGGGGAATTTTTAATTCGGCGGCGCGACCGGGAGCAGATGGTACATTTGCGCAGGTTGACCGACTTTAACATGTTTATGGCTCAGGCCAGCCAGTGTGCCAGTCAGGCTGACAGTGAAGCAGGTCTTTTGCAGGAAATCTGCGATATGGCCATACGCTATGCCCATTTTAAAATTGCGCTGATAACCCGACCGGATGAGACGCAGCAGTTCCAGATGCTCGCAATAAGTGGTGCTCGGGCATATATGAACAATGTTTTTATTTCGGCTCGCGGGGATGTCCCCGAAGGCCGAGGCACCATTGGGCAGGTCTGGCGGACTGGACTTCCTATTTTCAATGCATCGTTTTTGAATAATGATACATTAGCGCCGTGGAAAGAACGGGCACTAAAACTGGGCCTGCGCTCCAACACCGCATTGCCTATATACAGGGACGGTAAAGTCTAGGCTGTTTTAAGTGTTTATCACGAAAAAGCAGATATTTTTGATGATCAGCTCCAGATTCTGCTTAAGGAAGTGTGCATTAACATTTCCATGGGGCTGGATAGAATTTATAGCCAGCAGTTAAGGGCAGCCTTGCTAGATAATTCCGTGGTTGGTATTCTTCTTGTAAAAGATAGAATTGTTCAGATGACCAATTCCTACGCCACGCATATGCTGGGAATGGAATCTGACGCACTCGTTGGAAAATCAACCGAGATTATCTACGCAGATCAAAATGAATTTAACCGTGTAGCGGAATGTTATGGGCAGCTTGCACAAAAACGCGCGGTACGGATTGCGGGGGTGCGTCTTGCCCGCGCCGATGGTCAGATTCTGATCGCGGATTGTTCTGGCGTGCAGTTGTCTGATTTACAAAACGATATTTCTGTCTGGACGCTGGAGGATGTTACCAGTCGCGATGTGGCACGGCGTTTGTACCACGCGCTGGTCAACGCTGCCGATGCCGTGCTGCTGGCTACGGATGAAAATGAGATGTGTAGCCGCGCCTGCCATGATCTGGTGCGGGATACGTTGTTCCATGCGGTCTGGATTGGTCGTGTGAGCGATACCGGGCAACTGGAAGTTCTATCCCGTGCGGGCGAAGGTACAGCGGGCATAGAACAGATAAACAACTGTCTGGACGGGTATTGCTCCTTGTCCCAGCCATTAGTCATCATGCGTGCATGGCGGGAGAAAAAGCTTGCTTATAGCAATGATGAACTGACCGAACAGGCCAGTAGCCCATGCTTTGCTTTTATCCAGACCAATAATTGACGTGCCGTGTTGTGTACTCCCATTTGGCGGGATGGCCAGATATGGGCAATCATGACCTTTGTCTCCCCTCAGGCGCAGGTGTTTGACGAACACAGTATTGCCCTGTGCAAGCGTGTGGCCAGCCTTCTGGGGCATGCTCTGGATAAGCTTGATGTGAAGCAGCGGATTGAATGTTTGCAGGAGCAGGAGGCCCAGCGTGCTCGACATGATGTGCTGACGGGCCTGCCCAACCGTCTAGCACTTACGGAATATCTTCCCCAGGCTCTTGCCCGCGCCCAGCGCCACGGCACCAGTGTGGCCGTTGGTCTGATTGATCTGGACGGTTTTAAACACGTGAATGATACGTATGGGCATGAAGCCGGGGACAGGCTTTTGCAACAGCTTGGGCAAAGCCTGCAAGCCCTGTTACGCCAGACGGATTACGTTGCCAGACTTGGGGGGGATGAGTTTGTTGTGGTTTTTGAAGGGCTGACAACGACTCAGGCAACCGAGCAGGTGGAAATTGTTCTGAACACCTTGCACACCGCTGTTGAAAAACCTTTTGCGGTTACACCAGAGGCATCGGCCACGGTGGGTATGACCTTGGGCCTGGCTCTTTATCCGCAGGATGGTGGAGATATCGAACACCTGCTCAAGCGTGCCGACATGGCCATGTATCATGCGAAACAGAATAAAAAAACGCGTGAAAAATGGTGGTTTCTGGCGAATGACCTTGCGGATGGAACATCAGACTCCCACGTGTCCTGAAGTGCTCTGCGGTTTGGGGGCATGGATGGGGGATCTTTCTGTATTCTGCTCTGTCAGATCGTATGCCTGATCCGGTCAGGGTTTATTAAAAAAACTGATACCAGAAATGCAGTGCAAAAAATTGCGTTTTACTTTGTGCTGGTCTGCCCTTATTGCTACCAAATACTATCCTGAATGCAGGATTTTTCTCACAGATATAGCGGCTTCAATGGACACCAAGACTCTCTTTTCCGGCATGGCGTTGGCTTTTGGCGCTTATGCGTCTTTTTCTGTTAGTGACGCATTTTCCAAATTGCTGGCTGGCCAGCTTGACCCATTTGAAGTTGCATTTTCAGGCGGGATTTTCGGTTTTCTTATTCTGCCATTTATCCGCAGGCCCGGTGAATCCTATCTGGATATCGTCAGACCGCAGGAATGGGGCATGTGGCTTCTGCGGGCGGGCTGCGTTTTTGCAGCGACAGCCGCAAGCGTGGAAGCCTTTATGCTGCTCCCCATGCCTGAAGCCTTTTCTCTTATGTTTTTGATGCCGCTGTTTGTAACGATCCTGTCCGTTGTTCTGCTCAAGGAAAAGGTGACATTCTGGGCATGGCTGGCGGTTGTGCTGGGGTTTGTCGGGGTTCTTATTGTCCTTCGGCCCGGGTTTAGGGCTCTGCACTGGGGGCATTTATGTGCGCTTATTGCCGCTATTGCCAATGCTGGGAGTGTGATCGCCTACCGTCTGGCGGACAAGGAGCGCACACGTCTGTCCCTGTTCGGGTCAAGCCTGATTGGTCCCCTGCTTGGTAACGGGATTCTTATGGGGTGGCATGCGCAGTGGCCAGCAACCATAACGGCTTGGATATACCTGTTCGGTTATGGTTTTCTGGCAGCGTTAGGCCAGTTGATGATGATGATGGCAACAGCCCGGGCGCCGGCCAATCGTGTGGCTTTGCCGCAATACAGCCAGATGGTGTGGGGGGTAGCCCTGAGTTACCTTGTGTTCCGCCAACCGCTGGATAGCTGGACATTTGTCGGCATTATTGTGCTGATGTCTTCTGGCATCCTGAATTGGGTCAGGCAGAGAATCCGTTATGAACGGATGGCCATGAAGGAACGCATGGCGCGCCGTAAAGCCCGTAAGGCAGACAAGGCTGGCAAGGCGGGGCAACTCGCCAGCTAATTTGTTCAGTTGTGGGGTGCTTTGCAGTCTGCTGGCTCAGGTTTCGATAATTTTTGAACCAAAAATGGCAGATTGTAAGATGATCGTCATGGCGATGCGGGCATCCATGACGTTGAACATGGTGCTGAACAGCATGCCTGCGGCAACATTCATGGCGGCACCCCAGAATTCTTTGGGCAGTGGGCCATGTGGTCCCGGTTTGTCGGGATAATTTTGCAGAAAAATGGGTTCCATATAGACCCACATGGCCTCACGGAGGTCTTCTGTGGCGATCAGGGGACGATAAGCGGTGGCTACATCGGGTATGCCCTCCTCCGCTGTGCCCAGCCGACTGGCAACACATGCGAACTGGGCATTCAGGTCTGGAAAATCCTGAGGGGAATAGCCCTTTTGCAAGGCTGGGCTGCTCAGGCAGGGCCAGAGGCCGGGGTTATGCAGAGCTGTGTCGCCCTGCATCAGGAGTTGGTTGAGCTGTTCGCCAAACAGGAATGTGCGACCCCCGGCAAGTGTGTGGGCCATCATATCCTGCTCTGGCCGCAATCCTGACTGGATTAATGCAAGCAGGCTGGTCTGGGTTGCAAACCCGCAGACACTCCCCAGTGCTGCAAACAGTGTGGGCGCATGGACACGCCTGTTGTCATCTTGCAAAGGGCGCGGAAAGTTGCGCACGATCTCGGCTGTAACAAGATTGAGGATAGCCGCCTGAGGAAAATCTTTCCAGACAACACCATCCGCGCCTGCTGTCTGGTTTTGTGGGGTGGGGGAGTGGGGCATGCAAACAGGCCTTGGTATTGTGTATGAAGTGGCCCGTTCCATAACCCGAACAGCAGGTTCCAGCCAGTCTGGGGGTGTGAGGGGGCGAGTTATAAGCCGCGATCATGAGGTTAAAAAGTTATAAAAATGGGAATATGAGAAAATAAATCGGAAGAGTTTATAAATTAATATAACCCTATAATTTCAATATTATGGATAATTTTAGGCGTCTTATAAAATAAAATTCCGATCATTATAAAAATTACAACTTGCATTTTTGTTGGCATTATGTGAAAAACAAAAAGTGGATGCTCTTATGAGGCTAACTGGTGCGCGTTGTGTCAGTATTGTCCTGTTAGAAGTTACGATTGCGCACGTGTTCTGTGCGCGACCACTACGTTAAAAAGGAGCCTAGTTATGACAACAGGCACCGTAAAATGGTTTAATTCGACCAAGGGTTTCGGTTTTATCCAGCCTGAGGATGGTTCGCAGGACGTGTTCGTTCACATTACTGCTCTCGAACGTGCAGGCATGGCTTCGCTCAGCGAAGGGCAGCAGATTTCTTACGAAATCGAAGCTGGCCGTAACGGCAAAAAGTCTGCTGTCAATCTCAAGGCAGTTTAAGACCAGACTAGCAGAAATGCTGTCTGAAGCCGCCTCTCGGGGCGGCTTTTTTTATGTCCAGTTTTTGGCTTAAAATTCAGGAATGCTCCGGCGCTCGCTTTAACATGTAGCTGATGACCGCACCGCTCAGGCAGCAGGCGGCACTTGTCAGGAACATGGCGGGGTAGCCCGAGAATTCAATAATCGGGCCAAGTGTAAAGCCCGAACAGGCTATCGCCAGGTCCAGAAAGATGGAATAGGCGCTTAATGCAGCACCTCGGTTATGGGGGCCTGCCTTGTTAACCGCCAGCACCCCCAATGCGGGGAACAGGAGCGAAAAACCGGCACCTGTTAATGCGGCTCCAAGGAGCGCACTGGTGTGTGATGGAAAAATGCCAATAATGACCAGCCCCACGGTTTCGACCAGAAGGGACACGATGGCAACAAACACGCCTCCACGGCGTTTGATCTGTGCCGCAAAGAAAAATCGGATACAGACAAACACCCCACCAAAGACCGCCAGCGCGGTTGCCGCGCCACTCCAATGGTGTGCTGCATAATACAGGGCCAGAAAAGACGAAATGGCGGCAAACCCGATGGAGCCAGCCGCAAGAGCCGATCCATGCCAGAGCACCAGCCGCAGCGCCTTGCGGAAGGAAACGGGTGTTTCCGTCGATGGATGTGGCTGGGCTCCTTGGTAAAAACCAATCAGAGCAAGCCCGAGCAGAGGTAGAGCGGCAGAGAGGCCGCCAACCGAGACAAGACCGCCATAAGGTGCGGGCAGGAGTGCCAGAACCGCGCCAATCGGTGCGCCAAGAGCAATGCCCCCGTAAGAACAGATGCCGTTCCACGATATGGCGAGTGCGGTGTTTTCAGCTCCCGCGCGGTGGATGTTCCATATAATAACGCCCGTTGCTGTCCAGCTTTCCGCCCAGCCTAAAAAAAGGCGGCTGAGCAGCAGAATGCCGAGCGATGCGGATGGTACGTTCTGTAACGCTCCCGCCCACCCCATAAGCAGGCCAGAGCAGACGCAGCTCAGTAGTCCCCCGATCACCACGGGTTTTGGGCCTATTTTGTCCACCAGTCGCCCGGCGGAAGAGCGGGCGGCAAATGTGGCTACGTATTGTAAGGCAAAGGTCAGACCTGCCAGTGTTGTGCTGTAGCCAAGTGTAGTGTGCACAAAAATGGTCAGAACCGCATTGGGCATGCCGATAACAATATAGACAAGCAGGTTGAACAGAACGACGGAAAGAACCTTCCTGATCGGGGATGAGTCTGATGTCTGTGCAATGACCATGACCCGATTGGAACAGATTTTAGGAGGTTTGCACAGCAAGTAAGCGTGTTGACTGCAATGTGGGGAGGCCGGTGCAGGCCCGCATTGGGGGTTTGCTGCACGTGGTATGAAGGACTGTTGGGCGTCGCAAAGAATTGAGCTGTGTAAAAAAAGAATTTATAGACTGATCGGTCTAGTTGTATTGACTGTTGTTTATGGATACTCTATCAAATATGCATGAGTGTTGTAGAAAAGCATAATGCAGCCAAAAGGCGTATTGTAGAAGCCGCACGGTCTATTGTTGGCGAGCGTGGGTTTTCTGCTGTAGGTATTTCCCAGATACTGGACGTGGCGAGTATTCCTAAAGGATCATTCTACCATTATTTTGATTCCAAGGAAGCTTTTGGTGAAGAACTTTTGCGGATCTACATGGATGATTATCTGCAAAAAATGGACACTCTGTTCTCGTCTGACGTGGGCAACGCAGCAGATCAGTTGTTTGCGTATTTCCGTTTCTGGCAGGAAACGCATGTGGACGGAAAAACGGGCGATAAATGCCTGATTGTTAAACTTGCAGCCGAGGTTTCGGACCTGTCCGAACGTATGCGCAGGATATTGGATTCCGGAACGGCCAAAGCCATTGACCGCATTGCCCGCACTATTGCGGAAGGGCAGCAGGAGGGGTCTGTGCAGCGTGGCATGGAGGCGCAGGCTCTGGCAGGCGCTTTGTACCAGCTCTGGCTGGGAGCCACCCTGATGGTCAAGATTACTCATCGGTCCCAGCCATTTGAAAAAACGTGGCAGGCATCCCAGCGGCTACTTCTTCCCTGATCGGGCGGCGTGGCGTGGTAAACGGCACCGCAGAGGTCTTTTTTTAAAGTCTTTATTTACAGCCCTGTGCGCGACATGCAGGGCGGGTATGAGACGATCGGTCTATTTTCTACGTTGACCGCATCTATATCCATACATATATAGACAACATGAACAGCACAGACCAACAGGGTCCGGTTTTGGCGGGCATGTTTGTTGTGCAGAGTTATGGTCGTGCACTCTTGTTGCGAGTTGCAGGCAAATGGAAGCGGCGGCGGGATGTCTCCTTCTTATTTGCGAGCATATAAGTCGACCGGTCTACTTTACAGTCCTCCCGTATGTCAGTTTGGTCTGGCAACGGGATGCAGGGCAGGCTGTCTATATGTCTGCCTTGGATACCTTTAATACTTGTGAGGAAAAAATGGCCTACGCGACAACAAACCCCTATACGGGCGAAGTTCTAGCCACGTTCCCCGATGCAACCGATGCGGAAGTTCAGCTTGCCCTGACGCAGGCCCACGCAGCTTATGAAAGCTGGCGCGAAACATCCTTTGCCGAACGTGCGCGGATCATGAACGCGGCTGCTGCCATTTTGCGCCGGGATGTGGATAAATACGCCCTGCTTGGCACGCTGGAAATGGGTAAGCTGTTCGAAGAATCCAAAAAGGAAGTCATTCTTTCAGCCGAAATTTTTGAATATTACGCCAAGTTCGCCGAAGAACTGCTCAAGCCTGAAGCCCTGCCCGTTGCCGACCCGTCGGAAGGCAAAGCAATTCTGGTGCATGAACCGCTGGGCATTGTGCTGGCAATTGAACCTTGGAACTTCCCATTCTATCAGGTTGTCCGCATTATTGCGCCGCAGCTTTCCGCGGGGAATGCCGTGCTACTCAAGCATGCGTCCAACCTGCCGCAGTGTGCCGCCGCCTGTCAGGCCCTGATGGAAGAAGCTGGCCTGCCCAAAGGTCTGTTCCGCAACCTGTATGCTGCCCGCCCCCATACGGCCATGATTTTGAATGACCCCCGCGTATGCGGTGTGGCCCTGACGGGGTCCGAAGGTGCTGGGGTTATTATTGCTGGCACGGCTGGTAAGGCGCTTAAAAAAGCGACCATGGAACTTGGCGGGGCAGACGCCTTTATTGTTCTGGACGATGCCGATGTGGAAAAAGCCGTAAAATGGGCAGTGCTTGGCCGCCATTGGAATGCTGGTCAGGTTTGCGTGTCCGCTAAACGCCTGATTGTAGCAGACGCGGTGTATGATCGTTTTCTGGAACTGTACAAAAAGGGTGTTGCCGAACTTAAGGCAGGCGACCCGATGGACCCTTCCACCACGCTGGCACCGCTCTCTTCGCAGGCAGCCAAAGATGATCTGCACGATCAGGTGACACGGGCCATGAGCCACGGTGCGAAGGTGGAAGTGATTGGCGCGGCTGTTCCGGGCAAAGGTGCGTTTTTCCAGCCGCTGCTCATGACAGGTCTGGATGAGAATAACGAAGCCCGTCATTGGGAGTTTTTTGGTCCTGTTACACAGCTTTACCGCGCAAAAGACGAAAACGACGCCGTGCGTATTGCCAATGATTCGCCTTATGGTCTGGGTGGCTCGGTCTTTACGCGTGATGAGGCGCGCGGGGCGCGTGTGGCGGCACGGATCCGCACTGGCATGGTGTTTATCAACCACCCGCTGGTACCAAAAGCGGATCTGCCGTTTGGGGGCATTGCTCGCTCCGGTTACGGGCGTGAACTGATCGGGCTTGGGATTAAGGAATTTATCAATCACAAGCTGATCAACACGGTTGATATTGACGCACCGTTCTAACGCATACCCCCCCCGGTGGAAGTTAAATTCCACCGGGGATTCAAAAAACATACGACCTATACTTGATATTTTTCTAAAAAATATCGGTAAAAAACTCCCAGATCAAAATAATTCTACTGTGTTTTCCAAGCGGAAAACCCGCTGCGTCTGTGTGTCTTCTCTTCCATTCTGCGTTTTTTTAAAGAGGTTTGTAAAACCGATGTCGTCCAGGTCTGAAATTCTTATTGTTGGCGGTGGTGTGGCCGGGCTGGCTCTTGCAACGCGTCTGGGCAAAACTCTGGGCAGGCAGGGGAAGGCCCGCATTACTCTGGTGGATAAGAGCTTCTGCCATGTATGGAAGCCCATGTTGCATTGTTTTGCGGCAGGCACGGTCATGAACGAGAATGACCGCATCAGTTTTATGTCTCAGGCCAGCGGCAATCATTTTGAATTCTGGCCGGGTGAGGTCGTATCCTTGGACCGGGAGAAACGGGAGGTCACCCTAAGCCCCTTCCATGCATCCGATGGGACCCCCGTGCTGGAAAGCCGGACGCTGACCTATGATGCCATTGTGCTGGCGGTGGGCAGTTGTGCGAACGATTTTGGCACGCCCGGTGTTAAGGAAAACTGCCTGTTTATTGATAATCTGGTGGAAGCCAATTCTTTTAACGAGAAGTTTCGTATGGAACTGCTCAAGGCTTTTGCTAACACGTCCAAGCTCGATATTGCCATTGTTGGCGGGGGTGCCACGGGCACACAGCTTGCTGCGGAACTGCACAAATCGCTCGAAATTGTGGACCCGGTCAGCCTGCACGCCTTTGGCAAGGAGCCACCCAAGCTAAGCATTACGCTGCTCCAGTCTGGTGTTCGTATTCTACCTGCTTTTCCCGAATCCGTATCAGCCGCCGCACAGCAGGAACTGGAGCGTATTGGGGTTACGGTGCGCACATCCGCCAGAGTGGCAGGAGCGGACGAGACCGGCTTTATTCTCAAAGATGGCACGCATGTGCCTGCAACGCTGCGGGTGTGGGCGGCTGGGGTTCGTGCACCGGAAGTAACCCGTGCTTATGGTGGGCTCTCGCTCAACCGTTCGGGCCAGATTCAGGTTAAATCCAACCTGAGCTCTGTGGATGACGACCGGATTTTTGCAATGGGGGACTGCTCCTTTATTGTAGACGACCCGTTGCCTGCCACCGCGCAGGTTGCCCGGCAGCAGGCTATTCATCTTGCCAAACATCTGCCCGCATGGATTGAACATGGCACGGTGGTGCCTTCATGTATTTTCCATAACAAGGGGGCCATTGTTGCTTTGGGCAATTATAATGGTTGGGCCGCCCTGCCAGGTGGGCGCGTGTTGGGTGGCGGCTTTATGCGGGGGCTTTCCGCCCGTATTGGTCACATGATGCTTTACAGAAAACATCAGGTTGAACTGTACGGATGGCTGCGTGGTCTGGCTTCCATTTTTGCGGACAAAATTGAAACCTTTATTCGCCCCCCCGTGCGGCTGGATTAAGTCCGGGGCCGGATATGTGAGCGGATATGACCGCAAGGTCGGGGCTGGTTGCCTCGTCTTTGCGGTTTTTCTTTTGGTCCGTCGGGTTCATGTTCATGAGGGCACGAAGCGACTGGTCGGGTAGGGGGGGCTGGCTCAGATATCAGCCCCTCAGTTCTGGAAAGGGTAGTACCGGAAGGTCACAAAAACTGTGTTGCCGTTTACGGTCGGGCGGGTGGACGTTCCGGAATCCGTAACTCCGCGGAAGGCAAACTTGCGCACGTAGGTGTATTGCAGGCCTGCCATAACGCTGCCGTAGTGGCCGTCCAAAAGGTGCCACCATCCGCCCATTGTGTAGGATATGAGCGATTGGGTCTGGGCATTGCAAACCCCCAACATAAGAGAACAGCCTGAAAGTTTGGCGTTGGGGGAGCCGTAGCCATAATAGCTGCCATCCGCGCCCTCATAAACCGCGCGGTGCGCGGCTTCCACACCGCCATAGGTGTAAAGCAGCAGATTGTCTGTTGGGTGACCGATCAGGCCAACGGAGCCAATAATCTCGCGCAGGGGGGCGGGAGCACCAGTGCTGCGTAAAGTCATGTCAGGCAACTGGCTGGGACCATACCGGCCGATCCCTTTGCCAGCCAGTACATCGCCCACAAGCTGCATTTTTCCAGACAGGAGTGGTACGGCCATGGAGCCGCCAACGCCCCCGCCAAATGCCACGCGTGAGTGGGCCTGACCACCAAGCCCACCACTGCCGCCACCATTGACAACAATGGTACGGAACCACCGTGCCAGACCGTACAGTTCGTAATGGCCAACAGAGGTATCAACCGCAGTTTTGAGAACAATATCCGGCGCGGCATCAAGGCTGTAATGGGCTTCGGGGTCCAGCATGCCTGTGCCTGTGCTGTTATAGATCACGTGTGGGCCAGAGGTCTGGCCCATGGCTGGGGGAAGGTTCCCCCCCGAATCCAGTGTGGAATCATCAAACCCAAGGGTTGCCTGTGGGGTTTCAACCGACAGGCCAAGCCACCATTTGCGGTGGAAGTCCTTGATAAAGCGCACCTGCGGAACACGGGTGAAGGTAACACCGGGAATAAGGTTGCTGTCCACAACCGGGGGGAGCTGCTCATGCCTGCGCAGCAGGGTGTTGGTGTAGCCCGTGGTCAGGCTCCATGCCTGACCAGCCAGAAAGTGCAGACCGAGGTCCCGGTCATCCGCCGCCAGATAAGCCTGCCGCATTCTGGGCACGTAGCTGTTGGTCTGCACTGCGTTGGAATTGCTGCCAGAGCCCCCAAAATCGCTTTCCACATAGGCTTCAACGGTCACACCTCTTGCCGGCTTGCCCTCTATCAGCAGGCTGAAGCGGCTTAACTGGGCGGTAGGGCGGTATTCGGAGGCGTGGGCATTGGGGTTGCCGGAATAGGGGAATGCGCCCCAAGGGGTGGCGGGGCCTGCGGTCAGGTTTTTGTCACGGTAGATATTGGACATATCCACAAATCCACCAAGTTTGACCGAGACTGAACCAATTTTAAAAATAGGGGGCAGACTGTCCACTTCCGTCTGGGTCAGTGCCGTCGGGCTGGAAGAAGACAGGTTGATACTTTTAACGCTCTGCGGTTCTTGCGCTACGGTGGTCGGCGTGGGGTCGGCGGAAAATGGCTCGACTGGCTGGTCATTTATGCGGACCGGACCTGCCAGTTCCCCGGCCCCTGGGTTGGTCATGGGTGGCAGGGATGCGGCATGTGTTTTTGCCGCGCCAGCCGACCGCAGGCCGGGAGCATATTGGCCTGTGTGGTTCTGTTCCCCACCGGGCAGATGGCGCAGGGCGGCATGGGTTACTTTCTGGCTTTTTTGCAGGTCTTTGACCTGTGCCTGAAGTTGCAGCACCATACTGCGGAGTTGCGCGATCTCAGCACTACTGTCCGCCTGTGCGGACCGGGGGAGGCACGTCATGCAGCCTATGGCGCAGGACAGTCCAAAGTACCAAAGCTCCTGCTTGCGATTATGTGGAAAAGACTGTTTTTTCACCCTGACCGATCCTCGTGTGGCCGGTCTGAGACGACTGTGTTTTGAACGTCCAACCGGTAACGAAGCAGTGATTTAACGGGAATTGCCCCGGGGTAGATATGCCAATTTGGCGACCCATCCATACAGGCATCAATCCCGGTTAGGGCTTGTGCTGATTGTTGCCAGTGAGAGTTGAATTCTGGCGGCCCCGCAGGGGCGCAGGATGGCTATGCCTGCTAAAAATCTCTGAAAAACTGAGAGACTTCACTGTATTGATAAAAACGGCAAATAAGAGAAAACCAGAATTCCGCATAAAAATAGGGGCCAGATGGAATGAGTGGCCCGCCTGACGGCAAAGATGGCCAAGAGTTTATATTTGCGTATCTTATGCCTCCAGCAGCATGTGGGTGTTAAGCTGTATCTGCCGGTGGTTGATTTTTTTTATATAGTTTCTGGTTTCCAGATATTTGAAAATTCTGCTGGTTGTTTCAAAAGTCATACCCAGATAATCGGCAATGTCCTTGCGGCTCATCACCAGTGTCAGCACCTGTGTGGTGCGGTCAAAATATTCGGGCCGTTTGCTGTAATCCAGTAAAAAACCGATCAGTTTGCTTGTCGCTGTTGGGCAGGACATAAGAATAATATGGTTTTTGGCCGCCATAAGGGAGGCCGTTTTCTGCTTGAGCAGCAGGTCCATGACACCCGGATAGTCCTGTGTAAGGGCCTGTACGGCGCTACGGCGCAGGCGTTTGAGATGAACGTCCACAAGTGCAATGGCTGACCAGGCGTAAACCTCGTTTTCCACAATGCCGAAAAACCTGTCTGGCCACAAAAAGTCGAGCACCAGATTGCGGCCATCCTCAAGCTGGTAGTCCAGCCTGAGTGCTCCAGATTGGATGAAGTAAATAAAATCGGCACTTTCACCTTGCCGGAACACAACGCTTTTTGCGGGTTTTTTAAGATCAGTCCAGATTCGTTCCAGCGCGGAAAAGGCTTCCGCCATCAGAATGTGCGGAGAGCTTGGGCAAAGGGCGCCAGAATGTTGCGGGTGGTGCAGGGGGTTAACGTGCAGCACGTTGCTGGTTACCGCACGAACAGCAGTGGAATGTTCTGCCAATGATCTTGCCCATAGTGTGTTACCCCCATGCCGGTAAAGCCTTGCTATCGTGATGACGAGGTTGGAGTCAGGCTTACAAATAAACGAAACGGAACCGTTTCACAATATCGTCAACCACCTCACTCATCTGGGGGTAACGGCAGGATCACCCGGCCGGTGCGGCTATGTTTTAAGTGGGAGAGGCCAGAGTTTTTTCTTCAGCAAGCGCGAGTTGTGTCAGATGTTTTTCGTTTTTACGTAAGAAGAGACCCGAGCCAAGCAGACCAATAACGGTCAACACACCTATGGCTATACCTGTTGGGCCGGAAACTTCGGATATTTTGCGTCCCAGCAGGTAGGTGCCCATCGTATATCCGCCAGCCCAGCACGTGCCGCCCAGCGCGTTAAAAAGCATGAAGCGCTTCCAGTGCATGTTGCATGCCCCAGCCAGCAGGGCCACAAAGACGCGCAGGACAGAGACAAACCGCCCCAAAAAAACAATGGCGCTCCCATGGTGGCGAAACAGATACTGGCCAAGAACAAGCCGTTCCGGGGTCAGGCCGACCTTCCTCCCATGTTTTTGCAGGAGTGGTAGCCCGAAATGCCGCCCGATCAGATAACCAAAATTATCCCCGATAATCGCCCCGGCAATGGCAGCCAGAGCAACCCCCTGAATGGCCAGATGGTGGGTTTTGAGGCAGTAAAGTGATGCGGTGATGATGCAGGTTTCGGCCGGAACGGGCAGGCCCATGCTCTCCATCAGGACAAGCAGGGTCACGATGCCGTAACCGTAATGCTGAAGCAGCGTATCCAGATGATGTAGCAGGGGGAGAGTCCTTTCTGGTGGTTCCGTTTTCTGATGCAGTCAGAGTGTTCGAGGTGGAAAGGCTTTCTGTTGCATGGCTGCATTTCCAGATGGGTGTGGGTTGTAGCCAAGGGCCAGAGTATTTTCGTGTGGGAGGGAGTGGTGGTTTAATGTTGTGGTTTGAGGCTGGGAATAAGCGTAAATTCAGTTTGTAATTTAAGAACAAAAATAATTAAGTCAATAAAATTCAAACAACAGTATTTATAATCAATTAATACAGAAACAAAAACATTCGATAAACAGCAATAAGCGTTTTTTTAACGCTCAATATATCTCCGGATGTGTTTAGCATAAATCTAGATTCACGGAGAATTTCATCTAATCTGATAAGGAATACAGGCGCATGGCTTTTGATCATGCAGGCTTTTTTACGCGGGTAAACAGGACAAACGCAGTCCTGTTTACCCGCGTAATGACACGTGCGGCCATCGTGTTCGGGCCGGTTTTCATTGTGGTTGTGTTGAACGTGGCAACCCGGCAGATCGCCTGTGCGGAGGCGGGTTTGTATCTGGTCGGGAGCAATAACACGTACACTGTTAACGGTTCGGAAAGTTTTTCTGGTGCCAGCAACTGTTCCAGCCAGTATTTTGTCTCTCCTGTCTGTGTGGATGGAGGGGCGACACTTCAGGTGGTGGGAACTGGCGCCACGCTTGTATCCCAAAGACAGGTTTTTGTTGGGTACAAAATAGCGGGGACCAGCACTCTTTCCATTCAGGATGGGGGGAGCGTGCTGCTGAACCACACTGTTATACAGGCAGGCTGGAGTGGGGGAGATGGTCTTATCAATGTTTCCGGTGCGGGATCACGGATTGTCACGTCCCCAGACAGTATTCTGGTGGTGGGAACTGGGGATAATGGCAATGCAGGTAGTCCGTTTTACAATACGGGACAGACAACCTACGGCGGACTGAGTGTAACGGATGGTGGGCATGTTCAGGTCGGAACGGTGGCTGTGGGCCTGTACGGCAATGGAGAGGGCGCCGTAACGGTTGATGGCCCGGACTCTCTTTTGCACGTGGTGCAGGATTACTACGTGAATGGTGGTTCGGGGGGCGATGGAGGGAGCGGTACAACGCAAATCAGCAATGGCGGAAGGCTGGTTGTGGACGGGCAGATCTCTTTTGGAGGAGATGGGACGGATGGTACCGGCAGTCTGATTTTACAATCCGGCGGTACGCTGGAACTGGGCGACAAGGTGGAAAACGGTCAAACGGCCAGCGCTCTTCTGGATCAGGAGGGGGTGGGTGGACAATCAAATCTGGTTTTGTCTGGTGGAGCCATCAAACTTATCAATTCTGGTCTGAACACGGCAATGGATATGCAACTGACAGGCGGTGTGCAGTCCACGTTGGATACAAATGGCAGAACAGCAGTGCTGTCAGGTACACTGGCGGGCGACGGGGGGGCTGGCCAAGGCGGGGCAGGGCACGCTTATTCTCTCGGGGGTTAATACCTATGCCGGGGCGACGGAGGTGCAGTCTGGCGCGCTGGAGGTTGATGGTGGAGTGGCCAGTGCAGTTAGTGTAATCAATGGTGCAACACTGGCCGGGGAGGGGAGTGTGGGCACAACCACCGTTTATTCCGGTGCAACCCTGTCGCCCGGAACAGCCAGCCATGGTGGTTCGTTGACCATAACAGGGGATCTGGCCATGGCGCAGGGTTCCACCTTGCAGCTCAATAACCTGTCCACCACTCAGCCAGCGCTCCGGGTGACGGGGGCTGCCACCTTGTCTGGTGGCACCGTGCAACTGCCGGGTGTGCAAAACCTGCATTACGGCGAGCAATATACTTTGTTATCCGCAGCCATGGGTGTGAGTGGGCAGTATGATGGGGTGGATGCTGCTCAGGCGAATATCTATCCATTTTTAACGCCAACCCTGTTGTACACAGCAGATACAGTTAATTTGCAATTGCTGCGCAATACTGTGCCCTTTTCCGCCGTGGCGCGCACACGTAACCAGCAGGCTGCGGGGAATGGATTGCAGGGGGTGGCACTGACCAGTTCTGTTGTGCGTGCGGTGGTGCAACTGGGGGGTGTGCGCGCGGTTGATGCGGCGCTGGATACTTTGTCGGGCGAAATTCATGCATCCATACGCACGGTTCTTTTGCAGGATGCCCAGTACATGCGGCAGGCCGTATCTGACCGCTTGGCAGGCGCGTGGTGCGATAACGGGTGGGCACAGAGTGGTCTGCGCGCGGCGTCGGTCCATCAGGGTCATGTTCTGCAAAGTGAGGGATGTACTCGCGCGCAGACCGTGATGTGGAGCGAGGCCTATGGTGGATTTGGTCATAATAGTGGCGATGGCAACGCCGCCAGTCTGAGTCATTCCACCTCTGGCTTTATAATGGGGGTGGATACGTCGTTGGGGGAGCGCGGTCTGTGGCGTGCTGGTGGGTTGGTCAGCTATGGCCGTTCCATGGTGGATGGCGGAGGGCGGAGTTCCTCCGGCCAGAGCAACAACATATCACTGGGGGGGTATGTAGGGGCACACTGGGGTGGATGGACCCTGCATGTGGGGGCAGGTTACACGTGGAACCTGCTTTCCCTTTCACGCAAGGTGGCGTTTGCGGGGTTTGGCAATACCTTGTCCAGTCAGTATGACGGCGGCACCGCGCAGGGGTTTGGTGAGCTGGGGTATCGGCTCCATGTGGGGCGCAGTGTGCTGGAACCGTTCGGCAACATGGCGTACCTTAACCAGCATACCGGTTCTTTTCGGGAACATGGCGGGGTGGCCGCGCTGCGTGGCGGGACTGCTGATGCAGGGATTACATTTGCAACGTTCGGGCTGCGGGCGTCCGCTTCATTTCTGACGCATGGAGCGTGGGTTACACCGCGTAACAGGCAAATACTTTGTAATCGCGGCGCATTGTATTGAGACCGCCAAGCTGATGCTCCTGTCCGCTGATGAGCAGAGTCCCGATGGGGTTGCCAACAGTTCAGGCCATGTCGGCCGGAACATGATGGACCATACCGGGGTGCAGGTTACGTTTATCAGCGGGGACAAAGCGCTCTGGCCGGGGCGTGGACCGCTGGAAACCAACGTGATCGACAACTTCCGTGATGGGGACTGGCGCAACGAGCGTGGTGCCTACCTTGTGCACATGGTGGATGACAATCAGGTCGACTTTGCAACCCAGCTTGCCATTTCCAAAGGCTATGTCGGCCGGGAACTGGAAGAGCAGATCCGTTATCTGGCATCGCACACAGTGCGCCTGTTCAGCCACAACGAAGCCCTGCCAGACCCTGAAAATCGCTTGACCCTGAGCAAGACGGAAAAAGACGCGCTGGGTATTCCGCACCCGCAGGTCTATTATAAACTGCCGCAATATACCGTGCGCAGTTGTGACCATACGCGCAGTGTGTTCAAGCAGTTAATCCATCTGATGCACGGCACGGACGAGGAATGGACACCGGGTTACTTCCCACAGGATCATCCCTCGGGCAGCACCATCATGGGGGTAGACCCCAAGGACTCCGTGGTGGACGGGCATTGCCGTACGCATGACCATGAGAACCTGTTTATTGCCAGTTCATCTGTCTTTTCGACCGTGGGAACGGGGAATATTACCCTGACCGTGGCCGCCATTGCGCTGCGTGTTGCCGATACGTTGAAAAAAGAACTGCTCCATGGCTGATTTCAAACATATTTTCTGGTCCGTTCTGTTCGGGAGTGCTGTGCTGGGGGGACTGCATGCGGCTCCGTCCCATGCGGCGGATGACGAGCAAGCCCTTATGGCCCGCGGTGCGTACCTTGCCACAGCGGGGGATTGTGTAGCCTGCCATACACGCCCCGGCGGCAAGCTATTTGCCGGAGGGCTGGAAATTGCCACCCCCAAAGGGGCCGTTATTTCCACCAACATAACACTCGACCCACAAAATGGGATCGGTGCTTACACGCTGGATGATTTTGAAAAAGCCCTGCGCCGTGGCCTGCGCAAGGATGGAGCTTATCTTTACCCCGTTATGCCCTATGTATCCTATGCCGGGCTGACGGATCAGGACGTCAAGGCGCTGTACACGTGGTTTATGCATGGTGTGCAGCCGGTGGCGGAAAAACCGCCGG
Source organism: Acetobacter lambici (assembly GCF_011516885.1). Classification (GTDB taxonomy): domain Bacteria; phylum Pseudomonadota; class Alphaproteobacteria; order Acetobacterales; family Acetobacteraceae; genus Acetobacter; species Acetobacter lambici. The sequence continues at coordinate 47,516 of NZ_WOTD01000003.1, read as the reverse complement.
AAACAGAGATCGGGTTCCCGGGTAATATCCGTATGTCCATGATGGCGTGGAACATGCTGGCAGAGAGCGAAAAGCCCGAAACCGGGGATTCCTCAACCTATGACAAGCTCCGCCGTGGTCATTATCTGGCGACAGCACTTGAGCATTGCGGCACCTGCCATACGCCTCGCAACTTCATGCTGGTGGAGCAGCAGGACCAGTACCTTGCGGGGAGCCAGTTGAATGGCTGGTTCGCACCCAATATCACGCCCAGCAATACAGGCGGGATAGGGGACTGGAGCGAGGATGATCTGGTGACCTACCTTAAAACAGGCCATGCCAAAGGGCGCAGTCAGGCGGCAGGCCCCATGGGGGAAGCGGTTGAGCACAGCACAAGCCACCTGAGTGATGAGGACCTGCACGCTCTGGCGGCCTTTATTAAACAGGTACCCGCACATGATGATGAGATGGAACATCAAGCGCGGGACAGCTTTGGCAAGGCAATGCAGGAGCCGGACATAAGGTCGGGAATCGTCCACCGGGTTGATGATCTGTACGAAATGGGTGGTGCGGAACTGTATGATGCAAACTGTGCCGCTTGCCATGGCAGCAGTGGCGCAGGTACTGCGGATCAGTATGTGCCCTCGCTTTACACGAACTCTGTTGTAGGGTCAGGGCGGGTGGATAATCTGATCATGACCATTCTGGAAGGGGTGAACCGCTCCACACCTTCCGGTCATGTCAGCATGCCATCCTTTGGTAGCCACTCCGACGTACAACGCCTGAGTGATGCCGAAATTGCCAAACTGGTTAATTACCTGACCATCAGGTTTGGTAGTGGGGATCATCAGGTCAACGCGGAGCAGGTTGGCGCCATGCGTCAGCCACATCCTGTGCCAGCTCCGGTGCCTGCCGCCGCTCCGCAGGAAGCTCCCAAGCCCACACCGCCCGACCACCCGTAAAACGTTTTGCCGTGGCGGATGCGTCATGGAACAGCACTATATGCGTTCGGGTGTGCCAAAACCCATAAAGTCTGCCCCGTTCGCCCGTGTTTTGGGTGGATGGGGCAGACTGCGTTGGGGCATGGTAGATGAATGCTCTATGCTAAAACAGCATAAGACGGTAATTGAGAGCGCATGGTGCCAGCCGTGCCCCGTCTGGCGTCAGGGAAAGCCATCAAGGCCGATTGTACAGTCATAAGGTTACTTGCATGTTGCTGCCTCCCTCGCTGATATTGGGCGTTGGTGATTTTGGTCGGGAGTTATGAGTGCTGCGGCTTGTCAAAGCCGATGGAATCGTAACAGACTAGGGTTATTTATTGTGTGGTCAGGTCTTTAGGAGATTTCCCATGTGGGAAAACCCAAAACATATTATTGTTCCCGTGTTCTTCAATTATCGTGGAACAGCGCTTTTTCACGAAGATCCCGTGAAGGTAAAAGCGAACCCTAACGGCCTGCAGAAGTTCATGGGGCTGTTTAACCAGAAGTATCTGCCCACAGACGAAATCCATTATCAGAAGCATTTTTATTACGGTTTTGAATTCAACCCGCGTGAGGTCAAGGCAACCCAGTGCTTGATGGGTGGTATTTTTGACTTTTTTCATGCCCGGGGGCTGACATTCAACTATCCCGATATTTCCAACCGTAAAGGAGCGGAAATCTGGATTGGGGAATATAAATGCCATCTGTTCGATATTATGGCCGATATCAGAAACCCACACCTATGCGATTTTGGGTATTTTGACCCAAAAACGGGGAATGTGGTGCTCGATGACAATATGCGCCGCTCAGATGGCCAGCATAAGCCCGCCGATGTGTCCCGCCGCCTTGTCCGCGATAGTTTTTTGAACGGGAAGATTTTGAGCACTTGCATTAAAGTTATGGAAATGCCGAAAGAAAAAGAACCAGCCGCCTGAATACCCTGCTGTTTGCGCGGGTATGTGCATATGGTCAGACAAGGTTTGCAGGGGCTGGGTGAGTTTGTCACACCGTAGCCCATATGCGTGTTGATCAACTGGTTTTTGGGTATTGGTGGTGCGACTGTGTGTTGCGGGCCGTAGTGGGTTAAAGATGCTTGCTGGATAATTTGGTATCGGATAATGCCTGCCACACACGTGGTTATGGAATGATCACCAGTTAAAAAAAGTGGGTGAGTTTGCCTGATAGTACAGGTAATGGCGACTTTTGTTATGGGAATGTATTTAATAATTAAATATATTATATTCGATCAGTAATAGCATAGCCCTATAAAATCTTCTTATTTTAGGGGTACTAATGCATCGCAGTGGTTCTTGTGCCGTTGTGGAAGAGGGTTACCACGCAAGTTATAGGCGTTATGGAAGGTTTTGGTCTGTTTTATGGGGAATGCAACAAATCTGGATTTAGTGCAGAGACTTTATCGTGCCCTTCTCAACACGGCCGATGCAGTGTTGCAGGCTTCCACCGAAAGCGAGATGTGCGATAAAACATGCGCTGATCTGGTGTACGATGCGCTGTTTCAGGCGGTCTGGATTGGTCGTAAAGATGCATCCGACGTGTTGCATATCCTCTCCTGCATGGGGGCTGGAACACAGGGCATAGCCAACCTGAAGTTCAGTTTTCATGAGAACATGCCCCAGTTCCCCGTTGCCATGGAGGCATGGGACAGACAGACCCTTGTTTATAGCAACAATGAACTGGCCGAGCAGAAAAACGCTCCGTGGTATGATTTTCTGTGCCGTAACCAATGGTGTGCCGTTCTGGCGGTTCCCATCTGGCGCGGAGGGGAGCGTTGGGCGGTTATTTCTTTTGTGTCTGCCCGGACGGATATGTTCGATGAACAGTGCATCGGGTTGTGCCAGAAAGTGGCGGAACTGCTGGGCCATGCGCTGGACAAGCTGGATGCACAGAAACGACTGGAAAAACTTCAGAACGAGGAACCAAGGCGCGCGCGGCATGACCCGCTGACAGGCCTGCCCAACCGGTTGGCGCTGGAGGAATATATGCCCCAGGCCATGGCCCGTGCGGTTCGTCAGGGGAGTTCGGTTGCCGTGGGTATGCTGGACCTTGATGATTTTAAACTGGTGAACGATGGATACGGGCATGAGGCGGGGGACCGCCTTTTGCAGGCTCTTGGACACCGCTTGCAGGAGCATGTCCGGCATACGGACTATGTGGCCCGTCTGGGTGGCGATGAGTTTGTGATCGTGCTGGAAAATCTGGACCCACTTTTGCAGGTGACTCAGGCTACAAAAATTCTGGACAATCTGCACAAGGCTGTGGAAACGCCTTTTTCCGTAACGCATGACTCGTTCGCCATGGTCGGCATGACTCTGGGGCTGGCTTTGTATCCGGTTGATGGAGAAGACCCGGATACGCTTTTGCGGCGGGCCGATGCCGCCATGTATTTATCCAAGCAGAACAAGGCCAGCCGCCAGAACTGGTGGTGCATGGCCAGCAATACCCGGCAGTTACCCGCAGAAGAAGCCGTGGAGCAGGTGACCTTCAACCCATATGGACCAGAAGCTGCGGAACTGCTGACACGCGCCAAAACCTTTCTGACGCGGATACGGCAGAATTTTATTGAGTGTTTTTACGACAGTCTGGCAAAAATGAGCGAAGCGCAGACTATTCTGTCAGTGCTGACACCAGACCAGCTTGAACACCTCAAGCAAAGGCAGGCTGCACATCTGGATTTTCTGCTCGGTGCCCAAACGCAGCGGCAGGATATTTTGCAGCAGGCAAAAAAGCTGGGCACCATTCATATGCTGTGCGGTATTTCTCCCGCTTTGTTGGGAGAAGCCTATAGTATTTATAGGCGTTTATTGATCGATAGTCTGGATAAGGCCCTGCTGCGCGCCTATGACAGGTACCATATTCTCCTCACGACCGAAATGCGCTTGCAAGATGACAAAGGCGCGCAGCTTGAGGCAGGACAGGGTATTGAGGAAAAATATTTCTCCCTCTTATCCAACCGTTTGCCTGTTGCCGGTTGTGTCTGGCCAGATGTTAGCGGGCAGGGGGTAGAAGCACTGGGGAGCCTGCCGGGTATTCAGGCTGTTCTGCTTTTTCGCATGAATCCGGCCGGTGAGTTGGTCGTTGAGCATAGTGGCGGGAGTGCCGGTGCCCAACTGACCGAACAATTGAAACAGAAAATCAGCCAGCCTGTTGTGAGTGCGCAGTCGGTATTTGGTAATTCCGTGACCGGACTTGCGTGGCGTACACGACAGCAGCAGACCTGTGCCTCCTATTCCACCGCCCCAAATGCTGCTCCCTGGCGCGGTATGATGGAAACGTTGGGTATATGCTCCTCCATTAGTATTCCGGTTTCCATGGAAGAGGAGCAAGTTGCGGTTGTGCTGGCCCTGTTTGGGGCGTGTCCGAACCAGTTTGAAACCCAGCGGATGCAGCAGTTTGCCCGTAGTCTGCAACACCGCTGGGAACAGATGTGGATGCGCTGCTGCTTCCCGCGTGGTTCCGCGGTAACGGAGGAGCAGTCCTGTTACCTACGGGACAGGCTGTTTAGCGATGGACTGCGGATGTACGTGCAGCCAATTGTTAACCTGCGCACCGGAGAACTGCTGGAAGTTGAAGCACTTGTTCGTATTCAGGATACAAATGGCACCATTATTGAGCCGGGAAGCTTTTTGTCCCTACTGGGGCAGAACGAACTGGACAGGCTCTTCCATATGGGGTTGGAGGAATGTCTGAGCCTGTTGGAGCGGTGGCAGAATAATGGGCAGGTTATAAACCTTGCCGTGAATATGCCTCCCACCTACCTTTTGAACGAGGATGGTCCTGCATGGGTTGAAAGCGCTTTAAAGCGTTATAACATTCGGCCTGATCAGTTAACGGTTGAACTGCTGGAAACCCAGATGATCGACCCAACCATACAGGACATAGCAATCCAGAAATTCAAGGCGGTGGGTGTCAAGATCGCAATTGATGATCTGGGGTCGGGTTATAGTAATCTGCTGCGTCTTTCTTCCCTGCCGTTTGATATTATCAAGGTCGATCAGGGCCTTTTGCGCAATATTCGTACAGCGCCAATCCAGACGTTCAGCATGGTCAAGTCCGTATTGGATATGGGGACCGATTTTCATGAACTGGTGATTGTGGAAGGGTTGGAAGATGATGATGTTATTGAAGCCATCTACCATCTGGGCTGCCGTTATGGTCAGGGCTATGGCATTTCTCCCCCCATGCCGCCAGAGCATTTTGCCAAATGGTATGAGGCTTACAGAGTAAAAGCGAACGCTTGTAGGCATACCAAGGAACTGGTGAGTGATCTGGGCGTGCTGGCATACCACTGGATGTCCACGCGTGGTGGGCAGAGTGCGAGCAAACATTCTTTACGTCATTGCCTGATTACGCATTGGCTGGCCGCACAGGGGCTGGAAGGCTCAGAGGCCGCTCAGTGGCATGAGCAATGCCACTACGGGGACGATCCGGTAGAAGCCTCTCGTAAATTTATAGACTGGCTGGTCAAAAGAATAGTCGGGGCGAACAGAGAGGAATTGGCTCTGAAAGATAATTGAGTGAAATAAAAAGAAAATAGATTTATATTTCACTCAAATAATATTTGTATGAACAGGCGATTTGTTCTTTTTGGAGTGCATTCTTCTTGTTCGCTATCTGTGCGTAAGACCCAGAACTATATTTTCTCTTGAATGAAAAATTTGGGTCGGTGCTTGGTTTCCATGTAAATTTTGCCAATATATTCACCGATCACGCCAAGGCAGAGCAGTTGTACGCCACCCAGAAAAAAGATCGAAATTTCCACGGAGGCCCATCCGGGAAAAACATAGCCATTGAATCTTTGTATAATGACAAGAATGCTAATAATAATAGAAAAAAAGCAGGTAACTGCGCCGAGTATAGATATAAACCGTAATGGTTTTATGGTCAGGGATGTAATGCCCTCGATGGCCAGAGAGAGCATTTTGTAAAATGGATATTTTGATTCGCCTGCCAGACGTTCCTTGCGGGCATAAAAAACCTGTGCGGTTTTATACCCCAATAAAGGCACCATGCCACGCAGATATATATTCTGTTCTTCAAACTGGAGCAGGCTATGCAGGGCCCGGCGGCTTAGTAGCCGGAAGTCAGCATGATTGGCGACCTGCTGGATACCCATGGTCTCCATGAGTTTATAAAAGCTGTTTGCAGTCCATCTTTTAAAAAAACTGTCACTGGAGCGGTCGGCGCGGACACCGTAGACAATTTCATTCCCCTCCATGTATTTTTCAACCATTTGGGGAATGCAGCCGATATCATCTTGCAAATCCGCATCAATGCTGACGCAGATATCTGTATCAACACAGGATAGGCCCGCCATCAGGGCAATCTGGTGCCCGCGATTACGGGATAACTTGACCCCATGCACCAGATTATCTGCTTGAGCGGCTTGCTCAATCAGTGACCAGGTCCCATCACGGCTTCCATCATCCACAAACAGGATATGGCTTTGCGCGCTAATTTTTTTTGCCTGAATGCTGTTTTCTAAAAGAGATTTAAGCTCGGATAAGCAAAAGGAGAAAACTTCCTCCTCGTTATAGCAAGGAACAACGATCGTAAGAGATGGGATATTTCCTCTCTGTTGTGGGGAGATCGCTTGCATTTATGAGAACCAACTTCTTTAAAATCGAGACTGAAGATCATTGCTGAAGGTATATATATGAACTTCTCTACTTTTTGTATCCCCCCAAAAAAGCACATTTCTATTTTTGGGGTGGATATGCGCGAGAATAAGATTGCCGTATAGGCACCAAAATTTACAATCTGTACTAATTATAAGCCCAACATCAGAATGTCATTTCGTATTCTGATGTGTGTGAGTTTGTTGAGAACTATAGGGTGCATGTTACCGGAAAGGGCCACGGCATATTTGGTTTTTGGGTATGGTATGCTGTGTCTTAGGTGGAGTTTTTCTGTATTGAGCGCCAGTCAAGGAGTTGGGTGGCGACCATGCGTAACTCCTCCGCATCATGGGACACATAGAGTGTAGGTATTTTATATTTTTCTAAAAACTCTTTTATATAAGAGATAATATCAGTTTTTATATCAAGGTCCAGAGCAGAGAGGGGTTCGTCCATCAGCAGGAGCTTGGGTTGTGTTAACAGTGCGCGGCCTATGGCTACACGCTGGCGCTCGCCGCCAGAAAGCGCGTGTGTCTTGCGCTCCAGCAATGGCTGTAGGCGCAGGGCATCCACAATTTCGTGCAAAAAGCGTTCCTTGTGAACAATAAAACGCATGCCAAAGAGCAGATTTTTTTTGACGCTCAGATGGGCAAAAAGTCCACCATCCTGAGGTACATAACCAATGGGTCGCTTCCATGGGGGGAGGAACACCGTTATGTCCTGCCATACCTCATGCCCCAGCCGGCAGTAGCCTTGTGGAAAATGGTGCAGGCCAGCAATCCCGCGGAGCAGACTGGTTTTGCCGCACCCTGAAGGGCCTTTGAGCCCCGTTACCCCCGGCGCAGCAATGTCAAAGCTGATGTTCATATCAAGCTGGTCTATGGGGCCTTGAAAATGGATAGACAGGGCGGGGGGCAAAGGTTGGGCACACATCATCAGGTCCGGGGGGTCAGGCGTTTTTGTGTTAAGCGCAGGATCAGAATGATCATAAAGGCGAATGCCACCATGCCTCCGGCTATGGCATGGGCGGAGGCCCAGTCTCCTGTTTCCACACTATCAAAAAGCATGATGGATAAAAGGCGGGTCTGGCCGGGAATATCCCCCCCGATCATGAGCACCAGACCAAACTCACCAATTGTATGGGCAAAAGCAATAACGGCTCCAGCTATAATGCCCGGAGCGGCCAGCGGAAGAGCGACACTCAGGAATGCCCGCAATGGGGGCGTGCGTAGTGTGTAGGCGATTTCAATTGGTTTGTGGCCGATGGTTTCAAACGCAGCTTGGGTGGACTGTACAATATAGGGGAGTGCGGCAATGACGGAGCCAATGGTCAAACCGGCAAAGCTGAATGCAAAGGTTGATCTGCCGGTTATGTGGGCTGCCACTGCACCAAGGCCCGATGGTCCGAGAGCGAGAAGAAGGTAAAAACCTAAGACCGTTGGGGGTAACACCAGAGGCAGAGTGATAATGCTGGAACACACATCGCGCCACCAGTTGCGGCTGTAAGCCAGCCACCAAGCAAGAGGAATGCCAATACTGACCGCGATGACTACCGTTACGAGAGCCAGTGTTACGCTAAGACGCAGGGCAGTAAAGATGCTGTTGGGGTCAAACATGGCGTTTGGTCCCATCATGGCATGTCATATCCATATGTCGCGATGATGGCCTGTGCGGGCTTGCTTTGCAGGTAGGCAAGAAAAGCGCGGGCAACATGGTTCTGCTCCCCCTGCCGGAGCAAAAGGGCATTCTGGTGGATGGGTGGGTAAAGATTGGACGGCACAACCCAGATTGTGCCAGCAGACTTGTTGTGCAACTGGGAGAGGGCGACAAACCCCAACTCTGCATTACCGCTCTGGACGAACTGATAAGCCTGAGCAATGTCCAGCCCCATGACAATACGGGGTTGGAGGATCTGTTCAAGGCGTAACTGTTTGAGTGTCGCTACGGCGGCTGCGCCATATGGGGCGACGTCGGGCTTGCAAAGGGCAAGGTGGCTGAAGCGCGCGGCCCGCAATGTGCTCTCACTCGCCGGGTAAGCCGGGGTATTGCTCCACAGCACCAGTTTGCCAATTGCGTAGGTGAACTGGCTTTTTTCCACGCCAAACCCGTCCTTGAGTAGTTTTTCTGGCTTGGCTTCGTCCGCGGACAAGAATCCGTCATAGCCAGCGCCCTGTTCGATCTGGATCACGAATTGGCCGCTGGAGCCAAAGCTGGGAATAATCACATCACCAGTTTTTTGCATGAAGTCTGCAATCAGTTCCTTGGTCGGACCAATAAAGTTTGCGGCAATGGCCATGCGGGCCTGCTCAGCCCGAGCCACTGTGGGGAGGAGAGGCCCTGCCATAATAAAGCAGAGGAGCGGCAGGCGGATTGGGCGGAATGTCAGGTTCATGCCATCCGTGTCGAAATCGGAACGAAATGCGTTCATAAGCAAGTCTCCTGCAGTGGCATGTGTCCGTAATAACGCAAAAAACGTGCCAAAATGGTAAGGTGTGGAGTGCTTTTGTAGGTGTTCGGGCTTGCTGGGGTGGTGGATCATTCTATTCCGCCAGATTTTGATATTGTTGGCTGATAAGCTAAAAAAATTCTTCTTGAGAGCCAGAAAATTTTGTAGGCCATTACGGTCAGGAAATGGCAGTGTATGGACTGGGAGCAGGAAAGTTCCTTGAATACTATATCTATATCCGAATGGGAATAGATATCTGATAAAAATTTGGAGAGAAAACAATGAAAATTAGCGCACGCAACCAGATCAAAGGCAAAGTCAGCAAGATTGAAAAAGGTGCGACAACATCTCATGTTAGCATCGAAATTGACGGCGGCGCCATTGTCATGGCGGCTATTACCAACGAAGCCGTGGCTGAACTTGGCCTGAAAGATGGCGAACCCGTTTACGCCGTTATCAAGGCATCGGACGTAATGGTGGGCGTTGATTGAATAACACCACTGGCCGAGCCGCCGGGATAAGGAGAATTTTCATAATTCCATAAAAACTGGCACGGTTTTTGCGTCGTTTTCATGAAACGTTTTTCCTAACAACGTTTCATGAAACAACGGGAGGGACTGCTCGTGTCGATGTTGATGGGAAGTACTCTTCTCTGCCACATGCGTATGGCAAAGCGGGATGAAGGCTGATGTTGCAAGGTCAGGAAATGCGGCAAAGCCACGGTCTGTTCATGAATGGACAGATGCGTCAGGCGCTCCATTTGCTCCACCTTACAAACGCGGACCTGCAGGCTTATCTGGAGGAGCAGGCGGCCTCCAACCCTTTTCTTGAGCTTCCTTCAGTTGATCCTGCCGCACCACTTGCTCCACGTTTTGAGCGTGGACGTATGGACATGTTCTCCCAGGGTAGTCAGAGAGAGGACGATGGTACTGCGCGTCTGCCTGATGTGCCGCTTTCCCTTACGGATCAGCTATACGAGCAGTTGCGCCTGTCCACGGCCAGCCAGCAGGATATGCTGATTGGCGCCTATCTGATCGAGGCATTGGACGCCGCTGGCCGTCTGTCGGAGAGTGTGGACGTGCTTGCGCAACGCACGGGGCGACCGGCGGAGGAAATTGAACGTGTTCGCCTGAATATGATGCGCTTTGAGCCGGTGGGGATATTCGCACGGTCCTTGCGTGAATGTCTGGCAGTGCAGCTTCAGGAACGCGGTTGTCTGGATGGGCCGATGGAAAAGCTGCTTGATCATATGGATACTTTGGCGCGTGGGGAAATGTCGCGTCTGGGCAGGCAGTGTCAGGTAGATAAGGCAACGCTGGATGGCATGATTGCCGAGCTGAAAAGGCTTAATCCCAAACCCGGGTTTGATGCCGGTGCTGAGATGCTGCCGGTGCGTATGTCTGATCTTATTGTCAGCGCTGACGGACATGGGGACTGGGTTGTGGAACTGAATGCCCAGACTCTGCCACGTGTCATGCTGGTGCACGACCTTCAGACACGGGTCAGCCTGCGGGGGCAGGCGGTGCGTAAACAGGATCGTCAGGTCACATGGTTTCTGGACCAGTGGCATACACAGGCTAACTGGCTGGTCCGTGGGATGGAACTGCGTTGCAACACGTTGTTACGTGTGGCGCGGGAAATTTTTCGGCGGCAGGAAGCTTTCCTTGTGCATGGCGCCTCGGGGCTTGTGCCTCTTACACTTAAGGATGTGGCGGAGGGAGTTGGTGTGCATGAAAGCACAGTCAGCAGAGCCGTTATGGGTAAGGCGGTGACCACCCCACAAGGAATTTTTGCTCTACGCTTCTTCTTTTCTTCTGTTCTTGCGGGCGATACCCAGCAGGCACATAGTGCGGAGGCAGTGCGCGAAATTATCCGGCGTCTGGTTGCAGAAGAAGAACCCAAGTCGGTTTTTTCAGATGATGATCTTGTGCGTCTTCTGCGGGAGAAAGGCATTGTTATCGCACGGAGAACAGTTGCTAAATATAGGGATATCCTGAACATACCGCCATCTTTCGTCAGAAAACGGAAAAATTTGCTGCGTGGTAGAGGTGGGTAAGGTGGAGCATGAATATATTCGCCTGAAACCATTCAAGAATACTTGAGAATCATTATAAAAATTTATGAAATGAAATAATGTTTTTTCAACTATGGACTCCACAAAGGGTATATTAATACCTCTATTCATTTCGGAATCGTTTCATAGTATGCTGTGGGGGCGATGTCGCAAGCTCACATAACCGGCTGGGTGGTAATACGGTTGCGGGAAACATGACATGACGCTACGAAAAGACAGTCAGGGCATTATGTCTGCTACAACGGGCATAACGGAAACGAGTGCCGAGGTAGCTCTGTCGGGACTGTATGAAATCTCCCGGATACTGTGCTCTCCCATTGAGCTTGGCGTGATGCTTGTTCAGGTGTTTGCAACACTTGAGAATTTTCTTGATATGAACGCGTGTGTGTGTGTGTTGCTCGGTGAGGGTGACAGGGTGGAGCGGATTGTGGGGTCGCATGGAGACCCCGTTATTTCCCGTGACTACTTCATGTCCATGCCCGAACGTGTTCTGGGCCATATTGTCACACACAAAGCGCCTCTGATTGTTCCTGATATTGCAAATGACCAGACAATTGGTTTTCGCGCAAAACCCGCATGGGCGGTAAATCCACGGCAGGTCGGCTTAATTGGCGTACCCATTCCAGGACGGGATGGAATTATTGGAATCCTTGTTGTGGATTGTAAGGCTTTTTCGCCAGATTCTCCGGTTATTGCGTTGAATACGCGCCTGCTCGCCATGGTGGGTAACCTGATCGGGCAGACTGTTCGTTTGCACAGGCTGGTAGAGCGTGACCGCGAAAGACTTATGGGAGATCTGGACCGCCGGACCGAGGTCGCCAAGCTGGGGGTAACAACTCCGGCTGATATGGCGGATGTCCGAATTGTGGGGGAAAGCCCCGCAATTACGGCGGTCATGGAAAAAATTCGTATTGTGGCGCGTAGTAATGCCACCGTCCTCCTGCGTGGGGAGTCCGGTACGGGCAAGGAGGTGTTCGCGCGGGCTCTGCATCAGTCCTCCCCTCGTGCTAAAGCGCCTTTTATCAAGCTCAATTGCGCGGCTTTGCCGGAAACGGTTCTTGAATCTGAACTGTTCGGGCATGAAAAAGGTGCGTTTACCGGAGCAGTTACGGCCCGCAAGGGGCGTTTTGAACTTGCAGATAGTGGTACGTTGTTTCTTGATGAAATTGGAGAAATTTCAGCGTCTTTTCAGGCAAAGCTCTTACGTGTTCTTCAGGAGGGTGAATTTGAGCGGGTGGGGGGAACACGGACATTAAAAGTGAACGTGCGTATTGTGGCCGCTACAAACCGAGATCTGGAAGATGCGGTTACTAAAGGAAAATTCCGCGCGGATCTTTATTATCGGCTAAGTGTTATTCCAGTTTTTCTGCCATCCCTGCGCGAGCGGCCAACAGATATTCCTTTGCTGGCACAGGAATTTCTGGATCGCTTTAATCAGGAAAATGGGACTGAATTACAGATCGATCCCAATGGACTTTCGGTTCTAAGCGGCTGCTATTTTCCGGGTAATGTGCGTGAATTGGAAAACTGTATTCGAAGAACAGCGACTCTTTCACGCGGGATTGTTATTGGTGAGGATGACTTTGCCTGCCATAGCGAAGGATGTCTTTCTTCCGTTCTGTGGCAGGTAGGGGGAGCGGATAAAGCTGTAACTCCCCCCGCCAAGGAGCCACTCCTGCTCTCTTTGCAAGAAGTGCCACCATCACCATCGTCTCCTCCGGTTGATGCACCGTCATCGGTGCGTTCGGAGAAGGAAATCCTTGAAGATGCAATGGAAAAGGCTGGCTGGGTTCAGGCTAAAGCTGCGCGTATTCTGGGGTTGACGCCGCGGCAGGTAGGTTACGCTTTGCGTAAAAATGGAATACCAATCAAGAAGTTCTAAAGTCGGATACATAATAAACCAAGACTTCCACCATGGTCGTGCTCGGGAGAGGCTTTGCGTTGTGGCATGGAGCGGGCAGGCATTTGTGGTCGCCGTAGCTTTTGCCGTGCAGTGGTCTTTCTAACGTCTCTGATCATATTTTGGATGATGGTAGATCAGCTTGGCATGAATTTTGCGTCTTTCTTCTTACCAATGAAGGGGAGAAGGGCAGATGGCCGGGCAGTTGATCGGTCTGCAAGATTTTGCAGACAGTGGTGCGGAAACCATGCGAGAAGCGCTCTCAGGCGGGTGCTCGTCGTCTCAGTGCGGGAGTTCTGATAAACCGGATTCCATGCCCGAGGAAATATGGGCAAAGATCAAGGATCATCCGTGTTATTCGGAGGAAGCGCATCATTATTTTGCGCGAATGCATGTGGCTGTGGCTCCAGCATGTAACATTCAGTGTAACTACTGTAACCGCAAATATGATTGTGCCAACGAAAGTCGGCCGGGCGTTGTTTCGGAAAAACTGACGCCAGATCAGGCACAACGCAAGGTTATTACCGTTGCCAATGAGGTTCCGCAGCTTTCCGTGCTCGGCATCGCAGGGCCGGGAGATGCGTGTTACGACTGGAAAAAAACACGCGAGACGTTTGGTCTGATCTCGGCCGATATACCAGATATCAAACTGTGTTTGTCCACCAATGGTCTGGCTCTGCCCGATCATGTGGATGAAATTGCGAGCATGAACATCGATCATGTCACAATTACCATCAACATGGTTGATCCAGAGATTGGTGTGCAGATCTACCCGTGGATTTTTTATAAAAACCGGCGCTGGACGGGTCTGGATGCCTCAAAAATCCTGCATGAACGCCAGATGCTGGGACTGGAGATGCTGACCGAACGGGGCATTCTCACAAAAATCAATTCGGTCATGATCCCCGGTGTGAACGATACACACCTGTTGGAAGTCAATCGGGTTGTGAAGGAAAAAGGCGCATTTCTACATAATATTATGCCCCTTATTTCCGATCCTGCACATGGCACCCATTATGGGTTGACCGGTCAGCGCGGCCCAACTCCTGCCGAACTGAAGGCGCTACAGGACCAGTTGGAGGGCGGCGCAAAGCTCATGCGGCATTGCAGGCAGTGCCGCGCTGACGCGGTAGGGCTTTTGGGCGAGGACCGTGGTCAGGAATTCACTCTGGACCAGTTGGCGGAGAATGTTGCTTACGATCCGTCGCGTCGGGTGAACTATCAGACACTTGTGGCTGAAATGCGCGGCGAACATGAAGCTGCCAAACGTGCGGCGAGTGAGTCTTTGGTTGATGTTCAACAAGCCCCGTCTGCTCTGGTCGCAATTGCGACAAAAGGGGGGGGACGCATCAACCAGCATTTCGGCCATGCCACGGAGTTTCAGATCTACGAGATCTCGACCCATGGCATCAAATTTGTTGGGCACCGCAAAACCGAACAGTATTGCAAAGGCGGTTGGGGGGAAGATGCAACTCTGGATGGAGTGATAGCAGCCCTTGAAGGCGTGAGTGCTGTTCTGTGCGGAAAAATTGGCGACTGCCCCAAAGAGTCTCTGGCTGCGGCAGGCATTGTTGCGACGGATGACTATGCCCTCGAATGGATCGAAGAGGGGATCGGCCATTGGTACGAACAGGTCAATGGGCAACAGGAACAGCGCCAGAGTGCCTGATTCCATATTGATTTTTTTGAAAGGTTGAAGTTATGTCTTACAAAATTGTTACGTCCCAGTGCACTGTCTGTGGTGCTTGTGAATTTGAATGCCCCAATGCGGCAATTTCTCTCAAGAATGATCTGTATGTGATCAATGCCAAAAAATGCACTGAATGCGAGGGGCAGTTTGATGTTCCGCAATGTGCTGCGGTATGCCCGGTACCCAAGACCTGCATTCCGGCCTGAGGACCCCAAAAGCCGTGCCAGATCATGCCAACGGAGACGATCAGACCAGGGATATTTCCGCCTGGGAGACGGCCGAACCGCATGACTGGCTCGGTCATAAGCTCCAGTGCCAAGGCTGTAGGCATGAGGAACTGCACCGCGATGGTCGGTGCAGGCGTGGGCGTGTGTGTGTGCGCGATGCACGCGCACGCAGGATAGAGCGATTTTTTCGTGAAAATCCATCAGGTGCTAACGACTATCTGGATCATCCTTATTTTGAAGTCCGTACGTTAGCCGTGCGGTTTGCATCGGTTTTTCGGCTACCAGCATTGATAGACGACCCCGATGCCGAAGTGCGCGCAGGTGTTGCCCTGCGTCTGCCAACCGTGCGGATTGAAGCGTTGATGGCAGACCCGGACCGGCGGGTCCGTATTGCCGTGGCAAGTCGGTTGAGTGGAGCGGCATTGTTGAAAATGCTTGCTGATGAGGACTGGTTTGTTCGCCTTATTGTTGTAAGGCGTCTCTCCGCTACCAGCCTTGTGAGTGCCGTGCATGATCCCGAACCAGATGTGCGCCGTTGGGTGGCACGGGGTATTGATCTTAAATATTTACCCGCGTTAGCGGCAGATCCCGAGCCAACGGTACGTCAGATTGTCGCCACCCGTGCGCAGGAGGGACTGTTGCTCCAACTCGCACATGATCACGATATTCGGGTCCGGTTTACGTCAATTGAAAGATTGCCATATCCGATGCTCGCAACATTGGAGAACGATGATGAGAAAATCATTTGTGATCTGGTGGCGCGGCGTCTTGCCGAGGAAAAGCCGGGTCGCAATTCAGGAGAGGAAGATCATGGGATTGGGGCGTGAGGAAGAAATAGAAACACGCGGTAAGCCTGTTTTTATGCCCGGTACCAAGGTCCGGGCGACACGGTATGTCAAAAATGACGGAACTTTTGCCGGCCGTGAGATCGGAGAAATGCTCGTTCACAAGGGTGATATTGGCTACGTGCGGGATATCGGTGTGTTCTTGCAGCGGTACTATATTTACGCAGTAGAGTTTGTGGAACGCGGCACAATTGTTGGCATGCGGGCGCGTGAACTGCATGCGGAAATTGAGAATAGGAATGTGCCATGAAGGTGATGTTGCGCCGTAATGACCGGGGTTTGTCGGTTTATGTGCCCAAAAAGGATCTTGAGCAACTGGTGGTTGCGCAGGAAAAAGAAACATTATGGGGTGGCTGGGTCCGGCTTAAAAACGGTTGGGTGCTCGAACTTCCTTCCATGGAAAACGACACAAAACTGCCGATAACGGTCAATGCGCGCCGTATTGGCGAGGAGGAAGGCGTATGATCGGCTGGGATCATCTTTTTGCGCGTATCAGTGCTGGGCATCTGGTACCTTATCTTGGACCGGGTATGACGGCTATTGCCCTTGATCTGCAAAAGCAGTCAGCGCAAACCAGTGGGCAGAGTAAGGAAGCAGACAGTATTGTTCCGTCCAATACAAAGGAGCTTGCGGATTTTTTTGGCAGGCATGTCGCTTTGCCCAAACGTGCACGGGGTAATCCGTGGGCCGCTGCCCAGTATATAGAGAGCAAACGCCACCGTCAGACACTCGATTCGCTGATGGACCGTGCGTTTGGTCAGCCTATTGCGCCCTCTCCGCTACATTTCAGTCTGGCAGCGAGCGCGCCCTCCATGATCGTTGATACATGGTACGATGGGATTATGCGTGTGGCTCTCGGTTGTGTAGCGGGAGACCGCTGGGGCGAGGTGCAGGGTACGCCACGGACAGGTGTGCGTGACTTTACCTGGTATCGTGCATATGACGCGCAGGGAGATTCGGTCGCCATGCAAAATGCAGTAGACTGGAAAACCCTTCTCTACAAACCGCATGGTTCGGTTTCTCCCGCCCATCACTTTCTGGTCGCTGATTCAGACTATGTCGAAGTGCTGACAGAACTCGACATCCAGACGCCGATTCCTGACATTGTGCAGCGGCGTCGTACATCTGTCGGGTTTTTGTTTTTAGGGTGCAGGTTTGATGATCAGATGCTGCGTTCCTATGCACGGCAGATCTTAAAACGTTCGGCAGGGCCGCACTATGCTATTCTGCCAGATATTGAGCTGACCCGTAATGAACTGCGGTTTCTGGAGGAAATGCAGATTACCCGCCTGAATCTGCCACTTGTTGGGCTCGATTATGTTAGCAATCCTGCATAAAGCTCCAAAATATCTGATTTTATAGAATTTTCGTTACCTTTATAAAAAATCTATTATTTACCTACGGTATTTTTAAAAATTTTAAGAATGGTCTGGACTTCATTTTAATTTATTTCAGTTTTTCTGGTCCGTGCCGAGGGGCGTTTGGCACAGTATTTGCGAGATTACAGGGTGTGTCGGACGCGTTGTCCGAAACAGGCAGTTCCATCAATACAGGACCGAAATCATGGGTAAGCTTCGCCAGATCGCCTTTTATGGCAAGGGAGGGATCGGAAAATCGACCACTTCCCAGAATACGCTCGCCGCTCTCGTTGAGATGAGGCAGAAGATCCTGATCGTTGGGTGTGATCCCAAGGCTGACTCCACGCGTCTGATTCTGAACGCCAAGGCACAGGACACGGTTCTCAGCCTTGCCGCCGAAGCGGGTTCCGTGGAGGACCTTGAACTCGAAGACGTTCTCAAAGTTGGTTACAACGGCATCAAATGCGTTGAATCCGGTGGTCCAGAACCAGGCGTGGGCTGCGCTGGGCGTGGGGTTATTACGTCCATCAACTTCCTGGAAGAAAATGGTGCCTATGATGATGTAGACTACGTTTCCTACGACGTGCTGGGTGACGTGGTGTGCGGCGGGTTTGCTATGCCAATCCGCGAAAACAAGGCGCAGGAAATCTACATTGTCATGTCCGGCGAAATGATGGCGCTGTATGCCGCCAACAACATCGCCAAGGGTATTCTCAAATATGCACATTCTGGCGGCGTGCGTCTGGGCGGGCTGATCTGCAACGAACGTCAGACCGACCGTGAGTATGATCTGGCCGATGCGCTGGCCAAGCGCCTGAACTCCAAGCTCATCCATTTTGTGCCGCGCGCCAACATCGTGCAGCATGCCGAACTGCGCCGCCAGACTGTTATCGAATACGCGCCCGAAAGCCAGCAGGCTGCGGAATACCGCGAACTGGCCCGCAAAATCCATGAAAACTCGGGTCAGGGCACCATTCCTACCCCGATCACCATGGAAGAGCTGGAAGAAATGCTGCTCGAATTCGGTATCATGAAAACCGAGGAACAGCAGTTGGCCGAACTGGCCGCCAAGGAAGCCGCAAAAACCGCCGCTGCAACAGCGTGATCCTGAGCCGGGCGGGTCGGGTAGTCCCGTGCCCGTCAGGCTTTTCGCTCTCGAAACCCAGGAGTAAAGACGATGAGCCTCGATGAAGGGACCATCAACGACCCCACGCTGCCTGAACGCCTGATTGCAGAGGTTCTGGAAGCGTATCCGGATAAATCCCGCAAGCGCCGTCAGAAGCATCTGAGCGTCTCCACGACCCCTGATGCCGAAGAAAAGGCAGAAGGTGCCCTGAGTGAATGTGACGTCAAGTCGAACGTCAAGTCCATTCCCGGTGTTATGACCATTCGCGGCTGTGCTTATGCCGGTTCCAAGGGTGTGGTCTGGGGGCCGGTCAAGGACATGGTCCATATCAGCCATGGACCTGTTGGTTGTGGACAGTATTCTTGGTCGCAGCGTCGGAATTACTACATTGGTAATACAGGCGTGGATTCATTCGTGACCATGCAGTTCACTTCCGATTTTCAGGAACGTGACATTGTTTTTGGTGGCGACAAGAAGCTTGAAAAAATCATTGATGAAATTGATGAGCTTTTCCCGCTTGCCAAAGGTATTTCCATTCAGTCCGAGTGCCCGATCGGCCTGATCGGTGACGATATTGAAGCCGTCTCGCGCAAGAAAAAGAAAGAAACCGGAAAAACCATTGTTCCCGTAAGGTGCGAAGGTTTTCGTGGTGTTTCTCAGTCCCTTGGTCACCATATTGCGAATGACGCCATTCGTGACTGGGTGTTCAATCAGGATGGATCTGAAGACAAATTTGAGACAACACCTTATGACGTCAATGTCATTGGTGATTACAATATTGGTGGCGATGCCTGGTCTTCCCGTATTCTGCTTGAGGAAATCGGGCTGCGGGTTGTTGGTAACTGGTCGGGTGATGCAACGTTGGCCGAGATGGAGCGTGCGCCCAAGGCCAAGCTCAATCTTATCCACTGTTACCGGTCCATGAACTACATCTGCCGTTACATGGAAGAGAAGTACAATATTCCCTGGGTGGAATATAACTTCTTTGGTCCGTCCCAGATTGCTGCGTCCCTGCGCAAGATCGCAGCCTTGTTTGACGAGACGATCCAGGCGAACGCGGAACGGGTAATTGCCAAATATCAGCCTCTGGTTGACGCTATTTTGGCAAAGTACAAGCCGCGCCTCGAAGGCAAGACGGTCATGCTCTATGTGGGCGGTCTGCGTCCGCGCCACGTGGTGAATGCCTATGATGATCTGGGCATGGTCATTACCGGCACGGGTTACGAATTCGCACATAGTGATGACTACCAGCGCACTGGCCACTACGTGCGCGAAGGCACGCTGATCTATGATGACGTGACCGGCTACGAGCTTGAGCGCTTTATTGAAGGCATGCGCCCTGATCTTGTCGGGTCTGGCATTAAGGAAAAATATCCTGTGCAGAAAATGGGTATTCCGTTCCGTCAGATGCACTCATGGGATTATTCCGGCCCCTATCATGGCTACGACGGCTTTGCGATTTTCGCGCGTGACATGGATCTGGCCATCAACAACCCGGTCTGGGGGCTGTTCAAGGCACCCTGGAAAAAAGAAGCAGCCTGACGCTGTTTCTTAAAAATGAACTGAACAAGCGTGTGGTGCCGTCTGGCGCACCCACGACCTGAAGAGGAGCAAGGACAATGCCACAGTCCGCTGACAAGATTCTCGACCACGCGCCGCTGTTTCGGGAACCTGAATATAAAGACATGCTCGCTCGCAAGGCCGAGTTCGAGAACATGCCTCCGGTTGAGCAGGTCACGCAGATTGCTGACTGGACAAAAAGCTGGGACTACCGGGAAAAGAATTTTGCCCGTGAGTCACTGAGTGTTAACCCGGCCAAGGCGTGTCAGCCTCTGGGTGCTGTGTTCGTGGCGTCCGGTTTCGAACGCACGATGAGCTTCGTGCATGGTTCGCAGGGCTGTGTGGCGTATTATCGCTCGCATCTGTCACGCCATTTTAAGGAACCATCTTCTGCTGTGTCTTCCTCCATGACGGAAGATGCCGCTGTTTTTGGTGGCCTGAACAACATGGTTGACGGGCTGGCGAATACCTACAAGCTTTATTCGCCCAAAATGATTGCCGTCTCCACCACCTGCATGGCGGAAGTGATCGGCGATGACCTGAATGCCTTTATTGCTACGGCGAAGGATAAAGAGTCTGTTCCGGCAGACTTTGATGTTCCTTTTGCCCACACACCGGCATTTGTTGGCAGCCATGTGACCGGCTACGACAATATGCTCAAGGGCATTCTGGATCATTTCTGGAAGGGTAAGGAAGCCAAACCCAATGGCTCTCTGAACATTATTCCGGGGTTTGATGGTTTTGCTGTTGGCAACAACCGCGAGCTCAAGCGTGTTCTGGATCTGATGGGCGTGGATTATACGATCCTTTCGGATGTGTCCGACCAGTTTGACACACCCTCGGATGGTGAGTTCCGCATGTATGATGGCGGCACGCCGATTGAAGCGACCAAAAATGCGGTCAATGCTTCGGCCACGCTGTCCTTGCAGGAATATTGCACACCCAAAACGCTCGATTATGCAGCCAGTTTTGGCCAGAAAACAAAGTCTCTGCACTATCCGATTGGTGTTGGCGGGACCGATGACCTGCTGAGCAGTATTTCCGAACTGACGGGCAAGCCAGTGCCAGAAGCTCTGGAACTTGAACGTGGTCGTCTGGTGGACGCCATGGCGGATAGCCAGTCCTGGTTGCACGGCAAAACCTACGCCATTTATGGCGATCCGGATTTTGTCTATGGCATGGCGCGCTTCGTGCTTGAAACAGGTGGCGAGCCCAAGCATTGCCTTGCAACAAACGGGTCCAAGGCCTGGGAAGCCCAGATGCAGGCGCTGTTTGACAGTTCGACATTCGGTGCAGGCTGCAAGGCCTGGGGTGGGCGTGATCTATGGCACATGCGTTCGTTGCTGGCGACGGAAGAGGTTGATCTGCTGATCGGCAACTCCTACGGCAAGTATCTGGAACGCGATACCAAAACGCCTCTGATCCGGTTGATGTTCCCGATCTTTGATCGCCATCATCATCACCGTTTCCCCGTATGGGGTTATCAGGGTGGTCTGCGTGTTCTGGTGACAATCCTCGATAAAATCTTTGATTGTCTGGATCAGGACACGATGGATCCGGGTGTTACGGACTATTCCTTCGATCTGACGCGTTAAAAACGTCTTTTACCCTGCCCCGTTCAGGTTTGAACGGGGCACCTCTCATAGGAGAATGGGCATGGCGGAGTCCCTGAACGCGAAGATAACCGCGCTCTTTGATGAGCCAGGTTGCGATACAAACGTGGCCAAAGGTGAAAAGGCCCGTAAAAAGGGATGCTCCAAGCCGCTCCAGCCCGGTGCTGCTGCGGGCGGATGCGCTTTTGACGGTGCCAAGATCGCGCTCCAGCCCATAACGGATGTTGTGCATCTGGTGCATGGCCCACTGGCCTGTGAGGGAAATGGCTGGGACAATCGTCACGCCGCAACGTCCGGGCCTGAATTGTACCGTATTGGTGCCACGACTGATATTACCGAAACAGATATTATTATGGGTAATGGCGAAAAGCGCCTTTATCGCGCCATCCGTGAAGTGATTGAACGTTACACGCCGCCAGCTATTTTTGTTTATTCAACCTGTGTGCCCGCCCTGATTGGCGACGATATTAATGCCGTCTGCCACCATGCTACCGAAAAATTCGGCACACCCTGCATTCCCATTAACGCGCCGGGTTTTGTCGGGTCCAAAAATCTGGGGAACAAACTGGCGGGGGAGACTCTGCTTGATCATGTGATCGGGACCATGGAGCCTGAACGCAGTACGCCCACAGATATCAATATTTTAGGGGAATATAATCTTTCCGGGGAGTTGTGGCAGGTCAAACCCCTGCTGGAGCAACTGGGTATACGCCTTAATGCCTGCATTACCGGGGATGCCCGTTACCACGAGGTTGCTACCGCGCATCGTGCACGGGTTAACATGATGGTGTGCTCCACGGCCTTGATTAATGTGGCCCGAAAGATGGAAGAGCGGTGGGGGATTCCGTATTTTGAAGGCTCTTTTTACGGGATTGGTGACACATCGGATGCTCTGCGTAATTTGGCACGGATGCTGGTTGCGCGTGGAGCAGAGGCGGATCTGATTGACCGTACCGAAGGCCTGATCAAGGCGGAAGAACAAAGAGCCTGGAGCAGGTTGGAACCTTACCGTGAGCGGTTGGCTGGCAAGCGGGTTCTGCTTTACACCGGTGGAGTTAAATCCTGGTCAATCGTCTCTGCTTTGCAGGAAATGGGGATGGTGATTGTCAGCACGTCTGTTCGGAAGTCGACAGACAACGACAAACAGAAAATCAAGGATCTTATGGGTGGGGATGCCCATATGGTCAGTTCCATTCCTCCGCGTGAGATGTACGCTCAATTGCGGCGCGGGGACGCGGATATTCTGCTTTCCGGCGGGCGCACGCAGTTTGTCGCACTCAAGGCCCGTACGCCGTGGCTGGATATTAACCAGGAGCGCCACCATGCCTTTGCCGGGTACGATGGCATGGTCACACTTGTTCGGGAACTGGATGCCTCCCTGTCCAACCCGGTGTGGGAGGACGTCAGGCGACTTGCCCCTTGGGAGCAGGAAGATGGCGAGGCGGAGTTTGATGATGAAGGCGTACCAGCCCTCGTACCAATCGGATAAGGGACAATACAATGGCGACCGTTATCCAGCGCCGTAAGGCGGTCTCTCTTAATCCACTCAAATCTTCCGCACCCTTGGGTGCGGCCCTTGCCTATCTGGGGATTGAAAAGGGGATTCCCCTCTTCCATGGCGCGCAGGGATGTACCTCCTTTGCGCTAGTGTTGTCTGTAAGGCACTTCAAGGAGGCGATCCCCCTCCAGACAACCGCCATGGACGAGGTCGCCACCTGCTGGGGGGGGGCATCTAATCTGGAAGAAGCGCTTCTAACGCTGGCCAGACGCATGAAGCCGGGCTTTATCGGTGTTGCGACCACAGCCCTTGTGGAAACGCGGGGGGAGGATAGTGAGGGCGATCTACGTCTGATTATGGAGCGGAACCCGGAGCTTGCGGAGACAAAGGTGGTGCTGGCCTCCACCCCGGATTATGCCGGAGCATTGGAGGACGGCTGGGCAAGTGCCACTACCGCGATCATTAACCGCCTTGTTGAACCGTGGTCGCCATCAATCCGCTCATTCCAGCAGATCAATGTGCTGCCCGGTGTGCACCAGACACCGGTTGATATTGAAGCATTGCGTGAAATTATTGAAAGTTTTGGATTTTATCCAGTTATCCTGCCAGATGTTTCCTACTCGCTTGATGGACATATTGCGGAGAGCTGGGTGCCGACCTCCCTTGGTGGCACGTCGCTATCGGAAATAGCGAATATGGCGCGTGCAGTACACACCATTGCCATTGGCGAGCACATGCGTACGCCAGCGGACACGTTAACAGCCATGACAGGCGTGCCCGCAACAGTGTTTCCTACACTAACAGGTCTGGAACCATCGGACCGGCTTGTCTCTTTACTGGCACGGCTTTCGCTCAAACCGGTTCCGGGCCGCCTGCGCAGGCACCGTGCGCAACTGGTAGACGCCATGCTGGACGGGCATTTTCATTTTGGCGGCAAAAAGGTGGCTATTGCCGCAGACCCGGACCTGCTGTTCAGTCTATCGCAGTTTTTTGCGGGCATGGGTGCGTCGGTCGTAACTGCCATTGCCTCTACTGGGGGCAACCGCAACCTACAGCGCATTCCGGTTGAGAATGTGATTGTAGGGGACCTGATGGATCTGGAGGACGGTGCGGCACAGGCGGGAGCGGACCTGCTCGTGACGCACAGCCACGGTCGGCAGGCCGCCGCACGGCTTGGCGTGCCGTTGATGCGTGTAGGTTTTCCAATCTTTGACCGGCTTGGTGTCTCGCATGAGGAAACGGTGGGCTATCGCGGCACACGTTCGCTTATCTTCCGTGTGGCCAACCAGTTCCTTAGCGAGAGCCATGAACACAGGCCGGAAGATTTTGGAAGTGCCATTCCAGCACCAGTCATTACAACTGAGGAGGGGCGTCATGCCAGCGGTACATTTGCAACTCATTGACACAGCACAGAACGATACGCAGGGCGAACTGCCGCAGGATGCGCCGCGCCTGAGGATTGCGATTGCCACGCGGGACATGAAGTCCCTTAACGCGCATTTTGGTTCGGCCCAGCGTTTTGCAATCTGGGATGTGACACCACAGAACGCGCGGTTTGTTGAGGCCGTGGCTTTTGATGATGTCTCGGATGAAAGTGGCGCGCACCAGACCGAGGGGGATGACCGGATCGGCCCCAAGGTGGAGGCGCTCGCGGGGTGTAACCTTCTTTTTGTGCTCGCTATTGGTGGCCCCGCGGCAGCCAAGGTCGTGCGGGCGCATATTCACCCGGTCAAGCTGCTTAACCCTGAGAGCATCCCCTCGGTCATTGAACGGGTGCAGACCATGATGGTGGGGAATCCCCCACCGTGGCTGCGCAAGGCCATGGGCGTCAAACGCTCAATGGATTTTCTGGATGAGGACGACTGATATGTCTCACGAAGTGTCACCAGCGACTCTGGTGCAGGAAGAAGACCCGATGAAAAGCCCTTTTCTCAGGGCGTTAATCGGGCGCATCCGTGCGGAAGATTCCTTTGGCGCGTGGGAGAACAAACCGGATGAATGGCTGCTGCGTGATTATATTGTCAGCCGGGAAGAAAAACGCGCCATGCCGATCATTAGCGATCCTGACCCGGATGTTATCTCGCGGGTGGAGCATTTTTATCAGGCGGTTGGTCTGGCGGTGGAACAGAATTGCGGCCTGATGGCATCCCCCATGATGAAAATGAGCCATGAGGGATTTGGCCGTGTGATCCTGACAACGGGCAGACTGGTCATATTCTCAAAAACCCTGCGTGATGTGCATCGTTTCGGATTTGAAAATCTTGAAGCACTGTCGAACGAAGGTATGAAGGCGGTCCGTATGGCCCTTGATGTTATCGGGGAATATCCCGATGTCGCCAATGCGTGAGAGGACAGAAAATAATGTCTGATATTGAGGAGTTGCGCGCCGAAATCAAAAAACTTTCGTCGCGGGCGGTCAAGGCCAAAATGGACCTGCATGACCTGTCGGAAGATCTGCCTATTGGCTGGACCAATATTCCCGAAGTGGCTGCCCGTGCGCATGATGCATACGCCACTCTGGAGGCACGTCGCACGGCCCTGCGTGCGCTGGAAGAAAAAGAGGCTTAAGCATGAGTGCGACAACGCGAGATGGCCGCAGTTGGACCCCGTCCTACCTGAACGCCATAGACCCCGGTGTGTGTATTGGTTGTGGCCGCTGCTACAAGGTGTGCGGTCGCGGCGTAATGACCCTACGCGGTGTGAATGACGAAGGCGAAATTGTGGATGACGAGGAAGACGAAGACGATATTGATCGTCGCGTCATGGCTATGGACGATGCAGGTGCCTGCGTGGGGTGCGGTGCCTGCGCCCGCGTATGTCCGACCAACTGCCAGACCCACATAGCAGTCTGATAAACTCGGAGGAACTGGTTATGGGAGCAGCAGATATTCATGCCTGGCTGATGGCGGCTGTTCACGGAGACATGTGTGAAGGTTTTGATGCACATGTTCTGGCTTCCATACTGGCCGTTGGTCTGGCGGATGCCAAGGAGCGCAACTGCCTGCCATCGGAAACGCTGGGTGTAGGAGGGGCGCGGCTGAGCCATCTTGTGGCGCAGGTGTTTCCTTCCGTGCATGCACTTTTTGAATCTTTTGAAAGTCAGGTCGAGCCTGTACTGGAGGAGGATGAAAACTGCCTGCGCGACCTCTTGCGCAGGGCCACTACGGGGGACGAGCGCGAACTGCTACTGGCCGATATGGTGGCACGCCGCGCCATGGCCCCCAACCATCTGTGGCAGGATCTGGGGTTGCGCTCACGGCGCGAACTGTCCTGGCTTATGGAGCGCTATTTTGAGCCTCTGGCCAGCCGGAATACAGGTGACATGAAGTGGAAAAAATTCCTGTTCCGCATGATCTGCCGTGATGAAGGGTTCCGGCTGTGTAGCGTTCCCGTCTGTTCCGAATGCGACGATTTTGATGACTGCTTTGGTGATGAAAGCGGTGAAAGCCGTATGGCGCGTATTCGCAAAAGCGCAGACTGACCGGCACCGTGCAACGCACATGTGTCCATGTGAAGACTTCATTTTGTGCGAGTATTCCCGCTGTATGGAACCGTGATGTTTTGTGTAACATTCCGCGCATAATGGGTGCGGCAACGTTGCAAACATAACAGTATTGTTGCCCCCCAAAAATGTAATCCGTTTTGTTTGTCTGGCAGCAAAAGGCTTGCCAGCCCGGGCTGTACAGAGCGGCCTGTTCTGACGGGCTGCCAGATATGTGTTCATTTTTATAAAACAGAAAATGCTTCTGGCACGGTCCTTGCGACGTATTTCTTTGAGAAAAGAATTAATGCGGAGGGGAAAATGATCCAGTTGACCAATGCGGCGCGCGATGCGGTGCGTTCAGCAATTGCCGGTTCAAGCAACCCGGCCGAAGGCATCCGTATCATGGTTGAGGCCGGTGGATGCTCGGGCTTTAAATACATGATGGGTCTGGTCTCTGCTCCAGAGAAGGACGACATTGTTGTTCTTTGTGATGATGTCAAAGTTTTTGTGGACCGTGAAAGCAGCCCGCACCTTGAGGGCACAACGGTCGACTTTGTTGTCTCCCTCGAACAGTCCGGATTTTCATTCGATAACCCGAACGCGGCATCAAAATGCTCCTGTGGGAAGTCTTTTAATTAAAACCCCCTGCTGGGCGGTGGAACGGGAGTGAAGGGTCATGTGGGAATATTCCGATAAGGTTAAAGAATATTTTTTCAACCCGAAAAATGTTGGTGTCATTGAAGACGCCAATGGTGTGGGTGAGGTCGGGGCTATTGCCTGCGGGGATGCGCTTAAGCTGATGTTGCAGGTTGATCCCGCCACGGACCAGATTACCAGTGCGCGGTTCCAGACATTCGGGTGTGGATCCGCTATTGCCTCTTCATCGGCCCTGACTGAAATTATTGTTGGAAAAACGGTCGATGAAGCTCTGAAAATCACAAATCAGGACATTGCCGATTTTCTGGGCGGTCTGCCGCCGGAAAAAATGCACTGTTCGGTCATGGGGTATGAAGCCCTGCGTGCCGCCGTTGCCAACTATCGGGGCGAAACATGGGAAGATGACCATGAGGAAGGTGCTCTTCTCTGCAAATGTTTTGGTGTTGACGAGGGAATGCTCGAACGTGCGGTACGCAACAACAATCTGACAAGCATGGAACAGGTTGCCCAGTACACCAAGGCCACGGCAAGCTGCTCTACCTGTGCCGAAACTGTTGAGGAAGCTTTGGAGCGCATTAACGCTGCCATGGTGAGCGAGGGCGTGCTGGATGCGCGTGATGCTTTTGTGGCCGGAGCACTCCCCCCTACACGGCGTGCGGCCCGCAAGACATCGCCACTTGTTGAGCTGAGTGCCCTTGCAACGCCCGCCAAGCTGACCACCGTGCAGCGTATTCGCGCCGTGGAGGAAGTTCTGAGCGAATTGCGGCCGGTCCTTCAGGGTGATGGTGGAGATTGTGAACTGGTGGATGTGGACGGCAACAAGGTGATGGTCAAGCTGAGTGGTGCGTGCGTGAACTGCCAGCTTGCATCGGTCACGGTGCAGGGCATCCAGCAACGTCTGGCCGAACGTCTGGGTGAGCCGGTTCGGGTTATTCCTGTTCCCGCCGGGCACTGATTTTTGCGCAGCGTTCATGGGGTGATCACAACAAATGCGCCGGAGGGTTACCGGCCACGAGTGGGAGAAAGCAGATGAAGCCGGTCTATCTCGACAATAATGCGACCACGCGGGTTGACCCGCGTGTGGTGGACGCCATGCTGCCCTATTTTACCGAGCAGTTTGGCAATGCCTCATCTATCCATGCTTTTGGTGCCGATGTTGGAACGGCCATCAGGCACGCGCGGCGCCAGCTTCAGGCGCTGTTGGGCACGGAGTTCGACCACGAGATTGTCTATACCGGTTGTGGAACAGAGGCGGATAATACAGCGCTTCTCTCGGCACTGGAAACGCAGGCCGGTCGCAACGAAATTGTAACATCCGCAGTGGAACACCCGGCTATTCTGGCGCTTTGCGCATGGTTGGAAAAAACCCGGGGTGTAAAAGTCCATTATATTGGCGTGGATTCCCGTGGCCGGCTGGATATGGATGCGTACCGCAAGGCACTGGGGCCACGCACGGCCATTGCCTCCATTATGTGGGCCAATAACGAAACTGGTAATCTGTTTGAGGTGGAAACACTGGCCGAACTTGCGCATGAAGCTGGCGCACTGTTCCACACAGATGCCGTGCAGGCCGTGGGCAAGGTCCCGATGGACCTGAAGACGTCCGAAATTGATATGCTTTCGCTTTCTGGGCAAAAATTTCATGCCCCCAAGGGCATCGGTGCGCTCTATGTGCGCCGTGGTGTGCGCCTGCGCCCGATGATCCGGGGTGGACATCAGGAGCGGGGGCGGCGCGCGGGAACGGAAAATGCTCCCTCCATTATTGGGCTGGGTGTTGCCGCCGAACTGGCCCGCACGCATCTGGAGGATGAGAACACTCGGGTGCGCGCCCTGCGCGACAGGCTGGAAAAAGGGCTGCTCCAGCGGATCTCTCACGCAATGGTCACGGGTGATCCAGATTACCGCCTGCCCAACACAAGCAATATTGCATTTGAATATATTGAGGGTGAGGGAATTCTGCTGTTGCTCAATAAAGCGGGTATTGCAGCCTCATCCGGTTCGGCCTGCACGTCCGGGTCTTTGGAGCCATCGCATGTCCTGCGTGCGATGAAAGTGCCTTATACGGCCGCGCATGGAGCAATCCGTTTTTCCCTGTCGCGGGAGAATACGGAAGAGGATGTTGACCATGTTCTGGAGGTCATGCCCGGTATTGTTGATACCCTGCGCGGCATATCCCCGTTCTGGGATGGTACGTCTGCAACCCGGAGTGCGTTCACGCCCACCTACGCTTGATTTTTTCCAGTGAGATAAAAGGCGCGAGACATGACAGCCAAGCCGCTCATGCGGTCTCCACGCCGCCTGAAACTGAACGACAGTACCCTGCGAGACGGTGAACAGGCGCCGGGTGTTGCCTTTACCCCGGCCGAAAAACTGGCGATTGCCTGTTTGCTGGATGAGGCCGGGGTGGATGAGATCGAGGCCGGTACCCCCGCCATGGGGCCGGAGGAGATGGCTGTTATTGCCCGGATAGGGCGTTCTGTTGCCCGCGCACGGGTTATTCCGTGGTGCCGGATGATACCGGGGGATCTTGCTCTGGCGCAGGCTACGGGGCTTGGCAGTGTGCATCTTTCCGCGTCCATCTCCCCAATGCAGATTGCCGCGAAGTACCGCAGCCCCCCTGCGCAGGTGCTGGATATGACGCGTGATGTTGTTGCGCGGGCGGTGGATATGGGGCTGGTGGTCTCTGTCGGGGGGGAGGATTCCAGCCGGGCCGAACCCGGTTTTCTGGCTGATTTTGTGGGAATGCTCGGGCAGGCCGGGGCCAGGCGTTTCCGTTACGCGGATACGCTTGGTGTTCTGGACCCGTTTGCGGCTTTTGAAACCATAAGCTGGCTGCGAGAGCAGACGGAACTGGAAATAGAGTTCCATGGCCATGATGATTACGGTCTGGCGACAGCGAACACGCTTGCTGCTCTGCGGGCAGGGGCGGATGTTGCTAGTGTAACTGTTCTGGGGCTGGGTGAGAGAGCGGGTAATGCCCCGCTGGAGGAACTGGCTCTGGCGGCCCCTCGCTTTTTAGGGTGTGAAAGTGGTGTTGATTTGCGGCGGCTGGAGCCACTGGCCCGCGTTGTGGCACACGCATCCGGCCGTCCTATACCCGAAGGCAAGGCTGTGGTTGGGTCTGCGGTGTTCCGTCATGAATCCGGGATTCACGTGTCCGGCCTGCTACGGGATGCAAACACCTATGAAGCCATGGACCCCATGCAGTTGGGCCGTGAACGTGAGATTGTTTTTGGCAAACATTCCGGGCGTGCTGCGATCAACCATGCGCTGGAGCGACTGGGCGTGAACGCGCCGGAAGGTGTTGCCACGCAATTACTGGAGGCTGTGCGGCATCTGGCCGAACAGCACAAAAGAACCATCACGTTAGATGAAATCGCACTTTTGTTCTCGGAATTGCAATGCCGCGCGGCCTGAAGGGCCGATGCTAAAAGGAGCCGTGATCCATGCATGTTTTACAAGAACTCCGCAGACTTTCCGCTGCTGAGGAATTTTTTGAGCAACTCGGCGTGCCGTATGACCCCACCGTGCTGAATGTAGCGCGGCTGCATATTCTGCGGCGTATGCGCTCCTACCTTGATGAGCAGGGGCTGGAGGAGGAACTGGACGAGGCAAATGTACGTGAACAGTGTCGTATGCTTTTGTCGCGTGCCTATCAGGATTTTGTCGTATCCACGCCCATCGCTGAACGGTCGTTCAAGGTGCACCGCGATGCCGTACGCCCGGCCCGGCAGACAATTGTAGGGTTGGACGACCTGACCGTTGTGGCAGAACTGACGGAAGACAACACAAAATAAGCCGAAGGTATGGAAAAGTCAGTCCCAACTTGTCGTTTTTCTAACAGGGGAGAAAAACCATGTATCTCCCCTTAGCCGTCATAGTCTGATGATGCTGTTTTTTGCCGCGCATAAGCGGAATGGCACACAGCTTGCGAGGATAACGGGGAAGGACAGATAAAAGGAAGTAGGGCGATGCGTATCTTTGTCTGCATTAAACAGGTTCCGGACAGCGCGCAAATTCGCGTGCATCCGGTTACAAACACCATCATGCGGCAAGGTGTGCCGACAATTATCAACCCCTATGACCTGTTCGGGCTGGAAGAGGCTCTACGCCTGCGCGACAGTTTTGGCGGTACGGTTACGGTGCTGACCATGGGGCCCCCCATGGCGTCGGAGAGTCTGCGCAAGGCGCTGGGCTACGGCGCGGACCGTGGTTTGCTTCTGACAGACCGCTTTTTTGCCGGGTCCGATACGCTGGCAACAAGTTATGCTTTGTCCAGACTGATTGAAAAAGCTGCCGAAGAACAGGGCATGCCCCAGATCGTGTTTTGCGGAAAGCAGACAATCGATGGTGACACAGCCCAGGTTGGCCCCGGTATAGCCCAGCGTCTGGGGCTTTCCCAGTTAACCTATGTCTCCGCTATTGATGAGATTGATCCAGACAAAGGCACCATTACGGTGCGTCGTCGGGCTGACCATGGCGTGCAGGTGCTGACTTCCCGTTTACCAGCCATGATCACCATGCTGGAGGGGAGTAACCAGATCCGTCGTGGCACCCAGTCCGATGTGCTGCGTGCCGCGCAGGCAAAGGTCACGCAGTGGAATGCTGCGGCAGTTGGCATTACGGATTTATCGTTGTGTGGTCTGCGTGGTTCCCCCACGGTGGTCAAACGGGTGTTCGCACCTGCGGCCCGATCCGAAAAAGCAGAAATGATCCCAGCCGGTGGTGGCGGCAGTGCCACGGCCACGGCGCTGATTGACGCCATTTTTAAGCGCCAGCCAGCACTGGAGGAAGACCTGATCAGCGCGGCTGGTGGGTATTGAGCGGCGCTGACGCCGTGAAAGGAAAAGGGCGACCATGAATACTTCACAAACCCCGGTCGCTAGCGCTTCTGGCTCACGCGCTGGCATGAAAAAAGAATTGCCGGAACACTTCCGGTCTTACAAGCATGTCTGGGTTTTTATCGAGTTCGAGCATGGGCGGATTCACCCTGTTTCCCTCGAACTGCTTGGTGAGGGCCGTAAACTGGCCGACCAGCTTGGCGTGGAACTGGCGGGCGTCCTGCTTGGTAGCGGGGACCATGGGCTGGATGAAGCCACAGGGAGTTGCTTTGCTTATGGGGCAGATCTTGTCTACCTGGTCGATCATCCTGTGCTCGCACAGTATCGCAACCAGCCCTATACAAAGGTTATGACCGAACTGGTGCTGAAGTACCAGCCCGAGATCATGCTGCTGGGTGCAACTGTTTTGGGGCGTGACCTTGCCGGGTCTGTGGCAACCACGCTCAAAACCGGGCTGACGGCTGATTGCACGGAACTGGCAATTGATGATGAACGCTCATTGGCTGCCACACGGCCAACGTTTGGTGGTTCGTTGCTTTGCACCATTCATACACTCAACTACCGGCCACAGATGGCGACTATCCGCCCACGTGTGATGGCCATGCCCAAACCTGAAGAGGGGAGGCAGGGACGTGTTGTATCCTACACACCAGATCTGGACGAAGACGATATTGTCACCAAGGTTCTGAGCTTTCTGCCAGATGATGCCTCGGAGGCATCCGGTCTGGCCTTTGCGGATATTGTGGTTGCCGGTGGCATGGGCCTGCGTTCGGAAGAGAACATACAGCTTGTGCGTAAACTGGCGAGTGTACTGGGGGGGGATTGGGGTGGTTCGCGCCCACTGGTGCAAAAAGGCTGGATCGGGGCTGATCGCCAGATCGGGCAGACGGGCAAGACCATTCGCCCCAAGCTGTACATTGCGGCAGGTATTTCGGGGGCAATTCAGCACCGGGTTGGTGTGGAAGGGGCGGATATGATTGTTGCAATCAATACTGACTCCAATGCTCCTATTTTTGACTTTGCCCATCTTGGAGTTGTCGCGGATGCGGTCACTCTTTTGCCATTGCTGACCGAGGCTTTTCGCCAGCGTCTGCTTGTCAACCGACTTGCAGGTTGAGGGAGAGAATACAGTCATGAATAAAATTGTATTTGATGCCATTGTGGTTGGTGCGGGTCCTGCGGGCAATTCCGCGGCATATACAATGGCGAATGCAGGGCTGAATGTGCTCCAGATCGAGCGTGGGGAATATTCCGGGTCCAAAAACGTGCAGGGTGCCATTCTGTACTCGGACGCACTGGAACAGATGATCCCCGACTTCCGGGAGGAAGCGCCGCTGGAGCGGCACATTGTTGAACAGCGGATATGGATGATGGATGACCGTGGCCATACGGGCATGCACCATCGGAGTGATGATTATAACGAGGATCTTCCAAACCGTTATACCATCATTCGCGCACAGTTCGATAAGTGGTTCAATCGTCAGGTGCGTGATGCAGGTGCTACGGTGCTGTACGAAACCACCGTAACAGGCCTGCTGCGTGACCCGCGGGGGCAGGTGATCGGTGTGCAGACTGATCGTGAGGGGGAGGGATATTACGCCAACGTGGTTGTTCTGGCCGAAGGTGTAAACGGTCTGGTCGGACAGAGATCCGGCCTGCGTTCCGAACTCCGCCCCGAAGATGTGGCGCTGGCTGTTAAGGAAATGCACTTTCTGCCCCAGGAAACGATTGAAAGTCGTTTCAACATCACAGGGGATGAGGGCGTTGTCATCGAGGCCATGGGCACCATAACCGAAGGCATGATCGGTACTGCGTTTTTGTATACCAACAGGGAGTCCATTTCCATCGGTATTGGCTGTCTGGTGAGTGAGTTGAGCCGCGTTGGCAAAGGCTCGCCTTATCAGCTTCTGGACAGGTTCAAGGCTCATCCTTCTATCCGTGGTCTTCTGGAAGGCTCGGAAATGAAGGAATATGCCGCCCACCTGATTCCCGAAGGTGGATACAGGGCTATTCCAGAACTGGTGGGTGATGGCTGGATTTGCGTTGGTGATGCGGGCCATTTTGTGAACGCCGTGCACCGGGAAGGATCAAACCTTGCCATGACAACAGGGCGTCTTGCAGCAGAAACCATTATTACCCTTAACCAGCGTGGACAGGCCTGCACCAAAAAAGCACTCGGAGCATACCGGCAGCGTCTGGATGACTCGTTTGTTATGAAGGATATGAAAAAATACAAGGATGTTCCCAGAATGCTTGAAAAGCAGGGGAGCACGATCATGGATACCTATCCACGCTTGATGAATGGTGCCGCCCAGACATGGTTCCGTGTTGACGGGCGAGACAAGAAGACCAAGGAAAACGAAATCGTAAAAGCAGCTTGGCATGTGCGTGGCCTTGGGCTTTTGGGTGATGCTGTTAAACTGGCGAGGGCATGGCGATGAGCGACGATGTTGAAAACAGACTGTTCCAGAACCGCTATGTGGTGGACACAGGCAAACCGCATATCCATGTAACCCCGCATGAGACACCATCGGAGGAGTTGAAGGCCATGGTGCATGTCTGCCCGGCGGGCTGCTACAGCCAGAACGAGCACGGACAGGTGGAAATTGTGGCCGATGGCTGCATGGAATGTGGAACATGTCGCGTTGTGTGCCAGAACACTGGTGAGATCGAATGGAATTATCCGCGCGGCGGGTTTGGCGTTCTCTTCAAGTTTGGCTGAACAATGTTGCATGTTCCAACAGGCCTTATTGAATCGATCCTGGCTGAAGATGCACCGTGCGGTGACCTGACAACCCGTTCTTTAGGCCTTTGCGGGCAAGAGGCGCGGATCAGTTTTACCGCACGCATGCCGCAGATCGTTGCCTGTAGCGAGGTAGCGGCTGCATTGTTCAGGCATGTTGGCGCGCGCGTCTGCTTTAGCGCACCCGCAGGGCAGTGGGCTGGCGAGGGGGAGAGTATTCTGCGGGTGGAAGGGCCAGCCGAAGCTCTGTTTCTGGCATGGAAGCAGGCTCAGACTCTTATGGAATGGGCTGGTGGTATTGCAAGCGATGCCCATGCAATTGTGCAGGCTGCCCGGAGCGTGCGTTCAGATGTGGCTGTTGCTTGCACCCGTAAGGCCCCACCGGGCATGCGTGGGCTTGCCATGCGCTCTATTATGGCTGGTGGCGCAGTCATGCACCGCACCGATTTATCGGAAACTGTTCTGGTGTTCCCCGAGCATCGGGCTTTTTTACCGGCGGGTGGGCACGCGGCTGTTGCGCGTCTGAAACAGATCCTGCCAGAACGTAAAATTGTTGTGGAAGTGACATCTATTGATGAAGCAATGTCTTTTTTAAAGGATAAACCTGACATTCTTCAGCTTGAAAAATTTCCTCTTCAGGCCGTCTCTGAACTTAAAGGCATGTTGGATGACCTTGAACTGCCCGAACAGGTGCCACTATTAGCGGTTTCTGGTGCGGTAGGGCCTGATAATGCAGCAGACTACGTACGGGCTGGAGCGAGCATATTGGTAACGTCGCATCCTTATTTTGCAAAACCACGGGACATTCAGGTGCGGATAGACCCCATTTCTTCTATCTAGAGAAAACGAAATTAAGATATTATGTCTCAATAATAAGGAATTATCATATATTTCATATCATAAAATAGATTGGTACAATTTTTGCGAATTAGAAATGTGGAAAATTATCTTTATGACTAGGAGTTGTCCATCAAAATTAATTTTTGACTGATTTTTTCTCGGAAGAGAATATTCTGTAAGTGATCAATGCGGCGTAGCATCTGTTATCCTGCAATTGTTAAGGGTGGATATTTTTCATGAGCGAAACTGAACACGATATCTTGCTCCCCGAACATTGTGGAAACATGTATTACGAAATACTAAAGCAGGCCGCAGACGGTGTTATTATAATTAACGAAGATAATAATATTATTTTTTTCAATACTGCGGCAGAACGTCTATGGGGCTATGCCGCGTCGGAGGTCATGGGCCAGAACGTCAAATGTCTGGTGCCATTTGAACACCGCGCTAAGCATGACGATTATATTGCCCATAATCGTGCCACGGGTATTGACCGCATTGTAGGCACGTCGCGCGAGATTACTTTTACCCGCAGTGCGGGTGATTATGCTGTGGCGGAAATGTCTGTTTCCGCCATCACCCTCGCCCCGCTCAATAAACGTTATTATATGGCTATTGTAAAAGGAGTTACTGAGGAAAGTCATCGTAAAAAACTAATTACTTTACAAAATAAGGTTTTTACGGAGCTTGCAGGGAAAGCGACAGAGCAGGACATTGCAGACATGCTGTGCGCTGAGGCCGAAAAACTGGTGCTGAACAGCGTGGCAGTTCTGTTGCAGATTACGCCAGAGCGCGGTCTTGAGATACTTTCTGGTGAAAGTCTTCCACGCCGTAAGGGTCGGATGCTCACACGTATGACATTGCCCGAAGCCGATATGGTAGCACTGCGCAATCATCCGGAGGAAGCCCGGACAGTTGTCTGGCAAAATGCAGGTGCGGTTGAGCAAGAAGTCGGGTTGCTGGACTGCTGGGCGTCGACCGTTTGTGATGGAACAGGAACGCCGATTGGAATTTTTGCACTTTATTCGCGCAATAGGGATAAGATTACCAACTGGCCGCAAAAAATTGTCTCTGGCTGTGTTCCGTCCTGTGCCGCTATTATAGAACGGGGAAAAAACCGACAGAAACTGAACCGTCTGGACCGGTATGATTCTCTAACTGGTTTGTTAAACCGCAATGCAGTAACAATAATTCTTAAGAACATGATGGCGCAGCAGCCGAATGGTTGGCCATTTGCCCTGCTTGTTCTGGATATTGATCTTTTTCAGGATATTAACAATCTTCTGGGGTATGATCAGGGCGATCTTCTGCTTCAGATCGTAGCGCAGCGTTTGAATGCACAGTGTCGGAGCAATTTTGTAACCGGACGGTTGGGTGGCGATGATTTTGTCATCATCATACCCGGTGGTGATAGAAATACTGCCAGTAGTTTTGCCGAAACACTGATCGAGGTTATGCATGAGCCAATTATCATAAACGGACATGAACTGATTGTATCGATCAGCACAGGGATTAGCCTGTATCCAGACGAGAGCAAAGACGTGGAGCAGGTGCTCAACCGTGCGGAAGTGGCCATGCTCGAAGCCAAAAAAATGGCACGCGGTAGTTTCCGTATTCTGGATAATGCGTCTGACAGTGAAGTACAATCACGGTTGATAGTTGGATCAGCGTTACGAAAAGCCATACAGCATTCGGAACTTCTTTTATTTTACCAACCGCAGATATGCGTTACCACCGGAAAACTACATGGTGTTGAGGCACTTGCACGTTGGCAACACCCGGTTTTAGGGGCAGTGCCACCATCGCGCTTTATTCCCATAGCGGAAGAGACGGGACAGATTGAGGCAATTGGTCGGTGGTCCATTGCTGAGGCCTGCCAGCAACTCGCGCAGTGGGACCAGCTGGGGATTATGGTGCCGGTGGTTAGCGTGAATATTTCGGCTGGGCATTTTGCCAGTTCAGAACTTCTCCAGCAGATTGTTGATGTGCTGGATGCCTATAATCTGACACCTGACCGTCTGACAATCGAGATTACCGAAAGCGTGATGATGCGGCAGAGTTCGGAAGCATTGGCAACATTATCAGCCATACGCGGTATTGGTGTTGGCCTTTCTCTGGATGATTTTGGCACGGGTTTTTCCTCCCTGTCACGGTTGAGTACCCTGCCTTTGACAGAGCTTAAGATTGACCGGAGCTTTGTGATGAATTTTGAAGAAAATATTAGTTCCCTTATCGTAACAGAAGCGGCTATTACCATTGGTAAAAGGCTTGGGGTCAGGATTGTGACCGAAGGCGTGGAAGACGATTCACAAGAGAAAATGCTACGTTCAATGGGGTGTGATGTCATGCAGGGTTACCTGTTTGGCAGACCCATGCCCCCTGCAGCACTTAATACCTGGATAATGGAACGGTCATTAGGAAAGAATGGGGTTATGAAAGAAAATTCAAGATTAAAGAATTAATTTTACAGAACATAATACCTAAAATTTTTAAGGTTGATCTCCTTGTGGAGAGTTAATGGCCACCCTCTTTTTGGATAGGGGATACAGTATGACCATCATTACTCCAGCCACACAGGTCAGGGAGGAAAAAAAACTTTCTGATCTGGATAGTCGTAGACAATTTATGGGATTAACAGAGACAGATTGTGAGACGATCCGCTCTATAAAGACCATTATAGATAATGAGCTTCCGCAGGCGTTGGATGGGTTTTATGCTCAGGTGCGGCATACTCCGGAAACAAGGGAGTTTTTTTCATCCGAGGCGCATATTGAACATGCCAAGGAAGCTCAGCAGGAACACTGGAAAAATATTTCCTCCGCCAATTTTGGTCGAGAATATGCTCAAAATGTGAGTAGAATTGGCAGTATCCATGCCCGAATAGGTCTTGAGCCCAGATGGTACATTGGTGGTTATGCTATTGTAATGGATCATCTTATCCATGCCATTGTGACCAACGTTTTGCCTAAAAGTGGCTTATTTGATAGGAAACACATGGTTGCCAAAAAAATTGGCGATCAGATCAGCAGTTTATGTAAAGCTGTACTATTTGAGATGGATCTCACTATCTCGGTTTATCTGGCAGAGGCTGAAAAATCTCGGGCCACGGCACGGGATGAAGCCATAGCCAAGGAACAGGTTTTTGTTGCTGAGAGTTTTGGTTCTGTCATTCAGGATATTGCGGAGCAAAACCTTGCCCAGAATATGGGGAGCGATGTTCCCGAAGCTTATCTGCCACTGCGCGATAATTTGAACGCTGCCATACATTCCCTGCGTACCACTTTGATGGTGGCAAGCGATACTGCGTATAATATTGATGTAGCCACGCAGGAAATTAGCGATGCATCGGGGGAACTGGCGCAGCGTACCGAGCGGCAGGCAGCATCGGTGGAAAAAACGGCGGCCGCTATCGAGCAGATTACAGCAACGGTCAGTTCAACTGCAAGCCGGGTTTCTGAAGCCAATAATTTTGTTGAAAACTGTCTGAATAGTATTCAGCATTTTGGCGGTATGATCGACCGGGCTAATGAATCCATGGTCGAAATCGAACGTTCGACCGAAGCAATCAACAAAATTACGGACATTATGGATGCGGTAGCCATTCAGACCAATATTCTTGCGCTGAATACAGCCGTTGAGGCCGCACGGGCGTCAGATGCGGGGAATGGCTTTAAGGTTCTGGCCCAGCAAATTCGTGAGTTGGCGAACCGTGCTGGATTGGCGTCAAAAGATGTGCGTGGTTTGGCGGGTACCTCTCAGGCACAGGTAGGGCATGGGGTCTCTATTATGAAGGAGGCTGGGCATGATATGAAAATTATTATTGCCGGAATTTTTGAAATTCGCTCTCATCTTAAGGCGATCGAGGAGGCCGCACGGGAGCAGGCTGCGGCGTTGCAGAGTGTTAATGGCGCTGTTGCCACTATTGATGAAGGTACACGGCAGAATGCCGCCATGGCGGAACGGACATCCACGGCGAGCGAAGGTATGGTGCAAGAAGCAAGCCAGTTACGCATATTGCTGGACGGGTTTCATCTTGGGTAACGCCAGAATGCATGACGAGGAACGATAATTTGATAGCAATGAGGTGCAGGGTGGCGAGGTATTGGGTTGGTGTAATATTTATACGGGAAAATTTTTAATATCTGATTTATTTATAAAATTATTGGTTAAAATAGAATCCTATTGTGATCTTATGCCTATATTCTACTTAGGTGGAGATATTGGAATACCAGATTGTATTTTTTGTTATTACAAATTGGGTACAAGAACGTGAATTGAAAATCTTTAAAATCCGGTTTAGCTTGAAAAAAACAGTCATAAGAAAAAGAAAAATATGTCTGATAAACTATCGCTCCATGCATCTCCGGGTCTGAAGAAACGAAGTAGGGTCAGGGTAAGACTGCCTGTTACGCGCAGGCTGTAAGCTCGTCCTTATTACGTAAAACAGAAATTCTGTCCCTCTATTCCAGAACAATCTGGGATGGACGCGTACAGTTCTGGATAAAATCATGTCCAAATTTTGTCAGTATAGCCGGGAATTGTGCGCTTTTTGGCGCAAAATATCTGTTGTCTTTTCAATAGGTTACGACGTTTTTGGGTTCGTTTTGATAGTGTTAGCTCTCTCTTGCGGAGCGGATGCGCAGGTTATAGACGGGCCATCTGTAAGTGCCGGTCCGTCATTACAGAGTGGGGGTGGCGTTCCATCTGTTCCAGTCAAACATAAACGACCTATTGCCGAAGACCGTCTGGAATCTTTGTTTAATACGGAGAGTATTTCTTCATTACTCAATAATAATGAGGACGCATTGCGGCGAGGAGATGTTAGTGCGGGTTATTATGTCTCCGAGCAGGCTTTTGGCAACCTTGTGCCTGCCCTTAAACCGTTCCGGGAGCGTCTGGCTAATCATGGCTTCAGCTTTGAGTTGACCTATAAAGGTGAGGGCATGGGGAACATGAGTGGTGGTTTATCAAAAGGTATGGATTACACGCATGAAGTGCGTATCGCCATGCTGTTTGATCTGGGAAAGTTGACAAAATGGGAGCCGTTGAACGGTTGGTTCCTGCATGGCATTGTCATGAACCGCGAGGGACGTCAGGTTGGGTGGGACCATGTGGGGGAACGCAATGTTCTGCTGACGGAAGTCTGGAGTATTCATGGGCCTGCAGCAGCGCGCCTGGCCGACCTTTATGTGGAAAAATCTTTCCTGAATAATCGGATCAATATTAATCTTGGTCGCATTGCGCTTACGCATACCTACTCCACTTCTGTATTGCTCTGCACGTTCATGACCATGTGTTCCGCGCCAATGGCTATTCGTGAACCCGCAGGCTGGAGTGTTTACCCTAAAACGTCATGGGGGGGGACATTTAGAATACGGCCCACCCGGGATCTGATCCTACGGACCGGTGTGTATCGTATTGGTCCAAAAGCGGTCGATAATACCGGGTGGGCATGGGGTAGTGAGCCCTACACAGGTCTTCAGACGCCTGTGGAACTGACATGGGAGCCCTTTTTTGGCGAGCGTAAACTGCCCGGTCATTACAAAATTGGATACGCTCATGATACGTCCCCTTATGCGGATATGATTGGGGTTATCCCGCCCGCATTTGCCGGATCTGTGCACAAGCACAAGGAAAAACCGAGGGATACATTTTATATAGAAACGGACCAGATGGTTTATCGCAGTCATGGCCAGCACCAGATGGCGGGCGGCTATGTGCTGGCTGGGTTTATTCATAACACACCAAGTAACTCCACATTCTCCAACGAGTTTTATGCGGGGGCATCCCTGCTGGGTATTATTCCCGGGCGACCGTTTGACCGGTTTGGTGTTATGTACTCCTACTATCAACTCAGTCCACGCACGACTTACGGTCAGCAGTTAC
Organism: Acetobacter lambici; assembly: GCF_011516885.1. Taxonomy (GTDB): domain Bacteria; phylum Pseudomonadota; class Alphaproteobacteria; order Acetobacterales; family Acetobacteraceae; genus Acetobacter; species Acetobacter lambici. The sequence goes on along the minus strand of NZ_WOTD01000003.1, from coordinate 6,133 downwards.
GCCAGATGGCGGGTATGTCCATGGGGGCGTATGTGAACGCCCCGCAAACCCACTCGGCTATCTTGGAGGCGTATTATGGTATTCCCATCATGCCCGGTCTGGTGATTACACCAGAGTTTGAATACATGATGCGGCCGGGAGAAACGTCAGTTATTCCCAATGCTGTTCTGGCTGGACTTAAGGTGATTAGCGCTCTGTAAGACATGTATGCGTTCTGGCTGGGCGGGGGGATCGAACCGTTCGCAACGCATGTCTGCTGCTCGCATATCTTAATTCTGGATATGTTTTTTGCCATTCCAGCCATTCTATCATTTCGGAATCCAAACTATAATTCAGGCTGTGGATTATGTGGGGAGGCTCGATCTGTCAGAGGTTCAGGAAATGGCGTTCATCAGACGTGGCTCCAACTTCGCATTTGGGCAGACCGCCTACCCCGAAGGAGGTGAATTCCGTGTTACTAGTGGTGCTTACGCTGCACTGATCCTGTTGGAAACAGGCACGATGAGCACTGTGATTGATGGCAATAAACGGGAACTGCATACCGGCGAGTGCGGCATCTTCATCAACAGAACGGGGCGGCGGTCGACGTATGCCCCGGGTAGCCGTGTCATGTGGTGCGAAACACCGATTCTAAAATCCGCACTATCCTCCAGATGCGATTTTCTGGGGGATAGGGTCCGGGCCTCCCAGCGTATTCTTACGCTGTTTCGTGAAGGGATTGGCTGTGGTCTGCACACGTCCCCTACGCTTGATACGCTGCGTAACGCTTTGGGGGAGTCATTGTTTGCAGCATGGCGCATAGAGGCCGGACAGGATGTTATTGGCCATATGCCTACGCCCCTGCTTGCTGCAAAGGCTTATATTGACCAGCATTATGCAGATAAGCCAGACCTTGAAACATTGGCGACAGTTGCCAATGTCACTCCTCCCTATCTGATAGATCTGTTCCGCCGTCATCAGGGGACAACACCAATGCGGTACTTACGAGCGGTCAGGGCTCAGGCCGCTCTGCGCCTCATACGGCATACAGACATGGCGCTCGCCAGTATTGCGGATATTACCGGTTATGGATCGGCTTTCCATCTCTCGCGTGAGATCCGGCAGACCAGTGGTCTTAGCCCTCGCAGTATCCGGCAACGCGGCACTCACGGTCGAACATCCGTTACCATGGGCGATGCTTTTCGCATGCCAGATCAACAACAACATGCCTCACGTTCTTCGGTTGAAAGGATATGTCCTATGTCGTCTCCCCATATTCCCGTCATTGATATTGCAGCTCTGCGGCATGGCACCAGCACGGAGCGTGAGGTTGTAGCCGCAGCCATTGGTGAGGCATGCCGTGGGGCCGGTTTTTTCTATATTACTGGCCATGGAGTTTCTCCCGAAGTGATGGAAAAGCTCTTTGAAGCGTCAAAGGTGTTTTTTAACCAACCATCTGCGGTCAAGGACATGGTCGCCATGAGCCGGGTTGGAAAAAATCGAGGTTATGTTGGTCTGGGGGTTGAACGTCTCGATACGACATCCCTGCCAGACAATAAGGAGGCTTTTAATATCTGCCCCAATAACACCGATGATGTTGACGTATGGCCAGCCATTCCGGGATGGCGTGAGCTTATGATGGCCTATTTTGCAACATGTCTGGATATTGGGTCCGCTTTGCACCGCGGGTTTGCTCGTGATCTTGGAGTTGATGAGAACTTTTTTTCTGATAAATTTAAAAATCCTATGGCAACATTGCGTCTTTTACGCTACCCGCCTTTCCCCCCTGCCAGTCTGAGTTCCACGTCCGAACGCACGGATCAGGCGCCGGGTGCTGGTGCACATACAGATTATGGGAATGTGACCATTCTGGCCGTCAATGGTGTGTCCGGCCTACAGGTGCGCCCGCGTGGTAGTGACTGGATAGATGCCCCTCTTATTCCTGGCACGTTTATCTGCAATATTGGTGATTGTCTGATGCGATGGAGCAATGATGTGTATGTCTCCACCCCCCATCGTGTCTTGCGGCCTGATGGAGAGCGATATTCTATCGCCTTTTTTCTGGACCCGGATGCCGATGCACTGGTTGAACCGATTGTTACTCAATCAGGGGAGAGTGCGCATTACCCACCAGTAACGGGGTATGATTATTTGCAGGAAAGATTGCAGGCAACTTATGGGCACAAATCTTAAATAATATCGGGATAGATCGATCATGATAAATAACATGCGCAAAGGACATAATTTGCAGATATTTCATGTCTTTTGCAGTGTTATCCGACCAATATTCTAGGCGTTGGTAGGGCATGCATGGTATTATAAACCTGTACCCACAAACGTTTTGAATATCATGGATCAGGTAAGCAGGGCCGGAAGGTAGTGTGATGAAACCGAAGGAAACACGCGTGCAGGCATATCATTCCGGCTAGAAACAAATAAATCTGGGACAACATCTGGCAATCCTGTTGACGAGATTCTGCCACTAAAAAAACTAGTCGTCTATGGTGTTCAGCATGTCTGCACGTTTTATGCCGCTGCCGTTATTGTTCCTATAATTCTCGCTAATGCACTTCATCTGTCAAGAAGTGACCTTCTTCATCTTGTTAATGCTGATCTTTTTACATGTGGACTTGCGTCGTTAATACAATCAGTAGGAATAGGGAGGATTGGTGTCCGGTTGCCATTATTGCAAGGCGTCACATTCACCGCCATGGTACCAATGGTGACCATTGGTGTGGCAGCGGGTGGTGGCACTGAAGGGCTGCGTGAAATTTATGGCGCTATTCTGATCGCCGGACTCTTTGCATTTTTTATAGGGCGGTATTTCTCCACCATTGTTCGGTTTTTTCCACCAGTAGTGATGGGGTCAACCATTCTTATTGTTGGGCTTGCCTTACTTCCCATAGCTGCCAATGGCATTGTCGGTGGTCAGAGCCCGAGTGTGATACAAAGCTCCGTCGATATCAAAAATGTTTACTATGCTTTGGGAACATTCTTTATCATCATTATCATGCAGAGAATGCTCCGTGGGTTTCTTGCCACGATAGCGGTTCTGCTGGGTTTGCTGCTGAGTTCGGGTGTTGCCATGCTACTCGGTGATATGACAATTCATGAGTATAATACCCTGCCATGGCTGGCCTATACACAACCATTCTATTTTGGCATGCCAGTTTTTCATATTGCCCCGATCCTGTCGATGACTGTTGTTATGGTCATTGCAATGATTGAAACATCTGCTGGTGTTTACGCTATTGGTTCAATTGTAAAACGTAAGATCAGTGCGGATGATATTGCCTCAGCCATACAGGCGGATGGTCTGGCTACCGTTCTGGGGAGCATCTTCAATTCGTTTCCATACACGTGTTATGCGGAAAATGTTGGACTTGTCCGTATGACAGGCGTGCGTAGTCGTTGGGTTATTGTGGCGGCATCCGTTATCATGATCATTCTGAGCAGTTTTCCGGTGGCAGCGGCACTTGTTGCCAGTATTCCTGCTCCCGTACTGGGGGGGGCGGCTCTTGCCATGTTTGCAACGGTTGCAATGATAGGGGTTCAGATACTCAGTGAGGTTGATTTTGATGACCATAATAATATGACTATTTCAGGGGCCAGTGTTGCGCTTAGTATTCTTATAACGGCTCAGCCCCATATTACTGAGAGTCTTCCACCATGGATCCAGATTGTATTTGGCAGTGGGATCACTGTTGGTGCTCTTACAGCCATTATTCTTAGTCTTCTTTTCAACCATGTTTTCCCTGCCGTAAAATTTGGGAAAAATTTGTAGGTTGTCGCCAGTTACCTTGAAAGAGCTCAGGCTATGGAACTGAAAATGGAGGGTTGGGAAAGTCGCTTGGATTTGAGCAGTCGGCTATGCGTCCATCCATTAGAGCTAGAATGAGGGGGCAAGAGTATGACGCTACTGTTTTTTTTAATGCTTGGCTCGTCTGAACGGGCGTAGTGGTTTATTGGGAGCTTTCTTCCGGACTGTGGATTTTGAGATATCCAGTCCGGGTATGAAGAAGACTTTGAATGACCCAAATGGGTAAACATGGATTGCGATGCTTGATCGTGTTCTGGGGAGTTATAATTATAATATTTCAAAGACCATACGCAGTAATTTTCAATTTTTTAACACAGAGTTGAAAATAAATTCATCCCGGAGAACAAGAGGTTTTTGCAGTATTATCGACGTTTAGTTCGTAGACGATAAACCCTTCCTCCAGATAGCCATTTGGATATCGTGCTATTCTATGAGTTTTTTCCAAAAATCGTTTTTTCTGTTCAGATGTTGCTGTAAAAATCCAGTAATTATACGTATATTCCCTAATGGAATTTTCTTCTTCATTATCCATTATATTGGCGGTGGATGTTTTGTTATTGTTTTTATCATTTACAATTAAAATCAAAGGAGGTGATTTGGAACATAATGCAAGCTTTTGTGCAGCATGAAGTAAATCATCTAGGCTATAATTAAGCTGGGTTTTATATGGGACTACAAAATCAAAATCATTTAGTGTCATCATGAACACAGGTTTTTTTGTGTAATATGGAATTGGCTCCAAAATATAGTCCAGGGATGAAAGAACTGGGGAGTCTTTTAAAATTTCATTTTGACTTATAAGGGTTGAAAACTCCTTAGACCGACTGTTAGGTGTTTTCACTTCGTGGAATGCCAGCATGATAGATAAAATAAATTGTACAGAAAGCATGCCATAAAAAGAAACCAATCCAATTTTATTTAATGTGCTGGGAATGACTTTCTGATCTGTATTTTTCTTTATCCAAAGTAGTGCGAAAAGAAGCATAATCCATAAAGCTTCATGCCTGTATCTCCCTGGATAGATAACGGAAAAAAACAGAGTAAATCCGACAAGGATTATTGCAGCTATAGAAAACAGTAAGGTGTTTCCCCATAATGAAAAAACAGAGAGCATAATAAATGCATAAGCGATTGATTGCAGAGTGATATATATTATTTTCCCAAGAGTTTTATGTCCGAAAAATTCAGAAAAATAGTTTTCACACTCAAAAAACGTTAGATTTTTTAAAAAATGCAGGTGATGCTTAGGAGCAATTTCCAGCGGATGCGCAGGAGCAAGGTCGTAGCGTATTGGATAAATTGTTATTAAACAGACTACAAAACCTGAAAGCCCCATAAATCCATTTATAAAAGCTTTTCTGGTTTCTTCATTCCATTTTTTTCCATTTGTATACCAAACATTGAGTGGCCATAAAACCGACAAGACCCCGACAATAAGTGCGGAGTGAACATTTGTATTGGCCAGTAAAAACAAGATTGGACCAGAATATATATATTTGTAATTTTTATTTGAGAAAAAATATGAAAAAAGCATTAACAGAAGTGCGCTTATACCATAATTTCTATCCATTACAGTGTATTCATATAGCAATGGATAGCCAAATAACATTAAAGATTTTGTTTTAACATCAAATGGTGAGCAAAATAGTATAATTATAACCGTGGAAAAAGATATTAACAGTGAAGATAATGGAAGTGCCCAATAAGAACCCAATATCCAATAAAATATTTGTTCTATTTTATACGTTAGGAATGGATGGGGGTTCCCAATAAGATGAATCTGGGAAGTTGCTCCTATACCAATCATAAAATTTCGCACTTCGTCACGCCACATTGCATGGTGGCAGACTAGATATGCAGCGATTGCTGACCACAAAATAAAAATAAGAATTAAAATTTTATTTTTATTTTTAAAAATAATATTTATATTCATAGTTTATTTCCATTTTGTGCGATATCGTTGACCACATACTGCATAAGCAGTTATTTTTCAAGGAGAAATTTCTTTGAAGCGTGGTTCGATTGGAATAATTCAATCTCTATCCATTTTTTATCATCATCAGAAATCAAAACCATATTTTCCGGGACAGGAAACCCGACATATTTTGATTATATTGCAGTATATTAGATTTTGTTAATTCTTGATCTGACTCATCGCTACAGCAACAGTGATGATGATGAGAAATAAAGTGGCTGGATTTGATATCTAATTACGATGTTTTTCTAGGGCCTGTTAGATCTTGAATTTCTTCCCATATTGTAGGGATGGAAGAAGGAGACAGAACAGGCACCTTTACGGACGAGACATGGGCAATCTGGGAACCTCTGATTGAG